>PGZO01000020.1 GCA_002841375.1 Firmicutes bacterium HGW-Firmicutes-7 | reverse complement strand
AATTACCTCCTGATTTAAGAGATAATTATATCATCTTGTTATTACCAGTTCTACATTCTTAAATGATCACTTTTGTACATTCTTAGTGTATCATTTATAGATACTTTCCCAATTACCAGAGAACCTTACCTTTACCCTCTTTCCGTAAGACAAAAATGGATCAAAATTCTCCTCTATTGCTTTTTATAGATTATATCAATTTCATCAACTTTTTCACTAAGCACATTAATATACTTTATTTTCTTAATATTAGCGACTCTATATGCTCTATATTCCTTGTTCTTTTCACAATAGCAAAATAGATAATTGTGTTCCTCCTCTTCATTTCTTGCAATAAAATATGGGCTTACCTTTCTTCCAGCACCATTGATTTGTATAACGATTTTTTCAGATAATTGTATTGCTTTTTCAATTGTTGTAAATATATCTAAAAATACTATCTTTTCACGCTGATACTGGGGCTTCATGGAATATGAAATAAAAATATTTCTTAGTATCCCAGACTCTGATTCATTTAACTTTTTCTTCAGTAAAGCTTTTAATATGATATCATTGGTTTCCCTCATATTAAAAAGAAGGCTTTCTCCAAGTTTTCCAGTAATTATTTTGTCGGATTGGCTATGTAGGTTCAAAAAAACATTGTTTAGCAATTCATCTTGCGAGATATTGAAGGTTTCCATATCTTTTTTCAGTTCAACTTTTGTAAACCATGGCAATGATACTTTTTTCTTAGTTATTTTCATATATACCTCCCAACAATAAAATAACTTGTTTTTTATTATTAAAATCCCAACTAACGTTGTAATAATAGTTTAAAAGAACCATAAAATATACAAAGGTATTTTTTTCTTCCCATAACACATACTTTTACTTGTTTTACTCTATAAAAAATTCTCTCCAAACCTGAGACTAGTGCACTTCTTGACATATTGGAATATCTAATATTACACATTAACTCCACAGTCAAAGAGATAGCTTTAGGATGGAAAGAATTCATATAACTTTTATTACCATATGTTTTAATGTCGATTTGATTATTGGAGAAATATTTAAAACAATAAAAAAAAATAATTACATTGTTTTTTAGATAGTTATAAATATGCATTTGAATAGAACCGTCATAACTAATCACATATTTAAACCCTTTTTTGATTAGCCTTACGCCAGATTCTTTTAAAAAGGGTACACAAAGATGAATATTATTTAATACCCAATTATTACCCCTTGGCTGACTCAGTAATCCCTCGCTACTTAGTGTCAACGCTCTACCCACATTAATCATCTCATCTCATATTTTACATATGTTACCAATTGCTTCAATGGTAACACAATATTCGACAGTTGTGAAGAGCAATTCTCTCTTTACTTATAATGGTAGTGAATAGTATCATTACTTTATTGCTTCATTTTCTATATAATGTACTTGTGATAATGACAAAGACAATAAAATCAAATCAACTACCCTTTTAAAACCATATTCTAACTGACAATTCCCGGTGACAGCGGGGACATTCTACCGTGTGTGTGCCAACTTTTCGCTTTAAACGAAGGGCAGCAAATAAAAAAAAGCTGCCTCAGACTAAACATCTGAGACAGCAACTTTATTTAATTACTTTCCATCCAAAGCATCAACAAATCGCAAAATTATTGTAGCAACTTCTGCTCTTGTTGCAAAACCGAGTGGGTCAAGGTTATTATTTTCTTTTCCTTTAATAATTCCACTGCTGTGTAGCTCATTTACTGCATCAACAGCATAGGAAGATATTACATCCTGGTCGGCAAACTTATCTTGGGTTTTTCCACCTTCTAAGCTTTGATTATTGCTTTTAAGATATCTTTGAATTATAACAAGTATTTGTTCACGAGTAATTGGATCATTTGGATTAAACTGTCCATCAAATCCGTTAATGATTTCTTTTTCTACCGCCCAGCTTACGTATTGGCCATAGTAGCTATCCTGAGAAACGTCCGAGAAATTATTTGATGAAGCTTTGGTACTTGCCTGTGCGTGACGACCCAAAACTGTAACAAACATTGCTCTGGTCATTGGAATATCAGGAGAAAATTTGTCTGCTGATGTACCTGCAAATAAACCCTTTTCGCTGACGAAGCTTATGGCATTCTTAGCCCAGTGATTTTTTGCATCTTTATAAGTATAATTGGAATTTCCACTATCAGGTTCACTGGCTGCACCTGAATAATCATCAAAATCCTTTGCATGATTTCTGTAAGCGTCACCGGACTGATGACCTGCTGCATTTTCAAATGTACCGTTGTTCCAATCCACAATTGTATTCCAAGTTTTTGTAGCACCTGCGTTCAATACATACTCATTAAGTATTGGAATACTGCTTTCTTTAGTGTTTAAGTCAGAAGTAAAGGTTGAAATAATTCTTACATATTTACCCTTTTCCATATCTGAAACTGCAATACTATTTTCGCCATTTGCAAGTTCAAATTCTTTTTCTGAAAGTACTTTCACTTTATCATCCGATGTTTGTAGCTTTGCTTTAATTGAAGCATTTCCTCCAATTTCTGCATCGTATGAAAGAGAACCCGGTGCCTCCGATGCCAAAACCCATTCTGTTGTATGTGTTCCTGTATTTACTATATTTTTATTTTCAAAATCAAGCCATATCTTAAGTGAATCCGCAGAAGCCCTTGCTTGATTAGGCGTATTTCTTACTGCATCATTTTCTTCCTGTGAAATCTTCGATGTATAAAAACGTACTTGCGAAACTGCACCAGGAAGCATTGTATAATACATTCCTCTATTACGGTCTTTCAAAAAAGTATTTTTGAAGCCTAGTCCTATATACATCGATGTGCCTTCCCAGTTTTTAACTGGCGCTCCTCCAAATACAGGCTTGTCAACATGTGCACTGTGTACCTCATTTTGGTATGAATCCCCACCTGTTTCAAAATCAAATGCACTTGTGTACTGTACCCAGGTATCCTTCTTTATTCCTGCATCTTCATCACTTCCATCATTCCAACTGAATTCTCCGTTATCATCATGGAAGCACACACCATACGTTACTTTGCCTGTTTCTCTTACTGCAATTCTAAATAAATATGGCGTTCCCCAACCGAGCCCAACGCCTTTCATCATGAGCGCATTGTGATCCGGTACAGCACCTTGATCATCATAGCCTTCAACCAGCTCACTCACACCACCTTTTGTGGTGCCTTTGCTTGGAAGATTTGCCCATACCATTCCAGTTGCTGCATTATCAACAAAATAGTTTTTATATTCATCATTTTTATCTGGCAAATCAGGAATTTCAATATAATCCCTCTTACCGTCAAGAATTAGTGTCTGATGACCTTGATCATCTGTTCCAAATTCTGGTGCCCCATGAATATATCCGTTATTACCTGAACCGGATTTATCTTTTACCATCGGCATACCCTGAATTGAACCTTCAATATAAACTGTCTGGGGTTGAGCATCACCTATTGTTACTTGATAACTTCCTGCCTTATTAAAGATATAGGTAAATTCAGCAGTTTTTACTTCACTTTCATTAAGTGTATATTGTTTTGTTTCAATTGTTTTTCCATCAATTTTAAATGCTGCAATTGCAGTTCCAGATTCATTACCTACATTAGAAACATTTACCTTAATATTGAGTTTGTTGCTGTTTATATCACTAATTTCCTTGTCACCAAGCTTCGTGAGAACATTTCCATAAACAAAGGATGCAGGTCTGAAAGATACTGGTATTGTTTTTTGTACTCCTGCAACGTTTATTTCATGAGATCCAATAGAACTAAGCTTAATTACTCCTGTAAGGATTTCACTTGACCCAGGTTCCATAATTTTCTTTTTGCCATTAAATAAATAGACATACTTTGCTGTGCCGTTGTCAATTACAGGAATAACAGCTGCTGCTATACCCTTACCAGAATTTGTGACTTTTGCTGAAATGGTAATTTCCCCGTTGCACAAAATACTATCCGGCGTAATAGAAACCTCTGAATATTCCAAATTTTGCACTTTGCTTCCTATCAAAGTTGTATTAGCAACCTTGCTTAGCACAGGAGCAGCACCATCACGTCCATAGTTTTCAATCTTCATAACGTCTTCATTTACTGTAATGAAATAATAATCACCTTTCTTACTGTTTGTCCTCGCATCTTGAAGAGTCATATAAACTGTTCCAGCACCGACAGCAGGATTATCCGAAACATCTACCAAGTTTGAATGTTTATGGCCTGCAAGCATTAAGTTGACATTACCAGCTTCAGCAATGGCAGCAATATGCTTATTGGTATACGCATCGGACTTTGGATGATGCATTGTTAAAATTCTAAATGCTGCATTTTTTGCTTCTTTACTAGCTAAATCTTCTGCAAGCCAGGCTTTAGAATCCTCAACAGTTTTAAGTGTCTTAGCATCCGCTATACCTCCTGTGGATTCTGTATTCATCTGATACAAGCCCCATGGATTACTATTCATAAGGGAAACATGGATATTTCCGTAGTTGAAAGAGCTATTGCCAAGAACCTTTGCACCATACTCTTTGTCCTGAATATTATAAACATAAGTATTAAAGTACTCACCGCCCTGATCATGGTTGCCGGCAGAATACACTACAGGATAATTATGTATAAAGTCACTGTCTCCGAATTTTGAATTGAACCAAAAGCCGAATTGCTCTACCTGAAAACCTGTTCCTTCAACCATGTCACCGCAGTGTATTATAAAATCGGGTTTCTTGGTATTAACTGCTTCATTAAATTCATCTCTTGTTGCAAATATGTGACTATCTGATAATGTAAGAATCGTTATTTTATCAGGATTTTCTTGTAAGGTTGTAAAGCTTGCAGAGCAAACGTCACCTCCTGCTAATTGAACCTTGTAATAATATTTTGTACCAGGAGAAAGATTTTCCATCTTGTAATGATAGAAGTTTATCTTTGAACCTTGGAGGTCTGGTGCGCTTTCATCCCGAAGAACCGTCACCACATTTGACAGCTTTCCTTCTTCTGAGCCATAAGATAAAGTTGCCTCAACATTTTTAGTACTTTCCCATGCCACAACCATACTTGTTGTTTTTGGTGCTAATAGATAAGGTCCGTTTTTAAACTGATCCGAATCATCTGCTGCAACAGATACAGGAAATAGGGCAACCAGCAACAGCAATGCCATCAGCAGTGAAGTAAACTTTTTAAACCGTTTTTTCAATCTCATTTTTTCACACTTCCTCTAAAATATTTTTAGCCAATTATACTGACTTAGGATATTTTATCAAAAAGATGAACGCTGTTAAATGGAAAAAGTTTATATGTCAGGTGGAAAAAGTTTTAAAAATTCAAACTACTCCAAACTTTTCAGAAATAATTCAGTTGCTTCCTCAGCAGATTTATCTCCTGTTTCAACGCTAGTAACTACGCTGAATATATTGTCAATGACTTCCATATTATTCGCTGTATGTGGAACAAAGGTTGTATAGTCCATCGCATACATCATATTTTTAAGATGTTTATTTTGACCAAAAATCTCGTTATTATACGCATCTTTTGCTACTGGCATGTGGTAAGTATATGCTGAATGAATAGCATTGTCATTCCAATTTGAATACGCCATTCTTAATATTTCTTCAACATCAGCTTTATGCTTACTGCTACTTGAAACTGTTGCCATAATCGTATTTGAAATAGTTGATGGTCTGTCCTTTACTGTTTTTGCAGGAATTAACACAGGAATATATGTATCCCAAAAGTCATCCGTACTGATCAAATGATCCATTGATAAGTCATACGGATACCAACAGCCATTTAAAATAACCGCTACCTCCTTATTGGCACAATTTTCATTGAATTCTTTCCAATATGGGAAATAGGTGCTGTTATTTTTAAAGTAATTCGCCATTTCAATAAAGTTGTCATCCTTTGCTATTATTTTATTGTCAATAAAATCCACAGCCTCAAACTGTTTAGCCATTAGATAATAAAAAATTCCTGAATTCGGTCTATGCGCAATTCCATATTTAGTAATACCAGCTTTAATGCTTTGCTGTGATAATCTTTCCAAATCATATAATGTAAATTTGCTTTCAATAACCTTCTGGGGTAAGACTTCGATTTGTTCGTCTGTATAGCCGAAACCTCTAAGGCTATTTTTATTTATAAATGCAAAATGGGCACCAGTTTCCACAAGAACGCCCCAGTACTGATCCTTGTAAGTAATACAGTTCCAAAGAGGTGCAAAGTACTGTTCTTTAAAGGTAGGCGTATTTACAATACCATCAATATTTTCAATAAGATTATTGTCCGCCAAATATGCCACATATTCACTAGCAGTAATAAAAATATCTACCTCATTGTTTTTGTTCTTTTCTTCATAAATCTTCTGATATTCTTTCCAACTGTACTGTGAAGATACATACGTTTCGACATTTAGAATATACTGTCTTTCTGGATGTTCCTTGTTAAATTTTTCAATTGCCTGAAAAATACTAGAATATCTTGTTTCTTGAAATCCATGCGTCATAAGCTCAAGTTGCACCACACTTTTTTCTTCGCTCTTCTGGCATCCAGGCAAAAGCGTTATAGTAATTACAATAAAGTAGAGTATAAACTTCTTCATAAACATCCCTCCTACGTATGATAATTTTACTTACTTTTCATCCCCTTGTCAAAGAGTTTATTAAAATCCGAATTGTTACTAACCCAATTTTGTGCTAAACTTATACAAACATAGGTAATTTCAAAACTGCCTGTTGTGACGTTTTAAAAACGCTACATATTTCAAACAATGTGTGAGGTGATCTTATCAAACACAAATCAATTCAGCAATATTTATTTAGCCGCCAAATTCAGCAGGTTATCATAATAATTATTATGATCTATTTTTTATTTATTTCAGTTTTATTCTTTTCTGCCAAAATAAGGGTTGAAAAAAATATCCAGAATGATAGTATCTCTCTACAAAAGCATTTAGAAGAATTCTTTGATAAAATATATACAGACACTGAAAAATATAATCAAATGCAAAGTATAAGAAATATTTTGGTATACACCGGGCAGAACCCAAATTCAGATATTAAAAAAACACCCGAGTTTGCCACACTTTACAATTTGCCAGAAAATATAAGGATTTTTAACCTTGAAAAACAAATCTATCCTGATTATAATTTCCCTCATCTTTATTCTGATCTAGTTAATAACAATAAAGAAATACAAGCAATGGTATATATGAAAAATAATAGTACTTTTTATTTCTATGTACCCTACTACAATTTTACACGAACTGAAATAATCGGATATCTCAGTGATGAGGCACCTTCAGCGCTACTATATGAATATATCGGAGACGTTTTTCAAAGCGATTTGAGCTTTAAACTTTTGGATAGCAATGGTAATATAATGTTTTCCAATGTTGTAAGCGAGAAATTTCTACTGTCAAAACACGCTACATCAGCGCAGTACGGAATATCTTGCGTGGTATATGGCAACTTAAACAGCGAGTATAATTCAATTAATCTTTTTTCCATCATGCTCCTGCCAATTTGCTTAATCGTTCTCCTTATAAGCTATTTTTATGCCTCTAATACTGCTAAAAAGTTTTCACATCCTATTAATTTGCTTATTGAATTTATAGAGACAAATAAAAGAGGTCAATTTACATATAAAAACAGAGAACTTATATCCTTTGGTGAGATTAACACCCTTTTCGAAAATTATTATGAAATGATTGACGAAATCAATGATTTGCTTGATAAAAATCAAAAGAGCAATTTATTGAAAACCGAAGCCGAATTAAGGCTCCTTCAGCAAAAAATTAATCCTCATTTCCTCTTTAATGCACTTGAATTAATCAGTGGACAGGCAATACTTGAAAATGCAGACAAAACATCCGAATTAATACAAAACTTGGGCTATTTGTTCAGATATGATCTTAAATTGCCTGATGTTGTAAGCCTAAGAGAAGAAATAAAGCAATCCCGCAATTATCTAAATATGCAAAATATTATGGTTAATGATACTTTAAAAATCGATTATGAAATAGATGATGAACTGCTAGATATTGCTATGCTAAAAAGCACCTTCCAGCCTATACTTGAAAACTGCTTTAAACATGCATTTTCTGAAACGCCTAACAAATATTTGCTTATTAAGATATTTATAAACGATGTAGATTTAAATATTGTTTTTGAGGATAATGGAAAAGGTCTTGACTACGAAACACTGTCTAACATAAATGAGAGCCTCATAAAAGACTATCAAAATTTTGCATATTTTATTGATAGAAATGAGCACATCGGACTACGTAATGTAAATGCAAGACTTTGCCTGCATTTCAAGCTGATTAACGCCTTGAAAATAAATAAAAGTAAGCTGGGTGGCACAAAAATAACGATATCCATACCCATCAATAAATGCTTGAAGAAAGGTGGTGATTCATATGTTAAAAGTTTTGATCGCTGATGATAACGCAATAATTAGACAGAGTCTAATCAAGCGAATTAATTGGCAGCAACTGGATATGAAATGTATAGGTGAAGCTTCCAACGGACTTGAAACTGTTGAGTTTTTCAATAAAAATACGCCTGATATTATTATTACGGATATAAAAATGCCAAAGCAGGATGGATTTTTCTCTATTCACGAAATAAAAAAGGAAAACCCTGATATCCAGTTTATTATTATCAGTGGTTATGATGACTTTAAATATATGAAAAAAGCTTTACTACTTGAGGTTGTAGATTATCTGTTAAAGCCTATTGACAGTTCTGAGTTGCATTTATGCCTTGAAAAAGCGAAAGAAAGGTTTATTAAATCTCAAATAATAAAAGCTAAAATGTCTGACATAAAAACAGACCCGTTAGCTGCATATGATCTGTTAACAGATAAAAATAAAGATCTATTAGTTATTGAAAAGGTTATAAAATATATTGATACGAACTTCACTACGCAAATTTCAATAAAATCACTAAGTCAAATGTTTTATATAAATCAAATCTACTTAGGCCAGCTCATTAAAAAATACACAGGAGAGAGCTTTAACAGCTATGTAAATAAAAAAAGAATGATGTTAGCAGTGCAAATCCTTCAAGAAAGAGATGATGTTGTCCTAAAAGATTTGGCATTATCTCTTGGATATGCAGATTCTCATTATTTTACTAAGCTGTTTAAGGAATTTTACGGTGTGACAGCTACGGAGTTTAAGCATAAGTTGTAAACTGGAAGTGTTTTTCTTGATTTGGATTGCAATCTTAGTAGGCGAATTGTTTAATAAATGACCCGATCACAATCTGTGACCGGGTCATTTGATATAGTCCCATATATAAATGTCTTATTTATGCATCCATATAATATTATCCAGTAATTTTTTATGCAGTTCTTCATTTGATGCGGCAATACAGGATTGTTGGTTCATATAGCTCAAATCCATTAAAAGCGTTTCATCCAATGAATTCCCATATGCATCTGTAATCACGACGCCTGCTTTTTTTGCTAAAAATACAATAGCTGCAATATCATATGGAAATAAGTGGAGTACTTTTCCATTTCCAACACTTTGAAATTGTTCTAGCAAACTTGGGTGATCCTTTAATATGCGATTTCCTATATCTACATAAGCATCCAATTGCCCTGTAATAATTCTAGATATTGAATATGTAGCACTATTAAAAATAAATACTCCACCGTTATTTGCTGATTTATCAATAAGATGACCATAGGACGCTAACATTAAATTAGCAGGATGTCCGTTAAACTCAATTGTCCAAAACATATTATCCAGTTCAGTCGTCTTACTTAGGTTTGGTAAATCAACTGAATACCCTTGAAAGATCAATTTATCTGATAAAACATCTCCATATATAAATGCACCTGTTTTTAATTCCATAACCAATGCATATTGAACATCCTTTATTTTGGCATGTTTGAAATATTTAGAAACTGCAATGGATACGCATGCCATTTCTAACCCTGCTGCCATAGGTCTTGTTCCATCTATTGGATCTACAATGAGTATATATTCAGGATCTTTACCAAATATAATTAACCCCTCGTCTTCTGTATACACAGCCATTGGTTGACCTTTTTCTTTTACAAATTCTAAAACTGAATCTTCTGCCACCTTATCAATATTGAACTGGGCATCGCCTCCTATTGAATAGCCATGTACTTGACGATTCTTTAGTACGCCAGTTGTATTAGATACTTTTTCATAAACATGATTTGCTAAATCAATAATATATTCTTTCATTTAATCTCCTCCAAAGTCTTTTCCAATCGATCACAAAGTGCCTCCGCTTCGCTTAATGTTAAAATTAATGGTGGACGCACCTTGAAAACATTTCCATACCCATATCTTGAAGTTCGAAGAATTAAACCGTTCTTCATGGCTTGTTTCGCAATGATATTTGTTCGTTTAACATCTGGATTTTTATTAGCATCTACGACTTCGATTCCAATCATCAGTCCAACTCCACGTACATCACCCATGAAAGTGTATTTTTCCTGCATTTTGTATAATCTTTCCATAATATAATTCCCGACTGTTTCTACATTTTCCAAAAACCCATTGCGAGATATAATTTCCAAGGTCTTGCTAGCCGCTGCAGCCGCTAGTACATTGGCTCCATATGTAAAGGAGTGATGATGTAAATCCATTCCAGAAAACTTCTCTTCCGCTAATATAGCTGCGACTTGAAACCCTGTTCCTCCTAAACCTTTTGCTACTGTCATTATATGCGGTTCAACATCAAAGTACTCCGCAGCAAACATTTTTCCTGTACGTCCAAAGCCTGTCTGTATTTCATCTAGTATTAATGCCATTCCCTGTTCATCACATAGTTTTTTTAATTCTTTAAAGTATCTCTTAGGCGGCACTATATTGCCTCCATTACCTGAAATAGGCTCTACCATCATACATGCGACTTGTCCACTGCTGCCATATTCAATAAAATCGTTTATTCTTTCTACACAGAGCATATTGCAGGTCTCCGGTTTCTGTTTGTAGAAACATCTATAACAATATGGATCAGGTACTTGCATGCCCATCGAAGAAGCTGGTGATGGGAATGGTTCCTTTCTGAAAGAATTCCCCGAAAGCCCCATCATCATATATGTTTGCCCCAAATGACTTCTGAATAAGCTTATGACATCTCGCTTTCCGGTATAATATTGCGCCATTTTTATGGCTCCTTCATTAGCAACCGAGCCTCCACAAACTTTTGCATGTACTTTTGTTAGATTTTTAGGTGATAAATTCACCAACTGATCTACCATACTGTTAATGGGTGACGTTTGATAGGAAGATGTAGTATGGATCAGTTTGTCTGACTGTTCTTTAACCGCTTCAATTACTTCCTTATTCGTATATCCTAAAGAAAGATTGAAGGTAGCTGATGCACAATCAATATAGTCTTTACCTTGAGAATCATAAATATGAACACCATCACCAGCTACCATTAATACATCATCAACAGGATAATATATACTATCCCTTATATCCTTTATTGTATCTTCCATTTCCATTATTATATCTCCTTAAACAAATCAAAAATTCTATTGTTGAAAATTCATCAACTAGATTTAACTAATGTTGAAAAATCTTGTGCCATATTACTACTTATTTCTATCATACTTAGGCTATTGTGAAGATTCACTTCACCATGTACTAATCTTGTAATGACATTTGTAATTACTTCCGGCATACAATGCTGGAAAACATTTCTTCCAATAGCTACTCCTGATGCCCCTGCTAAAATTACACTATCAATAATATTTAATAACTCTTCTTGATTGTTTAAATATTCTCCTCCTGCTATAACAACAGGTATTCTTACACCTGCAATTATTTTTTTAAAATCCTCTATTGAACCGGGATAATCAACTTTCACAATATCTGCGCCAAGTTCTTCGGCTAAACGAGCTGCATGAGCTATTTCATCCGCATTTTTTCCACTCTTTTTACAGTACATCATTGCCATTAGAGGCATTCCCCACGCCATACATTCTCTGGATACAATACCCAAGTCCTTTATCATCTCTTTTTCACTTGAGGTCCCTAAGTTTATATGTACTGAAACGCCATCAGCCCCTAATATCATTGCTTCTTTAACACTACTAACGAGCACCTTATGATTTGGATCAGGACTTAAGGATGTCGAAACAGACAAATGCATAATAAATCGGCCTTTTGATGTCAATTCAGGATAACGTGATATCTCACGAAGAATCCCTTTTTGAACTACAATTGCATCAACGCCACCACTTATCAATTTCCAAACAGTCGTTAAATAATCCTTGATGCCCTCTATTGGTCCTAACGTCGTTCCATGATCAATTGGTACAATACAAATTTTATTTGATTCTAAATGCATTAACCTAGATAATCTAATTGCTTTCCCATACATAGTTATACAGCTCCCTTTACAAACAAATTTGTTGTTTATTTTTCTTCAAGGTTTTCATCAATTTTCACGCCCACATGCCTTCCTCCAGCACATACATATGCCAAAAGCTCATCTCCTGGTTTAATTGTAGATGCGTTTCTTGGTTCTCCACTTCCACCTAATATTCTTATGTGCCAGTCATCTTGAACAATAGCGTTGATTCTTATACCTTTCGCTTCTGCTTCAATTTTCAACAGTGGTCTTATTTCTGTTTTCACTCGTCCTACACTAACTTCTCTTGTATTTCCATATGTATCTACACATAAGAGTTTACTTCCACCCTTTAACTCTGTAAGATACGCCGTCATCAATTCAGGTGCCCACACATAAGAATGTACTGCTCCTGCATTTACTCTAAATGGCCTTAACTCCATATAAGGGAGAAAATGGGTTTCAGAACTTACAAGCAATCCTCCATTTGATGTTGATCCAATTAGCATTCCTTCATTTTGCTTCATTAAAGTTGTAGTGTCTATACAGGATCTATATCCCATACCTATATGTTGTACATCAACTACTACCGCTTTACAAAGATCAATCTTTCCAAGTTCATTTTTCAACATGAACTTATCCGCTTTTACAATTTCATTTACATCTTCAGTCTTCAATACGACACCATCACTTCCTGCCTCCATTACGCCATACGCAATTTCAGCATCTTGTACATTTTCAACAATTTTCATCAATATCGTTTTTCTGTTTTGTAATCTAGCAATGATTAATTCAAGAGGTATATTTGTATCATCAATAAGTTCAACAATAACATAATCAAAGTTATTTCCCATCTGCCATGCCAATTCCATATCTTCCTGGTTTTCTACTCTTTTATGTAATGCTGTACCAAGTCCTTTTTCCATAGCCTTTTGAAGCAATTCTGGATTGGCTGATAATACAATCACTTCTTTCGTAAGCTTTTCAATTGCAGCTGCATCTTTCACTTCAACTACTAATTTAATTTTGTGTGGAGGTTTAATTTTATCTAATTCCTCCACCTTAACTACTAGATATTCAAAACGTAGGCTGTAAAGTAGTGGTAGTATCTGCTCTTTGTTCTTCAAATTTCTGGCGTCATACCACATTACCTTTTTCCCATTTTCTTGTTTGCTTTCTTCATTTTTTTTATTCACTTGTTTTATTTCCCTTCATCTTAATTTTTTTTATTAATTTATCAATAAAGTAATGTACTGCTCATATCACTTATATTTTTTGCATTTTTTTCAATTAAGGTAACCAATTCTTTTATACTCTGATTCATATAAATATCTTGAATTCTAACATTGATTTGAATAAGTTCATTCATCCTATTTACAAGATTTATAACCTTTATTGAATCGCCACCTAAGTCAAAAAAACTATCGGTAACACTTATTACATTAATCCCAAGTACTTCTTTCCATAAATGTGCAAGCTTATTTTCTGTTTCATTCCGTGGTAAAACTCTTTCTAGTCCTGTATTTATATTCCCTCCTATTTCTGGCAATTTATTTCTATTTACTTTTCCATTTGATGTCATAGGTATGTAATCTAATCGAATGAAATAAGCAGGAACCATATATTCAGGGAGTACACGTTTTAGTTTTTCTTTGATTTCGACTACTGTCAATTCACATAATGAAACATAATACGCACATAAGAAAACATTCTGATCATTGTCTTCCTTTGCTAAAACAATAATTTCCTTAATGACATCAATTTTTAAAAGTTGATTTTCAATTTCCCCAAGTTCAATTCTATGTCCTCTGATTTTTACCTGGTGATCAATCCTACCTAAATACTCCATTTCCCCATTAGGCAAAAGCCTAGCTAAATCTCCAGATTTGTATAAACGTTCGCCTGTAATGGGGTGGTTTAAAAATTTTTCTTTTGTTAATTCTAATCTATTTAAGTACCCCCTTCCAAGTCCTGCTCCTCCAACATAAAGTTCACCGGCTGCACCTATTGGAAGAAGTTCCATATTACATCCCAATACATATGTTGTCATCGTTGGTATTGGTTTACCTATATTGCTAATATTGCTTTCTATTTCAGTACTTGTTATTTGTTTATAAGTCACATGAACAGTTGTTTCAGTGATTCCATACATGTTAATTAATTTACAATATGGATATTTCTTATTCCATGACT
The DNA here is from genome assembly GCA_002841375.1 of Firmicutes bacterium HGW-Firmicutes-7. Lineage (GTDB taxonomy): Bacteria > Bacillota > Clostridia > Lachnospirales > Vallitaleaceae > HGW-1. The sequence continues at coordinate 56,995 of PGZO01000020.1, read as the reverse complement.
TTAACAGTATAGGCTTCAATGCTTCCCCACCAAAAATTACATATCTAACCTTTAGATTACTTTCCGTACTTTTTTCTTCTTCATTTGAAAGATTATAAAATGCAGTAGGGGTCTGGTTAAGAATCGTAACGCCTGTATTTTTCAGAAGCTTTACATATTCACCTGTGTCCTTTGCCACATGTTTTGGTACAATTACAAGCTTTCCACCATACAGAAGTGCACCATACATTTCCCATACTGAAAAGTCAAAACAGTATGAATGAAACATGCTCCATACATCACTTTCATTGAAATCAAATTGCATTTCGCTGTTGAACATCAGTCTAACAACATTTTTATGTTCAATCATTACCCCTTTGGGAATTCCCGTAGTACCAGAGGTATAGATGACATACGCCATATCATTTGGATTGTTGATATTTTCCAAATTACTTCCATCCTCACTATAAATCAAAGCATCATCAAAATGAATAATGTTTCCGGAGTATTGTATATGCTCACTAATTTCACTATGCGCCAGTAAAATCCGTGTACCACTATCTTCCAGCATAAACTTTATTCTATCAGGAGGATATTGTGGATCTAAGGGCAAGTACGCCCCTCCAGCTTTTAGTATAGCTAGCATGACTATAATCATTTCTATTGATCTGTTTGCCAGAATACCTACCACACAATCAGGTCCAACACCTTTATCTCTTAATAATCTTGCAAGTTGATTAGATTTATGATTTAATTCTCTGTACGTAAGCAGTTTGTCTTCGAAGGAAATCGCTATGTTATCAGGTGTGTTATCCACCTGTTCTTCAAACAACATATGGATTGTTTGATGATACGGATACGCTGCTTTTGTATTATTAAAATCAACTAATTGTTTTCTCTTTTCCACTTCTGAAAGGATTTCTATATCTTGAAGCAATATATGAGGGTTTTCCCCAACCGCGCATATCGCCATCTTCAGGCAATCTGCAATTAAACGAATAATATCCTTTTGATAAATTAGATTGTTATATGTAATTTTAACTACCAGGTCCTTATTCACTATTGGAAGCACGCTTAAATCGCAATGGTCTTGGTGAAATTCCTCAACACAAACAATATTACTAAGCAACTCTTCTTCCATTTCTGAAAAAGCTTGTATTTCTTTTAAAGAGATATTTTTATACGCCTTGGAATAATTATTTTGTTGTTCTAAGGCTTTAGCAGCATCTATAAATCTTGTAGTTTGATCAAGCTTTAATCTAACTGGGATTATAGGTGTATATAATTCATTCTTTTCAGCAGTATTATTCATTTCAAGCTGTGCCTTCGGTAATGCATATCCAAATACAACATCATCAGTCATATTGTACTTCTTTAGTACAACACCCCAAATCGTCTGAAATACAGCATTAAAATCCAAACTATTTTCATTTTTACCTTCTACTAATTTGTTAATATACTTCTTTTCAACTGTAAACTCATATTGATCATATTTTACGTTGTCCCTTATTTCTGGGATTTTATATTTTGGAAAATCCGCTTTTTGGTCATAACCCCTTAAGTAATCTTTCCAATATTTTCTAGCCTTGCTTAAATCATGATTCTTTTTAATTAATTGCCTTTTTTCTTCAATTCTTTGCTGACCCTTAGGTGTAAAAACCTTAATTTCTGAAAGCTTCAAGTCCATGTTATTTAATACTTGTTCCAAAATCATCCTGAAATGCCTCAACAAGTTTTGCATAGACCCTTCTTTAAAAAGATCCGTATTATACTCTAACCAACATTCAAATCCACCTTCGTTAGCTGCATATATATCCATCTTCAAATCAAGCTTGGAGGTCTCATTTTCGATTTCATACTCAGAAAAAATCACCCCATTTGCCTGAAATGTCTTTATTGATTCAAATTGACTGTGAAAAATTAACATTGTGTCAAATAATGGATTCCTTGTACGATCAAGTCTATTACCCATTTTTTCTACCATCATATCAAATGGATATTCCTGATTTTCATAACAATCCATCAATAGTTCATTTAAACCAAGTAGGTATTCCTTAAAGGTACTATCTACATCGATTTTTGACCTAACTGGTAGAAAATTAACAAACATTCCTATTATATTCTCTAAGTCGTTATGAGTTCTTGCTGCCACAGTCGTTCCAACTACTAAATCATCTTGGCCACTATATTTATTAATCAAAACAGAATATATACAAAAGGTTAATACATTTAAAGTGGTTCTGTATTCTTTTACCAAGTTTTCCATCCTACCCACAATTTCACTAGGGATCATCAATTTAATTCTTGTTCCATTAAAAGTTTGTACCTCAGGCCTGTTAAAATCAACTGGCATGTCCAATAATGGTATACAATCTTGAAACATATTTAACCAATACTGCTCCTGCTTCTTCATACCTTCTGTATGTAAAATCTCGCTTTGCCATTCAGAGAAATCCTTATACTGTAACTTTAACTCAGGCAAATTTTCACCATTATATAATGCACTGATTTCTCTAACCATCACACCAACCGATGTACCATCCGTTATGATATGATGCATATCAAGTAAAAGTACATGTTTGAATTCAGTAACCTTTATGAGCGCACCTCTAAATAGTGGCGCTTTATTTAAATCAAAAGGTCGTATAAAATCATTTATTATATATGTTATATTCGCTTCTTCTTCTTCAAAATAAGCCAACTTGAAATCAACACGAGGTTGTATTATCTGTACTGGTGTCATTTTTACAAGTTCAAAGGATGTCCTTAAAGTTTCATGTCTTTCTATAAGGGATATAAATGCTGCCTCTAACCTTACTCTATCAAGGTCTCCATTTATAGTAAGTGCCATTGGAACATTGTAGCTGGTATTGTTACCTTCTATCTGCTTTAGTATATACATCATCTTTTGTGCAGAAGATATGTTGTAGTAATCCTTTTTTTCAGTAGTTTTTATTGAAGAATACTTGTTTTCTTCAAGACCTTTTATATATGAGGCAATCTCTTTTATCGAAGGGGTGTGAAACACTTGCTTAAAAGGAATTTTTATATTTAACTCTTTATGCATTTTAGATACAAGTGATGTCGCCTTTAAGGAATGCCCTCCTAGTTCAAAGAAACTATCATTTATTCCTATACGCTCAATGCCAAGTACTTCTTTCCAGATTTTTTGAAGAATCCGTTCAATATCATTTCTTGGTTCTTCAAACGCCCTTTCCGAATTATTTTCATAAGCTTGTGGAAGCCTGCACCTGTCTATTTTACCGTTAGGTGTAAGCGGGAGTTCCTTAAGTGGTATAAAGTATGTAGGCACCATATAATCTGGAAGTTTGTTTTGAAGCATTTGCTTTATATAGCCTACTTCCAGCTCCATTTTATCCTTAACTACATAATAAGCTGCTAAATAATTCTGATCTTCTTCCTTTTTTATTACCGTTACAACACAGTTTCTAATTCCGACCATTCCGCTTATAATTGCTTCTATCTCATCTGGCTCAACGCGATTTCCATTTATTTTTATCTGAAAATCCTTTCTTCCTATATATTCTATACTCCCATCCGGTAGCAAACGTCCGAGATCTCCGCTCTTAAAAACACGCCCTTCTCCCGTTATAAAATCTTTCACAAACATTTCGTTTGTCTTCTCCTCCATATTCCAGTATCCGATTGCAAGATATTCACTCTTGTATACAATTTCGCCTATGCCATATATGCCTACTTCTTCTTCTTTTTCATTTAACAAATATATTTTTACGCCTTCCACAGCATAACCAAGAGGTACTGTGTCTCCTGATAGATCTGTTTCTTGATCTACCACATAGGATGTTCCTATGAGCACCTCTGATGACCCGAATAAATTTACAAAGATGCTGTCTTTAGAAAAATGTTCTTTGTATCGTTCAATATCTTTCTTATAAACTGATTCTCCACCAAGTATAATCAGCGTTATTTGATCAAATTCCATATCGTCAGGTATCGCATCCATAAGATACCTAAAGACTGTAGGTACTGAATGGAAAATAGTTATCCCCTCTTCTGTCAACCACTCAGACAGTTTTTCCATACTTCCCTCTGATTTTATGTTATAGGGGTATATCGCAGCACCACATATCAAGCAACTAAATATATCAATTACAGATACCGTATGACTATAGGATGTAAACAAAGCTATCCTATCACTTGGATTTATATTCATTTCATTTGAAAATGCACCTGTGAAATTCGAAATATTTTGGTGGCTTTGTACTACGCCTTTAGGATTTCCTGTAGAACCCGAAGTGTACATAATATAAGCAGCTTGTCCTAATTCTATCTCACAACAAGGATTCTTCTCTGATAAATTTAGTGCTAGCCTATCAATATTTACTATATGAATTTCATTTTTTGATTCATTTTTCAACGCTATTGCAAGCTCAAGTTTAGCGTTATTCGTTAATAAGATACAACTTCCCGAGTCTTCCAATATATAATTCAGCCTTTTATGCGGATATTCTGGGTCTAGGGCAACATACACCTTTCCAGCTTTTAAAACACCTAGTATACCCTTAATCATATCTGTCCCATGTTCAAACAACAATGCAACTCGTTCCGCATTTAAAGCTTTAATTATAGCATCGCTTAATATCACATCTGCGATTCGGTTTGCCTGTATATTTAATTCCCTATAAGTAAGCGTATCTATATCGCTTTTTACAGCAATACTCTCCTGAAATTCTTCTACTTGCTGCTCAAATAATTTTACTACTGTGTGCATTCCTTCTCCTCCATATTCCGCTATTTAATACTTTTACTTCTTACCCTTCTAGATGTGCTAACGTTGTTTTTGGCTGGTTCAATATTATTTCTGCTAAATACGTCATAATCTTTCAATCGTTTATTACTATTTAATTGTATTTCTTCAAGTAATTTGATATATTGTTCTGTAATAAACTTAATCGTTGACTCCTTAAACAAGTTTGATCTGTAATTACATCTTATTTTTATCGTTTCTTCTACTTCACGCAAATAAAATGTCATATCAAATTTAGCAGTATTATCTTCAAGCTCATATGGAGCAACCATTAATTCACCTTCAAAGATTTTTTCTTGGCTCATTGCGCCTTCCAAATTTAAATAATTAAATAAAGTGTCAAATAGTGGATTTCTACCTTGATCTCTTTTAACCTTAAGTTTATCTAAAATCATCTCAAACTGGTAATCTTGATTTTCAAAGGCTACCAAAGAACTTACTTTTACCTCCTCCAGCAAATGAGAAAATGTTTTTCCCATTTGAGGGTAGCTTCTAAGTGCTACTGTATTAATAAACATACCCATGACATTTTCCAGATCTGAATGTCTTCTTCCTGCTACAGGTATTCCAACAACAATATCCTCCTGCCCTGCAAGTCTTGCTAGAAGTACGTTGTAGGCTGCCAAAAAGATCACAAACATCGTTGTTCCACTTTGTTTTGCCAAATCCCTTAATTTCTTGGTAAGACCCTCGTCAATCTCAAAGTTATGCCAACTTCCCGCATAGCTCATTACATTTGGTCTAGTATAATCAGTTGGAATATTTAAAACTGGTACTTCATTTTTAAAAGTATCGAACCAATATTTTTCCTGCTGCTTAATTATTTCTGTCTCATAAATCTTATTTTGCCATATTGAAAAATCTTTATATTGTATCCTTAAATCAGGTAACTCCTGACCATTGTAAATTTCAAATAACTCTTTTACTAATAAATTTATTGAAGTTCCATCTGATATAATATGATGCATATCAATTAGAAGCAAATGCTTTTCATCCTCTAATTTTGCCAGTGTTACCCTCCATAGTGGTGCAATGCTTAACTCAAAAGGTCGAATAAACTCTTTTGTAAATTCTTTTATGTTTTCTTCCTTAAGAATTATAAATTTTATATTAAAATCTAAATCCTTGTTTATTTTCTGCACTGGAATGTCATCTACTACTTCAAATGAAGTTCGAAGAGCTTCATGTCTCATTAGTAACTTTTTAAAGGAAACTTCTATCTTTGCCCCATCAACATTTCCATGAATCATTATAGCGCCAGGCATATTGTAATATGTACTTTCATGATCCAATGTATTTAATATATACATTCTATTCTGTGCAGAAGATAAGGGGTAATACGCTCTTTCCTGGGCTGGCTCTATTGATAAGTACTTTCCTTTTTCAGCATCCCTTATATAAAGTTCAAGTTCTTTTACTGTAGAATTAATAAATACTTCACTTAAGGACATTTCAACATTAAACGCTTTATGTATTTGGTAAACAAGAGATGTCACTTTTAAGGAATGCCCTCCCAAATCGAAAAAGTCGTTATTGATTCCAACCTTATCAACTTTCAATACATCTTTCCATATTTCTATTAGTTTTTCTTGTATTTCATTGGTAGGCCCAACATATTCAACCACAGTATCTATACAATCAATATCTAGAAGAGCTTTTCTATCTAATTTACCGTTTGGTGTACGCGGAAGCTCTTTAAGTGGTATAAAGTATGTTGGCACCATGTAATCTGGAAGTTTGTATCTTAGCATTTTCTTTATATCTTCTACATCCAACGCTAACTTATCTTTTAATACATAATAGGCTACTAAAAAATTTTGCTTGTTTTCCTTTTGTACTAAGTTTACAACGCAGCTTCGAATTGAATCTATCTCGCTAATAACTGCTTCTATCTCGTCTGGCTCAACTCGACTACCATTTATTTTTAACTGAAAATCCTTTCTCCCTATATATTCAATACTTCCATCAGGTAGCAATCGTCCAAGGTCACCACTCCTAAAAATACGCCCTTCCCCAGTCACAAAGTCCTTCACAAACAATTCGTCTGTCTTCTCTTTCATGTTCCAGTATCCAACCGCAAGATATTCACTCTTGTATACTATTTCCCCTACACCATACACGCCAACTTCTTCTTTTTCATTTAGTAAGTATATTTTTACACCATCCATAGCATAACCAAGTGGCACTGTATCCCTTGTTATTACCGTTTCTTGATCTAACAAGTATGATGTTCCTACTAGCATCTCTGATGATCCAAATAGATTTACAAAAATACTGTCCTTAGGGAAATGTTTATTGTATAGTTCAACATCTTTCTTGTAGACTGTTTCCCCGCCAAGTATGATCAGTGTTATTTGGTTAAATTCCATATCCTCCGGTGTCGCTTCTATAAGATACCTAAAAATCGTAGGGACTGAATGGAAAACTGTTAAGCCCTCTTTTAATAACCATTTAGGCAGTTTTTCCATACTTCCTTCTGATTTTATATTATAGGGATATATAGCAGCACCACATAGTAAGCCACTAAATATGTCTATTACAGATACAGTATGGCTATAGGATGTAACCAATGCTATCCGATCAGTTGGATTTATATTCATTTGCTTTGAAAATCCACCTATAAGATTCACTATATTTTGGTGGCTTTGTACGACTCCTTTTGGATTTCCTGTAGAACCCGAAGTGTACATAATGTAGGCGGCTTGTCCTAATTTTATCTCACAACAAGGATTTTCCTCTGATAAATTTGTTCCAAGTTCATCAATATTTACGATATGTATTTGTATGTTTGATTCATGTTTTAACACAGTAGCAAGCGCTAGGTTGAAATTATTCGTTAATAAGATGCAACTTCCCGAATCTTCCATTATATAATTTAGTCTTTTATGTGGATATTCAGGGTCTAGGGCGACATACACCTTTCCAGCTTTTAAAACTGCAAGTATCCCTTTCATCATATCTGCCCCATGCTCAAACAATATAGCCACCCGTTCAGTATTAAAAGCTTTCTTACTACCAACGCTTAACATTACATTTGCAATGCGATTTGCCTGTATATTTAATTTACCGTACGTCAAGCTTTCTATATCGCTTTTTACAGCAATATTATCATGAAATTTCGCCGCCTGCTGCTCAAATAATTCTACAACTGTTTTCGATTTTTCACTTTCAATATTAATGCTCTCCCATTGAATACCTTTAGTTCTATTCGATGTACTAATCGTGTTTTCCACTATTTTTAAATCTTTTCTGTTGAAAACATCATAATCTTTCAACGGCTTATGATCATCTAATTCTATTTCCTCTAGTAATTTTATATATTGTTCTGTAATAAATTTTATTGTGGACGCTTTAAACAAATTTGATCTGTAATTACATCTTATTTTTATCCTTTCTTCTACTTCACGTAAATAAAAAATCAAATCAAATTTTGCAGTATGATCTTCAAACTCATATAGAGAATACATCAATTCACCTACGCAGATTTTATCTTGATTGATTGCCCCATCTAAATTCAAATAATTAAACAAACAATCAAACAGTGGATTTCTGCCTTGTTCTCTTTTAACGTTTAGATTGTCTAAAATCATATCAAACTGGTAATCTTGGTTTTCAAATGCTTCCAAGGAACTTACTTTTACTTCATCAAGGAATTGTGAAAAAGTTTTTTCCATTTTAGGATAGCTTCTAAGTGGTACTGTATTTATAAACATACCTATTATATTTTCAAGATCTGAATGTCTTCTGCCAGCTACAGGTATTCCAACAACAATGTCCTCCTGACCTGCGAATCTTGCAAGAAGTACGTTGAAAGCTGCAAAAAGTGTTCCAAACATCGTTGTGCCTTTTTGCTTTGATAGATTCTTTAATTTCTTGGTCAGACTATTGTCTATCTCAAATATATGCCAACTTCCCTCAAAGCTCATTACAGCAGGCCTAGTATAATCAGTTGGAAAATTTAGTACCGGTACTTCATTTTTAAAGGACTCGAGCCAATATTTTTCCTGCTTCTTAATTGTTTCTGTCTCATAAATGTTATTCTGCCATTTTGAGAAGTCTTTATATTGTATCCTTAACTCAGGTAACTCCTGTCCATTGTAAATTTCGAAAAACTCTTTCAATAATATATTTATTGATGTTCCATCTGATATGATGTGATGCATATCAATTAGAAGTAGATGCTTTTCATCAGCTATTTTTGCCAGCGTTACCCTATATAGTGGTGCACTACTTAACTTAAAAGGTCTAATAAACTCTTTAATAAATTCTTCTATATTTTCTTCCTTAATCTCAATTTGGTTTAAACTAAAATTTAAATCCTTGTTTAGTTTCTGCATTGGCTTATTATCTATTAATTCAAAAGATGTTCGAAGAGCCTCATGCCTTTGCATTAACTTCTTAAATGATTTTTCTACCCTTACCACGTCAAGATTTCCGTATATCATTATAGCTACCGACAAATTATAATATGTACTTTCAGTTACTAATGCATTTAATATATACATTCTGTTTTGTGCACAAGACACTGGATAATATTCTTCTTCCTCCACTGGCTCTATTGATGAATACTTCTCTTTTTTGGCTTCACCAATATAACGTTCAAGTTCTTTTATTGTAGAATGGATGAACAGTTCACTTAAAGACATTTCAACATGAAACGCTTTATGTATTTGATAAACAAGAGCAGCCATTTTTAATGAATCCCCTCCCAAACCAAAAAAACTGTCATTTATTCCTACCTTCTCAATTCCAAGTACCTCTTTCCATATTTCTATAAGCTTAGCTTCCATTTCATTCAGTGGCACACAAGAGGTTTTCTTCAAATCTTCTGCTTCAAGGAATCGCTTAATCTCTACTAATATATGTTCATATCCATCATTTGCATAGGTATCTCTTAATAAATATCGTCTAACTTTTCCGCTCGTTGTTTTAGGTATTTTTTTTACAGGGATAATATGTTTAACTTCAATACCCGTATTGAGTAAAATATGACTTTTTAGGCTTCGGTAAAGAGGAATAAAATTTTCAATTTTTTTCTTATATACTACAAACATAATAATTTCATCAGCTTGATCTTTCTCACTAAACGTCCCACAGGCTACAACTTTACCAAATTCTATTCCTTCATGCTCCTCAGCAACTCTTTCTAGATCATGTGAATAAACATTTTGCCCATGGATAAATATTATATCTTTTGCTCTTCCAGTGATCACAAGTCTTCCATTTAATACAAATCCAAGATCACCCGTATTAAGCCATCCATCCTTAGAAATTACTTTATTGGTAGCTTCCTTATTATTGTAGTAGCCACTTGTTACGTTTCCACCCTTAATCAGTATTCTCCCAATAAAACCATCCCTTAGTACCTCGTTGTTTTCATCACTTATTCTAATATCGCAATGATCAAGAGGATACCCAACATCAACAAACGTAAGCTTATTTTTAGTATCATTACCACCCATTATCTGTATCTGTTGCCCAATGTTTAAGCATCTACGATCAACTGTAATCGTAATAGCCTCTTCACCTACCGGAGAACAACTTACTCCAACTGAGGCTTCTGCAAGTCCATAGCAAGTTACCATACAATTTCTTTTTAGGTTAAACTTAACCATCTCATCATGAAATTTAGTACACAATTCAATTGATATAGGTTCTGCCCCATTAAATATCATTCTAACATTCGATAAATTCCAATCCTTGGCGGCATCAGGTGAATAGTAGGTTAGAAAATGTTTATAACCAAAATTTGGTGAATATAATTGAGTTGCTTTATATTCATGCGCTTTTCCAAGCCAAAGTGTTGGATTCTTAATGAATAATGGGGGTGGCATTAGATATTGATTTACGCCAACAAAAGTACTAACAAGATGGGCTGCTATTAAGCCCATATCATGAGTCAGTGGCATCCAACTAAGTGAATTATCTTGTTTCGTCGTTTTTGTGCTGTTAGCAATATCATTTATATTCGTCAATACATTTTTATTTGTAAGCATAACCCCTTTGGGATCACCGGTAGAACCTGATGAAAACTGTATAAAGGCGATGTCTTCATTCTTTACCTCAGCAATTTCTCCATATCCTTCTAATTTTTCAATATCTTCAACATTTATAACTCTACTATTAATTTCGTTAATTTGATTTAAAAGATGGTTTATTTCAGCATAATCGTTAATGCTTGCCGTAAATTTTTTAGTTGAAATGATTTTAGGTGCTCTTAATATATCCCAAATCTTAAACAATTTCATTTTATGTTCATCGTTTAATCCCGTAGTTATTGGCACTGGAATCATACCACCTAAAATACAGGCCCAAAAAGAACTGACAAATCTTTGGTTGTCTTCAATTTGGAAAATTACTTCATCTCCTTGTTTAAATCCGGCTTTTTGCATATTATATAAATAACGAAGGGAAATATTAAATAGGCTATTATAAGAAATAAAACAATCATCCATATCGCTAGATATAAATGTTATTCCTTTGTTTTCTTCAATTTTTCTCGCAGTGATTAATTCAGACAATGTACTGTATGCTTGCATAAAAAACTCTCCTTCTCTATGTAATGATCATTTGCTAATCCTTCTAGCTGTACTAACCGTATTTTTCGATGTCTCTATATTTTTTCTACTAAAAATATCATAATCTTTCAACAACTTATTATCATCTAATTGTATTTCCTCAAGTAATTTGACATATTGTTCTGTAATATATTGAATCGTTGACGCCTTAAACAAGCTTGATCTATAATTACATCGTACCTTTATCTTTTCTCCTACTTCACGTAAGTAAAAGGTCATATCAAATTTAGCAGTATTGTCCTCAAACTCATATGGCGTATACATTAATTCGCCATCATAGACTTTCTCTTGATTGATTGCCCCTTCCAAATTCAAATAATTAAATAAACAATCAAATAATGGATTTCTAGCTTGATCTCTTTTAATATTTAGCTTATCCAAAATCATCTCAAACTGGTAATCTTGATTTTCCAATGCTTGCAGCGAGTTTACCTTTACTTCCTCTAGCAATTGCAAGAAGGTTTTTTCCATTCTTGGATAACTTCTAATCGCCACTGTATTTAAAAACATTCCTATTATATTCTCTAGATCTAAATGTCTTCTTCCAGCTACCGGTATTCCAACAACAATATCCTCTTGTCCTACAAGTCTTGCTAGAAGCACATTGTAGGCTGTCAAAAATGTCACGAACATCGTTGTTCCACTTTGTTTTGACAAATTCTTTAATTTCTTGGTAAGACCACTGTCTATTTCAAAGTTATGCCAACTTCCCTCAAATCTCATTACAGCTGGTCTCGGATAATCAGTTGGGATATTTAGTACCGGCACTTCGTCTTTGAAAGCTTCTAGCCAATATTTTTCCTGTTTCTTAATTATTTCTGTCTCATAAGCCTTATTTTGCCATATTGAGAAATCTTTATATTGTATTCTTAATTCAGGCAATTGCTGTCCATTGTAAATTTCAAAAAGCTCTTTTACTAATAAATTTATCGAGGTTCCATCTGATATGATGTGATGCATATCAAACAGGAGTAAATGCCTTTCATCTTCAATTTTAGCTAAGGTTACCCGTAATAATGATGGAATACTTAAATCAAAGGGTCTAATAAATTCTTTAGCAAATTCTTCTATCTTTTCTTCCTTAAGCTCTATAAAATCCATACTAAAATTTAAAGCACTATCTATCTTCTGAACTGGCTTATCCTCAACTAATTCAAAAGATGTTCTAAGGGTTTCATGTCTTTGAACCAACTTTTTGAAAGCTGCTTCTACCCTTTCCTTATGAAGATTTCCATATATCATTATAGCTCCAGGCATATTGTAATAAGTACTTTCACTTTCCATTGAATTTAGTATATACATTCTGTTCTGCGCGTAAGATACAAGGTAATATTCACTTTCGGGAGCTGGCTCTATCGATAAATACGCTTCTTTTTTCGCATACCTTATATAAATTTCAAGTTCTTTTACTGTAGGATTAACGAATACTTCCCTTAATGGCATATCGACATTTAACACTTTATGTATTTTAGAAACAAGAGCGGTCACTTTTAAGGAATGTCCTCCCAAATCAAAAAAGCTATCATTTATTCCGATCTTCTCTACTTCAAGTACCTCTTTCCATATTTCTATAAGTTTTTCTTGTATTTCATTAGTGGGTCCTTCATATTCAACTCCCGTATGAATACAATCAACGTCTGGAAGCGCTTTTCTATCTATTTTTCCATTAGAAGTCAATGGAAGTTTATCGATTTTAATAAAATACGTAGGAATCATATATTCAGGTAATTCCTTGGATAAATGCTCACGTAATGTAGCATTTGCAATTTCCTTATTAGAAACAAGGTAAGCGGAAAGATATTTGTTCCCACTTGAATCAACTTTATCTACAACTACGGCTTCTCGTATGTCTTGACGTTTCAATAACTGATTTTCAATCTCTCCAAGTTCTACCCTATAACCTCTTATTTTTACTTGATAGTCCTTCCTTCCTAAAAATTCTATGTTGCCATCCGGCAACATTCTTCCTAAATCACCGGTCTTATACATCCTAGCCAGCTTATTGTCCGCATTTTGAAACCTATCTGGTACAAAGGATTTACTTGTCTTTTCTTCATCGTTAGCATATCCTCTTGCTACTCCTACACCACCGATATAAAGCTCTCCTGCAACACCATATGGGACAATGTTTCTATGATCATCCAGTATGTAAAAATAATTATTATCCATAGGTTTACCATAAGGGATACTCGTTTGGTACTTAGAAACATCCTCAATTGGATAGTATATTGACCATACAGTACCCTCTGTAGCTCCGCCTAAACTAATAACGCTAGTATTAGGAAAATATCTTTTGACTTTATCTGGTAATTTTACAGGAATCCAATCACCGCTCATAAACACCAATCTCAAGTCAGTTTGGCAAAAATCTTCTTCCTTCTCCTCAATAGCGTTAATGATATAATTCATGGTTGATGGTACGGAGTCCCAAAAAGTAATACCTTCATCCTTAAGCAACCTTTTAAGCGCTTGAGGTTCTTTTATTTGTTCACTTTCTGCAATTACAATTCTTCCCCCAACAGCAAGGATTCCAAATATATCATATACTGAAAGGTCAAAGCACATTGAAGTGATAAATAGTAATACATCTTTTTCATTCACATCAAATTCTCTGTTTACCCAACTAATTAAGTTTATAGCCGAATGATGCTCTATCATTACACCCTTTGGTAAACCGGTTGACCCAGAAGTGTAAATAATATAGGCAAGATCTTTAGAATTTTTTTCAATATTTGGGTTTCTAGTGGGATACCCTAACATATTTTCATAGTCAATTTTTATCGTGTTTTTTAGAGAAACTTCATAGTCCTTATCGAGCACTACGGCTGTTACATTTGAATTCTTCGCTATATAGTCTCTTCTTGCACATGGGTAATTAGGATCTATAGGTACATAGGCTGCTCCTGCTTTGAGTATCCCCAACATCCCTATGATCATCTCAAAATTTCTTTTTGATACAAGGGCAACATTATCACCACAACGTACACCCTTTTTAATCAATATCCACGCAAGTTGATTTGATCTAACGTTTAATTCCTTATATGTAATTTCTTTGTCTTTATACGTCAACGCTATGTTTTCAGGCGATTTAACTGCTTGTTCTTCTATTAAGTGATGCATCAACTTATGCTTTTGATATTCGATTGTCGTGTTATTAAAATCCAGCAAAATTTTGCTTTTTTCATCTACTGATAAAAGCTCTTCAATTTTTAATTCTTCACATTGATCGTCAGCAATTTTTTCCAAGATCCGTACGTATAATTTAAAGGCTGTTTCAATATCACTTTCATAAAAATAGTTAGGTGAATATTTTATATACATACTAAACTTCTTTTGTGTTGCTGTTACTTCAAGATCAAACAAGGTATTGGTCATTTGATTCAATTCAAAATCAGCATCAAATTCTTCTGATAATGTATTTAATTTTCCACTATCCTCTAAATTATGAAAGCTTGTAAAATTAAATAACGTATCAAATATTGGATTACCCTCTTGTGAATTAGATTCGTTCATTAGGCTACTAATATCTGCTAAAAACAATTCATGAACTTTAGACTTAATCATATGTTCCTTCACTTTCTTGATTAGGTCTGTCTTTTTTGTTGTCTCATTTATATTGATTCTTATTGGAATCGTATTTAAAAAGTTTCCTAAAATTTTATCTGCATCTTCTAATGGTGGTCTATTATGTGTAACGATTCCTGTAGTAACATCCTTTTCAGTTGATATTACACTTATCAAATAAACATAAGCACTAATACACATTTCCTTCAGTGTACATCCATAAGATTTTGCTAGTCGCTCAAGTTTTTCTAAAAGCTCTATATTAATATTTCCTCTAAAAATCTTACTTCCCAAAACATCATCTATTTTTCTATTTGATAGGTTAAAAGGTAATTTATTTCTGGAATAACCGTCAAGCATATTAGACCAGTATACTTCATTTTCTTTAGATTTAATTCGTCCAAGATTATATGCAACATACTCTTTGTAGCTGTTTGCCAGTTTTGAAACTGCGACTTCCTTTCCTTCACTAATAAGTTTGTACGCCTCAAGTAAATCAGTAATTAACGTAGCTACACTCCAACCATCAAGAATTGAATGCTGATAACTCATCATCAGCGTAATTTGCTCGTCGCTTGATTTAAACAACCTCATTCTCCAAAGCAAATGACCGTCAAATGTAAATTTATTTTTTAAATCAGTTTCGGAGTATTCGTGTATTTTGTCTTTTCTGCGCTCTTTATCAAAAGTAGAAATATCTTCTAATATAATTTCAGGAATTTTATTTTTGTGAACAATTTGTATAGGTGTATCAAATAAATCAGTATTAAACGTTACTCTTAGTATTGGATGTCTCTGACTTACTATTTTAATAGCTTTCATAAAAGAATCCATATTGAAGTCTTTTGTTGTTATATTATAGGAAAATTGATCGTGGTAGATTGGTTCATCTGGTTTCAGTTTTGCTAAAAATACCATACCCTGTTGAATAAAGCTCAACGGATAGAAGTCTTCATAATCATTTGGTAATCGCTGTTGACGGGTTTGATCATTCAAAACTTTCTTCTTAATATTTTCAACAATTTTAAATCCGTTAACTAATGAATCATCTAACTTCACTTCATTATCATTTTGAAGATAATGTGCAATTTGCTCAATACTCTGATGCACATATACATCCTTTATTTGAATGTTTGCCTCAAGGCGTTTATTGATTAAACTAACCAGACTAATTGCTTTTATTGAATCTCCACCTAGTTTAAAGAAACTATCTTCCACACTTATTTCTTCATAACCAAGGATTTCTTCCCATATTTGTGCAAGTTTCTTCTCTGTATCGGTGTACTTTTCATTAGATCGTCCTATTAATATAACCTTTGAATTTTGCCTTTTCCCTTGCTTTTGTGATTCTAAGTGAATCTTTTCTCTTTCTCTCTTATTCTTCAACTCCTGTGATAAGTTTAAATGTACAGTTTCAAACATTTTGGAATCAAATTTCCAATCACCAACAATCACCTGTTGTATATCCTTTTTGATTACTTCATCAAAAGCATCAATGGCTTGTCTTGTTGGTAAGGCTTCAAAAATATTATCGATATCTACATCATAATCAACAGCCATTCCAGTTTCTTTCCATTCAGACCAATTAATCGATAACGTCCTTTTTCCTAATTTATTCCTGTAAGATGCGAATGCATTTAAGAAAGCATTTGCGGCTGTATAATCTCCTTGCCCTGGCATGCCCAATATCGTAGCAATTGAAGAGCATACTACGAAAAAGTCTAACTCCATACTTTCAGTAAGACAGTGTAAGTTCCAAGCACCTTGAATTTTTGGTAGTAACACACTGTCAAAAGTGTCTATATCCTTATTGATTAAAAATCCGTCACCTGCAACACCAGCGCTATGAATAATACCATTGATGTGACCAAAGTTCTTTACAACCTCTTCAATTACATTATTCATTTCTGATTGATTTGAAACGTCAGCACTACAAATTAGAACTTTTGAATTATTATTATTTTCTAATTCAACTATTTCCTTTATTTTTCTACATAATTTAGCATCTTCATTTTTCAAAAGCAACTCAGACCAAGTATCACGTTTAGGTATTCTGCTACGACCAACAAGAACAAGATTAACTTTATTCTTGGTAGCTAAATGCTTCGCTATTTCAATACCTATACCACCTAGCCCACCAGTGATTAAATAAGTGCCATCCTTTGTAATTTCCACACCATTATTTTTATTATCCTCAATATTAAAAGAACCAATTTCTTCAATGTATCTCTCACCTTCTCTATACGCAACAAGCTCATTATCATATTCAAGACCTAATTCAGAAATAATATCTTCTTCTGTTACTGTATGATCAATGTCCATACATCTACCTTTTATATTTGAATATTCTTTGGGTATCACTTTACAAAGTGCTACCAACGCTGCATTATTTGGATTAATCTTAATCTCATTTCCAGAGACAGTATCCCCACATTCTGATAAAACAAAAAGGTTTATGTTTTTAAAACTACTATTTACAATCCCTTTTGTTAAATAAAACAAACTTCTCACGCCATAATCCAGCTGCTTGGTATCACCATCTATCGTTCTTCCAAATGCAGCCATATGTAGGATGAGCGTTGGCTTCAAAGGAGCAATACGCTCAATTAGTTTTTGATAATCTTCTTCCTTATTTCCAACTATATAATCTTTATCACTATTTGCTTTAAATTCTTTTCCTACGTTTACTTCTATAACTGTTGTTCCATTTAATTTTAATTTATTAATAATACTTTTGGAAAGTCCAGTATCATTCTTAAAAACTATAACGTTATCCCCAGCAAATGTATTAACAGGATTCGTCAATTTATTATTAACCCAATTAACTTTTGAATAAATGTTCCTTCTTACCAAGGTCTTAAATTCGTGAACTCTTTTAACAGAATACTCACTAATTTCGGCAAAAACTCTACCATTTTCGTCCATAAAAAACACATCAAAGGTTATCGTTTCTTTTTGGATTGGATCTCCTTTTTTTATTGCATAGCTATAAAATTTTCTAGGTAATGCTCCGTACACCTTAAGACTTTTAAATTCTAAAGGCAAATATCTTATACCACTTTCATTTCCTAGAACCATTGCAAATGCATTTATACCCATATCAAGAAGTGCTGGATGCAAATAATATATATCTAAATCCTTAGATAGCTCCGCATTAAGTTCTAATTCTGCTAAAGCAGTTTCCTTACTATAATATATAGCGTTAATATTTAACCAGCGAGGCCCGAAAGCAATAAAGCCTTTCACTATTTTGTTTTGGTCTAGATTTAGTTCTTTTTGAGGACACGCTTCTCTTAATGTATCTAATACAAATAGTTTACCTTTAGGAAAATCAATAGAACATACTTTTCCTTCAACATGTTTAGTCCATTCAATATCATCCTCATAATCCACCTTGCTTACAGCACTAAAGGTAGTATAGTTTTTTTCATGTTGAACGATTACTTGTAAATTCTTTACTTCATCGCTTTTTTGTAAAATCATTGGTGTTATAAAAGTAAAATCCTTAAACTCTACCGCCTTACCAGCATAATATTTATGTGTTGCTTGAAAAGCAATCTCCATATAGTTAAATCCCGCAAGTACATAACTATCCATTATGATATGGTTGCTTAATACCCAATGTTTCTCTGGCGAAAGATCCGTACTAAATATTTCAAAATTCATCGATTCAACTATTTTTCTTTCTACCAATGGATGTAGTATATGTTCATCAGCTTTTTTGAAAGTTTGTTTTTCTTGTCCAGACTTCAGCCAACATCTGCTTTTTTCAAAAGGGTAGGATGGCAAGCTTACTTTTTTTACATTGTCATTGTTATATAACACATCCCACTGTATATTTGCGCCTAAAGCATATAGTTTGCATAATTTTTTAAGGATATTCTTGTTACTTTTACCAGTGTATAATATTTCTTCAATAATAGATCTTGCATCTTCTGTCACTTTTTTAATAGATGTCTCCTCATTATCAGAGCGGGTTACTTTACTATAATACACTTCCTTTTGTGTAATTTCTTCTACGTTTCCTGTATCTATTTCTAATAATAATTCTTTTAAATTTTCTATACCTTCCACCAATATTGCAACTCTAAAATCATAATGTACTCTTCCAGTATTTGCTGTATAGCAGATATCTGATAATAAATCATTGTTTTTTGCACTTAAAAATTCCTTATATTTATGGATAAGTTCTTCCAACCCTTTTTTACTTTTTGCTGAAAAGGTAATTATTTCAGGACTCGGTTCTTGTGAAGCTGCAATTTCTTTTGGTTTTGGCGCTTCTTCAAGTATCATATGACAATTTGTGCCACTAAAACCAAAGGAGCTAACTCCACACCGTCTTGGAATATTTTCAGGTTCCCATTTTAACTGTTTGTCATTTAAATAAACTGCGGTTTCCTCAAAATTTATTTTTTGATTAGGGAAATTAAAATTAATTGAAGGTACCAATTCTTTATTTTTAAGACATAAGGCAACCTTAGCAAGGCTCGCAATACCAGAAGCCTCGAATAAATGTCCAATATTTGACTTAACTGATCCAATTGCACAAAACTGCTTCTTATTGGTGTATTTATTAAAGGCCTGCTGTAGCCCTTCAATTTCTACTGGATCACCTAATTCAGTACCCGTCCCATGTGCTTCAATATAGGTAATGGTTTCAGGATCTATATTCGCTTTCTTCCAGGCCTGCAGAATCACTTCTGTTTGAGCCTCCATGTTTGGAGCTGTTATTCCAACTGATTTACCGTCTTGATTAATAGCGCCACCTTTTATAACAGCATATATATTGTCCTTGTCTCGTATGGCTTTATCTAACGGTTTTAAGAGAACTGCAACCACACCTTCACCAATCCCTGTACCATCTGAACTATTATCAAAAGCGTTCGTTTTATAGTTTGATGATTCAATGCCAAGCTTGATTTGATTGTCAATTGGAAGTAAATTCAACTTTACTCCTCCGGCGATTGCAAGGTCCGATTCACCATTTTGCAAGCTTTTACATGCTTCATAAACAGCTACAAGTGAAGATGAGCAGGCTGCATCGATCATCATAGTTGGTCCTTTAAAATCTAACATGTAGGATATTCTGCTAGCAATGATTGAGGTTAAAATACCTGGAACCGAAACCGACAGGGACGATGGATCCATTTCTTCCACATATCGCTCATAATTTCCAATAGGATTGGTTGAAAATCCCACAAAAACACCTGTCTTTGTTTTAGCCAATTTCTTCGTAGAATATCCTGCATCCTCAATGGCACTCCAAGTTACCTCAAGAAACATTCTTTGATTTGGATCCATCAAACTAGCTTCTTTAGGTGAAATATTAAAAAAACTATAATCGAACTTATCTACGTCCTCTAAAAAGGCCCCTTTACTATAGCTCATCTCCTCAGAGTTTACACGCCTATGTGCTAAATACTCATTTGCATCTTTTTTCCTACTCTCTGGATACTCCCTAATACAATCTTTCCCAGCTTTCAAATTTTCCCAGAACGCCATAGGGTTCTCAGCAAATGGCATTTTCAAGGCTATCCCAATAATTGCAATATTACCTACTGACTCCTTTTCCTCATCTTTTATCATTTTAATAAGTTGAATTGCTGTTTGTTTATCTATTGTACCTTTTGGTACATTTCCAAGTATATATTTAAATATGTTATTCATAAAGTATCCTCCATATTTATAACTCACTCATGTCAATGTTACAAAACCTCCGCATTCGCTACGGTTTCGTAACCGAATGCAATCTTCGCTTGCACATCGGTTAAATTAACTTATCCATGTTATTTATGGCTTCTTCTATATCCATATCACCACTTTCGAGCCTCTCCAACAGCATATCAAGCTCACTATCATAATTTTGGACTTTAACCTCGTCTTTTTCCAAAATCTCTTGTTGCTTATTTTGAGTTTTCTCAAATATATCTTGTGAAATTCTGGCTATCGTTGGACTGCCAAACATTTGAGGTATCGTAACCTTACCTGGGAATTGCTTATTAACTTTTTCATGTATACTAGTCAGCGTTATTGAATCTGCACCCATATCAAAAAAACTTTCCTCCACATCAATTTCATCAAATCCCAACATATTCTTGCAGATATCTTCAACAATTTTCTCAATCTCTGAATAGTCGTTACTTTTAGTTTCTAACTTGCGCTTATGTTTTATATTCGTTTTTTTGCTTTGTAAGTTTATTTTTGCATTTTGCAGATTTGTTTGAAGCTCCTTTGACAACTTAAAGGAATATTTGTCGAGTAGCTCTATTTTGCTATCTTCAAAATTCAATGCGCCAATAATCACCTGGGATATATTCTTATTTATAACCTGATCAAAGGCTATAATTGCTTTTCTATTGATGATTGCTTTAAATATCGTATCAATACTAGCCATATGGTCAACAGCCATTCCTGTTTCTTTCCAAGCAACCCAGTTAATTACCAAGGTTTTTCTACCCTCTTTGTTTCTAAATGAAGAAAATGAATCTTGATATGCATTCGCTGCCGAATAACTGCACTGTCCAGGAGCAGAAAAAATGGAAGCTATTGAAGAAAATAAAACAAAAAAATCAAGACGATCCTTCTGTGTAACCTTATCAAGTATCCACGAACCATGGACTTTTGGAGATAATACTTCTCTAACATATTTTTGATCTTGGTTAATAATATAGTCATTTCTAGCTATTCCTGCACAATGAAATACGCCGTTTATCTTCCCAAAATCTTTTCTTAATTCCTTTACTACACCTTCAATTGCAGCTATATCCTGTATATCAGCGTTGTAATACATAACCTTTGAACCCAAGGCTTCTATATCTTTAATACCCTTTATTCTTTTAGAAATTTTCGAATTGCTATTTTCTTTAAGAATAGCGTCCCAGCTTGATGCTTCTGGCATGTTGGTTCTATTGATTAAAGCGATATTTGCTTTGGATTTGAAGGCTAAGTATTTTGCAATTTCAAGTCCAATACCACCTGCTCCACCAGTAATTATATAAACACCGTCATATTTAAAATGTACCTCCAAGGGCTCACACTTATCAAAATCAACGCTACTTAATTCTTGTACATACCTACTACCATTTCTATAGACCACCTGGTACTTCTCGCTATAATATACCTCATTTAAGACTTCACTTGCTTTTGTAGCGTCATCAATATCAATGCATTTACAACTTATATTCGGATATTCCTTACTAATAACTTTTCCCAACCCTAGAAGTGGTGCATTTTCAGGGCATATTCTTTTCTGTTGATTATTTATTTCATACACATAATCAGAAACTAAAGTTAATTCCATCCCTTCGCTCATACTAGCATTATGAATTGCTTTAACAAGATATAGCAAGCTGAAAACTCCACAATCTAATTTGTGATCAAGTTCTTTTATATTTTCAATTTCAGTGAAATTTCCTACTGTAGACATAAAAATAATTTTGATAATATTTTTATGCTTTATTTCTTTAATCAACCCATCATAATGCTCTTGAACATTACCTACCGTGTAGCAGAAATTATCCTTCTTTTCATAATCAACTCCATATTGAACTTCTATAACATCGGCACCTTTTTGTTTAAATATCCCTGCTATGGTGTCACTCAGTCCCCGGTTATCTTTAAATATCAAAACAGATTCCTTATCAATGCTTTCGTCATAATTAAAGTTTAAGTCTTCCTTTTTCCAACCTATACCATAAAAAAGGTTCTCATCGGTTAACGCCGTAATTTCATTTTGTACTTCTGGTATGTTAAGCCAACATCTTTTTTTCTCAAAGGGATACGTAGGAATACTTATTTTATACGTCTCTTCTTGTCTATAAAGTGCTTCCCACTTTATATCTAGCCCTTTTATGTATAACTTACATATTTCTCTTAGTTTTTCACTACTGTTTGAGCCCGTAGAAATATGATCACATATGAATTGGCTTATTTGCGTTGTGTACCTATCCTTTTGTTCATCTGTTATTTCCATTATCGTGTTATCGCAATAGAACATATCCTCATTTATAAACTCTCCAAATTTATTTTTTTCAAGCTCAGCAATTTTTTGTTTGAAATCTTTTTGGCTATTCGTAATAAACGCCAGTCTATAATTAAAATGTCCTCTTCCAGTAGCGGCTGTATAACACAAATTGGTAATATCAATGTTTTTGCTTTCTTTACAAAGTAACTCGTACGCCCTTATCAATTCTATTAGTGACTCCTTACTTTTTGCTGAGATTGTAAAGATTCTTGGCTTTCCCTCACTTTTTACTTTCTCTTCAACTTTGGGCGCCTCTTCAAGTATTACATGACAGTTTGTACCACTAAAGCCAAAGGAGCTCACTCCACACCTTCGTGGAAAACCATCTGTTTCCCACTCTTGTAATTTGTTGCATAAATAAACAGGTGATTGCTCAAAATTAATTTTCTGATTCGGAAAATTAAAATTCATGTTTTGTAAAAGCCTTTTATTCTGGAACATCAAAACACATTTTACCAAACCTGCTAATCCAGCAGCTTCATATAAGTGGCCAATATTTGACTTTACAGAACCAATTGCACAAAATTGTTTTTTAGAGGTATGCTGTTTAAATGCTCTTGTTATCCCCTCAATTTCTATAGGATCTCCAAGTTTAGTACCTGTCCCGTGAGCTTCAATATAGGATATCGTTTGGGGGTCAATACCAGATTCCTTCCAAGCCTTTTCGATAACTTTACCTTGGGCAATTGCGTTCGGAGCCGTAATCCCCATTGAATTTCCGTCCTGGTTTACAGCAGATCCTTTAATAACTGCGTAGATATTGTCATGATCTCGTATTGCTTGATTTAAAGGTTTTAATAATATGGCTACTACGCCCTCGCCTATTCCAGTACCGTCTGAATTGTCATCAAACGTCCTAGTAATACCATCAGAAGATTCTATGCCAATTTTAACTTGATCATCATAGGGAAGAATGTTAATCCTTATTCCTCCTGCTAAGGCTTGATCGCATTCTCCATTCCTTATAGCCTGACATGCCACATGCAAGGAAACTAAGGAAGAAGAGCAAGCAGTATCCACCAACATACTTGGTCCCTTTAAATCCAAAATATAAGATATTCTACTTGGCGCAATACTACAAAGGTTTCCCGACATCGCTAATTGCAACATGGACAATTCCTCAACATTAGCAAGCATCTGCTTATACTTATATCCTTCTACATCGCTTATAAGCCCTAAATATACGCCCGTATTTGTTGAAGCAAGCTTTCTACCACCATACCCAGCATCCTCTATGGCATTCCAAGCTGTTTCCAGAAATAGTCTTTGGATTGGACTCATTAAACTCGCTTCTTTAGGCGTCATCTTAAAAAACTTAAAATCAAACTTATCAATGTCCTCAAGAAAAGCCCCTTTGAGATACTGAATATCTTTATTATAACTTCTGTTGTATTTCAAGTATTTTTCTGTGTCTATACGCCTTTCTTCTGGTAATTCTCTAACTAAATCAATCCCATTTTCTAATATGTACCAGAACTGTTTTAGATTATTTGCCTTCGGTAACTTGATACCTATACCAATAATTGCTATATCTTTATTGGAGGGCTCTTTAATATCAACTTTAATATTTCCAGTACTTTTATTTATTTTCAATTTTTCTAGTCTTAGTGATTTACCTTCCATTACATTTTCTCCCTGTATATAAGGCAAAATACATTTTAATACATTAGCCCAACGATTTTATGAAATTGGGAAATAAGTGATGTATTTCAGCAGTATCAAATATTTGATTAAATCTTTCTACTTGTTCATCAATTCCTACTTTTTTTGTAACAAATACAGACTTCAACATATATAAAGCTTCTTGCATCTGTTCAAGTGTAGGGTCTTTTCCTTCTTTTTCCAAATCTGCTTGCAACTTTTTAACTTTTTTATAAGGCTCAACTACACCTTTATTGTATGCTTCATTATCCCAATTGCGATTTTTTGTACAGATTGCTGTCGTAATACATTTGGTAATTACTGTACTTTTAAACCCTGGCCCTGCTTTCGCCAAGTTATTTAAAAAAAAACTTTTTAATAATTCTATATCATTGTCATCGTCATAAGAATAAACGGTAATCTCTTTTGTACAACTTTGAACTAAGTTTTTCAACACTTTTTTAGGGCCTAATTCAACCGCCATAGTGACACCTATATTTTTCAAGAATTCCACTGACGTTTGCCACATAACTGGACTCACCATTTGTTTCGTCAAGTTTTCAATTATTTCTTCTGGTGTACTGTAGGGTAACGCAGTTACATTTGAAATAACTGGCCAATTAAATTTATTAAAGGAATACTTCAAAAGTTCTTCCTTTAATTTTATTGAAGCCGGTTGCATAAGCGAACTATGGAAAGGTGCACTAACCTTCAGCCCTATTGTCGTAGCGCCCTTCAAAGATAACTGTTCAACCACACGTTCAACTGCAATTCTATGACCGGATATTACCGTCTGCTGTGGGGAATTGTAGTTAGAAATCCCAACGATCAAATCAGCTATACAATTTTTTCTACATTCCTCGGCAATATAATTTATGTCAATTTCAGATATTGCATACATACATCCAGTTCCAACCGCAGAAGACTCCTGCATAAACTTTCCCCTTTGTCTTACTATTTTTACAGCATCAAGAAATTCTATTGCCCCTGCACAGGTTAATGCTGAAATTTCTCCCAAGCTATGTCCAACTGAAAAGGCTGGTATTTCACCAAATTTCTCCATATATGTTCTAAACGCTGCAACACTTAATGTGAGTATGGCAGGTTGTGTGTTTTCCGTTCTAGAAAGTTCTTCTAAAGATCCTTCAAAACACATTTTTTTAATATCAATGCCTATACTATCACTTGCTTCCTCAAATACCCGTTTAGCAATGTTTGATTTTTCAAATAGACCTTTACCCATTCCTACATATTGACTACCTTGTCCTGGAAATACTAATGCTAGATTTTTCATAGGATCCCAATATTCCTTTCCCTACACTTAGGCGCAAATTATCATAGACTACACTTATACAACATCCTCATCCTCGTTCGTATATTGTTCATTGAGTGAGGTGAGTAAATTAATATAATATTCAACAAATTGCCTTATCATTTCTTTCTTTAAGCGTTGATTGTTGTAGCAGATCAATATTTCAACTTTTTCAGCTTTTACATTTATTTCTAGCATAATATCAAATGCATCAGATGAAACCTCATGAC
Organism: Firmicutes bacterium HGW-Firmicutes-7; assembly: GCA_002841375.1. Lineage (GTDB taxonomy): Bacteria > Bacillota > Clostridia > Lachnospirales > Vallitaleaceae > HGW-1. The sequence continues at coordinate 30,879 of PGZO01000020.1, read as the reverse complement.
CTGTCATGATCGTCTTATTAGAAATAAAAGGAACTATATGGTGCTTATTTTTCACAACCTTCATACCTAAAATATCTTTGAAGTCATAGTAAAATGATTCAATAGATATTTGCTTAAATAAACTTGATAAATCCCACAACTTTGAAAAATCAACTCTGATTGGAATAATTTTATCACCTGTTTCAGAAATTGTATGCACGACTACTTCTGGACAACCAGTAATCTCTTTAAAAAGATAAACATACATGGCAACGAAAACATCATATAAGATGATTCCTTCTTCTTTGGATAAAAGCTTTAACCCATTTAAGTTTGCTCCATTTAACTCTAACTCCATATTTTTATATTCATGACCTCCATTCAAATAGCGGTCATAGAAGTATTCCTCTGGAAGTATAACAGTTTCTAATTCAATCTTTTCTTTTGAGCTTATTAATTCAACAAGTTTAAATATTGTAGGAAATGAAAAAAAATCAGATGTACTTATTTTATTGGGGTAAAGTTTGTCCAGTTTTTCTTGAATTGTGACCAGTTTCAAGGAATTTGCACCTAATTCATTCAAATTATCATTTGGATCAATTTTTTCTGTCTCAAAAACCTCTTCACAGATTTTTAATAAATTAGCTTCTATTTCGTTCTGCGGTACATATACCGTTTTCTTCACATCTTCATTTCTAATTAATTCCTTAATTCCTGCTATTATGTGTTCATAGTCACCATTTTTATATGTATCTCTTAATAAATACCTTCTCACTTTTCCGCTCGTTGTTTTAGGAATTTTTTTTACTGGTATAATATGTTTTACTTCTATGCCAGTATTGAGTAGAATATGACTTTTAAGACTTCGGTAAAGTGAAATAAAATTTTCAATTTTTTTCTTGAATACTACAAACATAATAATTTCATCAGCTTGATCTTTTTCATTAAACGTTCCACAGGCAACAACTTTACCAAATTCTATCCCTTCATGCTCTTCAGCTACTCTTTCTAAATCATGTGAATATACATTTTGTCCATGTATAAACATTACATCTTTTGCTCTTCCAGTAATCACAAGTCTTCCATTTAGCATAAATCCAAGGTCCCCCGTATTAAGCCATCCATCCTTAGAAATCACTTTATTAGTAGCTTCCTTATTGTTATAATAGCCTCTTGTGACATTGTCACCCTTAATGAGAATTCTCCCAATAACACCTTCCTTTAGTAGCTGGTTGTTTTCATCACTTATTCTAATTTCACAATGATTAAGAGGACATCCAACATCAACAAACGTAAGCTTATTAACAGTATCACGCCCATCAATTACTTGTATCTGTTGCCCAATGTTTAGGAATCTACGGTCAACCGTTATTGTTATGACCTCTTCACCTACCGGCGCATAAGTTACCCCAACTGATGCTTCTGCAAGTCCATAGGCAGTTAACATACTATTTCTTTTTAAATTGGTTTTAGCCATCTCATCATAAAACTTTTTACACAATTCAATAGAAATAGGTTCTGCACCATTTAATATCATTCTAACATTAGATAAATCCCAATCCTTTGCTGCATCAGGTGAATAGTAAGTTAAGAAATGTTTATATCCAAAATTTGGTGAATATAACTGAGTTGCTTTATACTCATGCGCTTTTCCAAGCCAAAGTGTTGGATTCTTAATGAATAATGGTGGAGGCATTAGATATTGATTTACACCAACAAAAGTGCTAACAAGGTGGGCTGCTATTAAGCCCATATCATGAGTAAGTGGCATCCAACTAAGTGAATGATCATCCTTCGTAGTTTTTGTTCTATTAGCAATATCATTTATATTAGTCAATACGTTTTTATTTGTAAGTATAACCCCTTTGGGATCACCAGTAGAGCCTGATGAAAACTGTATAAAAGCTATGTCTTCGTTCTTAACCTCAGCAATTTCTCCATATCCTTCTAATTTTTCAATGTCTTCAACATTGATAACGCTATTATTAATTGCGTTTATTTGACTTATAAGATTGTTTTTTTCAGCATAATCATTAATACTTGCAGTAAATTTTTTAGTTGAAATGATTTTAGGCTCTTTTAAAATATCCCAAATCTTAAACAATTTCATTTTATGTTCATCATTTAATCCGGTCGTCACTGGTACCGGAATCATTCCACCTAAAATACACGCCCAAAAAGAACTGACAAATCGTTGGTTGTCTTCAATTTGGAAAACTACTTCATCCCCTTGTTTAAATCCCGCTTCTTGCATATTATATAAAAAGCGAAGGGAACTAATAAATAGACTATTATAAGAAATAAAACGATCATCCATATCGCTAGTTATAAATGTTATTCCCTTATTTTCTTCAAGCTTTCTCGCAGTAATTAGTTCAGACAGTGTATTATATAATTGCATTAATAAAAATCTCCTTCTCTATGTAATTACCGTTAAAACTTACTTCTTTAAGTTATGTAATTACCATTCACTAGTCGTATCAATTTTTAGTATCCTTTTGTTTTGCATAGCTTCTAAGACTAATTGTTTAGCCTCCGTAAGTACTAATATATCCAAGGCTTTTGCTTCTTTAATTTTTTCTAGTGCTAGTTTAATACCCTTCATATCATACACCTCATCATCTTCTGAAAAAGCATCAAAGGCCTGTTGAAGGCTATTGTTTAATTTTTCTATATTTCGAATAATGTTTCCGCTAATATTTAAATATTTGTTATCATTTAAATAATTTAATCTATATAGCAAATCATTTTTATTCTCAATCATTTTTACTATTCCAACAATGATAAACATATTATGAGGATGTTTCCGATAATCACCTTCTTTTAATAAAATACCGAACAATTCTTCAAATCCATCATAAATATCAATACCGTATCTGCATTTATTTGTTTTATACGCTGTACGGAATAAGACATTCTCTTTCGAAAAATTATTACACAAAAACTCGCCTCCACGTAAGTTACCATCAATACATTCATATATTTTAGTCAAATTGATTTGTCTTTCTGGTGTAGGTGGTTTTAAGTAAAGGACATGTGCAGGTAAATTCAGTATGTACATCCAAGAATATTGGCCACTTTTTGTTTTAAGTTTCTCTAACGCTGAGTAGAAAGATTCGGTAAAAGTGTCAAAATCTAATACCTGTGTTGCTCCGCTTGGATCTAGTTCATTATCAACAAAATAAATCTCCTCAAGATCTGAATCATAACCAAATAACAACATATCATGGAGATAATGCTCTTTCTGATAGGCTTCACAACCTTCTAAATAGTATCTGTCATAATAAACGCTAAGATAGCCACCTTTGTCAACATATTCGATTACTTGTGCTAAAATATTATTTCTATCATAAATTTCATTAATGATTAATGGCTCATTGTATAGACTTAGTGAACCTACTGAACCAAATTCATGATACATGGTAATATAATGTTGATCCATCATTATGGAAATAAAGTTCTCCAAATACCACGGTAAAAATCTATCATCTGCAAGCGCAACCGTAAGTCTTAGCGACGTCCAACACTCACATTTAATGGGATGTTCCATATTGTTACGTCTGATAGGTAGTAATTTCCTCATAATTTTGATCTCACTCCTTTTATAATTGTTCCCGATTATTTCCTATCATCAACTATTACACACGCTGCATAATATTAATGATATCCACTAATTCTTTCTCGAAATTTCGTTGTATTACGATTACGATGAAAGGGCGTTATTAATAATACTTACTACCTCTTGCTCTTTATCATGAATAAAAAAATGCCCTCCCGATAATACATGATAGTAAAAGCCTTCTTCGGCATATTCTTTCCACTGTAAGATTTCATTAACACTAACTTCAAAATCTTCATTTCCAGTTAAAGCAGTGATATCAATTTTCCATTTGTTTTTCAATACACGATATTTATATTGTTCAACAATTTTATAGTCAGCTTTTAGTATTGGAATAAATAATTCTAAAAGCTCTTTGTTTTGACATATTTCCTTTGGGGTTCCCCCAATTTTTATGATTTCTTGCATAAAATCTTCATCCGATAATGTATGAATGACTTTTCCCTTATTAATATGGGGAGGATATCTACCAGATAAAAATATATGCAAGGGATTTTTATCCCCATTTGTGATTATTTTATTCATTAATTCATATATAATTAGCGTTCCCATACTATGTCCAAAAAGCATATAAGGTATATTAAAATCATGGCTCTTTAAAAATGCATATACATCTTCAACTGCTTCTTCAACAGAATTAAATAAAACTTCATTCATTCTTCTTCCTCTTCCAGACATTTCTACAGGAATTATTTCGATATTTGGATCCAAATATTTGCTCCAACGAGTATAATAAGCCGCTGATGCGCCCGCATGTGGAAAGCAAAAAAGTCTTGTTTTTTCCATTGGTTTTCTCCTAAATTTTCTTTCTCCATATGTCGTGCTATTTCTACTATTCTACTTGAAATTCTCCTGAAAATTACGTTTATTTTAAAAAACTATATTCTATTATCTAGTTCAATGCAATAAAAACATAACACAGTTTTGTCACTTGTATGCCGAATAACTAATTTCTCCCTACATAAGTTGATCGTTGTAAAACTCACACAAATGGGTTAATCTCGGGGGTTATGTACATAAAAAAAGGGCAATAAAATAGAACTAAAATTGTCAGACCTATGAGCATGAGGTATTTAGTCCTATATAAGTTCTCGGTTGTTATAAAATTCTAGTTCGAGTCCAATCAAATAACATGGATCACTGTAAACAACATTTTACAGTATCATTTCTTCTATAATTTAGGGCAATAAAAAAGCAACCCTCTGTAATTGAGGTTGCACCACATCTTACGCTTCTTTATACGCATCAAAAGTGCTATTACTGTGCCTGAACCCATCCCGTTTTCAAAGATAGTTCATTAATTTTGACAAATATTTCTTTCCAATCATATACCCTTATTACATCTTCATTTAATGGTTTCCTATTATAATTCGTATCTAGAAGGAGAACTTTAAACCCCGCACTCGATAGCTGCATTGCATTGTCGTAACTATCTTCAATAAATATGCTACACTTTAACTCTTTTGCTTTATCTACTTTATAGTGACTGCCTAGAACATGTAGGCTATCATATGATATTCTATTTTTTCTCAAATATACATGTGTTAATATTTTAAGCTCTTGCTCCCTAGCTGTAACAAAATAAATATTATGCGTTGCACTCAGTATTCTAAGAACAGATTGGACATCCTCTCTAATCTTTTGATCTGAATGTATTTCAAACTTATTATTCTCATAAAATCTCTCGTATTCATGCCTTTCAACACCCATAACTTGATGAATATCATACGCTGTTACTTGTTCTTCTCTTATGTTTTTGTTAAAATACTTATTCGTACTATCTAGCCAGAAATAAGGCTCTGTTATGGTCCCATCGATGTCGATACAAATATTCAAAATGTCCACTTTTCTACTCCTTTTTGATTCAATTAAGCTGATTAGCCTTTATTATACGGTACATTATCAATGTAGCCTATCATTAGCTTGTCAAAAGCAAGTTGTAGAAAAAAGAACAATTAAATGCTTTTGACACCCTAATGATACTATATAATTATTAAATCGACTTTATCGTGTTGTAAAAAATAGGTTAAGCAACGTTGAAGCACTATAGATTACTACCAACTAACTTTTACTTCTACCTATTTCACTTTATTTCGTTTAATCACCCGATAAATAAGCTCAGCTATTATTCCAATAAAAATACCAAAGCCTGCAATAAAAATGAAGCCTATAAAACTTGCTAAATCTAACCAACCATCACTTTTATTTGATAAGATAACAAAATACATATAGCATAGTCCTAAAGCATTAAAGAAAATAAATGCATATGAAAACACGCTAATACCAAAATATCCCATTGAAGCAATTCCTGATATAATTAACGATAATATTGCAAAAGCCATAATATTTACAATATCAACTGTAACGCTTAATACAACTCTGCTCATTAATAATGCCACTACATTTATTGTAAACACCCCTGCTAAAACACAAATCCAACTAAATGATTTCTTTTTCGGCAACACCCTATGTTCCTCCTTTAATTTTCTACTAATCTAATTAGTATGTACAACTTTACTTTTGTTTAATGATATCATAGATTTCTTGAATCACAATAGTATTTATGGGGTCCTATTGCCACATGATTTGCTAATAATAACGATCATTCACCAGATTTTGAATTACAAAAGAACTATTAAAAAATATCTGGGCCAAAATATACTTTGACTCAGATATAACCATTTTATCGGTATGCCCTTAATGTCTGATGAAAACATAAGTATTATTATTTCTCTTTTTTAAATATACCAGAAACTAAATTTTTCAAAGAAGTTTTCTCCTTTGGCTCTTCGCGGTAAGTGACCTTTACAGGACCGAGATTTTTTAATATCAGGGTCACTTCTTTACCCTTTTTCGTTTTCTCTTTAGGTGCCTTTGGTGCTTCTACCTTTGGTTCCCTTTTTGACAGTTCTGTTTTGGGAAGCTGTGGTCTAGTATGAGGTTCCAGTTGATGTTCCATGATTGGACGCTTCTTTGGTTCCTGTTGTTGCGCTCTAATTGGAGACTTTATTGACTGCTGCTCCTTGATTGTAGAAACCTTTGATTCTGGTTGCTGCTCCCTGATTAGAGGCTTCTTTGATTCTTGCTGTTGCTCCCTAATTGGAGATTTCTTTGGCTCGTGTTGTTGCTCACTTTTTGGATGGATCTTAGGTTGTGGCATTTTATCTACACATTCTTTCACGTGAGCATCTGTGGGTAGTTCCACTTCCTCTAACAGAACGCCAACATGCTCTTCTATCTCATATAAAGACATTATGTCTTCACTAGTTGCCAAGGTAATTGCTTTACCACTGTTACCTGCTCTTGCCGTTCGTCCAATACGATGTACATAACTGTTTTTATCTCCAGGCACATCATAGTTAATAACCAAAGATAAGTCTTCAATATGTATTCCTCGAGCTGCTACGTCTGTCGCAACAAGAATCTTAAGCTTACCTTCTTTAAATTTCTGAATCGTTCTCATTCTATGACCTTGTGTGTTGGCACCATGAAGGCCTTCAGTTATATATCCTTTTCTTGATAAATAAACTTGTACGCGATCCACTTCATCTCTTGTATTACAAAAAATCATGCAACGGTCTGGTTGTTCCACCTTCAGCAATCTGTTCAATTGGGCACACTTCTCTTTTGATTGAACCCGATAATAAACCTGCTTCACCGTATCCACAGTTTTGGTTTCAGATTGTAATTCTATGGTAATAGGCTGATTCATATAGGATTTGCATATTCTTTGGATTTCTGGTGGCATTGTGGCCGAAAACAACAACGTCACACGTTTTCTTGGTAGTTCTTTTATAATCTGAACAACTTGATCTATAAATCCCATATCTAACATACGATCCGCTTCATCAAGGACAACAAATTGGATGTTTTTAGTTTCTAAAGTCTTTCTTCTAAGGTGATCTGATACCCTACCTGGCGTTCCGGTGACTACTGAAACACCGCTTTTCAAGGCATGAATCTCAGCCTTAATATCGTGCTGTCCATAAACTGCCGTTGTACGAATATCCAAATACTTAGACATTTTCTTAATATCTTGATCTACTTGGACTGCCAGTTCCCGTGTGGGTGTCAATATTAATCCACGAGGTCCATAACCCTTTGGATCAATGGATTGGAGTATTGGAATGCCAAAAGCACCCGTCTTTCCACTGCCAGTTTTTGACATAACAATAAGATCCTTCTGTTTCAGAATATGAGGGATCGTCTCCTGTTGAACGTCTGTTGGCGTTACAATGTCCATTTCTTTTATCGCCTCAATAATTGAGGATGTGACACCTAAGCTGCTAAAATTATTAGTCATAATGCCTACTTTCTACTTTTTATTGTTCTACAAGACCAAATAACTAATATTATTCACTCCAATAGCCTTCTCCTTCCATTATACCTATAAATACAAATGCATACAACCTCATTTTTTATATCCCTTTTAGCTTTAATTTCGTTTATATTAGCTGTTTATAATTATTATCTTATTTAACTTAAGCAGTAATGAAATATTTCTTTGCTGAATTCTCCTATTAAACCTGTTTTTTCTTTTTAGGTTTAGGCATTGGTAATTCATCGCAAGTTTTGCGAATGAACTCAGCTAAAAACTCTTTATCATCTAAGGCCTCAATTACAAAATGAGGCTTTGCGCTTGTATATGGCGGTGCTTCCTCTGCTGATGGTAAAAGGTCTGCACCTACTATTGTTTTCTTAACAAAGAATTGATTATCGCAAATAAGTCCTATAATTTTTCCCTCACAATAAATACCATATTCCCCAAACATTTTCCTATATGTAATACCGCCAGCACCACTAATTTGCTCACATACGTATTCTACAAAATCTAAACTTGAAGCCATATATCCTCCTTAAATAGAACACCATTTTTTGTATGTTCAATTCTTTTTAGTATTTAAAATATCCAACACCTATAACCAATTCTCATGAATCATACACTTGTCATTCGCAATGCTTATCATTTTCCACAACAACCCTTCATGCCCTCGACTTAAGTTGTGAGTCGTTGATGATGTTTATAGCAATCTGTCGTATGGTCATTCACCAAACCCACCGCTTGCATATACGCATAACAAATCGTTGAACCAACAAAGGTAAAACCTCTCTTTTTAAGATCTTTTGCCATACGATCGCTGATTTCTGTTTTGACTGGTACTTCATGAGCTGAAGAAAAATTGTTGATAATAACCTGATAATCTACAAAATGCCAAAGATATTTTTCAAATGAACCAAATTCCTCGACAACGCCCAAAAACGCCTTTGCATTTTTACGAAAGCCGTATACCTTCAGACGATTACGAATAATTCCTGGGTCTAATAAAATGTTCTCTAACTCCTCATCCGTCATATTGGCAACTTCTATCGGATGAAATCCTTTATATAGCTTTTGGTATTGCACTCTCTTTTTCAAAATGGTAATCCAAGACAATCCAGCTTGGGCACCTTCTAAACAGAGCATCTCAAAGAGATGTCGATCATCATGACTAGGTCTTCCCCATTCTTCATCATGATATTGACAATATATCTCATCTGTTCCCGTCCACCAACAACGTTGTATCTCACTTACATGCTTTTCCAAGTTTTCACCTTCTTCAACAAGAAAATCCATCCTATGTAACTAATTTTTAAACAGTCATAAGATTTCCTTGGTGGTATTTTTTAAACGATTTAATTTGTTTCTATTCTTCAGTTTCTTCTTCGTCCCCACAGTCACGTGAACATGGGTTTAAAAAGTAACTATACTAATTTGCTTTAATTATATCGCAATTTTCTATATTTACAAAGGAATTTATGCTAATACGGCTGCTTTTCTTTACTGTAGGATAAAGAAACGCAGCCATTCTATATAAACATCTTGAATTAATTCATTTCAAATAACGCTCCTCTCTATATCTTTATTTTAAAATATAGGATTACCAACTCACCTCATTTAAATTATTGACATATGTCCTTAATTGCCTATATAATACAAGATATGTCAACTATCAATAATAAATTGATTTATGAAACCTATGGAGGTCCTTGTATGAAAATCTCATTACCTACACGCCAGAATGTTATAGACGATCATTTTGGTCATTGTGAATACTTCACTGTATTAACAATTGACGACAATAAACAAATAATTAAAGAAGAAATCATCACATCCCCAGAAGGGTGTGGTTGCAAATCAAATATCGCACAAACCCTTTCAGAAATGGGTGTAAAAATCATGCTTGCCGGCAATATGGGTGATGGTGCCGTAATGGCATTGAACAACTCAGGGATAGAAGTATTACGTGGCTGTTCTGGTGATGTGAAGACAGTGGCTCATAAATGGCTTGATGGGTCTCTTAGTGACTCTGGTGACTCCTGTCATGAACATGAACACGGATGTCATAACGAATAACCCTTTATACACTAATTTCTCCAAGTAAAGGGCTAAATATTAATCGTTTATTAACCATCCCTATTAGCAAAACAAGGCTTCTGAAATATATTGCAGAAGCCTTGTTTTTTCCTTTTATTCGTTTATTACTTAAATCAACTTAGATTTTTGTAGTTCAGAATTTAGTTTACTGATTCCACAAAACCTATAATAAATGATAAATAGAATTAATTGAAAAGTAACCTAATTGATGCGCCTGATCATCCACTACACAAAGTGTATTGTGCTGGGTTTCTATACACCTTTGAATCCCTTGCAAAATAGATAAGTTACCATTAATACTTGGATAATCATCCTTATGATTACTGCTGATGTCCATTACTTTATTGAGACAAGCAGATATCGAGATTGTGTTTAAATAGGCTATAAAATCTTTAGAACCAAAAAAATGCTCTGCATAATCGCTTCTTTCTTTAGTAAGTACGAAGGATTTCTTGTTATAATCACGATCAATTCGGCCTTCATTTAAAAGCACAATACGCGTGCCTAGTTTGATGGCCTCTTCTATATCATGCGTAACAAAAATAATTGTTTTACCCAATTTCTGATGAATCTTAAGCATCTCATCTTGTAGACTACGCCTAGTTACCTCATCTACTGCGCCGAAAGGTTCATCCATCAAAATAATATCTGGATCAGAAGCTAATGCTCTTGCAACACCAATTCTTTGTTGCTGTCCACCACTTAATGCCCTCGGGTATCTTTTAAGATAACTTTCATCCATCCCAACAAAGTCAATGAGTTCTTTTGCTCTTTTATTCATGTCGTCTTTTGATGCTTTGATAAGATTAAGTGTATAACATATGTTTTTTTCAATGGTTAGATGAGGTAGTAACCCAACTTGCTGTATGACATAACCAATACGCCTTCGAAGCTGAATAAGATCCCACTCTGATAGTGCTTTTGAATGGACACTTATAACACCTTTATCTGGTTTCAAAAGGCCATTAATCAATTTTAGAATTGTTGTCTTACCGCAACCCGAAGGACCAAGTAAGACAACAAATTCTCCCTGCTCAATTGTCAGATTAAATTGATCAAGTACTGGTACATGATCATATGTTTTTCTTACATCTTGAAAGCTGATAATAGGCATTATAGTAAACCTTTCTCTTTTAGAAATTGTTGTGCTACATCTTTTGGATCCTTATTTTCCTTCTCAACAGAATAATTCATTTGAATCATTTCTTCATCACTAATTTGTCCTGCTAACATATTTAATACTTCCTGTAATTCTGGATACTTGTCCAAAGTTTCTTTCCTAATTAAGGTTGTCGCTTGATATGCAGGAAAATAATTCTTATTATCCTTAAGCACTTTTAAGTCGTATTCCTTCAACAACCCATCCGTTGAAAAAGCATTGATTATATCGATCTCATCTGAAGCAATAGCCTCGTATTTTAATCCTATATCCATTTCTTTCGTGTCCTTGAAATTAAATCCATATGTATTCTTTAAACCATTATAGCCATCTTCTCGTTCAAAAAAATCATAATTTGCACCAAATATAAATTGACCACTTACTTTTGCTAAATCTTCGTAGGTTTCAAGTTTTAGTTCATCTGCAATCGTTTGCTTGATGGCTAAAGCATACGTATTATTAAACCCATAGAGATCAAGCCACAGGATGCCATATTCTTCTAAATATTTTTCTTTTACCGCTTCGTATAAGGCATCTGGATCTGATATCAATTCCTCTTTTAGTACAAAGAGCCACCCTGTTCCAGTATATTCTGGATAAATATCAATTTCGCCTTTTAACATAGCAGGATGAATATTTGCTGTTCCACCACCGATACCAAGTTTTTTTTCAACACTAATATCTGTATGTTCTTCAATGAGTTGAGTTAATATCTCCGCCAAAATATACTGCTCTGTATGGGGCTTAGATGCAACAGTAACTTTCTTATCTTCTTTCCCACAGCCAGTAACACTGACAATCATAACAATAAATAGAATCACTCCAACGGCTTTCTTCAACATAATAATACCTCCTTTAAATTCCAAATGTTTTTTTCTTAATTATTTTTTCAATCCTACCTAATATAAAATCAAGTATAATGGCTAATAATGCGACGAGCATACTACCTGCAAAGGTCATTTCTGGATAATAGGTTGTAATGCCTCTCCAAATGGCCACCCCAAGTCCTCCAGCTCCAATAAAGGAAGCTATAGCACCTAATGCAATCGTCATAATAACCATCGTTCGAAATCCTGCAAATATTACAGGTAAAGCGAGCGGTAACTGGACTTTATATAAGAGTTGAAAATTTGTAGTCCCCATACCGATTGATGATTCAATGAGAAAAGAATCAACCTCACTAATACCAACATACGTATTTCTAATAATTGGCAATAGACCATAGATGACAAGTGCAATTAATGCACTTTTAAAACCAATTCCTGTGATCGATACAAAAAATCCAAAGAGTGCAATGGATGGAATCGTATAAATAAAATTAACGATGGTCATTATAATATTTGCAAGTGTACCATTTCTGGTCATTGTAATTCCTAAGATAATCCCTATGGTACTAATCAATAAAATAGCTATAAAAGTTAGATAAATATGCTCAAGCAATAATTCGAGAAAAAAATCCCATCGTTCTATGTAGAGTTGTAATACTCGATAAAAAAACTGCATTTTTCATCTCCTTTCTATTCATAAATCAATTCATTCTCTGTTATGTATTTCAGATTATCATAATTCCAAGATATATGATATATATTATATCATATATTACAAAATAAAAGCTTTTCTGTGAACATTCATATACTTCGAAACTTTTTTACCAAACATGTGCATATATAATCTAAACGACAGCTTTGATAAAAATCAAGCTGTCATTTAATTAGGTAATCCGACGTTCATCTGTAATTGGAACAACTAACTATTCATTCACCCGAAAGGTTAGTCCAGGGTAAATCATAGATTCACACTGATCGTTCCCATTAAAAGCCTTCGTTTCCACAATGTCATAGTCTTTAAATCTATAAAGTATCGCGTTCCCTCTAAGTGGATCAATGACCCAATATTCTTCAACGCCAGAATCTCTGTAAAGATCCAACTTAGTAAACATTTCTTTTACCGTATTCCCTGGGGATAGTACTTCGACTAGTAATCGTGGTATACCCATATATCTTCCACTCTCGTTCGTATCCTCTTTCCAATTGCAAATAACCAACAGGTCTGGTTGGACAATGTTTGTGAACTTATTATTTCCTCTACGAAGCAATGTGACGTCGAAAGGGGATACAAATACGTCACAAGGTTTTCCCGTTAAATAACGATCAGTTTCAATGTGAAATCTTGAAACAATTCGTTGATGATAGACATTAGGGGATCCCAACATGTACACTTCACCATCAATATATTCGTAACGATTATTAGCCTCTTCATTCATGTTTTTAAATTCTTCATAAGTCATTTGAACTCTACTCAAATTATATACTTCCATTGCTTCAGCAACACGGCCTGGATCATAAGCTTTATACATTGAGGCATCCACATCGAATACCTGACGTAAATTAGCTGAATTTTCAATGATTTCATCCTCTTTTGTATGATTCAATAGTTTTGCAATGATTTCACCATTTTTAGTAATGTACACTGGCTCAGTTGAACAAAGCCTTAAATACTTGCCAAACGAATTTTTTATGTCTGTGGATGTCACTTTCATACAAACCCTCCTCGATTAAATTGCTAATTTGAACTTCGTGTATGATTTACACTCGTATTATTATATCCATTTTAACCAATTTAGCCATTTTAGTCAATATCTAGGCAAACTAATAATGAACTAAAGTTATAAAATCATAAAAAAAAGGATATTTCTATGAATCAGCCCTATCCTGTTATTCAATAAAATATCATTCTAAGAGCACTTCATATCAATATACATACTTTAATAAAATTTAACATTTCAAATAATCTTATTTACTATTGTGTTAAACAATATTGGGTTAGTTTAGATATTTAGTGCAGCATAAATCTATATGCAAAATCATTTAGCGAACTTGTTATAACTTTCTGACCCAGTGTGTTTGGATGCGTACCATCTTCGCAAAGCAGTTCCCCTATATTACCCGCTTTTAGGAAGGATTCCCTTAGATCAATTAGTGGCACGTGAGTTTCATGTGCAATCTCTTCAATGATCCTTGAATAGCTTTCTTGATGATCATAAATTTTATTAACATTTCCAAGAAACTCTAGTATATTTGCTTTATTTAAATCCCTACAAAACCATTCAAAAAATCTTCGTGGCTCTAATGGAGGCAATGTCGTCATTATAGGTAATATTCCTTTCCCCTTTAACATATTGATTATGCTATAATATGTTTCCTTAAAAAGCTCAATTGGCGTGTTAGGTAAATGAGTCATTTTTGGATTTTCTGAGATTGCATTCCAATTATAGTCACAGTCATTTCCACCATAATCCATTATAATTGCGTCGCATTCTATATTGGTTTCTAACCTTTTTTCTATCAGTTTCTTACCTTTCGTTACCGTACATCCCATATAGGAATAATTTTTTATCTGCATTGAATAACTTTTGCTTAGCATTTCGATATCAATATGATTATCAACATGATATCTTTTATTTACTGGATTAATTTGAACGCCTTTTAAAATCGAATCACCAAATAACCCAATACTTAAACTTTTTCCCATTGTTTTTACCTCGCTATTTTAAATACTGCTTAATGTAGTTTCATTTACTACATTATATGCTTTTTACAACCCTATGTCAAGGTGTACTCAACTACAGCCTTAACGTATATTAATTGCCACTTTTAAAAACAAAAAAACACAGTAACGCCAGCTTATATTAGTATCTGTTATTACTGTGTTTAATATGAATTATGTCTTAAAAATTTAAGGCGTTGCTTATTTTATAATGATGACCCAGCTCTACTTAACTTCTTCCCCAATGATGAAGCCGTCGTGTCTACCAAGTTACTTTTACATCTGGAAAAATATAGGATTCAATGCCTTCCTCTTTTTTCATACTCCTATGGAAAATAATCTCGAAATCCTTAAAAGCATATACCATTGCAGATGCTTCCATCGGATTGACGACCCAATATTCTTTTACTCCTGCAAGCATATAAACCTGTAACTTGCGAACCATATCCTTTGTAACGGAACTTTCTGATAAAACCTCTACCACGAGACTTGGAATACTCATATAGCGGTCTTTTTCGTCTGTACCTGTCTCCATATCACATATAATCCCCAAATCTGGTTGCACGACATTTTTCTTCTTATCTACTACAAGTGTAATATCAAGAGGAGATACGAAAGGCTGACATTTATTTCCAACAAAATGGTTAAATAATTGTCCGTATATTTGTCCAGTAATCATCTGATGCGTAACTTTTGGCGACGCCAGCAGATATACTTGCCCTTCAATAAGCTCATAGCGCTGATCACTAGCCGCCGTCAATTTCAAAAATTCTTCATAACTAACCTTTCTGTCTTTAGGCTCATACTGGACTGCTTCTTCTCTAATTAAATCATCTGAGTCAAGTGGTTCTTCAAATTTTGTCACCTTCGCAATGATTCTACCATTTTTTTTAATCATAATATCTTCATAATCTAAGAGCTTAAGCATCTTACCAAAACTATTTTTTATTTCAGTTGCGTTTAAAATCATATCCTCCACTCCTTTTAAATAGCTATTATTCATATCGACTATTTTATAATATGCCTATTAGCTATTATTGTCAATAATTATTTGACACTTTTACACCATATTTCTTTAATTGTTTTCACGCAAAGAAATCATCCACTGATTGAAACATTTCACCTGTAATATCTACAATCTCATCTATCTGTATCCTTGTTCCGTCCTGCATGACTACTGTACGTTCATATCCTTCCACTTTCTTTACAGCACCTCGTATAGAGATAAAAGCCCCACCTGCCTTCATTTCATCAGGTCGAAAAAATACAATTTCTATCTCCTGCATTCTACTTAACTGCTCCTGTACAATTCTTAGCTTTTCGTCTAGTATGGTTTTTGCATTTTCATCCAGTTCTACTGCCTGATCTGTCAATCTGGCAGTCTCTTTGATTGCTCCATCATAACCATTTAAAGCTGCAAATGGAGAAAATTGTGCAGCACGGTCATGTACAGACATATGCGCTCGATTACTGGAGACATGATGTTGTAAGTTGATAATTTGATCATACCGATGCTTGTCTTTAGGATCATCTTTCACTGCCTAACTCCTTTCACCGTTTCGTAAGCGTACCATTACAGGCTTATGCCTTATGACCTCCGATTTGTTTGTTTCTTTTCATTGTCATGGCGCCTTCTTCCAAGTTTGTGCCTTTTAATATAGCATTTTTTCCATATTTTTTCTTTATCTCTAGCATCGCAAGCTGCATCTTTTTTTCACGCGAGAGCATCGCATCCTCTTCTTCATCTTCCGTTTGCTTGGCTTTATAATCAGTAAACAGATCCAATTGTTCATAAGCTTCCGTTTTCGCTACAGTGTTCTCATCCACAACATGATTTGCTGAAATGTTTATTCTTCTAACCAATAAGTTCTCATCCACAATCCGAGTATATAACTCCATAACAGCATCAATAATCAGCTTAGTCGAGGACGTCTGTCTACTAAGATTTACTGTTCCATGTGCATGTTTTGGAACCTGACGTCCATAGTGATCTGTCGTTATTGGTCCGTGGTATTTCTTTCTTGTTTCTGGATTACTTAGATTTTGAATATCATAGCCTACTGTCAAAACCATTTGATCTGTCACAAGACCTTTATCAACCAGATCAAGCACCAGAAGATCTGTCATTTCACGTACTATAAGTCTTGCCTTATCATAATTATATGGACTCTGTAGAACCTGTCCCGAACCAAGACTGTTTGTGGTTGGTTTATATGCCTTTATGTCTGCAATTGTACATGGTTCCCAGCCCCACGCATGGTCGATTAAAAGTTCTGCATTTATTCCAAATAACTTGTAAAGTAAATCTTCATTATAATACTCATTCTTCTTTCCAAGGGAACATCTAGCCACATCACCCATTGTAAACATTTCGTTCTCTTCTAGTTTCTTGGCATACCCTCTGCCAATACGCCAGAAATCTGTAAGTGGTTTATGGTTCCAAAGAATTCGTCTATAGGTCATTTCATCCAGTTCTGCAATACGCACGCCGTCCTTGTCTGCTGGTATGTTTTTCGCTACAATATCCATTGCTATTTTACAAAGATAAAGGTTTGTACCTATCCCGGCTGTTGCAGTGATTCCTATCGTTTGAAATACTTCGCCTATCATCTTAGCTACAAGTTCTCTAGCTGAAAGATTCGCAGTACGCAGATAATGGGTCACATCCATAAATACCTCATCTATGGAATAGACATGGATATCCTCTGGCGCTATATACTTCAAGTATACATTGTAAATTCGTGTACTATATTCCATATACTTTGCCATTCTTGGCGGTGCAATAATATAATCCATTGACAATTCAGGTAATTCTTTTAATTCAATATCATTATAAGATGCACCAGTAAAGGAATGACTAGGTGCCTTGCTTCTCCTAATAGCATTTTCTTCTTTCACCTTCTGCACTACCTCGAATAATCTTGATCTCCCGGTAATTCCAATAGATTTTAATGGTGGTGATACTGCAAGACAAATAGTTTTTTCCGTCCGGCTTGCATCTGCAACTACAAGATTTGTGGTTAATGGGTCAAGCCCACGTTCCAGACATTCAACAGAGGCATAGAAAGACTTGAGATCAATCGCGATATATATATGATTTTTCTGTTCCATTCTTTGCCTCCTTTATTCTGTTGAATGACGATTGGAGCAATTTTCACTCATGAAAATCTCTTTATTCACCTTGCTATTTTACCTCTCACGTAGAAGTAATGCTAGCTCTTATCAATTCTCTTTATGCAAAATTATCTCTTCACCATTTTCACCCTTTATAACCTTTACACCCTTTGCACTCTTTTTCACCCTTTTAGCTTTGGCTGTTGTTTTAGCTTTATTCACCTTAACACTTTCATTCTGATCATCTGCCTCTTTTTCTTTCTTCGCGTTATTCTCAATTTCTATTTCATCTTTCTTGCTTTGAATGGATTTCGATATTTCAGTGCTCAGAGTCTCATCCATCAATACAAGAAATTGCTCGAACGCCATAGGGTATTGGAATATTTTCTCTCCAATGTCGAATTGAACTGTTATTTTCTCCTGAGACTGTTTAGTGATTAACCCCTTACCAAATTGCTTGTGCTCAACTATTTTATCTATTAAATTCATCGTTTATCTCCTTTTAATTCTGGTTGTTTACATCTTTCTAATAAAACCGAAATCCATACTCGTCAGTAATATAAAACTATGCCCATAGCCGTATCTTATTAAATAATTTTTCTTCAATTTTTACAACTGCGTATATTTTTTACTTGTCCCCTTGGCTTTATCCACCGGATATTTTTCTCGGTTCTTTTCAATCTTCTTAAGAGTCGCTTCCTTCAAATCAATTCCTATGGAGTCAGCCATTAACAAGCAATATAAAAAAACATCCCCTAATTCGTCTGACATATTCTCAAGATCATAATTATTATCCCATTGAAAATTCTCTAAAAGCTCAGCCGCTTCTAAATTGATACTGATGGCCAACTTTTCTGGTGTATGGAATTGTTTCCAGTTTCTTTCATCTCTGAATTTAAGAATGCTTTGTAATATCTCGTCCATGTTTTAATCTCCTGTATGAATTTTTTTACTTTGATTAATTTAATGTTAACACATATGTGGCAAACAATGCTAATACTCTTTTTATCTGCTTTAGTAACAATAGTTACTGGACTCTGGGGTCTTAACATAATCACTTGATTAACGGAAGGGATGTCCACACCTTCTGATTGTGTCAATTGAGGACTAAAAAAAATCAACTATTCATCCAGCAGTCCTTTTGCAAACTTATCAAAGTCCGATTCAAAAAGTCTATCTTGGATAATTCGATATTTTTCAAATTCACTTTCGGCAAATTCTTTAGCAATTTCTGCTGTTACCCTACCCGCGTCATTCAAGAGCTCATATTCGTTAAACTGTAAAAATGCGTTTAGTCTTTTTGACCAGTCTTCCATTGCCATAGGAATTCTTCTCTTAGCTTGGTTTTCAGCATAATCCAGGTACATAGATACAATTCTATTCAGTCCATCCATTTCATCAAGTGAAAGATAGTTCTTTGCGATAGATACGTCACTTTTTATGATCTTGCCTTCAGGCGCATTCTTCCACGATGTAAGTCCCATATGTTCGTTTTCAGCATTTGCTCTTTCCACAATGACTTCTGCTGCTGTCTTCCCGTGAATAGCAAAATGAAGTTTGTTTTGTACCATTTTAAAAAACAACTTCGTAGTTGAAGCCTCTAAAGTGTAGTCCATTGCAGTTGCATATATATCTGTTATCTTCTGGTAGAATTTTCTTTCACTTGCTCTGATTTCTCTTATTTCTTCGAGCAAGTGGTCAAAGTATTCTTCATTTAAAAAAGATCCGTTCTTCAGCCTTTCTTTATCAAGCACATATCCACGAATAGAAAAATCTCTCAAAACTCCGCCAGCCCAGCTTCTAAACAAAATTGCTCTTTCTGAGTTCGTCCTGAATCCTACAGCAATGACAGCTTCAAGGCTGTAATAATTCATATTGTACTCTTTTCCGTTATTTGCAACTCGTCGGAAATTCCGACGAGTTGATTCTTCATTTATTTCTCTGTCTGAATAAATATTCTGCAAATGCTCTGTAATAGTTGACCTTCCCTTGTCATAAAGCGTTGCTATCATGTCCTGTGTAAGCCATACATTTTCATCCGCGACCATAACTTCAATTGAATCAGTTACTGAATCTGCAGCAAACATTAAAAATTCTGCAGTACTATTCCTTATTTTAAAGGGCTTTTCTTTACTTTTCACACTTTTTCTCCTCCGCTAATATGTTCTCTATAAGTTTTCACTATTCTTGTAATTATTTTACCACAATTCGCACCAAATCACAAGAACATGCGTTCTATTATCCGCAAGATATCTCCAAACTCATTTCCACCAGTTACCGTTCCAGCACTGCTAATACTTGCCGCAGATGTACTACTGGTTGTGTAGACATTATCCATGGGTCCTTGAAGAACTCCAATAATACCAGCCAAATCGATATACAAAATCATATTGCTTCATCCATTCATTTTGCTTTTGGCAATATCGCTTATAATCAAATTGTGTTTCAAAGATACTCAAATGATCGATAATCACAAATGTCTGATTTTTCACAAAACCAATAGATAGGACGATCTAACCTTGGTTGTCAAATGACATAACGTCATTAATTATAAAACCTTGTTCAGTAAGGTATCGCTGTAGATTCATTGTTACTTCCCCCACAACTAAATTATCAACTCAATTTATCTTAACGCTTTGATATTTTCTGGTACGCCCCCGTCGCATTGCTCCCCCCGTAATTTGAACAAATTAAAAGAACCTACTCCCATCTCCTCCTCTTTGTGACCAAAGTCAAACAAATAATATTTAAGATGAAACGTGGTTCTTTCCACTTTAAGCATGATTTTTGAATCCTCTCCAACGGGTTTAATTCCCGATTACTTGATATATCACTACCAAGAGTACGCAGCAATATATCGTTACCTTGTATTAACATTTTCCCCAAAATGTTCATCCCTTTTCTAGATATTTTACAGATATTCACAGTATAGCACAGTGTAGTTTGAAACTGCGATCGATTAAAGGGGATAAATATAATTATTTGTCATAAAAAGTGGAATTGGCGAAAAAGAACTAAATAATTATGATTCCATGTGACGATATTATAACTCATCTAATTATAAAATTCAAAGAAAAACACTGCTTGTTATATTGTTTAAATCTAATGACTTATGTCCTCAAAGCGAAGATCACTTCTTCAATCTGAGTTCTCAATGTCCTGAGTTACTCGGACAATTCCTGCTTTGGCTACCCATCCCAATATAAGCAATATGCAACTGCCTCCAGTATTTTAACCAGTTTGGGACATAATGCTAATACGTTAATTTTTTATTTATCAATTCTATCGCCCCTGTTTCTTAAATTTTTATACGCATTTAATATTACTTTAAATACAAAGAAGTATATGAGTACACATAATAAATATAGGTCTACTCTAAAATGAATTTTTACAAAATTATTATAATTCAAAAAATAAAGAAAGTTTTGTGGCTCAACGGTATCCATGACCCAATAAAAATCTATTGGAAATCCTATACTATATCCTAATTTATTAAAAGAAAACTTATCAAATACTACTGTCGATATTGCCACTATACAACTTAACGCAAACACTCTTTTGTTTATACTTATGACAACGCACCTGCTTCCTAGATTTATATGAATACTGCATTATTTATATTTCTCTACAATACAGTATTCATAAGATTACTATACTTTTACATCAACAAAATATCTATTATTTTCTACTTATTTTAATCGTAGACTGCAATTGCATAAATTAGTATTTGGTACTTTTATTTAGCATTTTTTTCTTTCTTGCCTTACCTACAACCCATAAAACAAAATTTAATAAGACCACTATACTGATAAAAATTAATGGCCAGAGCTTACTAATATTTCTTTTCCATTCGACGTTAATACTATTACCCTCATAAACCACAAAAATGTCGTTGGTTAAATTACTTATTTTAAACTCTTGTGTTTCTTCCAATATCATTGGATAAAGTAAGCGATATCTTGAAAATAATAGTGTTTTTTCAGCATGAACAAGGTATTTTGTTTTGTCAACTGTTGTTACTAAATACAATTTAGAGCCAGGTATTTCTTTACTCTCAGAAATACTGATTTTTTTTGACAATTCTTTTTGAATCACTTCAACTGTTCTATTTTCTAAATCATATTTTGAAATTGGGAAAAACAGTATATTAACAAATATTAAAAATGTTAATCCGATGACGGAAGTAATCAAATTAGAATTTATTCTACCATATTTTTTTTTTTTACCATGATTTAATACTATAATATGGGTATGTAAAACTTATAGAGAATAATATCGTTAAAACAAGAAATCCTGATAAAACTCTCTTTAAACCACTCAACATAAAAATCACCTCCCTTCACTATATATAACAATGAAGCAAGATGATTTGTTACACTTTTCCAAAAGTTTTTAATTATTTCTTTCGAGGCTTTCTGCCATTCTTATAAACTCATTGGCTGGTAAATTCCCTTTGATGAAAAAACTGTTCTCATTATTGTACCAAAATAAGATAGTTTGATTTTCTTTCCTGATTAATTGACCACTACCATCTCCAATAGCAATCTCACTAATTGTCGCAACTTCTGTATCCAATTGATAGTCTGCACCGTTTTTTACTTGGTCAAATGTTATGACTTCCGTTCCATTTGTATAATGAATGACTATACTCTCTAAACTATTACCAGTTACCGAATAGTTTTCATAATAATAACCTTTTGGCAAATAAGTGGGATAATAATAACTATCGACTTCAAGATTAAGAACTGTCTGACTACCAACATCCTCTTTTACCTTTACTTCTGTATAACTGTCCTTTCTTTCCAAAAGAAAGTTTAACACCTGAACTCTGAATGCTTCAACGGATAAGGTGGCTACAGTCATCGAGGCAATCAATATTAATACAAAAACTGCTACTCTCGATGACAGTTTTTTCATCATATTCATCTGCTTATGTCTGAGATTATCTCGCTCTTTTTTCTTTTTATAGATTTGAAACCAGTTATCAAGAGATTCCGGAACCATTACTTTATCAATTTCATCACGTTTTGCTTCCAATTCATCAATAACATTTTCAATATGCGCTTCTCCAATCAACTTATAGTAGGCTTCCATCACATCTTTTCTTCCTGTTCTTTCGTTATGCCCACTCATAATATTCACCTCCTAGAACTTTCTCAAGTGCTTTCTTTGCTCTTGCTAATCTCGTCCTTACATTCCCTTCACTGATACATAAAATGCCTGCAATTTCCTGATCCGTATACTCATATGTATATTTCAGCGTCAATATATCAGCATACCTCTTGTTGATTTTTGAAAGATGCTTTGCTATTTGACGGCTCTGATCTAACCGTAAAACATTTAGTTCAGGACTGACATTTGTCTCATCCTGAATCACTTCATCTAGTTCATCAATATTGATTGTTGCTCTACGCTTTCTTTGATTGTATATGTTGATAGATAAATTTCTAACTATTATAACAATGAGACCCTTGGTTTTGTTACACCTTACGTCCGATTGTTCATCCAGATAGTCAGAAATTTTTATTAGTGCGACCTGAACTACATCTTCAGCCTCATAGGGATCATTCAATATATCATTGGCTATATACCACAGATCCTTGCTGTAGTAATGGTAAATTTTTTCTAAATGATTACGTATAATCTCGTGATCAATGACATTCAAAAATATAAGCATAACTTCCCCTCCATCATCTTCCTTATTTATATGAACTCATTATAATCTAATCCACAAAATACTCATACATCTGAAAAACGGCGATTGTGTCAAGTAATCGTTGACAAATATCCAGCATATTTTTTTCTTCTACTTAAAGCCGTGTATGACTTCCTTCGTTAGGTTAAACTGTAATATTATATTTCATTTGTCAATCTCCTTCACATATCCACCTTCTTTTTTAATCAGCACATTATCCACAGTCAAAATGTTATGCTTCATCGTATTATAAGGAGAATTAGAAGATATCCAACAGAAAATACAATCATAGAGATTTTGAATACCTTCCGTTCAAAATCGGGATTTCTTGGCAATAATCTTAGTTTTTCTCTTTCAACACGCTTCTTGACTTTAACCCCAATGATAATTTCACTAACCAAATAACCCAATAGAGGTATCCCCAGACTTCCAAATATAAGAGGTTTGTTGAAACTCGAATTCCAATAGAACAGACGTATCATGATTGTAAGTATGATACATAGATAGTGTGTTGCAAGCTGAAATTTAAAGTTATGGTACAATCGCTCCCAGCTTTCATCGGAATACACTGCCGTTTTATAGAACGAAAACAATTGCTTTTCATTGTAAACATGTGCCATTTCTCTCGTATTCAGCTTTTCCTTCAGCTTACAGATAAAATCTCCAACATGTTCCAGTACTACCGTCACTCGAATATTACCGCCTTTATAGATGATTTTCGTCCAACCACCTGTATACTTAATGGACGGAAATTCTAGTCTCTCAATGTCTTCATATGGAATAATAATCTTTCCCTTAAAATTCGTATACTCAATAGCATCATCGGTCAACGTTATACTGATTAATTTATAGCGTTTTAATAAAAGTAAATAGATCAGTACCATCTCTAGTGATATGAATAGAAACACGATCAACATAACAAAGCAAAAAACGATTAATCCGATACGATCCAGTTTCTGACCTCCAGTAATAATGAGTCCGAACAACATTATAGAAATTACCAAAAGTATTATTAATTCCATAAGCATCATATGTTTAAATGACGCTCTTAGGTGTTTACGATAGACGTAAGTTTGATTCATTTTTATATCCCCCTAGTTAATTTATAAATCTTCAATAAGCCTAGCATCTTAGCGGCAATTTATTGATTTTCTGCCGATAAGATAATTGTATATGGTAATCTAAAACTAGGCCAAGCGCTCATTGAAAACTATACCACTTCTTATAAATTTATAGTATCCTCTTAGTAATACGCTAAGGGGAGGATAAGGAGTTGATTACATTGAGCAAAAAGCAACAGGTCATTTTAAAGTACATGGATGGAATGAGCCAGCGCGCTATTGCTAGATCGGAGTCCATTGGTCGGGACACTGTACGCAAGTATCTTTCTGAATATATGGAACTAAAAAATGAACTTTTGGAAATGAAACCTGATACTAACAGGAGAGAAATCATTGCTACTTTTATTGAAGAACCTAAGTACGATTCATCAAATCGTAAACCTACAAAATTAACCGCTGATATAATCCAAGCTGTTGAAGGATATCTTGATATCAATCGTAAAAAGCGAGCTGCTGGACGCCACAAACAGGTATTAACTAAACTAGATATTCATGAAGAACTTTTAGATCAAGGTTATTGCATCGGTTATTCTACCATCAATCGTTTGATTAATCGCCTTGAAGATAAACATAAGGAAGCCTTCATCAGACAAGAGTATATGCCAGGAGAAATCTGCGAATTCGACTGGGGCGAAGTTAAACTTGATATAGGAGGCGAAGGATTTAAAGCATATCAAATGGCCGTTTTTACACCTGCTAAAAGTAACTATAGGTTTGCAATGCTTTTCAAAGCTCAAGATACACCAGCATTTCAAGAAGCACATGCAGTATTCTTTGATCATTGTGGTGGCTCATACAAAACCATGGTCTATGACAACATGAGAGTCGCTGTAAAACGGTTTGTAGGCATTAATGAGAAAGAACCTACAAAAGCTCTTTTAGAGCTATCAGTCTATTACGGCATGAACTTTCGATTTTGCAACATAGCCTCGGGTAATGAGAAAGGACATGTTGAGCGCAGTGTTGAGTTCGTTCGCCGTAAGGCCTTTAAGATAACAGAGAAATTTGATACACTTGCTGACGCAAACCATTATCTTTTAGAAGCCTGTTTTAAAATGAATAGTAGACCCATTTCAGATGGTCGCATTCCAATAGATGAATTCGATGAAGAAAGAAAACACCTTAACCCGAGGTTACCCCTATTTGAAAGCTGCATAACCAAGGAATATCGAGTTGATAAGTATTCAACTGTAGTTATTAATCAAAACCATTATTCAGTGCCCGATAATCTAGTAGGCCAAATGCTTCTTGCTAAAATATATACTAGCAAAATTCATTTATATTATGATAAAGCTATTATGGCTACTCATGATAGAAGCTATAAGCTCCATACATGGACAATAGATTTAAAGCACTACTTAAAAACTCTCTATAAAAAACCAGGTGCCCTAACAAATAGCACAGCAATGCTACAAGCGGACACCAAGATTAAGAACATCTACGAATGTTATTATAACAAAGATGCCAAGATATTTCTAGAGGTCCTTGAAATAATCTATGAAAAAGGTGTCGATGCAGTTGATGCAGCCTTAAAACGGTTGGAACAAATTTCACCACTTGATATGAGCTCGGATAAAGTTAGATCCATCTGTGATCATACCAAAGAACAGGAAGCTGGTAAGGTAAGCTTCTATACTGATGAACTGTCTTTAAAATCCAAGCAGACATTATCTCAGTACAATCAATTAGGTGAAATTAGCACAATCGATAAACATAAGGAGGCTGTATAATGAATGTAAAACTGAATGAAGAAATCAAAGAATATTGCCGCATTCTAAAGCTTAAAGGCATACTGGATACCTTCGAAGATACCATAAATGATGCCAAGGATTATGAAGATTTCCTACATAAGATACTAGAAAAAGAAATCGACATGAAAGATCAACGAGCAGTTGACTGTCGCATACGCAATGCAAAATTTCCGTATAAGAAATATCTAGATGACTTAGAGATTCCTTATTTACCAGAAGGTGTTCAGGATAAGTTGCCCTTATTCAACACACTAGACTTTATAGAAAAAGGACAAAATATTATCTTATCTGGTAATCCTGGCACGGGAAAAACACATATTAGTATAGGGCTTGGTATCAAAGCATGTATCCAAGGATATAAAGTTCTATATACAACAGTACCATTACTCATAACACAACTCAAAGAGTGTAAAAGTCAAAAAACGCTAACATACTTTGAGAGACGCTTCGAAAAGTATGACCTTGTAATTGCAGACGAACTCGGATACATCTCTTTTGATAAACAGGGATCCGAATTATTATTTACCAACCTGTCACTTAGAGCTTCAAGAAAATCTATTATTATCACTACCAACCTAGCTTTTGACAGATGGGATGAGATATTTGGTGATCCAGTAATCACTAGTGCTATGGTAGATCGACTTACGCATAAGGCTCATATCGTAAATATGCAAGGCGAATCATATCGGCTTAGAGAAACACTAGCTCGAAAGGGCTAAATTTTTTAATAAAAGTGGACTAGAATTCAATGAGCGGATGGCCGACTTTTCGCTTGACATATACAATAATCTATATATTAACGCATCCATCACAATAGTAACACATATTTGGCAAACAATGCCATTGATTTCTATTGCAACAAGTTCATTGATCCTTAGGCTCTTCAATATTAATTTGAACCCCTACTTCTATTGCTCGCTTACGGTCGTTGTTTGATACGACAATTTATAACTGCATCGTGTCTCTAACAATCACCACCTTGTTAGAACAAGAAAACGGAAGCATTCCTGTTAATAGATCTACCTGTGAAGCTTCATCAGACTATGTCAAGTAAAAACTAAAAAAGCTATTCACAATAATATATCGCAAATAGCTCTATCCGTTTTTTATATCAATATGTTATATTATCCTCTAATTTTAAAACAATTCTACCATCTTGGCTCAAATGCAAGGAATGAATAGCATTTTTTTCACCATAGACAAATTCTATCCATACTTGGCTAACTAAATTTTCCTGATCAAAAAAAATCTTGACAGTCATTCCAATCTTTCTACTACTCAAAAAGTAATTTCGGAAAGCAATTAGATCATTATAAATATTATATTCAATACTCATTTCTTCATTATGATTCTCTATCCAAAATGAATCACCTTCAATCTTTTCGATATTCCCATGAATTAAACCATTATCAAAATTATCTCCTGTTCTTACTTCAAACAAATGTTGCTCGCTTTTTGGTGCGAACAGATAGGCTTCATTATATGAATCTCCACTTGGATTATATAGTTCAAATGACTCATACTTATCAGAAAGCTCCAAAATTACATCATCCTTTTTACTACCAATTTTAACAAGCTGCTGAATTTCACTAATTTGCTCAGCAACTTGTGAATCAGACACACTATCTCCACTCTCGATTTGTTTGCTGTCCACAGATTCCTTTCTCTTTAATATATCCTTTGATGCACATGCAGAAACAATCATTAATAACATAATAATTGGTATAATAATTTTTCTTTTCATTTTTTTCTCACTTTCTATGTTTACGGATTATTATATAATCCGTAAACAAAAAAATAACATGATTTGATCTTGGTAGTTTTCATATTGGCCTTTGAAATACGCACAAGATGTAATGGACTCTGTTTTGTCTTCACCCTTTAAAAGGATTAAATTGTTTTTTGAAATCAATAATCTAGAGCTGCTCGATTTCCCTCTAAAGAAACCCCGTTAAAATTGATAAACCCTGTAAAGACTTTTTGCACGTTCTCCTTGTACACTCATCTCATTTCCTCCATGAGCTTTCTCACAATAGGTAGGTCTGCTGGAGCCCAATCAAGGGTGTTTAGTTGATCAGGTTTGAGCCACACATGAGAGAGGTGCTCTTTACGTGTAAAGGTTCTGTTATCAATAGGACAAAGATAACTATGCATAGTAATATAAAAATCTGGGTATTGATGTTGTACGGACATAAAGAACTGCTCAGGCTTAATTGAGATTGTAATGTCCATTTCTTCTTTCAATTCCCTAGATAATGCCTGCTCAAGAGTTTCATCAGGTTCAACCTTGCCACCTGGGAACTCAAATTTAAAGGATACATAATCATACTTTCCTTTGTTGCGTTGCATGCATAGTATTTCTCCAGCTTCAATTATGATGGCTGCTGTTACTTCGTACTGCTTCATATTGAGTTTCACCCCTTTTTCTATAATCCTACTCATTAAGCAATGCAAGTACCCGACGATTACATTTATTGTACGAGTGATAATTTTTTTGTTAAATGTTTATTAAGCTCCAGGTTTTTCTTATACCCAATTGATATCACCTTTATCAATTGGCTAAATTCAAATTCTCTTCCAAGAACCTGGCTGGCATTTTTTCTTCTAATTCCCATACAAAACTGACTGGCTTAGATCCAGAATGATGAACATACTGGGCTTTACCCATAAATAAAAATGGACTTGCATGGCCATCTTTAGTCCTATATTCCCGCACAAACAATAACACATCATTACCCAGTTTTTTATGGTTAATATATCTAATTGCAGTAGGGCTTGTATCTGATATCTTGTTTTGACTCTGCCAATGGAATCTTGATTCGTTCAGCGGATAATCTTCATACATTGTCGCTTCCGAAAAATCTTTGTCACTTTTGTTAAGCGTTATAAAGAATATGTCTGTATGACTTTCTTCCAAATATAAGGCACCTTCTCTAAAAGCTGGCATGGCCCCCTCATTGAAGTAACCTACCCCTGCAAGGATTTGATTAGTTGTGTAAGTACAATGTACATCAATAGGGCGTTCAGCATTCATAGTTTGATGTTTATCAACAAAATCTATATGATCATACTTGTATTTTAATATTTCTACAATTTCTTCACTGTAGTCACTCGAATTACGTATATCTATTAGCCCCTCGAGTAAGCTATTAAATCCCTCGTTTTTTGGTAAATCGTTATAAAAACTATAATAATAGATTGCCCTTATTTTAGGGTCTATAATATCCGGACTTTTATGACTAAAAAAACGAATGCCTTCTTCAAGAATTTTTCGACTGTCTAAGTAGAATAGGTTCTTAAGACGTTTCACCATTTTCACATCATAACTGGAGTCCATTTTCACATTGAACGCATCACAATTAAGAGAATATAAACTTCTATTACATTGCCTGCCATAAAAATCCACAAGATTAATGTTGTAATATTCTATGAATTTTCTTAATGTAAGAGGCAAACTTGTCTCAGTTTTGAACGTTCTAATTCTACTAATCAATGAACTCTTATTTATAATAGCATTCTTGATATTGGTTAATATATAATCTTTGGCCAACTTCTCCATCTTCAGATGGCAACCTCTCGGTAAACTTAAGGTTTCCTCTTCAATTGTTTCTCGAACCGATCTTTTTGATTTGTGTAACAATGCCCTAAACCGTTGTTCATAATTATATTTATCATGGGCTCTTCCTACATAATCAAGTACCGTCAAACAATCTTTATTTTCAGCATGACGAAGTCCACGCCCTAATTGTTGCAAAAATACTGTCAAGCTTTGAGTTGGACGCAAGAATAACACTGTATTAATTTCACAAATATCCACACCTTCGTTATAGACATCCACAGTAAAGATCATCTTAATATCACCATTAACAAGTTGATTCTTAGCTTGCTTACGAATGGTGTTATTTGTTGTCCCAGTTATTGCTATTGAAGGGATCCCTCTTTCATTAAATGATTTAGCCATGTACTCGGCATGCTCTATACTGACACAAAATCCTAAGCCCTTTACTTCATCCATGTCAGTCAAATATCTCTTCATACTATTAACTACCGTTCTCACACGTTGTTCATGATTCAATAAATATAAACTAGATAACTCACTAATTTGATAGCCACCCGTTGTCCATTTCATAGTAGACAAATCCACATCATCAGCCACACAAAAATAGTGAAATGGCGCCAACAATTTATGATCTATAGCCTCAGGCAATCTCATTTCAGAGGCAATACGATCATCAAAATGTTCAAGTATATTCTTACCATCCATCCTCTCAGGTGTTGCAGTTAGTCCAAGCAGAATTTTGGGCTTATAATAATCTAATAGGCTTAAATAAGAATCAGCAGCACTATGATGGAATTCATCAGCCGGTGTCAAGTAAAAACTAAAAAAACCGAAGTGAACAAAACATCCTCCAAATTTGGATACTTGTGCAATTCGGTTATTATTAATGTGTTTGAATATCGTTTATGCGCTTAGCATTTT
>PGZO01000070.1 GCA_002841375.1 Firmicutes bacterium HGW-Firmicutes-7 | reverse complement strand
TCATCCAAGTATTGTTTTGTGGTGTGGAAACAATGAAAACAATTGGGGTTTTGACGAATGGCCTATGATGGCCCATAAAGTTGACGATGAATACCTGGGGAATAAATTATATCTGCATGATTTTCCTATGATATGTGCCCAGGAAGACCCCTCAAGACCTTATTGGCCCTCGAGTCCATACGGTGGAGATAAGGCGAATTCTGCAAGTTCCGGTGATTATCATATATGGAACGTGTGGTCTGGTTGGGCAGATTATAAAGATTACGCTAAAGAGAATGGAAGATTCATAAGTGAATTTGGATTCCAATCTGCGCCCGCTCCAAAGACTATTGACTTTTTTGCCAAAAAAGAAGAACAAGAAATATTTGATCCGGTTATACTAAATCATAACAAACAAGTAGAAGGCCAAGGAAAAATACTCCGTTTTATCAACTCTCACTTTGGCTTGGTAACAGATTTCGATACATTTGTCTATCTTTCTCAACTCAATCAGGCTGAGGCTATAAAATTTGGCGTAGAACATTGGAGAGCGAGAAAATACAAAACAGCGGGTACACTCTACTGGCAGTATAATGACAGCTGGCCTGTCTTTAGCTGGTCATGTGTGGATTACTTCAAAAGCCCAAAAGCCCTGTATTACTATACTAAAAAATTTTATGCTGATATCTTGCCTGTAGCACATTACGAATCTTCAGACCAAACTATCAGAGTTATGGTGGTGAATGATCAATACGAAGATAAGATAGTGAATGCTTCACTGGCCATTTGGGATACCGAAGGAAAAAGGATTTGGGAAAAGAAGTATGAAGGGATTCGGATTCTGAAAGATTTCGTTTCTACAATTGACATTGTTAATATAGATGAGATCCCCGTGAAGACGCTATCCGATACGGTGATGCATATCTCAGTCCGATGTGATGAACAAGAATACGAAAATTATTTTCTCTTTAATGATTTCAGGAACATGCACCTGGTAGATCCAGAATTATCATATGTTAGAGAAGGGGATGATCTGGTCTTTCGGTGTAAACGGCCGGCATTCGGTGTTCACATAGCCATCGAAGAAGAGTGTGTCCCTTCGGATAATTTTTTTACCCTGGTTCCTTCGGTAAATAAAAGAGTAAGATGTCTCTCGAGTAAGATAAAAGTAAAAAGCCTGTACAATTATTTAAATAAAAACTTTAAAAAAGAAGGCACTTTATAAAAGAATATTCTCTCAATGGTATAGGGAATAATCGTTTTGATGATGAAAACAGTATGTAATTAATAATAAACAGAGGTGGTAAAATGATTAGAGATATTAAAAAAATTATTAGTGAAATGACTTTAGAAGAAAAAGCTGGTTTGTGTTCGGGGTTGGATTTTTGGCATACCAAAAGTGTGAAAAGACTGGGGATACCTTCAATAATGATGGCAGATGGTCCCCACGGTCTTAGGAAACAGGCAGAAGAAATGGAGCATTTAGGAATAAATACAAGTGTACCTGCGATATGTTTTCCATCAGGGGCAACATTAGCTTGTTCGTGGGATAGAAAATTAATTGAAAAAGTGGGTATTGCATTAGGTGAAGAATGTCAGGCTGAAGGTGTTTCAATTATTTTAGGACCCTCCGCTAATATTAAACGTTCACCATTATGCGGAAGGAACTTCGAATATTTCTCTGAAGATCCGTATCTTTCATTTCAAATGGCAGAACATCATATAAAAGGCGTACAAAGCCAGGGAGTAGGTACATCACTCAAACACTTTGCGGCAAATAACCAGGAACACAGAAGAATGTCAGTAGATACTATTGTTGATGAAAGAGTTTTAAGGGAAATATATTTAGCAAGCTTTGAGGAAGCGATAAAACAAACTCAGCCCTGGACTGTTATGTGTGCATACAATAAAGTAAATGGTGAATACTGTTCAGAAAATAAGTATTTATTAACTAACATATTAAAAG
>PGZO01000019.1 GCA_002841375.1 Firmicutes bacterium HGW-Firmicutes-7 | reverse complement strand
TAATTACCTCCTGATTTAAGAGATAATTATATCATCTTGTTATTACCAGTTCTACATTCTTAAATGATCACTTTTGTACATTCTTAGTGTATCATTTATGGGCGGGATTTTATCTAACGTGTTGGCAACACTTTGTTAGATGATGTGTCGCCCGGTAACTAATATAATATACTTATAATTGATTAAAACTCTAAAATCATATCATACCATTCAGAACCACCGTGTTCAGATTTTGAAAGACCTTTATTTTTAAATCCAAACTTTGAATAATATTGAATAAGTCCCTCTTTACACGTTAAGATAACACCCTTGCGACCAGCCAACCTTGTTATTTCTATAAAATAATTCATTAATTGTGCCGCTATTCCTTGACTACGATAAGCAGAAATTACATCAAGCCCAAAAATAGTCTGGTAATCTCCATTTGGTATGTGAAGTGTAACATCACTAAATAGTTCATCACAGATTATTTTTTTATTGGTAATACATCCATTGATAAATCCGATTATTTCTTCATTAACTTCTGCCAGAAAAAAACTATCTGGAAATGTCTTAATTCTTTGCTCCAATGAAGTCTTCGTAGCTGCTTCAGCCTTAGGAAAACAACTTTCTTCAACTTCTGCTACACCGTCCAAGTCTTCTAATGATACTCTTCTAATTATTATATCCATTTCATTATCTCCTTTTTTTAAAATCTAGAGCGAAATGTCATCTAACGTTCGCGTATTGCCTGTAAGATGTAGTTAGAAGATGTTCATCAGCGCACCACTTAATATTGATTCAGACTTAAGGCTGATGTCGGAAACATCTTGTTGAACTTAACCGCTAGCGCGGTGGCTTTTAAAATCCTGATTATTATTTTTATTTTATCTTTTATCTTTTATCAACTTCTTTTACAAAGTCATAATCTATGTAGATAAATCAACTTCCTATAATTGAAAGATTTCCTTTAATGTATTCTCAACCTTATCTTTATTCTTTATTAACACCACTATTTTTCTTGAATTGAAAAATCTCCTGTTCAAATTAAAACTAAATATTGCTGTATTCCTTTCTTCTTTGAGTGAATATGCTTCTGCAATATCCCACTTCCATAAGCCATCCCTTGTTAAAATCCCTTCTTCAAACATTTCAATTTTAGTAAATGCCTTAATCAAATAGATTGGCGATAAAATTGATAAATAAATAGGCCATGCTAAAAAAATCATGTCAAGATAATCACTGTTACTTAAAAATAGTACCAATGTTATTAAGCCACTTAATAGAAATAATATTCCAAAAAATACATCAATATTTGATGTTACATCCCTTACTGTCAATAACTTCTTACCATAGGACTTCCTTTTAATATTCCTCCAAATGATTCTAACTGTGCACGACACAATAACAATCAAAAAGCAGATAATAAAAAATTGTTCAAACACCATAATTCTTCCTCCATAAGTAAAAATCGAATTGTTTTTTATAACTTAAACTAAAGCTTTTTGCTCCTTACTTCCTTTCGTTGTTCGAAAAGCAATAGGGACACGATTTATCTTCTTGAAATTGTTTAATAGATATCCTTAATACTCATACTTAATATTTTTGATTTCATAATTATATGGCGTAAGAATGAATTGTATATAATATGAACTTTAATATTTTTAAGAAATAAATTAATTCTAATTAGTTTTATTTTTTTTAAATATATTTGTCCAAAGTTATTCCGATCTTCATTGATACTATTCGCGAGCATTGCCCCACTTCTTAGTGCATAACTGATACCTTCTGCAGAACTTGGACTTATGAAGCCAGCTGCTTCACCAACAAAAGCAATATTACCCTTAAGTGCATGGATTTGTTTATCATTTCTTGTTCTCATAATCAAGGTACCTGTTCTTTTGATCGCTTTCCCCTTAATAGTACCTTGTTTTTTGAGTTTATTTATTAATTGACGATACCTTTTATTCGCGTTCCTTTTAATAGGTATGGCTGATCCAACTAATAAGGAATTCTCTTTCTGTATAATCCAAGAATAAAAATCAGTCGTATTCTTATCAAAAATAGAAGTATAATAAGGCATTTCATAATTGGTTTTATACGATTCTTGTATTGCAATATACTTTTGAGGGACTACGTTGTCTTTAAACATTTGGCTTCTTATTCTAGAAATAGCACCATCTGCTCCAACTAGTATTTTAGTTCTTACAATATGCTCTTTTCCATTAGTCCTTAGTTTTACTTCAATGTAATCATTGAATATATTATAGGAATTGAACAAACAATTGAATTTCACCTCAACTGAGTCTGGAACTAATGATACCAACCATCTATCGAATTTTTCACGGTCAATATTAATATAATCTCTTGAATAAAATCTTTCAATTTTATTATCAAAGTCAATAGCCTTTACACTAAACATTTGAGGCCCTGTCAAAACTTCTTTAGGAACACCTAATCCTAATTGAGCTAATGCCTTTTGTGCATCTGGAGCCAATAAACCCCCACAGCATTTTTCACTTTTATATGGTTCATTTTCACTCATATTTCTTTTGTCTACTAACAAGATATTATGATTTTTGTCCAGCATTCTTGATAGCGTTGAGCCCGAAGGTCCTGCTCCAATTATGATTATATCGTACATAAAAGATTTCCCCTCTTTCAAATAACTTTTTCGTTATAGTCGAACGTATGATGTCTCGCCTTTCTATAATTTATATCATTTCAAGAAATCACTAACGCTTGATCTCCATATCATATGGTCAGTTCCTTCTCCCCAATAATCCTTTAAAAGATAGACAGGTTCTTTAAATTTTTTCTTCCATATCTTTTGAGCACTTTTGTATCCGCTATCCAGACAAAATTCCTTAACTCCTCTATTTGCTAAATCATTAAATATATGATTCAGCATCATGTTCCCTATGCCTTGTTTCTGATAATCAGGATGTACAAAAACAGTTCCTACTTCTAATAAATCAATGTATTCATTACTTGTATTTTTAATGATAATATCATTAGGCGGTCCAGACTCTATAGTACCAACTAGTATATTATCTATAGTGGCTATAAAAAAACATCTCTCCTTACCGTTGCTTTTTATATCTTGTTCTAAACACTTTTTCTTCCCCTCAATCTCACCATCTAGAGCATTGGTTAAATTTCCAATTCCATTCCTTTCAAATGTATTTCTAAGTACAAGTTCGAAAAAAAGATTCATTGATTCTATATCTTGAGTTATCGGTCTTCTAATCGTAATATTGTTCATTTAGCTAATCTCCTTTATTGTATCCAATATGCCTCACATGATCATCTATATAATAACATAGATTTGCATATTAATTAAACATCTCATCGTCGTATCGCACAACTGGTATAATTAATATTTTCAAATCCTGGATGAAATTAT
Source organism: Firmicutes bacterium HGW-Firmicutes-7 (assembly GCA_002841375.1). Taxonomy (GTDB): domain Bacteria; phylum Bacillota; class Clostridia; order Lachnospirales; family Vallitaleaceae; genus HGW-1. The sequence continues at coordinate 70,398 of PGZO01000019.1, read as the reverse complement.
ATTTAGTTGCAAACTCCAAGTTTAAGTATACTTTCAAGTATCTTTCGTTCTTTATCTTCACAATCTGCTTTTATTCTTATTTCAATTAAGTTCAAATCAACATCATCTTTATAATAATTATAAATATGAATCAAACTCTCAACAATATCTTTCCTTATTAAGTTTGCATGGGTGTTTAAATGTTTATTATTGGAAAACATCCTTATTAAATAAGATACGATCTTCCTTCTATATGAATCTAATGCTACTGCTACCTTCCATGAGTTTTGTATTGTTTGTCTGGATGTAATGAATTTTTCATCTTCCATTAATTCCAAGTACATATCAATTATCTCAGCAAACTTATTCTTATGGTCACTTTTTGCTAAATTAGACATTATTAATACACCTATATTTCTTTGAAATGAGTTATATGAATTAAATTTATCAACTAAATGATCCCATTCACTATAAATCCAATCTACTTTTTCTTCCGTTATTTCTAATAAAGTGTCAAGGGCGTTTTTTCTTATTATATTATTTTTACTGTTTAATTCTTCTATTAAAACCTCAATATTATCGTCCAAAATTATAATACCTCCTATTTCACTAAAATAAAGAATGATGTATTAAGATTATGTATGCTCAGTGCCTATTGATAAAATATTGTTTGATCTACGATGCAACTTTTTTGAAAGATTTTTTTCCTTCCGGGGTATAAGAATGAAATATCATTGCAATGATCTATAATACTGCGGAAACTTTTTTGATTTATTTTTTGAACAAATAGCTTCAGATCGTGTTTTATCTAATGGTAAACCCGCCTCTGATTCCTCATATACCTTTCTGTTCACTTTCTGAGCAAAGCATCCTATTTTAGGAATTCCTATTGCAAAATTCATATTTTTCCATAGTTCTCTGACACTTGTATCACGCACATTCCCAAAGCTCATAGGGATAAAATCACATGGATATAATTCTCCTGAGGCACTAATATAAGAATGTTGGTTACCTGCTCCGCAGCCAAATTTTGCTTCACTTTCTGTATAAGCAAAAGTACTTATCTTAGGGAACTCTTTGATTTTATTTGCTTTATGCTGAATTTTAATTAATTTATTTCTTGATTGTGTATCGTAAAGTATTGATTGTAAGTTCGTTTCATTAAGTAAATTACCACTTAATATTGGTTCAAGTATTTTTACTTCATGTGCACCATTTTCTTTAGCCAATTCAAATAATCTAAATAAATCAGCTTCGTTAAGATTTTCTTTTAGAATAACCGTCTGCGCCATTGTATATAATCCTGCTTCATGTGCATTTCTCAAGGCTTTTAATGCCCAATTAAAGGCATCATTATCTTTTCTGTTTTTGTTATGTATTTCTTTATCATAGGAATCTAAACTAATTCCTATACTAAATAGACCACTCTTTTTTAGTGCTTTTGCCTTTTCTAATGTTAAATTGTATCCACTCGTAAATAATATAGCAGTGCTCCTCTTATCGATTGCCTTTACAATTTCAAAAATATCTTCTCTCACCATCGGTTCACCACCGGTCAATCCAATTATGCTCGTATTCATATCTTGAAGCTCATTGATGACCTTAATCCATTGGGTCGTACTTAAATCCACCTCAGTATTTTTGTTTTTGGCACTGCAATATAAACAGTTATTAGGACATTTATGTGTTAAACTTACATACATAGAAATAGGGGCACATCTTTTTGCGTAGATTTGCTGAGAAAAAATATTCATTGGTTCTTCAACAGCGCTAATATTTGTGTAGAAAGCCTTTGATGGAAATGGTGGCATAAACGTACTTAAAATATATTTGTCTTCAAATTTAACAATTTTTTCACCTTTCACCATATTCATAAGCATCTTGCTGTATTTCATTATATTAAATTTCTTATCTTCACGAAGTATACGATAAGTTTTAACTAAGTTCTTAAACACACGCCTATCAAATGTCATCTGAGTAAGCATTCCTAATTTATTTAGATCCATTGTTATTACCCCCATTTTGAAATAATCCATATACGAATTTATGATTAATATAATATTGATCATCTTTATATTTTTCATATTTAATTTTATTAAGGATTTGATTTTTTGCTAATTCATAATTATTAAAAATATGCGTAGATCCTGCCAGTGCACCTGTCATACTAAGCCATTCAAGTAATTTCTTAGGATCTTCAAAGGAAAATATTGTCTCGCCTTCACCAGCTTCTAATGTCTTAAATCCCGAACGTGCAAACCATTTTATAAGGGTTGCCTTACCTTTTGGTAAATTAAAGGAAATATTCATAGGTTTATTTACGTTTTCAATATCTTCTTCCATTACATTTAAAAATATTTTTTCTATTCTATCAAGGGTTCCTTTACAATTGGATATAACGCCGACGATACCATGATTGCTTAGTACACGTTGAAATTTCTCTATTAATTCTTTGTGTTGAAAATATGGCAAAGCCCAGCCACACAATATAACATCAAATTTTTGCGTTGTGTTATTGAGAAAATCCAAACCATCGATGTTCATAATCTTAACACCCTGTTCAGCCAAATCCGCACAAGCTTCTAGCATTTTATCTGATAGATCTACTGCAGTAATTTCACAGGGTATGCCCAAATCAATGATTTTTCTTGAAATATACCCAGTTCCACAGGCAAAGTCTAATATTCTTATTTTTTCATTTTGCGACTTAGATTCTAAGTATTTTGGATTAATAATCTTCTCGGTATGTTGCCCCATTTTCTCAAGCCATGATTGATAAGTCATTGCAACGTCGTTATAAGCAGCTTTATATTCAAAGTTGCCAATTACTTCATTTTTTACAATTTTATAAATCATTCTTATATAGAGATTTATCTTTTTAATCATTTTTCCTCCCCACAATAATAAAATAATTCCTATTGAGTATGTCTTTTTCTATATTAAAAGCGTTCTTCATTAAATCGATCACTTCACGATGTGTATGAAAAAAGAGCTTTCCAAACAGTAGAAATTCAAAAAGTCTAAGGACTTTTATTTTAAAACGCTTCTTTTCAAAATCCATAATAAGCAGTTTACCATCCGTTTTCAGAATTCGATGTATTTCTTCAAGTAAAATTACTTGATCTTTTATATGGTGAAGCACATCTGAAAGAATGACTACATCTATACTATTATGTTCAAAATTTGTACTGGTAGCATTTCCAACTAAAGGTATGACATTTTCCATTGGGACTACTTTTGAAAGCATTTTTTCGCTTTCATCTAGTACCGTTATGTTTTTACAGCTATCCTGTAGGTGCTTTGCAAGAAATCCAGTTCCTCCACCAATATCTAATATGATTTCATGCCCTGCAAGGTCTAAAGCTTTCTTTATCTCTTCTACTTTATATAGTTTTAATAGCTTCATAAAATAATCATAAAACAAATAAGTTTTGTCAAAATCTTTCATCGTTATCTTATCGCCTTTCTAAGGTTAAAGTTGTATTTGAATATTGGATCTATTTTTATTTTACAAGAATCGACATGATTACCAAGTGTTCCTCAATACAAATTCATTCTTTTCTATGTATTTTATAGTATAGATGTAAATTTAAAAGTAGTCAATGAAAGGATGCCTATTTATAGCATCCTTTCATTAGTGAAGTTCACCTGTAATCTGCCAATTCAGCTATTTTTTTATTTCTCGATAAAATTTGCATAGTATTAATAGATATTGTATATAGTGATACCATGAATTACATTTATCTTGATTGATACTATTGGAGGTTAGAATTATGCTAGAAAAAACATTGAACCCCTTTGAAATTGTTCAAAAACAGATTCGCCAAGGATGTGATGCACTAGGCGAAAGTGATGAATTATATCACTTACTCTCTGAACCTGAAAGAGTTTTAGAAGTTTCTATTCCTGTTAAAATGGATGACAGTACCACCAAAACGTTTGTTGGCTACCGTGTCCAACACAATGATGCTCCTGGACCTACAAAAGGCGGTATTAGGTTTCATCCAGCAGTTACGAAAGATGAAGTTAAGGCTTTAGCAACTTGGATGACTTTTAAGTGTCTTATTGTTGGTCTCCCCTATGGTGGCGCAAAAGGTGGCGTAATCGTTGATCCAAAGCTATTATCATTACGTGAGTTAGAAAATCTTTCTCGAGGTTATGCAAAAGCTATTACACCTATTATTGGAGAAAAAAGAGACATTCCAGCCCCTGACGTAGGAACAGATGGGCAAGTCATGGCTTGGATGGTTGATGAATATTCTCAATTAAGAGGTGTTGGACAAACATTATTAGCTGTCTTTACCGGAAAGCCTATTGAACTTGGAGGGTGTCTTGGGCGTAAAGAAGCAACAGGATATGGCGTTGCAATTATGGCAAGAGAAGCCGCAAAGGTTAAAAATCTTGACTTTGAGAAATTAAAGGTTGTTGTTCAAGGTTTTGGTAACGTAGGAAGCTATGCTGCGAAATATATGCACCAGCTTGGTGCCAAGATTGTAGCTATTTCAGATAGCACGTGCTGTATCGTAAATGAAGCCGGTATTGACGTGATTCATGCTATGAAATATACAATCATCAACAACTCTCTAAAAGACTATCAATATAATGGTTCTATTGAATTGCCTCGTGAGGCTGCCTTTGAACAAGACTGTGATATTTTTGCGCCATGTGCCTTAGAAAACGCAATAACGAGCGAAACTGTAAAGCTTATAAAAGCAAAGATTATTAGTGAAGGTGCTAATGGACCTACAACCCCAGAAGCAGAAAAATACCTTCTTGAAAAAGATATCTTTATTGTACCAGATATACTAGCAAATGCTGGCGGTGTAACGGTTTCTTATCTTGAGTGGGTTCAAAACCTTTATCACTACTATTGGACCTTTGAAGAAGTTCAAGAGAAACAAGAAATAAAGATGGTGAGTGCATTTAAGAGTATTTATGAATTAAGCTTAGAAAAAGAAACCGATATGCGTAAGGCTGCTTATATGATTGCCATTCAACGCTTGGCTAAACCTTTAAGATTAAGAGGATGGTTATAATGTTATATTGTAACAAAAAAACGTACAAACCTTGATGTGTTCAAGGTTTGTACGTTTCGTCAAAGGATACTCGCCCTCCGCATTCGCTACGAGCTCGTAACCTAACGCAAGCTTTGCTTGCTCATCAGTGGGTGCCCCCACACCCACTGATTTTGGAAGGAAGCCCCCCACTAAAAAAAATGGGGGACTTCCTTCGTTAGGTTAAATTATGCTAAACTTCTTTTTTAATAGTAAATTTTTTCATTTGCTCACCCATTACAGTTATGACATTACCGAGTTCTAATGACATATTAACCAATTGGTCTGCTGAAGCAATTTGCTCTTCACCACTCGCTAGTACTTCTTGAATGGCTGCTGCGGATTCTTCTGCTATAGCTGCAATGCTTGTAATAGAATCTGTTGCTTTAACTTGTACCTCATCAAGTCCTTCAAGTAATTTGTATACTTGATTAACCTCATCAATAATAGTATCCATATTCGTTACAATTTCTTTGAACGTAATCTCTGTATTACTTACAGCATCCTCTTGTTTGACGTAAATAGTTGTGCCTTCCTCAATCATTTTTTCTGTTTTCGTTGTTTCATCATAAATACTATTAATAATTGTTGTAATACTATTCACAGCTTCACTCGATTGAACGGCTAGCTTTCTAACTTCATCTGCAACAACTGCAAAACCTCTACCCGATTCACCTGCTCTAGCAGCCTCTATTGCCGCATTTAAGGCTAATAAATTAGTCTGGGCACTAATACTGTCAATCATACCAATAATACTAGTTATTTCTTGAAATCTGTTCACAAGATTTTTGATATCTTTTTGAATATTTTGAGAAAGTGCGATCGTATCATTTGTTGTTATATTTAAGGTTTCTAGTGTTAATTTGGCATCTTGGCTTGCCTCTCTTGTTTTATTCGTAGCCTTTACAACATAAGAGAAATGTTCTTCTGTAGCATTCACCTGGTTAACAAGTTCTTGAATAATACCCGTTGCTTTTTCGGCATCCTTTGCTTGCTCCATTGCACCACCTGTTACAGACTCAACAGCTTGCATAACTTCTTTTGAAGCATACGAAGAGTTTTTTGCGATCTCATTAAGGTCATTGGAGTTCGTTGAAACTCTTTCTACAACGGTTCCCACTTCTTGAAGTAGACTTTTCATATTCACTGTCATATTATTAAAGCTTTGTGAGAGCTGACCTATTTCATGGTTTCCAGTGTATTTGGATTGAACGGTTAAGTCTCCTTGCTCCACGAGCTTAAGTTTTTTGCGTATGTAATTAATTGGCTTTGAGATTGAAAGTGCAATCCATACACCTACTAAAATTGCAGCAAGGCTGACAATTAATGTAAGAATAAAAGCCACTGACTTATTTTTTTCGATATCCCCTAAGAATTCACTTATGGGAATTTGCAATAAATAAACCCAGTTGTTGGAGCAATTTCCATAAAGAATCATGTTTTCAACTTCAACACCACTATTTGTCTGAAAGGTTCCTATCAAGGCTTCATTTTTCTCTGTGTTGATATTCATCTGCGCCATTAACTCATCTAGATATTGTATTTCTCCTAATTCGGTTTGATCTTTTTGTTCCATAATCACTTGTCCTGATGGATCAATAATTGCCAATTTTGCTAAGCTGCCAAAATCACTGTTTAAATCTCCCATCATCAAGTCTTTTTTCACTTGAATAACCAAAACACCAATAAATTCACCAGTATTACTGTTATTAATATTTCTCATAACATAAAGGTCTTGCGTACCATATAAATTGAAAAACCAAACAGGTGCTAAATTAGCCTTTTGAACTTTTTCATAAACATCACTCTTGAAAAATCCATCAAGTTGTCCCTTAAGCTCTACAGGTACACTCCCAAGAATTTCCTGATCTTTTAATAAAAATATGTTTTTAATCATGGGATTGGAAAATTGTAAGGTTTGAACACTCTTATCAAAATTTTCTTGTCTGTCTTTTGTCATTTCATAAGAGCTATCATAATCATTGATATCCTTACTGACTGTAGAATTCAATCTTATGTCTGATAAAATAAGTTTTGTATTATCTTCAATGCTTTTTATATTCCCATCTAAAATCTTTGTAACCTTTGTCGCATAAGCTAAATTAGAGCTGTTGACTTTTTCTAATAAAGAATTACTAGCTTGTGTAGTTAAAGTAATAACGATAATGAGAATTGGTATAACGGCTATCAAAATATGAGATAAAATCAATTTTACTTTAATAGATAATCTTTCTTTTTTTAGCTTTTCATTTTTTAAGGGTATTTGATTTTCGCTTTTATTAAATCCCCTGTTTTTTTTCTTTAAACTCATGGTATAAGCCTCCAAGTTAGGTTTCTTCATAGTAATTAATTATAGCATGCATAAATAAACCTCACAACGCATATATTGGTTGTGGTATATTTATGTGATGTTTCATAGTTTTTTTGACGAATGATGTCACTAATTGCTATTAATAATGGAAATATATTTCTAACAATTTATAACTAACGCATTATTTAAAAGCTAAACTTTAGTACTATTTTTTTCAATTAAATGCTTTACAAATAAAGACGATCTAAATACAAATGCCCAGTTTTTGTTTTAAAAATCTTTTCTTTGATTCTTATTATTCTATCTTCTGGTATTTCCTCTTCCGCTATATTCACTAAAAAATCTGATTCTACAAGTATTTGATGATCAAGCTCTTGAATATTGCTATACGTATGGTGATTTGCAATTAAAAAACACACTCTCTCTATCACTTTTTCACTATAGCCTAATCTTTCTAATAAGTGTGTTGCTTCCATGGGTCCTTCAAGCTCCTGGTACTTTCCAGCACTAGAATTGTATTTCAACTCACTAACTTTGATTCCAATGTCATGTACAAGTGCAGCAACTTCTAAAATATTTTGTTTTGTTGTCTCAATTTTTTCATTTTCTCCAATGGCTTTTGCAAAACCATATACCTTAATGAAATGATTAATTCGCTTAATATCTCCCGAGTAATAGTTAATCATTTCACTTACTAATTCACCGATTTGTTTCATTGAAACCTCCAAATTCATTGTCAAGAAAATAGACTGTTCATGATAACTTTCACAAGTAATTATTCTTTCGTTGCATTCATGATTTTAACAAATTCCTTAACCAGTTTAGGATCAAATTGCGTTCCTGAACACCGTTTAATTTCTTCTATGGCTACTTCTTCAGATAATGCTTTACGATAAGGCCTATCATTAGTCATCGCATCATATGCGTCTACAATTGATAAAATTCTACACTCAATAGGGATTTCTGTACCTTCAAGACCAAAAGGATAACCACATCCGTTCCAGTATTCATGATGTTTTAAAACGAATTCAGCTATAGGTAATAAGTCCACAGAGGATTCTGCAATACGATGGCCTATTTCTGTATGACGTTTCATAATTTCATATTCTTCTTCATTTAACCTGCCTGGTTTAAACAAAATATGATCAGGGATACCTACTTTTCCAATATCATGAAATTGAGCAAGCAATTTGATATCAGCAATATCCTTATCTTGGATGCCAATAGCAGTCGCTAAATGTGCCGCTAAAACTTCCATACGGCTTGCGTGACCTTCAGTGATGAAATCTCGTGCTTCTAGCATGTTTTTCATAGTTTGAACAACTTCACTTTTCATACTTTGACGTCTATGTAGCTTTTCTCTGTACATTCGATTGTCAGCTTGCATGACCATTTCTGATATTCCCTTTGATCCTTCAGGGTTAAATACGTATCCATGAGAAATGCTTATTGGTATAATGCGTTTTTCTTGATTATAATTTTCTATTTGCTGTAAAAAGGCTTTACGGTATTGGTCGATTTCATTTTGTGAGGTATTTGAAATCATAATACAAAACTCATCTCCACCAATCCTTGATATAATTGAATGCTCCGGAAAGGATGCTTTGATTATTTGTGCTGTAGCAATTAAGTATTCATCACCTTGTTCATGTCCAATTGTATCATTTATAAGCTTCAATCCATCTAAATCAAACATTCCTACATAAAGATTGCTATCATTGTTATCATTCATTTTTGCCAATTCTTGTTCAAAATAGTAGCGATTATATAAACCTGTTAAAGCATCGTGGATACCAATTTCTATAAGTGTTTTCTCCGCCTTTTTACGTTCTGTAATATCACGAACAATAGCAACAACCCGTTCTTTATCACAAGCTACAAATCGTGCTTCATAGTAGGACATTGTATTTTGAACGAGTAACTCATATTCTATTGTTATAACATTATTTGTGGAAAAGGCTTCTCTAATTGCCTCTACAAAAACAGTAGTATACGTTGGGGAAAAGATTTCATGTAAATGTTTATTTAAAAATTGTTCAGGCTGCATAAATAATTGATCGACATTCATAGTATGATAATCAAGGATTTTCCCTTTTTGATTAAATAGAAAAAAGGTATCTGGAATAGCTTCTAATAAAGCTTTACCTCGTGCTTCACTACTTTTCAGTTCTTCAATTGTATTTGAAAGTGCCATGGTTTTTTCTACTACTTTAGAGCGTAACGTACGATTCCAAATTAATAATAATATTGTAATGAAAGAAACAATACCACCTAAAAGAATAAGGTTTCGCAACACTTTAGGGTTATATTGTGAAGAATTAGAAGTACCTAGCCATTTATCATTAATTTTCTTATATGCTGAGTCAGGGATTTCTGAAAAGACAACATTCAGCTCATTCAATAAAGCTGAATCGCCTTCTTTTACCGCTCTATGAAAATTACTTGTATATAGAGACGTTGAATAATTAAAGTCATTTTCAATGCCCATTTTATATAGATAATATAGCGCTGGTGGCTTACCTAACACAAATATTACAGCTTCTTTATTTTTAGCAGCAGCTACAACCTCTTCTGCTGAGTCATACAATTTAATACTATCAATACCACTTTTGTTCAGTATATAAATGCTATTATCTCCCTTTTTAGCTGCAACTGTAAATCCCTTTAAGGAATCTATATCGGTGATTCCTGAAATATTTTTATGAAAAAAAATAGGTACCTGAATGGTCGCATATGGATTCGTATAATCTAAGAAATGCTCTCTCTCTTCATTATATGAAATGGTATCGATAACATCGAATTTACCGTTTTTCATACTCTCAAAAGCTAGATTCCACTCCATTCCACTAATTTCAACTTGTATACCTGTTTCAAGTTCAAAAAGCTTCCAATGGTCTATTGCAATTCCTTGTAAATAACCGTTCTCATTTCTAAATGAGTACGGCGGATAATGATCATCTAAAACGACTTTAATAGTTCTAGATTCTTCTTTTCCATGTATTGGATGAATAAAAAGAAAAACCAAAATAATAAGTAAAGTAAGGCAACATTTTTTTATTCTCATAAACGGTACCTCCGAATTTAATAGTTATTATTGTAGCATAAATTAATAAGTAACACAAGTAAACGAGAAGTCACAAAAACAGCTATCACGTATGATAGCTGTAACCTTTACTTCTATAATTCTTCTTTTAACGTTGCATTGATTATGTCATCTTCTGTAATACCAGGTTCTTCAACTACAGGTTCTTCAACTACTGTTTTCTTTTTTCTAGCTCTTCTTGTTTTTTTGACCTCTTCTATAATAACCTTTTCTTCTAAGTTAACTAGAGGCGTACTTATAGGGCGCTCTTCCTCGTTCTCAGTAAAGCTCTTTTCAACAATTGTATGAATAGCCATATCATCAGCAACTTCATTTTCTAGTTCATCAATATGTACGGTTACTTTCTTTTTTTCTTTTCTTGTTTTAACCTTTTCTTTTACTTTTTCTTGAACCTTTTCTTTTACCTTTTCCTTAATCTCTTCTGAAATTTCATGAATTTCTTCTTGTGCTTTTTCAACTTTTTCAACAAACTCATGGAATTCTTCTTGTGCGTTTTCAGCTTTTTCTTTAACTTTCACTTTAAGTTCTGAAGTCTTTAAGTTAATGTCCCCTGAAGCTTTCTCTAGAATTTCCTTACGTGTTTCTTTTCCCGATCTAGGGGCAAATAAAAAGCCTAAAAACAATCCAAGAATTGTACCAGTAAGAATACCACAGATTGCTTTTCCTTTCGTACATTTTCCTTTATTGCATATTCCTCTAAACATATCATCCTCCGTAAGTTTCTTGAATTTTTTAATAAACAAAATACCTCACTCCTTCGTATTTTATTTGTAGCTATATGAGCCATTGGCATCAATAGCAACTTATTCAATTTATTACGTTCTTACATATTAAGAAAAATTCGATAGGTTACCATAATTATATTATGTAATTATTAAACCTTCTTTCTTCCTTTTTTAACTGTTTAATCATGATTATTGCTTTCAAATTCGTCTGTATCATAAGCCGCTGTTGGAAAAACTATGGTATCTGTATTTGCATTGTATTTTTTTCCGCCAACAATTGTATATTTAACTAAGCCCTTAAGTATCATTCCATCATAAGGTGAGTAATTTGCTTTAGATTTAAAGTTTCTTGCTTCAACTAAAAAGGATGCATTTGGATCAAAAATAGTTAAGTCTGCGACACCATCCAGGCAGAGTCTACCTTTACATAAACCCAATATATGTGCCGGTTTATAAGACATCTTCTGAACAAGTTGTTCCATATTAATTACTTTAGAATCTACTAACTTAGTATAAGCTAATGAAAAAGCTGTTTCAAAGGATGAAATACCGTAGGAAGCTAATTCAAACTCTACATCTTTAGAATCAATCGTATCTGGTTTATGGTCTGAGCTAATAACATCAATGGTACCATCACCGATACCTTTAATGATCGCTTGTACATCTTCCTTTGTCCTAAGTGGAGGGTTCACTTTTCCATATGAATTAAAGTCTAATATCGAGCTTTCATCCATAGTAAAATATTGTGGCGAAGTTTCTGCTGTAATTTTCACACCATTTCTTTTGGCACTTCTAATTAAGTCCAAAGAACGTCTTGTAGATACATGGCAAACATGAACATGAACATTATACGCTTCAGCTAAAAGGATATTTCTTGATAGTGCAACAGTTTCTGCTACTTCTGGTGCCCCAATAAGTCCTAATTGAGTTGAGATTAACCCATCATTAACACCATGTCCATTAGATAGCGCTATATCTTCACAATGAAGAATTACCGGCATATCAAACATACTACAGTAGTTTAAAATTGTTTTCATTAAGGCCGGATTTTGAATTGGATAATCTCCATCTGAAACTGCAACAATACCAGCTATTTGCATTTCTCCAATTTCAGCAATTTCATTGCCTGCGCAACCCTTTGTAAGGGAACCATAGGGGTAAATGTTTACAGGACATTCTTTTTTAGATTTCGTTAAAACATATTCAACGATGGCCTTATTATCAATTACTGGATCCGTATTAGGGTTGTTTGTAATCGTTGTAAATCCACCATTAATTGCACTTTCTCCTGCTGATTCATAGTCTTCCTTATAATCGTAGCCAGGCTCACATACATCACAGTGCATATCAACAAGACCAGGAATAATATATAATCCTGTTGCATCAATAACTGGCCAGTTATCGCCAGGTATAATATTTGCTTCTATTGCTGCAATTTTATCGTTTTCAATTAATAAATCCATATTATAAATGGTTTTATCATGTGTAAAAATCGTACCATTTTTTATTAGCAATGTGTTAATCATTGTAAGACACCCCACTTTTCTTTGAAAGCAAATGGAATAATGCCATTCTAACCGCAACACCATTTATTTGCTGTCTGTCAATTAGGGAGCAATCCCCATCGATTACTTTTGATGAAATTTCTATTCCTCTATTAATCGGACCAGGATGCATAACAATTACATCTTCTTTTGCATACTCTAGCCTATTCACATCTAATTTGTACAACTTCTTATATTCGTTAAGAGAAGGCAGTAGGTTTCTCTCTTGTCTTTCACTTTGGATTTTCATTGTCATAATAACATCAGCATCAATAATAGCCTCAGAGATAGAATTATATACTTCTACACCAAGCTCTTCAATTCTAGATGGAATTAATGTAGGTGGGGCAGCAATTGAAACCTTTGCACCAAGTTTAGTTAAACCCCAAATATTGCTCTTAGCAACTCTATTATGTTCGATATCTCCAATCATAACTACCTTTAAGCCTTTAAAAATCTTCTTCATTTCCAGTATTGTAAGCAAGTCTATTAATGCTTGACTTGGATTTTCATTTAGCCCATCGCCTGCATTAATGACTGAAGCATCAACAAACTTAGCAAGGTAATGAGGGCCACCAGCTACTGGATGTCTAAGTACAATAAAGTCTGCGCCCATTTGATCCACCGTTCTTCCGATGTCTTTAAGGGATTCACCACTCTGAAATTGTCTCGAAGTTGTTAAGTTAATAACTTTTGCGCTTAAATTATATGCTGCGAGCTCATAAGATAATTTGCTCCTTGAGCTTTCTTGATGAAATAAAGTTGCTACAGTCTTACCTTTTAAATGAGGCGCTACAGCTGCTGCCTTACTTGAGGTAATCGTGTATTTCATTTGCTGTGCTGTATTAAGAATATAATGAATTTCTTGTTCAGATAATGACTTTAAATCTAAAAAATGCTTATTATTAAATACCATTGTTTAGGCACCTCTCTTCGTTCGGTAAAAATTTGAAGTCCTGTATACTTAGTTCGTTAGGTTAAATTATATCACAATCAATTCGTGATTACTACAATATCCTCTCCGTCTGTTTCCACAAGCCTAACGTGTACTACTTCATTTTTTGAAGTAGGTAAGTTTTTACCTACATAATCAGGGGTTAGTGGCAACTCTCTATGACCTCGATCAACTAATGCGACAAATTGAACCTTTCTTGCTCTTCCAGCAGCCATAACTGCATCTAAAGCAGCTCGACATGTTCTTCCTGTAAATACAACATCATCCACGAGAATTACCGTCTTGTTTTTAACATCAACATTTAACTTATTATTTAATATTGGATGAATTGATTTGTGATTTAAATCATCTCTATAAAAAGTAATGTCTAATATACCTAATGGAACATCTACATTTTCAATCAATTTAATTTTCTTGATAATGCATTTAGCAAGAGGAACGCCTCTAGTTTTAATTCCTAAAATCACTAGATCCTGAACACCTTTATTGTTTTCAATAATTTCATGTGCAATACGTGTTATAGCTCTGTTAATTGCCTTATCATCCATTAATATTTTCATTATTGTTCACCTTTTAAACTTTCAATTTCTCAGTTTATTTAGTAGCTCTTCAAAATAGTCTGGTAAATCAGATGTAAATTCCACGTACTCACCAGTTGATGGGTGAATGAAGCCAAGCGTTTTTGCATGCAATACTTGTCCTAATAGCTTAACAGGTGCTTTTTTGTTCTTTGGTCCATAAATATCATCGCCCAGTAATGGATGATGAAGACTTGCCATATGAACACGTATTTGATGCGTTCTACCTGTTTCTAAAGTTAGTTCAACATAAGTATACTGGTTATTCAATCTTTCAATAACACGATAATGCGTAATAGCTGCCTTACCATTTTTATAATTAATAGCCATTAGTTGCCTATTTGTGTGATGTCTACCGATTGGTGCATCAATAATACCTTCATCTTCTTTAATATTATTATAGACAATGGCTTCGTATTTTCTAGTTATCGTGTGATTCTTTAACTGCTCTGCAATACTAACATGTGCTTTATCATTTTTACAAATCACAAGTAAGCCAGAGGTATTCTTATCAATTCTATGAACTATTCCTGGTCGTGATATGCCATTTATGCCAGAAAGCTCATCCTTACAATGGAATAACACACCATTTACTAACGTATCCTCATAATGTCCTGGGGCTGGGTGTACAACCATATTCTGAGGTTTGTTAATAATAAGAAAATCACTGTCCTCAAACACGATATTTAAATCCAGATCTTGAGCAATAACATCTAACGCAACGACATCAGGAATATTTAATGTAATATGATCATTTAATCTTAGTTTATAATTTGCCTTAACTAATTTTCCATTAACTAGTACTGCTTCATCTGTAATGAGCTTTTGTAAATAAGATCTTGTATGTTCAGTTACATGTTCTGTGAGATATTTATCAATACGCGTATTGATAAAATTTTCGTCTACAATTAAATTAAGTGTTTCCATACTATTCCTTTTTAGCTTTTGATTTAATAAAATCAAATTCATTTTCTTTATAGTAAAACAATATCAAATAAGCAAAAACAAAAGTTGACACGACTACATAGGAATCTGCAACGTTAAATACAGGGAAATTTATTAAATTGAAATAAAAGGTGTCTATTACATAGGATAATCTAAGTCGATCAATCCAGTTACCTAATGCTCCAGCGAAAAATAAAATCACCGTTATTCTAAGTATAGTGAACCTTTTTGTTTTTGGTATCTTTAAGTAATAAACTAAAACAAGCCCAATGACAATTAACGTAAAAATCAAGAAAAATGTTCTTTGATTTTGTAGCATTCCAAAAGCAGCACCGCTATTTTCGACGTAGGTTAATTGAAATACGCCATCAATAATCACATAAGGGCTATTCCCTTGTAAATGTATTACAGTCAAATATTTTACTAATTGATCTAATCCAATCAAGAGGCCTATTGCCACTATTTCAATCCACATATTGATACCACCCGTAATTATTTTAAGTAATTTTTTGTAATGCATTCATAACAGTTTCTTTTTCAACTAAATTATCAATATAAGAATTGCCTATGTCGGTTAATAGAATAAAATTCAATTGATTATTTGAGGTTTTTTTATCATGAAACATTTCATGATATATATCAGTTGGATCTAACCCAGCAACTGATGTCGGAAGTTCAAATGTTTCAAGAAGTTTTTTTACATTATCAATGGTACTTTCTGTTATTTCACCTAATTGGTTACTAATATATAGTGCTGCAATAAACCCAATTGAAATACATTCACCATGTAATAATTCAAAATTCTTTAATCGTTCCACAGCATGTCCTACTGTATGTCCAAAGTTAAGAAGCGCTCTGCACCCTTCTTCCTTTTCATCTTCTGAGACAATTTGGCTTTTTATTTTACAAGAGTTATAAATTAATATTTGTAATTGTTCATCATCTAAGTCAAGTATTTTGTCAATGTTATTTTTAATTTCATTATAATAATTTTGGTCTAAGATCAGTCCATGTTTAATAACTTCTGCCATACCTGAGTTAAACTCCTTATTAGGCAACGTAATTAAAGTGCTCGTATTAATATATACAAGTTCTGGTTGATAAAAGGCACCCACTATATTTTTGTATCCATTAAAATCAACACCAGTTTTACCACCTACACTACTATCAACTTGTGATAATAGGGATGTTGGTACTTGTATAAACTTAATACCCCTCATATATGTAGCTGCAGCAAACCCAGCCATATCCCCGACAACTCCTCCACCTAATGCTATTACAAGAGATTTCCTGTCTAGCTTTTGATCTATCATGAAGGCATATATATCACTAATTGTATTTAAATTCTTGCTTTTTTCCCCGTGGATAAAGGAAAAACTAGAAATCTCTGGGTAGGATTTCTTTAAGTGGTCTATTACTTGACCTGAGTATAAAGGATCTACAATATCGTCGGTTATAATTGCAATTTTACTAATTGGAATATTAAGTTTAGTAATCTCTTGATATAATCCATCAAAATTACTATTGATTACTATTTTATATTTTTTGTTTTTTGTATTTACTATTAATTGATTCATTTTATTCACCTTAATTACGAAATAAGGGCTGTAAAAATAACAGCACCTTATTATATATTTGTTATTTATTTAAAGTTTAATAACTTAGTTATTAATCGCTTTTCTTATCTTCATTAAACGGCGGGATAGGTGTTTTTAGTTGAAAAGTACGTGTTGCACCGTCATCAACTATAGGTGCAGCTTGTAACTTTGCTTCTTCAAGTTCTCTTAATGGTGCTTCAATCTCTGTTTGACTATGTGTAGTATTTGTTCTAAATAACATATCAAAAGCTGACGATCCAAAATCAAAATCAATATCACTCTTTTCTGTTATTTCAAGTTGCGTTTTCAAGTACTGCTTAATTTGTATTTTAGAATGATCAAAGTTTCGAATCAATTCTTCTTTAATGTTATTAATGGAGATAATCTCATTTCTCGCATCATTAATCATAACATCTGCTTTAAGCTGTGCTTCTTTTTCAATTTGCTCAGCTCTGTATCTAGCACTCGTTTTCGTTTCTTCTGCAGTTTTTTCAGCTAAGATCAACGTATTTTGAAGTGTAGTTTCAATGTTTTTATAGTATTGAACAGCCTCTTGCAAAGTATTTAATTTGTCCTTCAACTCAATATTTTCTTTGTAAAATTTCTCATAATAAGTTAAAACTTCTTTAATAAAAGTTTTTACCTCATTTGTATTGTATCCCTGAAAAGACTTGGAAAAAACCTTTGATTCAATATCTAATGGTGTTAACATTGTAGCCCTCCTACTTGTATTTGAATAACTCTAAATAAATTCGTCCTTTCTTAGTATAATCCCCGATGGTATGTATCTTCAATTTACCAAAACCTCTTAATGAAATAACATCGCCTTCTTCAACTTTTGCTGAGTTTTTCTCATAAAGTTTATTATTGATAAAGGCCTTACCACTTTGAATTAACAATGTTGAATTACCCCTTGATAATGAAAAGCCTAATTTTAGGATACTATCCAATCTTAAAGAGGATACTGAACCCTTAATAACATCGAAACGAGGTTCAATATGTTTTACATGGCTCATTTCAACTCGATCAACCGTTACTGCAGTACTTTTAATCATTATCAATTGTTCAAGAATATAATCTGTAAGCGTATCTACACAAAACACATATGCAGATTGGTCATTACAAACGACATCCCCTAGTTTAAATCTTTCAATACCTAAACTCATAAGCGCTCCAAGATAATCTCTATGATTTAGTTTATCTGAAGAACTATTGTTCTTAATATGGAGTGCACAAATAGGAAAAGATATTTGATCTGCTTGAAAATCCCTTGGAAAAAACATGATCATTTTCCGTTCACATATATCATTACCACCAAACATATTGTATTTAATGCTCGGGAATTCTTTAATATGTTTCATAAAAATATTTTGTTCGTTTAAGTCTAAAAATTGAGTATTTGTAGGAAAATTATTGTAATATGCTTGTTCAGCTTTATCAATTAATTTCCTTAAAACTAGGCTCTCGCCACTTCTTGAATCCACGCTAATCATTCCTATTTGAAGTATGGGTGTAACAATTGCAATATAAAATAAGCAATTAAAGGCGATAAGTCAAACACTTGACCCTTACCTCCAAAAATTGATTTATCAATCATTTTTCTAATCGGAGATAGGATTGGCTCCGTTACAGTATATAAAAACTCAATTAATGGGTTATCCCTTCCTATAGGTAACCAAGAAACAACTACTCTAATTAAAATAAAAACCTCTAAGATGTAAAGGAATTTATCTATTGCTGCTAAAAAAAGATCCATGAAAAGCCTCCTAATTTATTCGTTTTTCCATGGTAAAATGATGCCGTTTGATTTAAGTTCTTCTCTAAAGTCACCTGCTATATCAACATTTTCAGGTGCAATAATGAAAATATTATTTGTAATTCTTTGCAAATTTCCATTTAATGTATAGCAAGAACCACTAATAAAATCCATAATACGTTGTGCAACACTTTTGTCCATTTTTTCTAAATTTAATACTACTGGTCTTTTACTTTTAATATGATCGCAAATTACTTGCGCTTCATCAAATTGAAGTGGTTGAATAACTACAACTTCCATTTGTACACTTGCTTGAAAATTAACAACCTTTGATGTAGATGTAGTTGTATTTTCATAATTCTTACCACCAGAATAACTCTTAAAAGGGCGTTTTTCTGCTAGGCTTCCATATTCGTCTAATTCATCATCATTTTCAAATTCTTCATCGTCATCATCATAGTCATTTAAATTCATGATATCTAACATTTTATCAAAAAATTTAGCCATTTTTTTCATCCCTTCGTTTTTTAATTTCTTTCGCCAAAAATTGCAGTTCCAATTCGTACCATTGTAGCGCCTTCTTCAATCGCAACTTCGAAGTCATTCGTCATCCCCATTGATAGCACATCCATAGTAACATTATCAATGTTTTTGCTATTTATGTCAACAAAAACTTGAAACATTTCCCTAAAAATAGGTCTGTTTTCTTCTGCATCTTCTACAAAAGGTGCAACAGTCATAAGTCCTTTGATACATATATTGGGTAATTGAGCAGCTTCTTTTATAAATGCTTCTACCTCATTCTTTTCTATTCCAAACTTGGTTTCTTCTTCAGCTATATTCACTTGAATCAAAATATTTTGTACTTTATTAATTTTAGAAGCCTCGAGGCTAATTAATTGTGCCAATTTCATACGATCCACTGAATGAATGAGTTCCACCTTATCAATGATTGATTTAATTTTATTCGTTTGCAAGTGTCCAATCATATGCCATTTAAAGTTATTTTCAAAGTGTGGGTACTTATTTATTATTTCTTGAACCTTATTTTCCCCAACATGAATAATTCCACACGAAAGTGCTTGTTCCATTGCTTCAATGGGCTTTGTTTTTGTAACTGCAATTAATGTCACTTCTTCTTGTCGTCTACCTACTTGTCTACAAGCTTCGATCACCTTGCTATGAATCTCTTCTATATTACTTTTAATAGACATATTTTTCTCTCCCTAATTAATAATTTGATTTTCTTCAAGTATACTTGCATCTGTAGCAATTCTATCATATCTACTGACACCAAAGCTAACATTATCTTTTACAATTTTATAATGTTCTGTATATGAAAGAACTTCAATGAACTTGAACGCAGCGTAACCTTTATTAATTACATAAACACCTTCTAAGGGGGTAACTTCATTTATTTTGTACGTTTCATTCTTACCATTTTCAAGAATATAAACAAGCTCATCACCAACACCTAGCTTATCTGACTTAGGAATATAAGCGTCTTTATCTTTGATTTTATATATTTGAATCGGAACACCTTCAAGTGATTCTCCACCTACTGCATCTTTGCTAACAATCTTTTTCTTTACTTCACTTTGACGATTAGATTTCATTAGCGCTTTAACTGGTATTTTCAGAAAATCCTTCTGAGTTATTGATGAGGCTGGAATTTTAATACCTTCTGAACTTGAATATATAATAGAAAACTGTAAAAAGCGATCGTCTAAAAATTCATTTAAGTATCTATCAAATTCTAAAATGATATATGTTTTTGTATCCTCATTAAGAATTTTATATATGTTGCCTTGGATTTTCATATTATTATAGGATATATTAATTGTTGCGGTATTTTCATCTTCTAAATATTTTTCACAAACATCATTTATTTCAGCGGCTAAGTACCACTTGTGATTATTAACAATTTTAAATAAAGGGACGTCTTTTTTAGTAGTTGAATCAACAAGTACATCCTGGGCTACGACAATTTGATCCAAGCTTTCAGGTATGAAATTATCTATGGTTAATCTTTCAAAGCCATCAAATTGATAAGATATTACCCCACTTTTTAAAGCATAATAAATATTTTCATCCCTTGCTAAGGAATTGCTTAATATATTACGTAGCATTTGATCATCTTCTAATAACACAGTGTTTGAAGCGTCAAATATTGCCTTTTCAATATCTACTTTAGCTGAATAAGTGTGCCCAAATGGTCTAGAATGCTTATAAAGAACATAACTTTTCAATTTGTCTTGAATATATTTATAGTTATTTGTAGATAAATCCACATCACTTAGAAGGGATGCTTTTGCCACTTGAAGCTTATCATTAATAGCTGCTGTTATTTCTCCGTTATTATCTATGCAACTAATTAAAGCACCTTTCTTCACCTTTTCTCCTTCAGGTACAAAGTAATTTGCTTTCCCGTCTATTTGACTAAATATGATTGTTTCGTCTCTAATAATTAATCCGTTAAAAACTTCTGACTCGATAATGGCTCCCGGCTCCGCCATGGTATAATTGGTTTTTTCTGAAAATGAAAAGTTAAGAATGCAAAACACCAAATAGGCAAATATAATAAAATAAACAATTAATCCTAAATTAATATGCTTATTTACCCTGCTTTTTATTTTTTTCTCTTTCATCATTTTTTTTTCTTTTTCAATATATTTATTGACTTTTTCATTCTTCATCTGTTAACCTTCTTTTTCCTTGATACGTTTTCATTTCCCTCATCTTGTTTTCTATTTCATCTCTAATCTTCCACCAGCTCGTATTCCAATTGCAAAAAACTGTTTCTTCTTTAGGAGCTCGTCCAATTAATCTTTGAACTGCTACCAAAGTACTTAGATTCTCAAGAAATAGAACAACTCTATTAATATATTCCT
This sequence comes from Firmicutes bacterium HGW-Firmicutes-7, assembly GCA_002841375.1. Classification (GTDB taxonomy): domain Bacteria; phylum Bacillota; class Clostridia; order Lachnospirales; family Vallitaleaceae; genus HGW-1. The sequence continues at coordinate 48,959 of PGZO01000019.1, read as the reverse complement.
CCTTGGAGCATAGTTCAAAACATTTATTAGCGTACATATCCTCAAAAACAGTACCTTTCGCAATATATAAAGCATGTAGTTTAACCTGTTTAATCTCTAGTTCATTAATAAGCATAGCACTGTTTATTGCATCTTGATCGTTATCCCATGGTAAATTTAGTATAAGATGAACACATATGTCAAAAGGATATTCCTTAATGAGATTAACCGCATCAATAAAATCTTGCACATTATGCCCTCTATTAATTTTTACCAAACTTTCATCATTCGTAGTTTGAAGACCTAGTTCAATTGTAATATTTATATTGTTTTTGATATATATTTCTTTTAATACTTCTAAATATTCTCTAGATATACAATCAGGTCTCGTAGATACATCTATTTCCACAATTCTATCTCTACATGCATCATTCATATATTGTTTAAAGTCATCGATTGGCATATAAGTGTTCGTATAATTTTGAAAATATGCTATAAATTTATTGGCTCCATATCGCTTGCCAATATAATCGATATTTTCTAATAATTGTTGTTCTACTGATTTTTCACAATTTAGCATTTCAAACCCAGTGCCTAAATCACTGCAAAAATAACATCCTTTTGTACCCACCGTACCATCTCTATTAGGACAAGAAATATTTAAATTAACGGGTAATTTATAAACTTTCTCACCATATTTTTGTCTTAGATAGTGAGAATATTTATAATACAACTCTTCTTCATTCATTGCTTCCCAACCTTTATATGTATGGTATATTGTAATCTCTATTATATTATCATATTTCTTCTTTGAATGCTAGAATTAATCTAGATTATGGAACCTAGGAGCATGAGTTCTTCATTTTTTTCATATATTGAATCGAATTGATTAACGCCATTACAATCATTGCCTAGACCGACTTTAATTGTAAATCCTGGCTTCGAAAAGTGGTGAATAAACCAATCTTTATAGCTCGCAAAAGCTTCCAACCAATTTTCATTTTCAAGCTTATATCCACAAGCTTTAGATAACTCACTCGCAATGTTTAAGCTATCAGCAACACCTCTGCCTAAATATTGCCAATAGATTACTTCCCCTTGAGCATGGAATGACAAAGTTAACCTTGGTTCTATCCGCATTGTCAAGTTTGATATGCACCTAGTTTCAGGCTCTGAAAGTGGTTTTACCCCCGCATATTTTGAAGGTCCAGGTTTAAAAGCACTTAATTTTTTTTCTATTTTCTTATATTCACGAAATCCTGCAGGATAATTCCTATTTAAATCTACGCCATTAACATTTGCCTTCCATTGACTAAAATCTGCATTACCCCTATTCATTCGCAAAATTATTTCAGTGTTGTTAAAACTTTTTAATCCATTAACTACTAATTCTACACCATCAGGATTAACCATTGGTACGAGTATAATTTTCGAACGTTTATATAACTCGTTAATTGGATAGCCTTTCATACTAGCATTGTTAGCGTAGGCAAAGCATATATTTTCTAACCACTTCATTAATAATAATGATGTAATCCATTCATCCCCGTGATGCGCACCATTATATATTACTGGATGATCTCCTGTGCCAAATGTGACCATGTAAATTTCCCTACCATTAACACTTAATCCAATGGTTTCCATATCTAGAAAAGGATAAAGTACTTTCAATTGCATCAAATCATGTTTTAGATTCGTGTGGTTATAACGATTATTGGTCTGAACAATTTGACCTTCCTTACTTATGGGGACAATAATTGTTGAATTCACTTTCAAAAAAAATGGATTAATTGTTTGATTTGCTGTAAGAATACCTGTAGTCGTAGAACCATATTTCTTTACAATATCATTCAGTGTCTCACCTTCAACTATCCTATGTGTTGTATAACAACTTTCTTTCATACTCAACCTCTTTTTTTAGTTATAATCTATCTTATTAATTTTTTCCATAATTTAGCATTGTAATTATTAAAAAATTGCATAGACTATGTTTATGAATTTAATAGATAATTATAATCTAATTGTTTAAGGAGGATTTTCATGAATACAAAACCTGTTGACATAATTGCTTTAACCTTAATAATAATAGGTGCTATCAACTGGGGTTTAATTGGCTTTTTTCGGTTTGATTTAGTTGCTGCTATTTTTGGTGGAATGGATACTGCTGGTAGTCGTATTGTTTATGCTTTAGTAGGCTTAGCAGCTTTATATGGATTAACATTTTTCAATAGAATTAGAAACGAGGTATGATTTTCTAACGTTATTCTAAGTATAATAGAATAACGTTTTTTTCTAGTCTAACTTTACAAAAGAAATTAATTTTCGATTTATAAAAGGATAAATTAATTTCTTATGGAATATATATTCTATGAACATTTTTTGTTTTAATTACCACTCTATAAGGAGGAGATTACTATGATACGTTTAGTTGCAGGTGATACTGGCGAAGGGAAAACAAAAAGCTTAATAAAGATGGCAAATGAAGCTACCAATTTAACAAAAGGAAATATTGTTTACCTAGATGGTGACAGTAGTCATATGCTTCATTTAAAGCATCAGATCCGTTATACGAATATTTCCGAATATCCCATCACAGACTACAAAGAGTTTTTTGGTTTTATGTGCGGCATACTATCTGAAGATAATGATATTTCAGAAATATATGCAGATGGCTTATTACGATTAGCCCATGTAAGTGATATACATGCATCTTATGATTTGATCAATAAGCTGAAAGCTCTTTCAGAAAAGTTTTGTGTACGATTTATATTCAGTGTTAATTGTGACACAAGTTTATTACCTGATTTTATGAAGGAATTCATAGTAGCATAGCAAAAATAGCGTATTAATCGTATTCTTGTAGTAGGATTTGAGATTTTACATTTTTTAAAGTTTTTTGTTTTTACGAAGGTATATTAATAAGCCATTATCCTCTTGGATAATGGCTTTCTTATTCTAATTTTTTAGACAGGTTTACTATTTTAAAACGTTTCTCCAGTCCAAGTCTCCTCTTTCTAATGCCTTAATGAGTAATTCGGCAGTAGCTAAGTTCGTTGCAATTGGAATATTATGAATATCACATAAACGAATAACTGAAGCTGGATCAGGTTCATGTTGCTTTTGAGAAAGCGGATCTCTTAGAAAAATAACAATATCAATTTGATTATGTGCTATTTGTGATCCTAATTGTTGTTGACCTCCTAAATGTCCAGCTAAGTATTTATGAATAGAAAGGTTGGTTACTTCTTCAATCAATCTTCCTGTTGTCCCCGTAGCATATAATTCATGTTTACTTAAAATATTTCTATACGCAATACATAAGTTTTGCATGAGTTTTTTTTTGCTATCGTGGGCTATCAATCCAATATTCATTTTAACACCCCTTTCAATTTAATAATATATAGCTTTACGCTGCATACTTATATTAAGGACTAATCCAGCACCTATCATATTGGACCAAAGAGAGCTAAGTCCATAACTAATAAATGGTAATGGAATTCCTGTATTCGGAAGAATTCCTGTTACTACCCCTATGTTGATAAACGTTTGAGAAGAGATAATGGTAACAAAACCAATAACCATTATCGTTGCTGCTAAGTCCTTCGTATCTTTTGAAATCCACAAACACCTCATAATGAGCACGAGCATTAGTGTTAGGATTGTACTGCATCCAACAAACCCAAATTCTTCACCAACAATTGAATATATGAAATCGGTTTGAGGTTCAGGTAAATAATTATATTGATTTAATTTACCTTGATATAATCCCTTGCCAAACAATTTTCCTGATCCGATTGCTTGAATTGAATTATTCGTTTGAAACTTTTCAGAGGTTGTAGCGTTTTCAGGATAAATTGCTGTCATAATTCGCTTAACCTGATACTCTTCTAAAAGCTGTTGATTAGGCTGCTGTATATACCAAAATCCAATGATTAGACAAGGAATTAAAATAACGATTGTACCAATAATATATTTATAGCTTAATCCAGAAACAAATAACGTTATGCCTAATATTGCGATTATAACCAAACTTGTTGATAAATTGGGTTGCTTTAAAATCAAAAAAACAGGTATAACCGTAAGGCCAATCGTAACAAGTAAAAATAGTGGTTTATTTACCTTCTCCTTATATTTATCAATAAATTTTGCTAAGAAAATTATGAGAAATATCTTAAAAAACTCTGAAGACTGAAGCGTGAAGCCACCAATATTAATCCATCTGGTAGCACCATTTACAGGTTTGCCAAAAAATAAAACAGCAAGCAATAGCACGATACCTAGCAAGTAAATGGGCCAATAAAATTTACTAATAAAACGATAGTCAATTAATGTAACAATAATCATTATGATAAATCCAGAAACTAATCCGATTATTTGTTTTTTGACAAATAGATCCGTTCCACCATGTATATTAGACATTGTTGCACTTTTTATTGCAAAAATACCAATAATCGATAACCCAATAATTACTATAATTAAAAATATATCTAATCTTCTAAAATCATATTCACGAAACATATAACTCCTCTTTCTAATAGTGTTTTACACCGGCGTTTCTCATGTTTCTAATTGGAATGTTTGCGTATAAAACAGGAACTTGCGTATTACTTCTATCCGATCTAGTTGTCCCAATTTTAACTTCCAATCCTTGTTCTTCAACTTCCATATATTTGTTTATTACATGAAGGATATCCGTTTTAATCATCTCAAGAATTTCAGATGAACAATTTGCACGATCATGTATTAATACAAGCTTTAGTCTATCTTTTGCAACATTTCTTGATGTTTTCTTTCCAAAAATACCCACTTGGACTCCCCCCTTTTTAATTATTAAAACCCATTATGCTTCTTAGTTTGCCAAAAAGGCCTTTTTCAGATTGAAATTCCATAAATGGTACTTCGTGACCAATTATTCTTTTACTTATGTTGAAATATGCTTTTCCTGCCGGACATGATGTATTATTTACGATTGGGTCACCATTATTTGTTGAAATAACGATGTTTTCATCATCTGGTATTGTGCCAATAAGTTCAATTGCTAATATTTCAATTACATCATCAACAGACATCATATCTCCACGTTTCACCATATCTACACGAATTCGATTAACTATTAGTCTAGAATCATGGAGGTCATTTGCTTCTAATAGACCAATGATTCTGTCAGCATCTCGAATAGCGGATACTTCTGGTGTTGTAACGACGATGGCCTTATCTGCTCCTGCAATTGCATTTTTGAAACCTTGTTCAATCCCTGCAGGACAATCAATAATTATATAATCAAATTCTTCTTTCAAATGTTCACATAGCTTTTTCATTTGTTCTGGGGTCACAGCATCTTTGTCTCTTGTTTGAGCAGCAGGTAGAAGAAATAGATTTGGGTATTTTTTGTCTTTGATTAATGCTTGTTTTAATCTACAATTCCCTTCTATTACATCAATAACATTATATACAATTCTGTTTTCCAATCCCATAACAACATCTAGATTTCGCAAACCAATATCTGCATCTAATAAAACAACCTTCTTATCTAACATAGCAAGACCAGTACCAATATTTGCACTGGTAGTTGTTTTGCCTACACCACCTTTACCGGATGTAATAACAATTACTTCGCTCATGGATGTCTCCCCTTTTCTTAATTAATATAATTTAAATTTTCATAAATATTTCTGTTTATATTTTCAATAATAATGCGTTCATCTTCAACATACGCTATTTGAGGGATACTAATAATTTTTTTGCCTTTCTTATCTGGTGAACGGCCAAATACATCAGCGATCCTTAGTTGAGTTGGGCTCATATTCAATGCGACAACAAAGGCAGTTGCATTTCCATCTTTTCCAGCATGAACACAGCCATTCAATTTTCCAATTACTATAACATTACCTTTTGCTGCAACTGTTGCACCGTTGTGAACATTTCCCATAACGATAATGCTTGAATCAGCAATAATTTCTTGACCAGATCGAAGTGTTCCTTTGTGAAATATTGCTGCATTTTCGGGAATTATTTGCGTTTTAATAGGTTTTTCAATGTGCATACTACTTACGTTTGAAATCTCATTCGTGTTTTTATTTTCAATTTCTGTAGGGCTTGTCACACTTTTGACCTCAAGAACTTGAGACAGTTCTAACTGGGAATCAATTATACATACTATATCTAAATCGGAAGCACTTTGGATAATTTCAATCAAGGTTTTTTGTTCTTCAGTTGAAAGAATTTTTCCCTCAAACGTCAAAGAAACTTTTGAAGAACCAAAAAATTTTCTTGAATCATTTAACTTTTTAAATAGTGCGTCCTTTATAGTAGAAAAATCAACTTGATCATTGATAATAATCGTTAATCCATATTTATTCCCTTTTATTAATATTGCATCTTTCATATACGTACCTTCTTTTCTTAATATAGAGAAACAATACATGTTTTATTATAGCATAAAGCAATAATAAATATCTACACTATTGTAGATAAATTATTCGTCTAATCTAAAATATGATAAAAGGAAGCTTCATCATCGACTTTCTCAGTTCCAATTTGATAATATGCACCAATAACATCTCTACCAATTACAGTTGGTTCAGTTGAACCATAACCAAAAGGAATTACAACTGATACCCCAATCTCAGGCTTATCGTATGGCGCATAGCCTACAAATATACCATGATCAGGTCGAGTTTTTGATTGTTGAGCAGTACCTGTTTTACCAGCTACAGAAATTGGAAAGCCTGCAAAAACATGTCTAGCAGTACCTTTTGATCCTGCTGTCACTAAATACATGCCTTCTTGAATCGTTTTTATATTGTTTGGATTAAAGTTTGTTTCCCATGTGCTTGCAGGTGTTTTATCAAAAAACAGTGTTCCATTGCTTTCAAGGATTTTATCGATTACATTTAATTCATAACTTGTACCACCATTCGCCAACGTAGAAACATATCTGGCTAATTGAACTGGTGTATAGGTATTTGCTGTTTGCCCTATCGACGAACGAACAGCATCCTGTACTGGTAATGTTGGATCTGAATCTCCAATTTCAATACCCGTTTTAGTTCCAAGCCCTAACAACGTTGCATATTTGTTAAGTTCATTAATGCCTCTAATATCTAAATATGAATTATCATTGTCCTTAGATAACCTGTAGCCCATATCATAATAAAAATAATTACAGGATACCTCTAAGGCACCTGATACGGTTAGCGCTCCATGGGTTCCGCCCAAATCATAGATCCAACATTTTGCATGAGGGACCACCTTTTGATAAAGGCCTTGGCAAGAAAAATGTTCATTTATTCCTATAACTTCTTCTTCCAATGCGGCTAAGGCAGCTACCATTTTATAGGTTGAACCAGGCGCAGTTTTTCCTTGGGTTGCCATAGGAAACAACGGCTTTGAATCATCATTAAGTAGACTTAAGTAATACTCATAGTCAAAATTATTTACTAAACGATTGTTATCATAGCTTGGGTAGCTAACCATTGCTAACACTTCCCCTGTATTGACATCTGTTACAACAACTGATCCTGAATATGGATCAAGTGCTAACTGTTGGGGGGTTATTTCAAGCTTAGATATTTTATCTTTTATGAAAGCCATACTACCTAATGATCCGTTTGACAAAGCCTTAAATTGTTCATCAGAGGACGTTACAATACCTTGTTCAACAAGTGCTATACATAAATCCGTGTAAGAAAATCGTTCTTTTTTTGCAAGGTTAGTGTAGATCGCTCTTTTAAAAGTAATGTAGTTTACGTATTCCTTAAGTATTATATCTTTAATAACTTCATAAGATTTTTTGTCTTTAATTCCTAAGCTTTCAATAGTTAAAAGCTTTTTGTCTGTATACTCTTCTAGAAGTTGCTTAAATGATGCTTCTCTATTCAAAAATTCTGAATATAATGGAACGTCTTTATAGCCATCTAAAAGATAACCTTCTTCCTTTAATTTTGTTAGCATAAAGGTATAATAATTAATATCGTCCTTGTTAGGATATGCATAGTTCTCAGTTAATGAAGCCTCCATACTATTGACGAGCGTAGTATATGAATTCATAAATGTATTGTGTATTCTTTTTTGTCTTTGCCCTTCAGAAGCTTCTTCAATTTGTTGAATTGAATAGATATTATTAGAAAATAACGAACTAAAGACATCTCTCATTAATGTGACACCGTCATCTTTATCTAAACCTGAATAGCCACTCATACTTAACTTGCTTTCAAGTAAAAATGCAAGCTTTTGTTCCAATAAATTATAGCATTCTAATTGCAAGTCCCGATCTATTGTTAGATAAACATCTTTACCAGCAGCGGGTTCAATGGTTTCTAATATGTTCATCGTTCTACCAAAATTATCTACCTCAACTTTTTGAACGCCATCCTTGCCCTTAAGGTATATCTCCATTTCTTGTTCAATTCCTATTTTACCAACGGTATCATTGGCAGTATAACCAAGAGGTTTAAGCTCCTCATAAGCTGCCGCATCAATTGTTCCGGTATATCCAATAATATGTGAAAAGAATTTTGAATCATTATAAACCCGAAGTGGATCTTCCACAATGGATACACCAGGAAATTTCCATATATTCTCTTCTATTCGAGCTAAGGTCTCATCATTTATATCAATAGCTACAGTCTCAAGCTGATATTGGGTATACCGATTTAACCATAACGGATATCTAATATTTAATATGGTAATCACGTCTTCATCCGTATAGATATCGTTTGGTATTTGAAAAAGATCATCTCTTAAATATTTAAACATATCATTTGCAGTCATATTTTTTTTTTCTGTTGTAAGTGTTGCAGAGGTATTACCAACGAAAATATTTTTTTTAAATTTTAGTATTTGGGAATCTGTATGCGTAAATACAAATATACCATCTTCATTTAATGCAATAGGAAGTTCGTTAACAATTTTACTTCCACTTTTCTCTATAATATTACAAAGCTCAAAAATCATTTGATTCATATTGTCAACTCTAATACTTCCATCTAATAACACATTGTAAGCAATAATATTCTCAGCTAATGGATATCCATATCTATCGTAAATATTACCACGTTGGCCTTCTACTGTTCTTTCTTTTAGAATACTTAGGCTAAACTCTTTTTCTAGTAATTCACCTTTAATAATCTGCAAATCAAAAATTCTATTAAATAAAAGGATAAACATACCCAAAATAACAACACTAATAATAAATAATCTATTCGTTACTAACTTACGTATAGCTTTTAAAAATGCTTTCATATCTTATCCTTGTTCTCCCTTCTTTTCTCCACACCATCTAATTTCTCATTAACAAACAAATAAAATTTATATACAAAAACAGATACAAGGGTTGTATATACGAGTTCTGGCAATATAATATTCATAAAATAATACGCAAAATCTATTCTCCCTCTAAAAAGATAGGTCATTATGTAAATAAGAAGATTTAATATTAAATCGCTTCCTGTTATCGCTAAAATTGGAATCAGCAAGTTGTCTCTATAAAGTGCTTTATTGAGATACCCACTAAAAAAGCCAAAATACATATATAAAAGTGCATAAAAACCAATTACGTTACCAAAAAAAACATCTTGCATTAGCCCAATAAAAAATCCAATAATCGCTCCTTCTAACTTCCCCCTCATTAGTGAAAAGGAAACAACTGTAATGATAAGCAAATTTATTGTTATACCGCCAATGGCAATGTCTTGGACAATAGTTGATTGAAATACGATATTAAAAATAACAATTGCTATAACAGTAACTATTCTAAACATTTCATCATTCCTACTCTCTCTTTGTTCTTTTCAAGCTTACTGCACATCTGCTGCCTCTGTTAAACCATCTTCCCATACTTGATTAATAACCAGTACCTCTTCTAAATGTTTAAAATCAACTGCAGGTTGTAAGGTAGCTGTTCTTGTCATTTTAGGTGAATTCGTATCAATTTGATTAATCGTACCAATTAGTATTCCAGGTGGGTAAATAGAACCTAGATGAGATGTTACAACTTCATCGCCAATAACAATATTAGCACGATCTTCAATATAATCTACCCGACATAATGCTTCATTATTAACCAGGGTTTGATCCCCTTTTACTATACATAAATCTGAAGTTCTCAAAATTTTTGCACTAACATTACAGGTATCATTAATGATTGATTGTACTTTTGCATAGTTTGGGCCAACCTCAGTAATATGTCCAACTAAACCCTCTCCTGACAATACAACCATATTCACCTTAAGTCCATCCTTTTCACCTTTGTTTATCATAAACATTTTGTACCAATTACTCGGGTCTTTACCAATTACTTGTGCGCCTATTTTAGGATAATCTGCATATCTTTTATCTAACGTATATAACTCTCTTAATCTTACCAACTCAGTTTTATCCATTTGTAATATTTTATTGGCATATTCTAATTCATTAAGCTCAGTTTGAAGTGTTTCATTTATATTTTCTAAATCACGAATATCTTTAACAAATTGAACCTTTTCTCCCAACCAATCACCAACAACATTTACGCCATTTTGTATTGGAATAACAACGTATGAAAAAGATTTCTCTATAGGTGTAATGCTTGATCTGCTTTGCCAAGTAAATATAATTGCTAATATACATATAAGTGTAATAACAATCATTATATTTTTAGCAGGTAAATTTTTTCTTCTTTTCATTAATGCCTCCTTAAATAAAACAGTACCAATACTATTCCTTAAGCGTAAAAAGTATATTTTTATGTTTATTATAATTGTTTAATATATGGCATACGCCATTAATAACACTCTTTTCTGGTTCTTCATTAATATGAACTTGAAGATTCGTTTCTTTTTTTATTAGTGTATCAATGTTTTTAATGCTTGCTGTTCCACCCGTTAAATGAACGCCCGCTGTTAATATATCTGCTGAAAGCTCTGGAGGTGTTTTTTCTAAAATCAATTTAATTGCTTCAATTATTGAATTTATATCTTCTTTAATAGATTCAAATACATCTACACTCGTTACTATAACATTTTTGGGTAATCCACTTACAATATCACGTCCAACGACATTAATAGACTGACCAACATCATTTCCAATTGCATTACTGATCTCAATCTTAATCTTCTCAGCAGTTCTAATTCCAATCAAAATATTGTATTTTCTTTTTACAAAATTTCTGATATTGTGGTCAAACCGTTCTCCTCCGACCTTTAATAAATCACTAATAACTACACCACCTAAAGAAATTACAGATATCTCAGTTGTTCCCCCACCTATGTCTACAATCATATTGCCTTCAGGCTGCATTACATCTATTCCACAACCAACCCCAGCTGCAAGTGGTTTTTCTATCATATGAACACTTTTAAATCTTGGTTTAGACTTCGTAAACAAATCATATAAGGCTCTTCTTTCCACATCTGAAATGTGATATGGAACACATACAAGTGCTATAGATCTGCCTCCTTTATCAATTTTCAATTTCTTACATTGATGTTCTAAAAGACTTAACATATTGTCAAAATCAGCAATAACTCCATGATTTACGGGCATATTGATTTTTATTGATCTAGGCGCTTTTTCAAACATATCATGTGCCATGCTCCCAACAGCGATTACATTTTTTGATATTAGATCAATAGCAATGGTCTCTGGTTCATTTAGTATAACACCTTTGTCTTTTTGACAGATATGCATATATGTTGTGCCTAAGTCAAAACCAAAGTCTTTTTTAAAGATCATATCTTTCTCCTTTGAATAGCTGATTTGTATAAAACTATTATTACCAAAAAAGCAAAGGATACTCACAACGAAAAAGCAGTTGACTTAAGCATATCGCTATTAAGTTTTAATTAACAAATACCTCGTTCTTTTAAGCTTATGTATTTTCCATCTCCAATAATAATATGATCTAATAGTTTTACACCAATAATTTCACTGGCTCCAAGTATTCTTTTCGTTATTGAAATATCTTCACTACTTGGTGTTGGGTCACCACTAGGGTGATTATGCAAAATTATAATATGAACAGCTAAATTTTTTAATGCATGAATGAATACTTCTCTAGGATTAACTAATGAAGCATTTACCGTTCCTACTGATATGGTGTGATCACTAATAATATTATTTTTAGTATCTAATAAAACAATTTTCAAATGCTCTTGTTGTAGGTGGCGCATTTCTTCCATATAAATATCCGCAACCGAGCTTGGTGACGTTATTTGAAGCTTTTGTATTGCGTTATTCTTAGAAATACGTGTTGATAGCTCTGCAATAGATTTAATCTGAATTGCTTTTACTCTACCGATTCCAGAAATCATCTCTAATTCCTTAAGCGATAATTGATGTATCCCAGCTAAACCCCTACTATTTAGCTTTAGTACTTTTTGTGCCAAGTCGATGGATCGTTCCCTTCTAGAACCACTTTTTATGATTATCGCCAGTAGTTCAGCATCTGACAAAACAGAAGCTCCATACTTCTCAAGCTTTTCATAAGGTCGTTCGTCTGTTGGCAACTCCTTCACAGTTAGCCTAACATTATTCATTTTTTCTCCCCCATTGTAATTATTGAATGCATTTCACATTCATTTATCTATTTAACACCTACTCCCCAGCAAATGTTATATAGTCTTTTTATTTGGCTATGCCTGTCCATGAAAAGCATTAAAGTAATCAACACCTAAATAGGTGAAGCCCTCTATCAATTTTGAAATAGGTAAGCCTACAACATTATAATAATCGCCTTCAATTTTATCAACTAATGTAGCACCAAATCCCTGAATTGCATAGGCGCCAGCCTTACCAAATGGTTCCATCGTTTTAATATAGGCATTTATTTCATGTTCCTTATAGTCTCTCATAAAAACCTTCGTTTCGCAATAGTCAATAAATACTTTCTTCTTATAAGGACTAAGCATAGCTATTCCAGAATATACATAGTGTTTTTTTCCTGAAAGCTGCTTCAAAAAATGAAAGGCTTCATCATGACTATTCGGTTTCCCTAGTACTTGGTTTTCATATACAACAACTGTATCTGCACCTATAATGATTCTATCCTCTAATTCATTGACAACACTATTGGCCTTTTCATAGGCAAGCATTTTAACAAGTTCAATTGAATTATCATTTACATATTTTTTCTCATCAATGGAACTCATTCTTTTTTCGAAAGGAATATTTAGTTTTTCTAATATCTCGCTTCTTCTTGGTGAAGCAGAGGCTAATACAATAGTATTCATAAGTCACTTTCTTCCACAAAAATTATAGTATCTTTTTATATACAAAAATTGCAACACAAATACCGAGTAAGCTTGCAATAGATATATCAAAGGAAAGCTTAAATTGAAGAAATATTACTTTTAAGTCAATGATTACTGGCGCGTTCATACCAAAAGTATATCCAAAATTTAGCCAGCTTAAAAAAGATACCCCAACTGCTAAGCTACCCAAAAAGCCGCCTAAAACAATACCAGCTAAAATTAAAAAAAATAACGACCATCCATTCTTCGCACCATTTCTATTATATGCCATGGAATTCAACCCCTCTCAATATGGAAATTCTTTCATGAGTAATTTTATCATAATGCATATAGTTTGTATATATAAACAACCAGTTTTTTATTTACATTCATATGGCTTATTTGACATAAGACAAGACTGCGAAAATTTGATTAGATAAACATTAAAGTTCTTAGGAACCTTCAGGTAATTAATTATCAATTAACGAAACAGAGATAAAAGCATTTTTTCTTCCAGATTAATAAAAAAGGCAGTAAGTATTCATTTTTCGCATAAGCGGCCGAAGGATAAGGCCTGAAAAATGAATACATACTGCCAATAAAGAATAAACCTATTAGAAAAATGCTTTTGTCGATAGTTTGTTAAAAACATCAGGACGCAACAAATTGTTATGCCCTGATGTTAAAAGTTATTAGTTGACAATTGCCTTTGTCGGACATTTAGCAACACATTTACCACAATTAATACATTTATCATAATCGATTTTTGCTAATGCATCTGTTACGTGTATCGCATCGTCTTCACATTGTTTTACGCAAATACCACAACCAATACATCCAACCTGACATTTTGCTTTTACTTCTTTACCTTTGTCTTTTGAGTTACATTTCACTCTAGTACGACCTGATACTCTTACAATCTCAATAATATTCTTTGGACAAGCATCAACACACATACCGCATGAAACACATTTGTCTTCATCAATTACTGCAACACCATTTTCAATTGTGATTGCATCAAACATACATACATTAAAACAACTTCCTAATCCTAGGCATCCATATTCACACCCCTTTGAACCTGTTCCTTGTAAATATGCAGCTGATTGACAATCTTTTATTCCGTAATATTCATATTTTTCACTCGCTACATCGCAAGTTCCATTACATTTAACAAAAGCAGCAGTTTTTTCACCTACAGTTGCTTCTTGGCCTAGTGCACTTGCAATTTGAGTTGTATTGTCACTATTATTTACAGGACAACCATTTGGCCTAGCTTCACCCTTTACTAATGCATTTGCAAATGCATCACACCCAGCAAAACCACAACCTCCACAGTTCGCTCCTGGTAATAAATCTCTCACTATGGGTACTAATGGATCCACTTCTACCGCAAACTTTTTAGCTGCAAATCCAAGACCAAGTCCAAATAGCAATCCGAGGCCACCTATAGCCATTGCCGCATAAAGGATATTTGTTAATTCCACGACTTAACCCTCCAATCTATTTGATTAATCCAGTAAAGCCTAAGAACGCAATCGCCATTAAGCCTGCTGTTAATAATACAATGGGATAGCCCTTAAAAGGCTTTGGTACATTATTATAGTCAATTTTTTCTCTTATACCTGCCATAAGTACAATGGCAAGCGTAAAACCAATTGCTGTTCCTAAACCATTAATAATACTTGAAAATAACGAGTACTTATTTGTCATATTAATAACCGCAACACCAAGAACTGCACAGTTCGTTGTGATCAATGGTAAGAATACGCCTAGCGCTTGATATAGAGCTGGGCTTGTTTTTTGAATAACCATTTCTACAAATTGAACCAAAGCTGCAATAACAAGTATAAATGTTATAGTTGATAAATATTCTAATTCTCTTGGTACTAATAAAAAAGTATAAACAATATAAGAAATAATTGATGCCAACGTTAGAACAAATGTTACAGCTAGCCCCATACCTATAGATGTTTCAACTTTCTTAGAAACACCTAGAAAAGGACAAATGCCTAAGAATCTTGATAATACAACGTTATTTACAATGATTGCACCAATAAATAATAATAATAAATCCATTTTGTCCCTCCTCTATGCTTTAGCTTTTTTTGAATTAATATAGTTGAATAATGCAAATAATAATCCTAAAACAATAAATGCACCCGGAGCAAGAACTAATATGGTAATAGGCTCAAAGAAATTTGGCATTACTTGAAATCCAAATGCTTTACCTGCTCCAAACACTTCTCTAACTAGACCAATGCAACCTAAAGAAAATGCGAATCCGAGACCCATACCTAACCCATCAAATAACGAATTAAATATACTATTTTTTGAAGCATATGCTTCTGCTCTACCTAATACCACACAGTTTACAACAATTAATGGAATAAATAATCCTAATGCATCGTATAAACTAGGAATATAAGCTTGTAATAACATATCAATAAGTGTTACAAATGTTGCAATAACAACAATATATGCTGGGATTCTTACTTTTGAAGGAATAATATTTTTCAACATAGATATAACGATGTTTGATCCAATTAAAACTGCCGTTGTTGCCAATCCCATACCAATACCATTTACTGCAGAGGTTGTAACCGCTAAAGTTGGGCACATACCTAATACTTGAACAAAGACAGGGTTCTCTGTAACGAGACCATTTTTTAATCTATTCATTACTCCGCTCATTTAGTTGCCCTCCTTTAATTCATTATTGTAATAGGTAACTGCTTCATTAACTGCATTTGTAACTGCTTTTGATGTAATCGTAGCACCACTGATAGCAGATATTTGTGTATCATTTGAAGACACACCTTTTACAGTAGAAAGTTCACCTAAAGGCTTAGAAACAAATTGATTCTTAAAATCTGCCTCATCTGCTAGTGCACCAAGTCCTGGAGTTTCGGCATGCCTCATTACATCAATACCGGTAATGGTACCTTCTATACTAACACCAACCACCATTTCAATACCTGCACTATATCCTTCATTCGTTATTAATTTAAACGTATAGCCTATAATTTCATCAGCTTTTTTTGCTACATATACTGAATCTATTTTTTCATATTCAGAAAAGTCTAAATCTACTATTTCTTCAAATGTAGCATCTGGAATTACTGTAGCAAAGGCAGCATCTCTTTGTTTTATTTTTTGAACGCTAATAGGTTCTTCTGTAACTTGAAAAGCAATTGCAAGTAAAACGCTCGATACAAGGGTGATTGCAAATAATATTAAAGCATTTTTAATAATTTCTTTCATTATTTAGCCACCTCCCCAAAAGATTTTGGTATTGTATAACGATCAATAAGTGGAACAAATAAATTCATAATGATGATTGCAAAAGAAACACCTTCTGGATATCCACCATAGAGTCTAATCAAGACTGTTAAAATACCACATCCGACACCCATGATGATTTTGCCAATATTCGAAACAGGTGAAGAAGCATAATCAGTTGCCATAAAGAAAGCTCCTAATAATAACCCACCTGAAAACACATGATATAGTATTGTGCTCATATCAAATCCATTTCCACCGATTGCAACTGCCATAACAGCAACACTTAATAAATATGTACCCGGAATTCTCCAATCAATCACTTTTCTAAATAATAAGTACAAACCACCTAGTATTAAGGCAATTGCTGATGTTTCACCAATAGACCCGCCAATTCCACCTATAAATAAATCAATTAACTGAGGTGATGTAAACCCTACCGCCGACTCTGCTTTAAATATTGCAAGCGGGGTTGCTGTTGTTACACCATCTATTTGCCAGTTTGTCATTATTCCAGCAAAAGAAATCAGCAAAAATGCTCTTGCACCTAAAGCTGGATTCATGAAATTTTGACCTAAACCACCAAATAACTGTTTTACTATGATGATTGCAAATGCACTACCTAATATTGGAATCCAAAATGGAACAGTATGTGGTAAGTTTAATCCTAAAAGCAATCCAGTAATGATGGCACTATAATCTCCAATAGTAACTTTTTGTTTTGTAAACCATTGATAAAGTGCTTCAAAGCCAACTGCACTAACAACACATAAAATAATGGTTTGTAATGCTAAAAAACCAAAATTATATATACCAAACGCCGTAGCTGGTAATAACGCAATAACAACATCTCTCATGATTGTTGAAACATTTTCTTTGGCACGGATATGTGGTGACGAAGATACAACGAATAAATCAGACACGTTTAATTCCTCCTTAGCTCTTTTTTCTATTTGCTATAATTGTTTTTTTTGCGGTTCTAATGGATTGTAACAAATGGCGCTTAGAAGGACAGACATAGGAACAGGCACCACATTCAATACAGTCCATTCCCCTATAATCACTAAACTTATCTGCTTCATTTGCTAACGCATATTTATTTAATTCAACTGGCATCAAATTCATTGGACAGTGAGAAACACATTTACCACATCTAATACAGTTTAACTCTTCATCCGTTCCAATTTCATCTTTTGTAAGACATAAAATTGAAGAGGTTCCTTTTACTACCGGAACATCTAAAGAGTATAAAGCAAATCCCATCATTGGGCCTCCAGAAATAACTTTTGCTGGGGCTTCGGTAAAACCGCCTGCCGCATCAATAAGTTCTCTATAAGAAACCCCTAACTTAACTTGAAAGTTTTGTGGTTCTTTAATTGCTCCACCTGATACTGTTACGATTCTTCTAATTAATGGCAAGCCTTCATATACTGCTTTTTGAATTGCAACGATCGTGTCAATATTATTAACAATACATCCTACGTCAGCTGGTAATCCTCCAGAAGGAACAGTACGTTTAGTAATAGAATAAATAAGTTGTTTCTCTGCACCTTGTGGATATTTTGATTTAACCACTGCAACATCAATATTATTAATACTTTTTGTAGCTTCTTGTAATACTTTAATTGCATCAGGTTTATTGTCTTCTATACCAATATAACCCTTTGCATCAGGAAACATTGATAGGACAAGCTTTAATCCTAACACTACTTTATCGGTTTCTTCCAACATAATTCTATGGTCAGATGTAAGAAAAGGCTCACATTCAGCACCATTGATAATTATAAAATCAATCTTCTTATCTGGTGGCGGCGCTAATTTTACATGAGTTGGAAATCCAGCACCACCCATACCTACAACCCCAGCTTCTTTAATAATTTCAATAATTTCTTGTTTTGACAGACTGTCAATATTCGTTCTTGGCACAATTGATTCAAGCATTGCGTACTTTTCATCATTTTCAATAATTATTGCTGCAATTTTGAATCCATTTGGATGCAATACTTCTGTTACATTTTTAACAATACCAGAAACGCTACTATGTATCGGCGAAGAAATGAACCCCTGAGCTTCTCCAATCTTTTGACCTACAAAAACGTAATCGCCTTTTGCAACGATAGGCTTACATGGTGCTCCAATATGTTGAACCATTGGAAAAACAACATCACCTGTTGGTAATAAGGTGTTTATCGATTTATGTTCTGTTAAATGTTTGGACTCATTCGGGTGAATACCTCGTTTAAAAGTTAATGCGCTCATTAACTAGACCCCCCATTTCAGTTTATTATTACGTCATAAAATGACTAAATCCTTAAGTATTATACTACAAAATACAAGCTGACACAATACCTGTTATTATTTTAACATGTAATAAAAATTCATATATTGGAATTTATTTACTGTTTATGCACGTTTTATGCAATGAAAATAAAAATTATTTTCATTTTAACAAATTGAAATATGCAAAATATCGTTTTTTGTTAATATTATATCAATTTCAGTTTACATAATTCGCGTTTTACTGTTCTTTGTTCATTTCTTGTATTTCTTGTATATTTTCTTTAACAAACTCCTTCATCCATTGATAAATGTTAATATCTGCTAAAGGTATTTCACCAACAACATCTTTAATTTCATTTGTTTCAAATTCAAAAATATTATTGTTAAAGAAATGGCGATAATGAATATTAATGTCTTCATTAGATGTTACGAGCCCAACAATAGTGGAAGTAATATCACCTAAGGGTGGGCGATCTATATGATCATACATCATATACGCTTTTAATATAGTACCTTTACCTATTTCTGTTTGTATGTCTAAATGGCCTGAGCATAATATACAAGTATCATTTAAAAAAGGAATGCCTAATCCAACTTTTCTTGTGGTTCGTGAAGTGGTAAAGGGATCTTTTATTGTTTTAAAAATTTCATTTGGTATACCTGTTCCATTATCTTCGATAGAAAACTCAAGAATATTTTCTTTGATCAGTTCTTTCACTGTGATTTCAATATTCTTTGCTTTGGCTCTTACACTATTTTGCGCAATATCTAAAATATGCAGTGATAATTCTTTCATAGTACATATACCTTGCCTTTCATTTCCTATGCAATACCTAGCTTAGTTAATTGTGCAGCTATTTGGTATGAAGACATTGTCGTTGATAAAATCGGAATTTCTTCCTCATTCGCTTTTTCAATTGTATCTAACTCAACCTCGAAGCCTTCTGAAACAATAATACAGGCCACATCAACTAAGGACGCAACTGCCACTATATTAAGATGACCTTGAATGGTAATCCACGCACATCCTTCTTTTGCTTTTCCCATAACAACACTCAATAAATCACCTACAAAGCCACTATTAACTTCCTTATTAAGTTGCTTTTCACCAGCTACGACCTTTAGATCAATTTTTTCTACAATATCATTTACAATCATTTTATATCTCCTTATTTAATTGTTTTCTACTAATTGATGGAGGCATTTTTTGTGTTAATGTTAACATATCTTCAGCCATGCTTCTAACTTTCATTCTAAGCATAAATACACAGTCTTCAATATTTGCAATGTCTCTAACAATGTCTTCTGCTAAGGCTCTACAAGTTGGCGCACCACATGAGCCACAATCAATTTGTGGTAAGGTCTCATAAATCATTTCAAGTTTTTCGATTTTTTCTAAAGCCTTATTCATATCATCATCAAGCTTAAGTACTTGTTTTGTCTTTAGCGGTAAATCCCAAGATAGTTTTACACGCTCATCATAAATATGAATGGGTCTCTTTGCCGCTGCGCCCTCTTTAATATATTTTTTCACTTTATCCATTCTGTTATTGGCCACAAAGGAATCCTCTACCGTAAGTGGTCCACCAAGGCACCCATTAACGCAAGCTAAACATTCAATAAAGTCTACATCTAGCTTACCGTCTTCAATTCTTTCAAGAACTTTTATTACATTTTCAATGCCATCTACTGCGATATGATTTTCAATCTTAGTAGCCTTTCCTTCGCCACCGATACCAGCCCAACCAATACCATCAACTGAACTCATTAATAATGCTTCTGGTTCACCCATTTTTTTAAGTACTGGAATGAGTTTTAAGTAAACTTCTTTTAAGGAAATAACACCATCTACATAAGAATTATTAATTGTTTCAGGTACTCTACTGTTTGTTACCTTTGCAGCACAGGGTGAAATAAAAAAAACACCAATAGATTTTTCTTCAATTCCTTGAGCAACTAAATAGTTTTTGGCATATCGTGCCATGGCTTCCTTTGGTGAAATAACAGGAATAATATTAGGAATTAATGATGGAAATCTCATTTGAATAAGCTTAACGATAGCTGGACATGCAGAAGAAATTATTGGTCTCTTAATGGAATTATCTTGAAGAAGCTTTTTAGTATATTCTGTAACAACTTCAGCAGCTTTAGCAACCTCAAAAACTTCATCAAAACCAATCTGCTTTAAACCTGTTAAGACAACATTTGGATTTACAATATTTTTAAATTGTGTGTAAAGCGTAGGCGCTGGTATTGCAACCTTATACTTAAACAACTGAATTTTATCAATAGAATCTGTTGTTGCCTTTTTTGCATTGTTTCTACATACTCGAATACACATACCACAATCAATACATCTTTCGTCAGTGATGACGGCCTTAGAATTTCTAACTCTTATTGCTTCTGTTGGACATCTCTTTATGCAATCTGTGCAGCCAATACATTTGTTTTGATCTAGTGTTACTGAGTGAAAAATAGTAGACATTTTGTCCTCCTAACCAAGCATAACAGAAATCTCAACCTTAGTCCCTTCACCAAGTACAGAAGTGATTTTTAGGTGATCGCTGTTTTTTTTAATATTGGGTAGCCCCATTCCTGCTCCAAATCCCATTTCTCGTGCTTGTCTTGATGCAGTTGAATATCCTATCTGCATTGCTAATTCCACGTCATCAATACCAGGACCATTGTCCTCTAGTAATATGTAAATCTTTTGTGGTGTAATTTCAATACTAACTTCGCCCCCATTTGCATGTATCACCATATTGATTTCCGCTTCATACATTGCTATTGATACTTTTCTTATTATCTCAGGTGCAATACCCAATTGTCTTAAGGTTTTTTTTAATTTACTTGAAGCACCACCAGCTGAAGTGAATTCTCCCCCATCGACTATAAAGTGTAATTTCATCTTGTGCAATCCTCTCCTATAAGACCTTTTTCATGTAATAACGCACTCGAAGTAAATAATGAATGCTTTGTAGCCAAAACGACCATATCTCTTGACTTTGCCATCCTTAAAATTTCTTCTCCTGGTATCTTTCCTCTAACAAAAGCAATTGCTTTTATATCAAGCATTTCTGCAGTTCTAATAACTTGTGGATGTATTAACCCAGTTAATAGAATAACGTTGTTCTTAACGAATGCAAGTACATCACTCATTAAATCACAACTCCAGCCATACTCAATTTCTTCTTCCATATGTTCTTCGCCTATTAATACTTCTGCATCTATATACTCTAATATCTCACGAATTTTCAATAGAAACCTCCAATATGCCTTTTTTTATTCTATATAATTAATCGCATACATAACAAATATTATATCATATTGTTATTGTTTTGACAATTATTTCACGGCTTCTTCTAAACATTTTCTACTTATTGCCCCACTACAGAACTTCTTCGTTCAAGGACATCAATATCACGCCAACTACCCAAAACCGACTGTCCGATCTTATGTCTAATTCCAACTGACTTGAACCCAAATTTGTGATGTAAAGCGATACTTTCAATGTTTTCAGGAAATATCTTTGCCTCTAAAGTCCAAAATCCGAGTAATTCAGATTGTTCAATCAAGTGCTGCATCAAAGCTGTAGCAACACCTAGCCCTCTATATTCTGCTTTAATATATATACTCTCTTCTGCTACACCTCGAAAAACTGGTCGGTTACTAACCGCACTAAGAGCAACCCAGCCAAGTATATGTTGATTTAATCTTGCAACAAATCTGCATTCTTTTAAATGTTCTCTATCCCAGTCTTCCCAAGAAGGCACATCATTTTGAAAAGTGGCATTGCCAGTTTTAATTCCTTCAAAATATATTTCGCTCACTTGTGACCAATCTGATGTTTCCATTTTGTCAATTAAAAAATTCATTCTTTGCTCCTTTGTTAATCGTAATAAAATAAACGAATACAAATCCAATAATAATAATTAAAGTAACGAGTAGTCCTCCTTCTGGCCCAAACAAACCACCATTAATAAAATTACTTCTTATTAATTTATTATTATAAACACTTAGTACATCTAATCCGCTAACTTCAAATCCAAAAATATTTCCCTGGAAAAAATTCCAAGTAATATGATAACCAATCGGCATCCATATGGAGCCCGTTCTTATAAACATATAAGCAAATAAAAGACCAATTAGAAAAATATTTAGCAAACCAATAAGTTCAATATTAGGGTTATTTATATGTAATACAGAAAAAATCAAAGATGAACCAAGTAAAACAACCCACTTATTACCCGTTTGTTTCAAAACAGTCATACAATAACCTCTTGAAAAGAGTTCTTCATTAAATCCTACTAAAGTAAACAATAGTAAATATATTAAAATGGTTGGATGAAAATTTGGCGCTAATATACTATTTTCAAGCTTAATATCTCCAATCATCAATAATACTAAAAATACGATTGACATTGACAACATCCCACATACAAGTCCAATTACCAGTTGTTTATAGTTTCCTCTTATTGGCGTTAGACCCATATCAGAAAACGGTTTTTTATCAAGTAACTTCCACATTACTAAGATTATTTTGATGAAGACGATCGATTGAATAATGCCCATTATTAAAAATAATGAATTCCCCTCAATTAGCGGGCGTAAAATATAAAATAATCCTGTAATTATCATAAATGATAGTGTTAACACAAGGCTTATTTTCCAACCAGATCTTAATTGTTTATTTTTATTAATAAATATTTTTTTCATATTCTTCCTTTACTGGTCTTTTATTTTTTCATATTCGTTAACTTGATTGCGCCCATGATTTTTACCAAAATACAATGCATAATCAGCCTTTTTTATTATTTTTTCTGAACTGTCCTCTTGGTTAAACTCTGCAACGCCAAAAGTAGCTGTAATATGAATCACTCCATCGCTTGATAAATATTCACATTCTGATACTTGTTGCCTAATACGGTCAGCTACAATCAACGCACCTTTAATATCAGTCTCAGGTAGTATCAAGAGAAACTCTTCTCCTCCCCATCTTGCAACTAAATCTTGAAGTCTTTTTGATGATGTAAGTACATTTGCAAATACGGTTAATACTTCATCACCAAAATTATGTCCATAGTTGTCATTAATATTTTTAAAATGGTCGATATCTAAAAGAATGATTGAGAAGACCTCCTTGTTTCGTTTACATCTTGAGATCTCTTCATCAAATTTAGCTAAAATCATTCTTCTATTATATAACTTTGTTAATGTATCTTTAATTGCATACTCTTCTAATTGTTCATTTAAAGCAATTAACTCCTTATTCTTTTCTTTTAATTCATCACGTATGGTCTTAATTTCAAGATGCGTTTTTATTCTTGCGATTAGTTCAATTGGCCTAAAAGGTTTCGTTATGTAATCTACCCCTCCAATTTCAAGGCCGTAAACGATGTCTACTGTTTCCGTTTTAGCTGATAAAAATATAATAGGCAGATCCTTCAGCCTTTCATTCTCTTTGATTCTCTTACACACTTCAAAACCATTAATATCTGGAACCATTACATCTAAAATAATAATGTCTGGAAGCTCTTCTTCTAAATAATCAAGTAATTGATAGCTTGTAAGACATAAAGATACATCATATCCTACATCCTCTAAAACATCGGAAATCAATTTCAAGTTCTGATTATTGTCATCAAGCACAACAATTTTATTCGGACTTTTCACAGTTTTCACCTTCCTTTAATAATATCGCTTTTAATTCATTTACTATAACATTACATTTTTCAAGATTTGCTTCATTGATTGCAATCATCATTTCATGTCCAAGTGTTTCAAGATAAACATTGTCGTTTGCTTTACCATAATCCACTAGCAGGCGTGCCATATGATTAATCATAGTCATTTTGAGCGCATTTTTCGATTTCATTAGTTGCTTAATTAGTATAATCTTAATTTCTTCATTACAGCTTAACGCTTTAATCAATTCTTCTTCATTTATATAACTCGCATTAAAACTGTTTGAATTCTTAGTTATTATATTTCTAATTTCTACTATAAAAGTAGATCCTTCATTTACTTTGCTTTTTGCAGATATTTCTCCCTCCATACTGTTTATTAACTTCTTACATATTGTAAGCCCCAAACCAGTACCTCCGTACTTAATCCGATCAATAGACTTTTGTTGTGTAAAAGCATCGAAAATAGAATCAAGTTCATTCTCATCAATTCCTATACCTGTATCTTTAACTGTAAACACTAAATTGCTTACATCTTCTGATTTAACCAGTTCAACCCTTAGCAAAACATATCCGTCATGTGTAAACTTAATCCCATTGCCAATTAAATTAATTAATACTTGTCTAAGCCTTATTTCATCAATGTAAAAGTAATTCGGTAACAAATCATCAATTTCAACCACGAATTCAATTTTTTTGTCATTTGCACTATAAGTGAATACCTTTTCAATATTAGCAATAAAATCCCTCATATCTACCCAATCATACTTAAGTGTCATTTTACTCGCTTCTAGTTTTGATAAATCTAATATATCATTAATTAATCCAAGAAGTATTCTTCCAGATGTATTAATACCTTTGACATAATTAATGAGGCTTGGGTCTTGTAAGTGACTTTCTAGTAATTCAGAATAACCAATTACTGAGTTGAGAGGGGTTCGAATTTCATGGCTAATGTTAGCTAAAAATTCACTTTTAGCATTGTAGGCAAGTTCTGCTTTCTGCTTTGCATCAATCAGAACCAATTCAATATCTTTTTGTTTTGTAATATCTCTTGCCGCCGCTATAATAATTTTTCTTTCTAAGATAGCTGTTAAATTCCAATCAATCCATTTATAAGATCCATCTTTACACAATAATCTATTATTGAAATTTACAATGTCTTGACCTGTTATAAGCTGATTAAAAATGTCACGGGTTTTATCTACATCTTCTGGATGTATAAAAGTGATAATTGTGTTATCAAATAGTTCATCGTCAGTCCAACCAAGTGTCTTAGACCATGTATTACTTATTTTTGTAAAATGGCCTTCAAAATCAGCGATACAAAGCATATCTAATGTAGTGCTGAAAAACAACTTGACCTCCTCTTCAATTCTAACTATTTCCTTGGCCTTTTCTTCCACTAACTCCTCTAGCTTATTTCTATAACTTTCTAATTCTAAGTCTATTTCCTTTCGATCTGTAATGTCTTTAATCATCGCAACGATAGCGATGATATGATCGTTTTCATCAATAACAGCCGTTTTAATAATGTTCTCCCAATAGACCTTATTATAATGAATATATTTTTGGTCCCAATCCTCAGATTTTTTTGTGTTTAATATTCTAAGATCATCTTCTCTAAATTGCTTTGCAAGTTCTTTAGGATAAAAATCAAAATCATTTTTTCCTTGAAGCTCATCTTTTTCAACTTGAAGTGAATTGGAAAACAACGTATTTGAAGTTATATAATTTAAATTCACATCCTTAATAATGAACTTATATGGTAAATTTTCAATTACACTCTGATACAGGACTTCATTTTCCTTTAACTTTTCTTCAGTTAATTTTTCTATTGTAACATCTTTAATAAAACCCCTTACTAATACTAGTTCTGTATTATTATATTCAGGTAATATGGTAAATTGTAAATATTGAATTTTTCTATCTACCGTGATAAATTCATAATTAAAAGAGAAAGCTTTCTTTTTGTTTTTTAAAATTATTTCTTCTATAATCCTTTCGATAAACCCCTCAAAAATCCATGTTTTATTTATTTCCATATTAAAAAAACCTTTAATAACGGTTTTATCTTTTTTGAACAGTCTTAAATATCCTTCTGAAAAGTAATTTGTTTTCGTTCTAATATTAAACTCAAAATAACCAGATTTAGAAATCTTTTCAGCCTCTTTTAATTTTGCTTCACTTAATTTTAATCGTTGTTGATTAAGCTTACTATCTGTTATTTCTTCAACCACCGAAATAATATATACTTCTTTTGAAATGGCTTCATCAACTTTAGTCGAAGTAATTTTAACCCAAATAATTACTCCACCTTTTCTTATATATCTTTTTTCATAAGAAAATTCATTTATCTTATCTTTAATAAGCAAATCAAACAATCTTTTATTTTCATTTATATCTTCTTCAAAAGTGAAGTCTAAATAATTCATATTGATTATTTCTTGTTCAGAATAATCTAATATTTCGCAAAATTTATTGTTTACGTTAATTAGATTTCCTGAAAGGGTTAAAAAACATATCCCTACAGGTGCTTTTTCAAAGGTCAATTGAAATTTTTCTCTATTAATTAGAGCGATTGTTTCATTTTCCTTCACATGAACGATGTGGTATACTTCATCCATAAGAGACATAATAGATCTAGCATCACTATTCGTATAGTAATCCTCCTTATTGCCCAAAATCAGTACACCGATCAACTGATCATGAAAAAATACTGGAATAACCATGTGCCTAATAAGTGTGTCCGCTTTAAATGTCATTTCATACTGATTATTAGCAATAATTAGTTGTTTATCTCTACTAACAACATTTATTACTTCTTGACTATCAAAAGGAAAAGTTACATCTTCCATAGGTTCATCGTCTTTTTGAATAAAACGGTTTGAACAAGAGAAGAGATTAAACTCATGAGTAGATTTATTATAATGATACATATATCCAACTTTACTCTCAGAAATAATTAATGAATTTTCCAGAAAAATTCTTATCATTGCTGGAACATCTTCTAGATTCATCGTATTCATTTTATAAATCAGTTCATTTTTCAACCTTCTATATTGGATTTCTTTCTTTTCCTTAATCTCCATCGTACAATCTGAAGATAAGATTAGAATTGCTATCATATTACCTTCACAATCTAGTACTTTTTCGAAGGTGCTTTTAATATGCCTCGTGTTTTTCTCTTCATCAAATACTCTTAGTAGTAATGCTGTTTTAAAAACACCTTTTTTTAACTCTGCAAAGGTATTTAGTGCTTTTCCTCTATCATTTTCATGAACATGTCGATTAATGAGCTCCGTTATATCATAACTTTTATCACCAGAAACAACGCCAAATATTTTTCCGTTTTTATCAATGTTGTTAATGTGATTTGAACTTATATCCCAAAACGATATTTCAACATTATTTTTATCAAAGTTGGTTTTTATGGTATTGATCAATGCTTGTAGTAAATTGTTTTTTTGCAGGAACTCATTGCCATTAATCTCCATACATCTCTCCTAATCTGATTGTGATTATTATCTAATTATAGTAATCTCATTTTGGAAGTAAGTTACCCCCACTTTAAAAAGTGGGGGACTTCCTTCGTTAGGTTAAATTATATACGATTCATTAAACTTCATCAATGGGTTGTTCATGTTTATTTTAAAATTGTCTTACAATCAAAAAAACAAGACCCCTTTAGTTCTACCAACTGGATCTTGTCTTATTGTTGTGATTATTTTTCTTTCTCTATTAATGTGTTTCGCTTTTATGTTTCGCTTTTATGTTTCGCTTTTATGTTTCGCTTTTATTTTCGCTTTTTCATTATTCCTTTATTGAAATTTTTTGCTGCTCGCCAATATAAATACTATTGTTGACATGAACGCCTTGAATCACTACGCCTTCCGCCTTATAGGTGCCCGGTGTTACCACCCTTGCATAGTAATACAGTGGTTGTTTTTTATCGGATTTTTTACTAATATAGAACTTCACTTTTTGTCCGTCAATATCCCTATACCAATAATCGTCACCTGTTTTAAGTCCCATATCCCAAACATTCTCTATTGGTCGAAGCCCTGATGGAAGATAATCTGTTACAGTGTATGTATCATCTATTGCTGTTTCAAGAATATCCCAATTAATTTGCACTTTAATGATATCTGACTGTGAAAATTCGGTTGTCGAACCATTTGTATTATAATTATAATAAGTACGATTTGCTTGAATATCGTTATCATTTGCAGTAGCCTCCGATAGCTGCGCACTATAAATTGCAACTAAAGCCGCACGCCCTTCTACCTTGGTTACTTCAAAATCCTTTAATTTGCTAGAAGGCACAGTAATTGTAACTGGCCATCCATTTTCTATTTTCCTGGTCGTTGATTTCCCTTCATAATTATATGTTACAGATAACGTTGATTCATTTGCTTTAGACAGTTCATTTTTAATGTATGTTAGTATGTATGCATTTACTAATACTTCCTTTGACTGCCCACTATTTACATAGTTAAAAAACAGTTGTTTTTCTTGCAAATCTAAGGTTGATGCAAGAAGCATTGTAAGTGCAGTATATTCTAAATATTCATCTTCTGTTTTACCCGCTTTCACTCTAGATACTTGATCAAACTTTTCCACATTTTTTGCAATGTATTGATCATATATTTCCTTAGCCTTAAAATTGTCTCCAATGGTAGCATACGCTAAGCTTAAATATATATAGTCTTTTAAATTAAGGGTTGATACGTTTACTAGCTTATCCATTTCAATAATAACCGGCTCCTCCATAATCGATAACCCATATAATGCGGATGCCTTATTAATATTATTTTTATCATATAAGTTTTTATATAAATAAGCGGTGATCGTTTTGTTATTTACTACTGGTTTAATTAAAGGCAATAATTTAACAGTTGTATCTAAATCACTTGCTGAATAAGGTAATATACCAAAGCCGCCATCTTCCTTTTGATAATCCAAAAGAACTACTTCTTCATTAAAATCAAAAGTTTCACCAAACACATCTGTTAGAATATTTCTAGATAATAATCCAATATACTTTTGATCTACACGCTTTCCGCCACCATATGCCAATTGATAAAGCGAAGGCATATACTGTCCTTTTCCTTGGTCAACAAAAGTTAACCGGGTCATACCTTCCTCTGTTGTATTAAGTTTAAATCCATCTGATAATTGATAATAATCTGCTACTTCTTTTTCATGATAGGTTTTAACAACCTGAATTTGTTTTTCTATTGTATCAGTAAACCCTGATGCAGATGTTGATTTAATTAGAAGCTTATATGTTCCTTCCTTCATATCAAATAGCGGAATATTTATTCTTTCAAAGGCAGTGCCATTTGCTGTAGTTATATAATTATTTTTATCGCTGCTGATCTCATAAACAATCTTTTCTCCATCTTTCACACCACTTCCATAAGAAGTGATTCCAATATAGGGCTTATCTCCTTCTAAATAAGTTGAACTTAGTGAAGTGTTAATAAAATAAGGCATTGTAACAATGACTTCTTCTATATTAGTGCCAGCTTTTAATGTTTCTGATATACCTGCAAAAGTCATGCGCCATGAAGTAACATTATCTGGCAACTTATATGTAAAGGTTCCCATTCCATTTTCATCAAGCCCAATTGTGTTAAAATAAGCCGTATCTTTAAACTCAGAACGGACAGCACCTCCTTCTACACTTTTTTTTCCACTTTCTGCAGTAGTTACCAATTCATCAGCTGATTGATTTTCTATGCCCCCTCTTCCGAACATAACAGGACCAATCATATTATATCCATCATTCTTATGTGATGTATAGGAATTTCTTATGCCATTTGGTACCCATTCATATAGACGATCAAGTGTGTCAATTGTTTGCTCGCTTAATTGAAATAATGCTTCATCGACTATACTAATATTAATTTTCACACCTTTTGCGCCAATATCTTTATTTAATTCCTTAGAAAAAATGGTTGCACCTACAGTTACGGTACATACATCTCCAGGTTTATAGGCTGTTTTATCCGTTTTTGCTGTTATGGTGATTCGATTATTTTCTGTATCTAATCTAGGTGAAAAATATTCTGCCTGAACATAGGTTTTTCCATTAAAGTATATGCCAATAAGATCAGCATTAGGAATGTACGTTTCATCAAATATTGTATTGTAAGTTGAGTGATTTGTTACAGCATATTTTTTAATGCCATTTTGTGCTGTAATATATAAAAATCTCCCATCATCCAATGCTTTATCATTTTTCAAAAATTGAACATTAACTTTATCTCCCAAATCAAAAGTGCTTTTTTCAGATTTAAGAATATATCGATCATAACTTGGACTATACATCCAACTTTCTCCAAAATATTGTTCAAAATTCATTTTCTTTCCTGACAGATCATTGGTTGTTAGTTCTACTGTATAATAACCGTTTATTTGATCTGACAACGCTACATTTGTTGTAGCTTTTCCATCTTTATTCGTTGCTAAAACAATGTCTTTATACTTTGTCTTATCCGTATAATAGTCATATTGTTTAACAACTACCTTATTAATATAATCGTAGTATTCTCCACTCTCTCTCTTTTTCCATTCATTTTTGTAAACGGTACCTTTGATGATTTGTCCTGAAATCCCCTCACCGAGATATTCCTCATCATTGTCATCGATATTATCATTTAACTTCTCTAACACAATCTTGTTTACATCAGCTGAAATGACGCCTTGTTCTTGATCTAAAGTTGTTGTGAACTGAACATGAATATCATTCATAAATACTTTAACGCCACTATTGGTATATATTTGTCCTGATTCTGGCAAAGTTGTAAAGGCATTAAAATAAATAGTATTCATGCCTTGATACCCATTTATATATTGAGGAATATAAGGTATTTTACTTAATCCCTTAGAATCGGTCTGCATTTCCCCAGTAATATAATCTAGTCCTGAAATATTATAATTTACATCAAGCTTTGCAACAGGGGTACCTTCAAAAAAACTCGTTTCAGTAAGAAAACTAATACGTTCCCCAACAAAAACTGCTTTCTTATCAGGTGTAACTTGTATTTTATATTCTGGCTTAACATATCTATCAACTTGAAAGTAAGTGCTAGAAACTGTCTCATCCTTTAACTTAACTTCTAATTGGTAACTGCCGGGTTCTAAATTCGGAAGTTCTAATTCACCATCATAAAAGCCATTGTTGACTTTAACCTTCTTAGATGAATAAGGCATATCATTTTTAAATCCACCCCACATACTATACCTTCTATAGCTGTTTGAATTTATTTCAATGGTCACTTCATTAATCATTTCTTTTAAATATCTATTTTGTAAAAATCCCCATACCATTATTTTGTCATCAGGTTGATATATATTTCTATCTATTTGGATATATTTCCAATAGTCACTACGATGATCGTTTTGATAATATGTATAATAAGGATAGCTCATTATGACAGCACTCTGATCCTTATAGGCTACTTTGTATAAATTTAATGCTGTATCTTCTTTGCCTGTTGGTAGTTCAACTATACCATTTTCATTGCTTGTATACTTCTTACCCAAATTATTATTTGTAACGGTAGCACCTACCACAGCCTTACCCGTTCCAATATCATTTATCCATATTAAGCCTTTATCAGATGAATCTGTGAAGTAATAACTTAAATTTGTAACTTGTATAAACGTTTGAAATTGTATTCCTTCCCATGTACAATCCACCAAATAATATCCAGCAGATAAAGGTTGCGTACTATTTATAAACTGTTGTTTGTTATTATTTTTAATGATTGGTTGTTCAAAGGATATTACTTTACTTAATCCATCTGTTTTGATCTTCGTGTCCTTTAGTGAATAACTTGACCAATGAGGCAATTCGTTATAATCAATAATGGCATCTTTAAAGCTGTCAATTGATGGATAGGCATAAATGGTTGTCTTAATACTAGAATCAAGTGAATCTTTAGCTACATAATAGCTTAATGGAATTTTAGGCGCTTCGTTAACTGCAAATTCACTCATGATGTTATTGAAATTGAAATATCCTTTAAGTTCTATGTACGCTTCATCTTTTTCAGAAGCAGTTTCAAAAGTAAAGGAATAATCCTTAGATAGTTTCTGATTTGAACCTTTTACAAAAATACCTGCTTTTAGTGTTACCGTATAAATAGTCTTTTCCTTCAGACCACCTTTGGGAATGAAAACGACAGAATTACCATGTTCCTCAAAGGTTCCTTGGACGCTTGGCTGTATAACAAAATAATCCTTAATTTGTGCATCTGGGTGACTAAAATAGAACTCAATACCTGTTTCTATTGGGACATTAACCCCTTGGTTTTCGGGAAGCGTTCCTAGCAAGCTAAATGGTGCCTTCGTTTGAAATATCCAAGTAGCCTCTTCGTATGTAAAGGAATATAATTGATTCGCAGTTAAATCAGTAACGGGGGTAATGATATAACCTTCTTCCTTTTTCTCTAATGTAAATGAAATCTCGGGTGATACTTTTAACCCTTCTTGAAGCGTCTTTAAATGTACATCTTCCGTTGAGTTAAATATAAAAGAAGTTTTTGTATCAATACCGGTAGCGTCTTGTTCTTGAGGACTAAGTGAAAAACCATTTCTATATTCTTCTGCTTTAACAATATTATTGTCAAGAGAAAATGGACCCACCCCAAGAAATGTACATATCATTGTTACACTTAAAACCAAACTAATCATTCGTTTTTTCATAAAATTCCCCTTCCTTTGCAATGTTTTGATTCTACTTTGACGACTACCACATAAGTAAAGTTCCAATTATAATTATATATTGGTTAATTTTCTATTTCTCATAACAATACTAGCATGAAGAAATAATAAATTCAAGCACCTGCCGTCTCAAGTACAAAAAAGGAAATGAAAAAGGTTAAACAACCTTTTCATTTCCTTTTATTGCGTAATACAACCTGCTAAATTTTAAATTTCTTCGTACTGTCACTCAAATTATTAACCAGATTTGATATATCCTTAATATATTGATTCACTTGGCTGATTTGAGCTGTTTGCTCTTCAGTAGTAGCTGCAACCTCTTGTGTACTTGCTGCTGAAGTTTCTGCTATACTTGCAATATTGCTCATTTCCTTAGATGCATTACTCGCATCAAAATTCACACTATTTGCTTTATCCGCAGAAGCATCTACCTTTTCAATTATGACACTTACAGCATTTGAAATATTTTCAAAGCTCATTACACTATCTTGAAGCGCATCTTCTTGGTCTATTACCGACTTACCAACATGTCCAATTTCTACAACCGCTACATTAACTGAATCAGTAACTTCATGTATGATATCACCGATCTGCTTGGTTGACGACATCGTTTGTTCAGCTAGCTTTCGAATCTCATCCGCTACTACTGCGAAACCTTTTCCCAGTTCTCCTGCTCTAGCAGCTTCTATTGCTGCATTTAACGCTAACAAGTTCGTTTGATGTGAAATTGAGTCAATAACTTCTACTATATTGCCAATTTCCTTTGCTACACTTGCAAGTGCGGTAATTGCATCCGACACTTTTACACTTGCTTCCTTGTTCAACAACATCTTATTCTTTTGAATATCAATTGTTTCTTTTCCTTTGTTAATTGCATCAATGGAAATAACTGCTTGTTTTTGGGCCTCGTCCATATTGTGATTCATACCCTTTAAGTTCTCTACAATGTTAAAAATGTTTTTATCAACAAGTCCAGTAGCTAATGCTTGATTTGAAACACCTTCTGCAAGATCTTGTATTGTTTTCGCTATTTCCTCAGAACCTTTTGCAACATCATCTGCAGTATCTTCAATTTTGATGAATCCTTTTGATAAGTTGCTACTAAGGTCTGCTATATCCGTTGTAATAATTTGCAAATTGTTTATCATTATATTAAAGGATGCGGATAATTCCCCAACTTCGTCTTTGGAATTACTATTTGCTTGTACAGTAAGATCACCGTCTGCAGCTTGTTTAATAATCTTATTTAGTTCAACAATAGGTTTAGATATTTTTTTACCGTATAATGAAGCCAATATTGAAAACAACAATATTAATATACCCGTGATCCCTATAGATAGAATGACTGAGTTGTTTATCTTTTTGGCAACCACTTCTCCTTGTTGTTGAACAACAGTATCAATATCATCAACATAATTTCCAGTTCCAAGTACCCAGTTAAAGGGCTTATATGCTAATGAGTACGATATTTTCTTTTTGGCCACTTCTTCATTTGGTTTTGGGAAATAGTATTCAGAAAAACCTCCACCATTCATTCCTGCATTGATAATATCCTTTATGAAAAAATTCCCGTAGTCATCTACATCTTCATACCTATTTGTTCCTTCCACTTCAGGTTTAGGCGGTAATAAAACATTTTTTCCTGATTCTTCATCAATCCAAAAGTAACCTGACTCAGCATAACGAATATTTCTAACGTATTCAACTGCGTTAGATTTAATTTCCTCTTCGGTTAAACCATTTTCCTTTCCATGTTCATGTATACTTTTAATACCACTAACAACAGTTTCTACTTCCGACTGAATTAATCTGTTAAACGATTCTTCTAATAATAAGCGGTTCTGTCCACTAATAAACTTGTTTAAAGAATATTGACTCATTAAAAAAGTGCCTTGCAGTACAAATGCCAAAATCAAAACTATAAATATTGTAAAAAAAACAATTTTAGAACTGATTTTTTTCATATACCTATCGCTCCTTTTTAAAAAATGATAATACTATACTACCACTAATTTAGGCATTTTTCAACAAAAATTGGGCGTAGGCCTTTCTAATAAGTACAATTTAACCAATGTTTTACATAAATCTCTTTTTAAATTTATTATCTTCTACCCTCTAGTTCCTGATAAATATCCTCCCATGTTGCACCTTTCTGCACCATGAGCACTGATAAATGATAAATTAAGTCAGCAATTTCATACACAATTTCATCCTTACCTGCGTTTTTTGCACCAATAATTACTTCTGCTGTTTCCTCTCCGACTTTCTTTAGTATTTTATCAATTCCTTTATCAAACAAATAATTTGTATAAGAACCCTCTTTAGGATTTAATTGTCTGTCTAATATAACGTTATATATACCCTTAAAAATATCTGTAGCCTTAAATTCATCTATTTCCTGTGCTTCACAAGTTTCAAGATCTACACGCTTATAAAAACAACTTGGTTTTCCAGTATGACA
Source organism: Firmicutes bacterium HGW-Firmicutes-7 (assembly GCA_002841375.1). Classification (GTDB taxonomy): domain Bacteria; phylum Bacillota; class Clostridia; order Lachnospirales; family Vallitaleaceae; genus HGW-1. The sequence goes on along the minus strand of PGZO01000019.1, from coordinate 13,329 downwards.
AGCAACGCCTTCTTGGGCAACCTTCATTAATAATGTATCGTTATCACAATCTACATATAATTCCTTAACATGTTGAATGTGTCCAGAAGTTTCACCTTTTAACCATAAAACATTTCTGCTTCTACTAAAATAATGTGCTTTTTTTGTTTCAAATGTTTTATTAAAAGCTTCTTCATTCATATAAGCAACCATTAATACTTGTCCATTGTAATGGTCTTGGGTTACAACGGTTACAAGACCTTGTTCATTCAGCTTTAAGTCAGTAAATTTCATTAATATAATTCTCCTTTAAGAACCTTATTGGTGTTATAATCTAACTGGTATGTTCTGTTTCAATAAATATTCCTTTAAATCTACTATTTCAATTTCTTTAAAATGAAATAGGCTTGCTGCTAATGCTGCATCTGCTTTACCTTCAGTTAAAACGTCAGAAAAATGCGACATATTTCCCGCACCACCTGATGCGATCACTGGAATATTTACTTTCTCACTAATCATTTTTGTCAATTCAATGTCGTATCCAGCCTTGGTACCATCACAATCCATACTTGTTAACAGTATCTCCCCTGCACCGCGTTGTTCAACCTCTATCGCCCACTTAATGGCATCAAGGCTCGTATTAACTCGTCCTCCATTAATGTATATATCCCAGCTTCCTCTATTTTCATTTCTTTTTGCATCCATTGCTACAACAACGCATTGACTTCCAAATTTCTCTGCAGCCTCATTGATTAATTCAGGCCTACTAATCGCCGCTGAATTAACAGCAACTTTATCTGCGCCAGCAAGTAACATTTTTCTAAAATCTTCTGTTGTTCTAATGCCACCACCTACTGTAAGCGGTATAAATATTTCTTCTGCTGTCTTTCGAACAACCTCAACAATTGTTTCTCTTGCCTCATGAGAAGCTGTGATATCAAGAAATACGATTTCATCAGCTAAACTTTTATTATAAGCCTTTGCAACCTCTACAGGGTCTCCTGCATCTACAAGATCCAAAAATCGAACCCCTTTTACAACTCTTCCTTTATCAACGTCTAAACAAGGTATAATTCTTTTACAATGCATCCTATCACTCCTTCTATTTATAGGCTAGAAAAGTTTTTCAATATTTGTAGTCCAACATCTCCACTTTTTTCTGGATGAAATTGAAGTGCAAAGGTGTTTTTTTCTTGAACAGCAATTTGAATTTCTTTTCCATAGTAAGTAGTTGCAGAAACAATATCCTCATTTGTTTGCAAATGAAAGGAATGAACAAAGTAGACATAACTATTTTCCGGTAAACCTACGAATAGGGGTGCCTCTTTTTTTATATTTAGCTTATTCCATCCCATATGAGGAATTTTTAAATCAACCTCTAATTTAACAATTTCTCCCTTTAGTAAAGATAATCCTTTATGACTACCAAATTCAGTTGAAGAATCAAATACGAGCTGCATACCTAAACAAATACCTAATAGAGGCACTTCTTCATGGTGTATCTGATGTAGGAAGTTTTCTATATTCTTTTCTCTAATTAGTGCAATCGCATCTTTAAAGGCACCAACACCTGGCAATATGAGCTTATCCGCTTTGGATAGCTCTTTTATGTCAGATGAAACAAAAGAAGTATAACCAAGATATTTTAGAGCGTTTGATACACTTTTCAAGTTACCCATGCCATAATCTATAATTCCTATCTTCATATGAAACCTCCATATTATTCCAGCATTCCCTTTGTTGACCTTGTACCTACTATTCTTGGATCAATTGAGGTAGCTATATCTAGCGCATTTGCAAAAGCTTTAAATATTCCTTCTGCTATATGATGATTGTTCTTGCCGTTTAACAATTTAATATGTAAATTCATTCCTCCATGCACAGCAACAGCTCTAAAGAATTCTTCCACCATTTCAGTATCCATATCACCGATTTTTATCGTTGTAAAGTCTACATCAAAATTTATATATGGTCGACCTGAAATATCAAGAGAACATAAGACGAGGGCTTCATCCATTGGAATTATTGCAGACCCATATCTTTTTATTCCTTCTTTGTTACCTACTGCTTCTTGAATACATTTACCAAATACTATCCCAATATCCTCTATAGTATGATGGCAGTCAATATGCAAATCTCCTTCACATTTTAGCTTCACATCAAAAAAACCGTGCTTAGCAATATGAGACATCAGATGGTCAAAAAATCCAACGCCTGACTCAATGTTGTATAACCCACTTCCATCCAAATTCAAACTCATTTCAATTTTTGTTTCCTTTGTATTTCTTTTGATATTTACTTGTCTTGCCATCTTTTATTCCCTCCAAATAACTTATCTTATTTGTATTTATTTAATGTTTGTATGAGTATTTCATTTTCTTCTTTTGTACCTACTGTTATACGCATACAATACGCTAATCTTCCTTCTGTTCCATAGCCTCTCACAAGTATTTTATTATTTTCCAATATTTTTATTATATCAATATTTTTAACTTTAACTAAAACAAAATTGGCCTCAGATGGATATACTTCTTCAATGGTTGGTATACACTTAAGCTGCTTCATGAAAATAGTTCTGTTATTAAGAAGAACTTGAACCTGTTCCTGATAATAGCTTAAATACTCTAAAACTAACATTGCCATTTTTGCCGAAAAGCTAGATAAATTATATGGCGCCTTACAAATATTTATTGCCTCAATCATTTCCTGTGAAGCAATCGCATACCCAACTCGTAATCCGGCTAATCCAAAAGCTTTTGAAAAGGTTCTAAGCACCACGATTTGTTTATAAGAAGAAACTTCATTTATCATTCCTTCATTAATAAATTCTCCATATGCCTCATCAATAACAACGGGACATTTTACCACTTCTAATAACTTATGCAACTTTTCTTTGTTAATTGTCGTTCCTGTAGGATTATTAGGCGTACATATGAAAATGATTTTAGGATTGTGCTCTTTATATAAGTCAATAATGTGATCAATATTATAAGAAAAATCTTTTTCTAGCTCATAATTGATCGTTTTACCATGATTTAAAGTATTTGAAAGCGCATACATACTAAAGGAAGGGTTTGGAGATAAAATTACATTTCCTGGTTCTATAAAAGCTTTAATAATATACTCAATTAATTGATCAGAACCAACGCCACAAGTAATATTATCTTTTGATACATGATGAATTTCTGCCAACTTTTCTCTTAGTTTATGTTGATCTGTATCTGGATATCTTGTAATATTATCTTTTTCAAGCAACCACTGACATGCTTTTGATAATACCTCTGGACTGTGGGAATATGGATTTTCATTTGCATCAATTTTTACTTCGTATTCCTTTTCTGGTGCATGATAAGGCTTAAAGTCATTTAAGTCTTTACGCAAATAATCATTTATCATCTTCAAACCTCACCTTTATTGAATTCGCATGTGCTGTTAATAATTCTGCATTAGCAAAAGTAATGATATCATCCTTTAATAATCTTAACGCTTCTTCATCAAAAGAAATGATACTTGATTTCTTAACAAAATCATCAACATTGAGTGGTGAAAAGAACTTTGCAGTACCATTCGTTGGTAATACATGATTCGGACCCGCCATATAGTCTCCAAGAGGTTCAGGACTATAATCACCTAAAAAGATTGCACCCGCATTTTTAATCATAGGCATTACTGAAAAGGGTTCCTTCACACATAATTCTAAATGTTCTGGCGCAATATCATTACAAATATCGACTGCTTCTTGTAGGGAATCAACAATAATTATTGCACCAAAGCTATCTAAAGAAGCTTTAATTATTTCTTTTCTAGATAAATATTCAGTTTGTCTTAAAATTTCTTTTTCAACAGCATAAGCCAATGCCTCATCCGTAGTAACAAGAACTGAAGAAGCTAGTTCATCGTGCTCTGCTTGAGATAATAAATCAGCTGCAACAAATTTTGCATTCGCCGAGGCATCTGCAATAACCAACACTTCGCTTGGACCTGCAATTGAATCTATACTAACATATCCATAAACTGCTTTTTTTGCTAAAGCTACATAGATGTTTCCTGGACCGACAATCTTATCTACACACGGTATTACGTTTGTACCAAAGGCTAATGCTGCAACCGCCTGAGCGCCACCTACCTTGAATATTTCTTTAATTCCGCATAAATCTGCAGCAACTAACGTTAGTGGGTTTATACGTCCTTCTAACTCCTTAGAAGGTGGTGTTACCATTACAATCTTCTCAACCCCTGCAACGATTGCAGGCATAACATTCATAAGTACAGAAGAAGGATATACTGCTTTTCCACCTGGAACATAGACGCCCACGCTTTCTATGGGGGTAACTTTTTGACCAAGGATAGCACCTTTTTCACTTGTGTCAAACCAGCTAGTTGTTTTCTGCTTTTCATGAAATGCCTCAATCCGATCCTTTGCTCTATTTAACACATCAACTAAGGTCGAATCTACTTGGGTATAGGCAAAATCTATATCTTCCCTTGTTACTTTTATTGTATCTATCGTTAAAGAGACACCATCAAATTGGTTACTATACTCTATAAGTGCTTGATCACCCTTCGCCTTTACTGCTTCAATAATTTTTGCAACCCTTTCTTCATATTGATTATAGCTCATAGGAGCACGTTCAATTAGCATTTTCTTTATATTTATTTTTTGTCCGTCTTTAAAATTATATATTTTCATCTAAAAGTCTCCTTAACAATTATTTTAAATTCCTCAGACCCTCAACGATTTCATTAATACGCTCACCTTCCATTTTCATGCTGACTCTATTTACAACCATTCTAGCCGATAGTGGGCATATTGTGTCAAGTATAACTAGACCATTATCCTTAAGTGTAGAGCCTGTTTCCACTATATCTACAATTACTTCTGATAAGCCTACTAATGGTGCTAATTCTATAGACCCATTAAGCTTAATGATATCAACCTTTTGATTCTTCTTATTATAAAAGTAATCTTTCGCAATATTGGGATATTTGGTAGCAACTCTAATAGTATTGCTATATTTAAGTCGTTCTTCCATTTCCTTTGGGCCTGCAACTACCATATTACATTTTCCAAAACCCAAGTCTACAACCTCATATAGATTCTTTTTTTCTTCTAATATTGTATCCTTGCCAACTACGCCAATGTCAGCTGAACCATATTCCACATATGTTGGAACATCATTCGCCTTTGCAAGAAAAAATTTTAGTTTAAGTTCTTCATTCGTGAAAATTAGCTTTCTAGTGCCTTCTTTCATTTCATCACAAGTTATTCCAATTTCTTCAAGCATCTCCATGGCTTTTTTTGCCAGTCTTCCTTTTGCTAGCGCAATTGTTAAATATCTCATTATGCTTCACCATCCTTAAGTTGATCATGTTGATGTTCTTCGTGATGATGATCTTCAAATAATGTTGATACCAAAACCAAAGAACTTTCATTCGTAGTCAAATTAATCATCTCTACTTCCTCTTCTGATATAAAGTTCATAATTCCACCTACTTCATGCTTTTTACCATATTCAATGTTTTTCTCTATACTTTCATCTAATAATCCAATCTCAATATTCATTTCTTGATATCTCATACTTTCTGCTATACCTATAGCAATCTTCCTAGATTTAGAATTATAAACTAATAATGTGTTAATCTCCTCTGTTGGCAAAAAAATATCTTGACGTTCTAATGTTGCCATCAATTCATCAATAATGATTGCACAACCAACAGCAGGAACATCATGCCCAAATTGCCCTATTAAGGAGTCATATCGACCTCCATCAGCAATAGCAACTCCTGTGCCATACGTATACCCTCTAAAAACAATTCCAGTATAATAATTTACCTGACTTATCATTCCAAGGTCTACAGTAATATAATTCTCTAGTTTGTAATCTGAAAGTATTTCATAAATTTGTTCTAATCTATCAAGTGCTTCCAATGCTTTTTTATTTGCTGTCATTTTTCTTGCCCGAGCCAATACATCTATTGATCCAAAAAGCTTTGGCAAATCTAATAATACAGTTTTATGTGCTTGATCTAAATTTAAGCTTTGAAGAAGTTCTTCAATTGCAATATAATTCTTTTCATCGATCAGTCTTCTCAGTTCTTCCTCATAAGCAGCATCTAGCCCAGCTTCTTCGACAAGACCCTTAAAAAAACTTGCCTGACCGATATCAATTTGAAACTCTTCAAGGCCTGAAGCAAGCAAGCTATTCACAACTACAGCAATTATTTCTGCATCTGCATCAGCGCTATCAACACCAATAAACTCTACACCTGCTTGGGTAAATTCTCTAAGCTTGCCTTGATAGCTTTCATTGTTTCTAAATGTATTACCAAGATAACAAATTCTTTTTGGTAATCCATCCTTATCAAAAGAAGAAGCAACAAAACGAGCAATGGATGGCGTAATATCTGGTCGGAGCGCTAATATATTTCCATCCCTATCAAAAAACTTATACATCATTTTAATATCAATAGTTCCTCTTTCTTTATTAAAAATATCTATATATTCAAAGGTAGGTGTTTGAACATCTTTAAACCCATATGAATGAAATATGCTCAATATTCTATTTTGTAATTCATTTTTTCTTGAAGCTTCTACCAGATGTATGTCTCTCACTCCGTCTGGTGTGTGCAGTAAACGATCAATCATTTTACATCCTCCTTAGTTTATTATGGTAAAGTGCTAATTAAATGATTTGCTAATTCATTAAACTAGTTTTTATTATATGATAACCCATTTTATATGTCAACTTTTTTTTCAAAATTGAATTAGTTTATAGTAAATTAAAAGCTAGCTTTTATATAAGCTAGCTTTTAAATAAGTCTACTCTATCCTTCTTATGCTTAAATAAATTTTTCAATAAGTCCAACAGCTACTAAAACAAAAATTGCTATTGCATATATTCTTACTTTATTTAATGTCTTTATATCAGGTTTACTATCTTTCTTTTTCTTACTTCTAAGAAGTTCATGCGCCTTTTGAGGTTTTATTATTGCAAATAAACTAGCCCCCAAAAAAATTGCAATAGCAAAAAAATCTAACGCTGCAATAATTTCTCTTATACCAATTTTCATTATTCTTCCTCCACTAATAAATTTCTAATAATAAAAATATTCTCCATCAATAATCTTATAAAGGTCACTACTCTTTGATTGAAAAGGTCTATTGTTAAAATACAAACTAGTAGAAATGTTGTTTTCTCCATTTAAAGCATTTTTAGCGGCTAAAAGGCACTCTTGCGAAGGCACTAAGCTCGTAAATCCACTTTTATGTGCAGGTGGAAATTGACCAGGATGAAAAATAACGTCATGAATTGTATCTGGAAAAACATCACTTTTTTTCCTATTAAGCACCACATTAGCTACAGCAAGCTTGCCCTCATATGAAATACTATGCGCTTCAACATGAACAATTCTTGCTAACCAAAGAACATCTTCAGGATAATAGCTATCTATTGATGTGTTTTTTGCGAACTCAAGACCATCCTTTGTAATATACACTGTTTCAGTTAGATTGTCCCAAGTTATCTCGCAATCAAAATTATCAGCCATAAATTCTAAGGGGACCATCGTTCGATCATCAATAATCGTTGGTGTCGCATTAATATAATATTCTCGTTCATTTACCCAAACTATGTTTTGATCAATAAAGAACTTGATTGTTTTATTGCTGTCAACAATTGTAACACTATAATCTTCTAATTGAAATATCACCTCTGTGATACCTAGTGCATCCGTAAGCGGTTTAATTGGAACATATGTGGTTCCATTCGCCTTGTAAGGTAGCACATCTGTTGCTACAAAGCTTCCATTTAAATACATAGTAATTGGTAATTTGTTTGTAGCACCATAGCTAAAGCTATAAGTGCTTGTGATCATAACTACAAAAATTAAAATTATCATTGCTTTTTTCATATAAAATACCTCTCAAGAATTAGGTGTCATTTTATTGATTCTCCCCATTTTCTTTAGACCTATTACGATTATATAGTTTTATTCCATTTATTGCAAACAATTTCTGTCATAATAAACTCATTTTATTTACCTACAGCATCTAAATAAATACCTAACGGCTCTAAATAATGCAAGTAATACCCCGATTTTGTATCTATTTTGTATTGCTTTTCAAACATTTCATAAGACATTGTTTTCTTACTACTCGATAGATAGAATTCTTTCAACTGTTTAAAAGGTAAATAATAATACTCATTATGTAGCGCGAAAAAAACAATTAAAAAAGCAATTCCATCTTGTTTTTCAAAATCAGTCATGAAGTCTATTTGATGCTGATGGATGTTCTGTAATGGTAATCCATTTTTTGTTGTTTCCTTTGCTTCAAAACAAATGGGGATGCCTTGAACTACGCCAATATAATCTACTGTGCTTCTTTTTTCGAAATATGCTAAAGAAATGTGTCCTTTTTCTTGATCTAACTTAATTGGTTTAATTGGAGTTGGTACTTTCTGAATTAAAGCCAAACTATGCTCTCTATATTTATCATTTGTTAAGTTGATTAATTCTTCTAATGCGCTTCCTCTTAAACCTCGTGATTGCCAAGCCATATTATCCCACCTTATAATAGGTATTTTGTAATAAGGTACCTAACCTCTTCATTTTTTTCCAATTTATATCGTTCTTTTAGTACTTGCTTCGCTTCAGCTGAACCAATACGCCCTAAGGAATGAACAATTTCAGTCCGTATATCAACTCGTATATCTTGATAGAACTCGTTCAACAAATGAACACTCTCATTGCTTTTATTATTACCTAAAGCAATAATTGCATTTCTTTGAAGCATTTTCTTCCCTCTCCACCCTGCAGCGGTTTTACCAATTGAGCTTTTAAACTGTGTATTGTTCAAAGACATAATCGCTTTCAAGTCAAAAAATTCATCGATAATAGGAGCATGCTCATTGTTTTTATTCGAAGGTTTATTGTAAGGACAGGCCAATTGACATATATCACATCCATATAGATGATTTTTCATCATTTCTTTTAAATCATTAGGAACGATCTTTGCTTGCGTTAAATAGGATAGGCATCTGTTAGCATTAAATTCTTTTCCTACTGTTATCGCTTTACTTGGACATGCCTGTGCACATTTTTCACAGCCTTCACAATAATCATCGTGAATTTCTGTATTATAATGATCAAGCTTTAAATCCGTCAATACATATCCAATAAAGGTTGAAGTACCATGTTCTTTATTTATTAAAAACGTATTTTTTCCAATTGCTCCAAGTCCAGCTCTTAAGGCAATACTTCTATCAAAAAATGGACTTTGATCACAATAAATATTACTATTACATTTGAAGCGGTCGGTTATGAAGTGTTGGAGTCGTTCTAGTTTTCTACGAACGATTTTATGGTAATCTTCAAAAATTGCTGCTTTTGACATTTTTCCATATAGTTTTGATGTCCAGTTGTTATCTGAATAGAGATTATAGCTTTCTAGAATAACAATAAAGCTCTTTGCATCTTTAAGTTCCTTTTGTTGTAGTTCGCCATCTCCTCTACAAAAGCCAATTTTATCAATACCTATCTCTTTAGCATGAAGAATAATTTCTTGCTTTATATTCATATTATGCACCTCAAAATAATTGTTGAATAATTGTATTAAACTGCTCAGTTATTGGTGCATCAAATTGTTTATTAATTAAATACTTAAGGGGTTCTTCTATATCCAAAAATGTATATTTATATGCGTGTAGCAATTGATTATTTAAGTTAAATCGCCTACTAAAAAATCTATTAACCGTCATGTCCCCATACTTGTAGTCTCCGATAATAGGGTGTCCTATACTTTGAAGATGTGCTCTAATTTGATGTGATTTACCCGTGATGATTTTCACTTCAAGTAAGGTATACGCCCCATTATCTTTAATAGGTCGATAAATCGTCCTAATAAAATCGCCCTTACTTGGGTCTTTGTTAATGGTCACTTTGTTTGTCGATTCATTTTTATATAAATAACCTTCAATTGTGTTTTCAGTAAGGATTATTCCTTTTACAATCGTTAAATAATCTTTATCAATGTTTCTTTTTGAAATGGAATCATTAATTACTTGTAGTGCCTTAATGTTTTTACCTGCAATAATGATTCCACTCGTATTTCTATCTAGTCTATTACAGATTCCTGGCTTAAAGCTACTTTCCTTTATATTTAAGTAGCTTTCAACTTGCTGGACTAAGCTTTCACTTTTGCCATCTGGTTGAGATAACAAGCCAACCGGCTTATTACATATAAGCAAATTTTCATCTTCATATATGACAGAAAAACAAATATTCCTTGAATGATTTACCTCTTCTACTTTTTTAAAAGTCTCAAAGGTATCGTCTGAAAAAAAGATTTTAATTATATCGCCTTCTTTTAAAATCTCATTTCCCACGATTCTTTGATCATTTATCTTAATATTTTTTTTGCGAAACATTTTATAGATAAAGCTTTTTGATGCATTTCCTAAGATTTTCATTATGTATTTATCTACTCTTTGGTTCTCTTCAATTGAACTGATTACGTAAGTCTTCATTATGGAAGTCAATCCCTTCCTTTATTTGATTAAATTGCACTATTTAGGATAAGATTAGCCAACTTATCTTGTTTTGCTTCATTGTTGCTATTCATTATACTGGCTACATTCTTAATTAAATAAGCTAATAACTCTTCTTCACAATCAAAAACAATGATTGGAATATCATACCCATTAGGATGATAAATATTTTGAAGTAAGCTTTTTGCTACCTGAAGTCTTTCATTTTTTTTAACATCACCACTTTTTTGTTTATGACAAGCAAGTATGTTTTTGTCTGAAAAGATAATAAAGTCAAAATATAGTGTTTGCTTTCCTTTTACAACGATCAAATCACTTAGTACCAGCATTTGTTCATGAAGGCCCTTGAATTTCTCATAGTAATCTGATGCACCACTTTTATACCGTACAAACAACAAATACTTTGTAAGGTATTGTGAGGCTGGTAAAATCATTAACGCTGATAAAACTGCAAAATAAACAAAATAACTTTTTGCAAATATATTTCCAATAATATAAATCGTCATCACAGCAACTAAAAAAGCAACTGAAATAATAAGGTACTGCTTTTTATAATAATCAATATATCCATTTTCGCCTTTAATTTTTTTCATAATACTCCTTCTATTCCACTACGCAAAATATTGTTGATACCATACTAAAAACATATATATTGTCCAAATTTTTCTTGAGTTGTCTTTTTTTCCTTTGTAATGAATCTCTAGTAATTTAAGTAATTCTTTCTCGTTAAAAAACTTTCTAGCATATTCTGAAGCAAAGACTTCTTTAACGGTTAAATAGTATTTTTCTTCTCTCAGCCAAACACGAACAGGCACAGGAAAGCCTAGCTTCTTCTTTTGTGCCACAGCTTCTGGAATATTTCTAAGCGCAGCCAAGCGCATAGCATATTTAGTATTGACTGGATGAACTCTATATTTTGTAGGTATTTTACCAGCTAACTTCATAACCTCTTTATCTAAAAATGGGACCCTAAGCTCTAGTGAATGCGCCATACTCATTTTGTCTGCCTTTAGCAATATGTCTCCAGCCATCCACATATGAATATCTAAAAATTGCATTTTAGTTACATCATCTTTATCCTTTACCTTATTGTAAAAAGGCTTAGTAAGCTTTTGTGGGGCCTCTGCATCAGTAGTAATTGTTAGTAATCTTTTTCTTTCCTTTTCAGTAAACATAAAAGCATTTCCAATAAAACGTTCCTCTATCGTTTTACTGCCTCTAATTAGAAAGCTCTTGCCTTTAATATCCGGAAGATACTTCGCTAAAAATCCAATTGCTTTTCTAATAGATTGAGGTAGTTTTGTATAGAAGGCAATGTCCATTGGTTCCCTGTATATATTATAACCACCAAATAGTTCATCTGCGCCTTCACCAGACAGAACAACTTTTACATGTTCACTCGCTAATTGGCTTACAAAATAAAGTGCTACTGCCGATGGATCCGCTAATGGCTCGTCCATATGATATTGAACTTTAGGCAAAACACGCCAATATTCTTCTGATGTAATAATCTTATGATAATTATCAATATGAATCGTTGATGATAATTCCTTTGCATAATCAATCTCATTGTACTTATGATAATCAAACCCAACTGTAAAGGTTTTATCCCCGTGGAAGCAAGATGCAACATAGCTCGAGTCTACCCCACTTGATAAAAAACATCCAACCTCTACATCTGAAATTTTATGAGCCTCAACAGATTCTTTAAACCGATTATCGATCAAATCAACATATTCTTCTAGTGGTTTGTCTTCTGCTTCAAACTCTGGTTCCCAATACCGTTCTATGTTAATTTCACCGCTTTTATAAATGAAATAATGTGCTGGAGGTAGCTTGAAAACACCTTTAAAAAAGGTTTCATTTGATGGGGAGTATTGAAAGGTTAAATAATTCTCTAGTGCCCTTTCATTTAATTCCTTTGTTAGACTTGGATGCTTAATGAAGCTTTTGATTTCTGATCCAAACATAAAAGTACCGTTACTTTGGCTATAGTATAACGGCTTAATGCCAAAGAAATCACGGGCACAAAAAAGTGATTGACTTCTTTTATCCCATATTGCAAAACTAAACATTCCTCTTAGCCTTTTAACCAATTCTGTTCCATATTCTTCATAACCATGTAACAATACCTCAGAATCAGTAGAAGTCTTGAAAATATGCCCTTTAGCAATCAACTCCTCCCTAATAACCTTGTAATTATAAATCTCTCCATTGAACACTAATACCATTGCATCATCTTCATTATATAGAGGCTGGGCGCCACCTTCAAGGTCAATAATTGACAATCTTCTAAAACCTAAAGCTACATTATCATCAATATACCTTCCATCACTATCTGGTCCTCTATGAATGATTTCATTCATCATATTCGTTAGTATTGCGTCTTTATCATCTATTTTATCTATAAATCCAACAAATCCACACATATTAATACCTGCTTTCTGCTTTTGTTTTCTGATCAAAGTTTTACGACGTATTAATGATTACTTTTACATAAAAGCATATCCAAAATTGGCAACATTATAAGTGCTAATACGACGTTAATCTAATAAATTTTATCATAATGGTTATTAAAGTGCAAGCAGACTTTCCCAACAAGCATCCTAAATAAAAAGAGCGCTTGACAGCGTGTTATGAAAGATTTTAATTTTTCAACGCTCTTTTTATGACTTCGTAGGAAAGTAGAATTTTCCTACTGGATAAAAAGGGGGTGTCGCAAAACTACTTTTAGTAGCGAGCGATGCTTCCTTTTTTTACTAAAAATAAAGCAGATGACCAAAAATAAACTTATATCGTTTGT
>PGZO01000048.1 GCA_002841375.1 Firmicutes bacterium HGW-Firmicutes-7 | reverse complement strand
ATCCCTCTTTTTTGGGATTGTAAAGTGGTTTCGCTAGACTTAACTCATGCATTTTTCAAGGTTCTTTCAACTACGGAACTTACCTTTTCACTTAACTATTATAAAATTATCCGTAAAGTGAAAAACTAACTTCTAGTTTGCAATACTAACTTCCATAGGTACAGAAAACATAATGATATTATCCTCTATTTTTGCATTATTTTTAGTTGTCTTTTCTCATTAGACTATGTTCATAACCTTATCTTTCTCATTTCCACTAACTCACGAAATCTTATTTGTGTTGGAAGGTCACTGATCAGTTCTTTAGGTGAAAAAGTTTTATCAAATTCATTTGCCGCAATTTTATCAATCTCATAGATTTCATCTTCTAGGAAAAGACCGCAAATATTAGATAGTGCTCCAGGACATAGTTCAAGTGCCTGTAGTGGAACTGCATACATATTGTCAGAGGTCCCGATTTTATAGTTTTCTGACGCAATAAAACCAAACTTGCTGTAATAGTCTGGATCACCGTAAATAAGTATTGCTGTGTAACCAAGCTCTTTTGCTACTGTCTTTGTATGTTCTATTAAAAGGCTGCCAATTCCTTTTCCCTGAAAAGCAGGTAAAACAGAAATGGGACCAAACGAAATCACATTGTGATGGTCCCCGTTATCATCAACAATTTTAGCTTTGGTATACACGATGTTACCGACGATTTTCCCATTTACTTCAGCAACAAAATCCAATTCTGGAATAAATGAATTGGCCTTTCTCATGATATGTAAAAGATAGTGCTCATCACATCCGGGTACATGATAATTCCAAAATGCTTCTCTTGTCAGATCTTCAACTGTTCTGTAATCTAATACATTTTCGTTTCTTAAAATTACATCATTTCTATTCATACTATCAACTCCTTTAAATCTAAATCTCGCTTTAAAAAAGTGTGCTAAGTTATACTTTTGTATGCCAGTATTACCATAATTTGTCCTATATATCACAAATAAACAGATTTATTAATAACGATCTTTTCTCAAAATTTCACTCCAAATATATCACTTAAATTTATTATAAAATTCTTTCAAATCATGACGTGTGTCTTCCGAAAGATTATGCCATCTTATTCCTTGAATAGCTCCTTCTAAAGCACATAATCGATTTATACAAGCGGAATCATCAATCCCCCTAATTCTTAACCACGCCTGTTTACTACCAATTTCTTTTAATTGATCATATGTTGCAATTCCAATAATATTTAGTTGTTCTTCAATACTTTTACCAATATTGGGTAACTTTGATAATTCACTCATAAACATATCTCCTTTGACCGCATTATAAACGTATTTTAATTTGTACCGCACTCTCTTTAATCATTAATTAACTCTAAATTTGATGAGTCAACACTATCTATCACTAATCCTTCCTCTGTCAATGTTAAATAACCTATGGAAAGTAGTAATCAATGTCACTTAACATGTTCGTTGTTGTCCATGTTTATCAGTCTTTAAGTTCTTTCTGCCTTATATCCATTAACGATAACATCCAATTCCCCTGTTTCTGGATCAATAATTAGGCCATGTATTATTACATCCTTAGCAATTAATGGATGGTTTTTTATCAACTCAACACTCTCTTTAACAGATTCTTCTACGGAGTCAAAGCCCTTCAACCACTTCTTAAAATCAATCCCTGCATTACATAAAGTTTTTATTACTTCTGGGGAGATCCCCCTCTTAATAGCTTTTTCTAAGGTTTTGTCTGCATTTATACTGCTCATACCACAATCATGATGACCAATTACTAAGACTTCGTCCGTTTGGAATTCATATATAGCAACCACAATACTTCGGATTATGCTATCAAATGGATTCATTATTGAAGCACCAGCATTCTTAATAAGTTTGACATCCCCGTTTCTTAGATTTAATGCCTTAAGAAGTAACTCTGTTAATCTTGTATCCATACATGACAAAATCACCAACTTCTTATTTGGTTCTTTTGATGTTGTATATTTAGCATACTCTTTATTCTTAACAAAAGATCGGTTATAGTCTAATATTTCATGCAATTTATTCATGATGTCCTCCAAAAGATATTATAATAATTTTATTAATTATATCATAGTCAATAAAATTCACCATTCATTAATTATCAACTAATTAACTTCTCAAATTACCTTTCATGTAATATTAATACATTTTAACTTTATGTTTTTAATTATTTCTTCTTTAAACTTTACTGATTGGCAATTTAGTTGATATTTTTTTGTGTCAATAATCAAATCTAGTTTAGTCTGATTATTTTCATGGACACTATCAAGTTTTTTATAATAAATTTTTTTGTCTGATATAATAAAATAGTCTTTAGCCATATATAGTCTTTCGATTAACACTTTGTATAATCCATATGTTCCTCCCAATATTATTACAAGGGGAAAATCTATGTTACAAATCAAAAAAGTCCAAAACAACATATGAAACGACAAGATTAGAAGTATACTCAATACTGTCACGTTTGTTTTATATGCTGTAATTATCTCTAAGTTTCCAGTGTTCTCTCGTGCTCTAATTAATACTCTTTTATACCAAGGAAGTAAGTACATTACTAACATTATTCCATATGAAATTAACCAAGCAGAGTAGCTATCATTAAATGGACTTCTTTGGTTTACCTAATTAATAATACTATTTAAATTAAAAAATATCCCTGATATAATACTAATAATTACTGTCGTAGGTATTATATAATCCTTTATACTGATTACTTTTTGCATATCGTTACCTTCTTTCAAAACATAATAAGTTAATTTGGCCTAACGTTCTCGTTGTTGTTGAAATTATCAGCTCAATTCACTTGAGACGTTGTCTTGTTGCATGTCCACAAAATTTAACTTCTCGTTCAGATGAAAAATATCTTAGTTTATAGGTATCCACATTAATTTTGGCCATATATCCAACTTCATTTACATACCCTTTTAATTCTTTTGCTATCTTTAGCATTTCTTTTTCTTCAATATCATAAAAAGAATCTAGAAGGATATATCCAGCAGGATCACGATATTGCTTTTTAATGGCATAAAGTGCATTTGATATATGATTCCCTCTTTCTAGAAAGTTGTCGTGTAAAATATAGAATCCAATTACTTCTTGATTATATTCTGCACAATATACTGCAGTTTGCCTGTCAATTATATGTAATATTTCATCGTTGGAAAAATGTTTTCTCCAAAAGAAACTATTACCTTCATCAATAACTTCATTCCAGATGGAAACAATTGAATTAAGATCCTCTCTTTGAAATTGTCTTATTGCGATATTCATTTTACTTATCTCCATTTTTTTATTTCTAACCCATAATATCAATTCTTCTAGAATGGAAATCAATCGGGATGCGTAAGTCTACTAAACAAGTTTCACTTCACATAATCATCCTTCTAAAGGCTTAATATCTGAAAGATCTTGTTATATGACGTTGCCCGCGACGGAATTCTAATTACTAAATTTATGTAAGCTTTTCTTCAAACTCTAAATAATTAGCAACCATATCTGTATTAATATAGGTCTGCCCTTTATTCAATAAGAATGATTTTATACCTATTTGTCTAGGGACCACATAATCATTTTGATAATCATCTCCCATAAAAACAATTTCATTCGTCCTACATTTAGATAGGTTAATGGCATATTCATAAATTCTATGATCAGGTTTTCTCCATCCAAAATTTATAGATGTAATGATTAAATCAAATAAATGCTTTATCTTGTTTATCTCCAACAATTCTTCGATCCCATTTCTTACTTTAAAATTTGAAATAACTACAAGTTTATATTTTCTAGACAAGTTAACTAATGCCGCTTTAACATCTTGATGAACGAAGCATTTTGATTTGTATGTATTCCAATAAGTATTAAAAAGCCGTTCACTTACTCTATGTTTAAATTCAAGGCCAATTCTCCCATTATGCTTTACTACATAATCGATTCGCTGAATGATGTCGTATTCTTCGTTATAAGCTAAATTAGCAGATATACTGTTCTTGGCCTCTTCATAATTAATTAAAAACTCATTAAAGTTTTCCCAATAATCCTCGACACCCGAATTGAAATAAGTCCAATAAGCGTAATCACTACTAGAAGGTAATTCATGTAGATCAATAATTGTTTCCATGCAATCTAAAAAAATATATTTAATTTGACTCATAATAAATACCTCATAATAAAATGTAATTATTCCATATATTCAACACAGCAACATATTCAATCGTTGAACTTCCAGATGAAATTGTTATATCTGGTGGTTGGCTTAAGGGTTCATCTATTGAATGATTATTACAAGAGGTTAAACTTAATATTATCAGTATAACAAATACATATTTTTTTTCATACTTAAATACTCCTAAAAATCATTTAATCTATAATTTAGTGCGTAATATCACATAACATATCTTCTTAGTCAAATTTCTTGCTTAGTATAATAACGCCTACTTGCGGTTTGTTGAAAATCCTTATCGGAAATATACTATTTCCTAATCCTCTGTTTACAATCATAGTTACTTCCTTGTTTTTGTATTTTCCTCCATCAAATTCTGGGAATAATCCTTGACTAGGGGCCATTAAACCACCAATAAATGGCAATCGTACTTGTCCTCCATGCGTGTGACCACATAAAACTAAATTAATATTTTTTTCTTTATATAGATTAAATAATTCAGGTCTATGTGCTAATAGAATTGTAACCTGTTCTTCCTTGATATCGGCTAATAACATATCAATTTTCTCATTAATTATTCTTATGCCATTATCAGATTTAGCATATTCTTCATAGTATTTTGCTGGATCATCAATTCCCATAATATTTATCACTTTTTTTCCATAAATAATTTCAGTTTTTTCATCGCTAAGAATATGTACGCCTGTACTCTCGATATCGTTTCTTAACGTCTCATACTTTCCTGACCACCATTCATGATTTCCTGTTACATAGTAAACAGGAGCAATATCCACTAGTTTTTCAATCAATAATATTGCATTAGCTTTATTATATCTTCTCCTATCAATTAAGTCTCCAGTAATCACTATAATATTAGGCTTTTCATTTTCTATAATGTTAACTAAGTTTTTTTGCCCATGACCAAACAATTTATTATGTAGATCAGAAAGATGTATTATTCTAAATCCTTCATATTCACGAGGCAGTTCTCTCATATCTATAGTAAAATTTGATACCTCAATTTGATTGTTCTCTAAGTATAAAAAAACTATTAGAAAGATAATAATACAGAATTTTTTCCACTTTGTTTTAATCATAAGTAAACCTCAATTTTTTTTATTGTTATCATATCACACCGTCAATGCTTTACCCTAGATCAATATAAGAATGATTATATAAATTAGCTACTACACCATTTACTTCATATATAAATACAGTATTATCTGATTCATAGACTTTAATATATTTCTTATTTATTAAAAGATCAACCATAAGCTGATGATTGTGTGCAACAAATCTTTATATGAAGTACCCTGCCAGGAACAGCATACATATGCGTTTTATTTGTATTATATATTTGTTAAAATAGCCACAAAAACTGGAATTAGTATTAAAACAAATAGCATAAATCTAAGTATATTTCTATTTCGATTATGTAATTGTCTGCCCAACTCTTCCAAATTAACGTCACCTTCATCTTCTTCTGGCATATCATAACTATTCAATTGACCTTCTACTATTTCTTTAGCCTTATACAATAGTTCAATAGGCACAAAAATGTCCGTTCCTTGATAATTAAACCCTGTTGCTATATTCAAGTACTCACCACTAGATTTATACCCCTTAAATGCCGAAATGTTTTCTACTTCGAGCAGAGATATGATAGCATTTGCCTCAAATGTACTAGCTACATTCATTAACAAAGTACATTTATTATCAGTTAGATCTTCTCTTTGAACATTCTCATATTTAACATCTTCAAGTGTATCTACTAGTTCTTCTGAACATTCAGCACAATTTTTGACATGTGGTTCATATTCACTTCTACAATTCTTACACCAAGCCATGTTTTTCTCCCTTCTTAATAAGATTGTATACTATAAACTTTAATAGCTCATTTACCGAAATTCATCAACTAAGTCACTTTCAACTTATAGATACATAAAGTTTATGAATTTTGGCAACACAGAGTTCGCTGTTGATTAATACAACCGTATAAGATAATACACTGTAATTGATGTCCAAAAAAACAATATAATTGAGTTTGAAATAAGATCGCTACATTTAGATAATTCTAGTGTTCTGAGTTTATTTTGAATAAATTGATCCGTTTTTTTGAACTGCTTATAGTTTGCTACTCTATAAAAAGAAACTAACAATTTCCTATTATCACGGTTAGAAATAATCACTTTAGGTTTCGCCCCAAAATCAAAATATGCAACATGATACTTTAGTAACTCAATCTTCAATTCAGTATTCTGTCTATCAGCTAAATCTTCTAGCTTCATAAATGCTTCTTCTACATCCACTGGTTTTATGTAGTACTTTACGCCAATAAATGCCCATGACGCTACAACTAAAATAACAAACAAAACATATAACATTATGTCAATCATGTCAATTTTTGAGGTGTTTCCCAAATTAATTATTATAACAATTGGTAATAAAAATCGCGAATATCCCTCTTTTGCTATGTACCTATTCCTTAAGCTAGCAAAAAAATCAATCGCAACTAATATTTCTACCAATAACAAATACAAACCTTGCATCGCTACTCTCCCTTTAAATAAAAATATGATTTGCTTCTACTCCACTGTATGAATATCATTCATTTGGTTCTGAACTCCAATCTTTAATATTATCTTTAATATTAAAAACCAAGTTTTTATTTTTCACAAAAATCACATTTTCATCAGGATAGGTAATGATATCATCTTTTTCTCGGGTTCCTACATCAAGTATCTGTAGTATTTCTGAACTGTTATTTATAAATTGATGTCCAATATCTTTACCCGCAGGTGTTGAAATAACATCTCCTGCCTTTATTAGTATTTCTTCTCCGTCTATTCTCAATATACCTTTTCCACTCATTATAAGATAGAATTCTTCCTGTTTTGAATGTGAATGATATTTTACACTTTCACTACCAGGCTTTATATAATCTATATTCACATAAATTTTTTCACAACCAATGGCATCACCAATTAATATTGTTTTCATTTCAGTTTGAAAATCAGGATCATACATATATTCCTTTGGGATATTATCAATATTAGATATATTATTCATCTCATTTCTCCTCATATTTTAATGTGTGTTAGTTTTATCTAGTACGCAATGTCGTACAACGTTTGCGTGATGCCGTAGTTCATCAGCTGGTGTACCTATCAACCGCACTAAATATAAATTCCATATTCTTTATAACGATAATGCTATACATTTATAAATGGAAGATATCAATTAGTCTAATTTAATATTTAAAGCCCCTACCATCTTCCCAAAAATCACTACTTAATTCAAATTCTTTACCATCAATTGGGTTTACTGTAAAAAATCTGGTATTGTTACCTTGATTTACAACATAGTAATAATTTTTATTAGCAGTAAAAATCCATTTTGGATTATTATGTACTGAAATAATATCTCTATTAAGGCTTTCTTCTAAAAAATCAAACTCTTTTTCTAAGTCAAATTTACTCAGTATTATTTCTTTGCCATCCTCATAAGAATATCTTGGAGGGGTCAAAAACATGCCAATTAATAAGATACTACTTATCATTACACATATAATCAACCTTATGTTATAATGTTTAAGTTTGTCTTTCTTAAATAATACAATATACCAAAAAAGTGCCTGTATTATCACCATACCTTCAAATATAGCTACATTATATATTCCTTTATAGTCCACATTCAATTTATTCAAATATAGCAATTCTAAAATACTAATTATTATAGACAAAATCCCAAAAATAATTCGACTGTGTAATTTACTTAATCTATTTATAAACTCCACTCCCTTTCAATTTAATTTATAATTATCATTATTTAGCGTTCCAAGAGGAATACACCGATATGATGGAGTAATGTCACACAACGTTTTTGTAATTCCCGACGCGACATCCTTCCTCAGTCATGTCGAGAATTCGCTATTAGTCGATAGGAATATACAGCCTACTTGTTGCTCACAATTATTTATTCATTTCAGTTCCCTTTTTACATAATATATATCCCCTTCTACTCATGTACTCATATCCTTCATAAGGTTCTCTACAAAAGGCCTCTATTACCTTAAAATTAAACTCTCTTAGTTGTATTAATACTCTATCAAAATTATGAAATATATAATCCATATTAACTTCTTCTTCTAATAACTCTTTAACAAACAAGGCTTCATCACCCACATGAAATGCTATTAACAAAAGCCCATCTTCTTCTAAGATACTGTTAATACCATTAAATACCATCTTCAATTCACTTGCCTCAAAATGTACTATTGAATAATGTGATATTATCCCCGAGAACTTTCTTTCAATACAATTCAGTTCAAGCATGTTAGCTTCTTCAAAATCTATCCCTGGATTCAATTTTTTAGCTTGTTGGATCATTCCTTTAGAAATATCCATTCCAATGATATTGATTCCCCTATTATGAATATACCTTGTTATATGACCAGGTCCACACCCCATGTCACAAGCAATTCCATTTTTTCTTATCATGCTACAAAATGCTTTTAATAGATATCTGTCTAATGGTTTATTATCTAATTCCTTATAAAACTCATCTGCATATTTACTAGCAATCTTACTATATGCGTTCTGAACATGTGAAACCTCCATTCTCTGACCTCCTCAATTTTTATTACAACATAGTATATTTCTGTCGCCTAACGTTTGCGTGTTGCCGAGGTTCAGCAGCTTAATCACTCCCCATTTTCTCAAATTTAGGGCTAATGAATTTAGGCAACATATTGTTATTATTTGATATTGAACACGGAAACAGCAGCTACAATCAATCAGAATACTATCAATTTTATCATAATTGCTTTTCTTTATTCAATAAGTATCTTTATCATTCTGAATATACAGCAACGATATTCTCCTATCTCATATTATCCTTTATCCTGATCCTATGTATTAATTTTGAAATACTTATCATTATAAAATAAACTACAACTATATCAATTAAAAGTGCTATCACATTTACTGATATCGATGATAACAGAATTCTTCTTGGTATAGTATTGTAAGTAGTCAAAAATGTTAACGGATATCCGTAAATGGCTTTAAATCCATCTGTACTTTGATATGGCAAGATTAATGCCATTAAAATAACGAACCAGGCTGATGTGTTAAGTTTCCAAAAATTTATCGGCTTCAATTTGCTTTTCCTATTGTCCACACTAATTACCCCCTTAATCAATACCGAGAGACGCTACACCTATAGTTGTGCGAGCAGGATATGGTGAATTAAACTATACTTTAAGTAAGTTTTCGAAACATTGGTTAGTTTGCACCGCTATATCCCCCTCAACTAGTTTTCCTGTTTGAGAGTTAATTGGTGTCTGCCCTGATAAAAAAACTAAATCTCCTGATTCAACTGCATGTGAATATGGTCCTACCGCAACTGCCCCTTTTGCACTAAAAGCTTTTCGTGACATAAGTATATTTCTCTTTTTCTTTCATATTTAGGTAACCAACCACCCAATCTGCCATAGTATCAAAAACATAAAGATATACTGTATTACTCATTTGCTAGCCTCCTTTTCTCCAGTTTGAACTACTAAATTCCATAGGTACAGAAATTAGTTTTACATTAATAGTTCCTGGCAAAAAGGAATGCTGGAAAAGAACCACGAATACATCTATAATGCTTTTGTATTACTTATTTGTAGGGCGGGTATAAATGTCAAGTTAATAATGCAAACTTTTGATCATATAAGAATGTAGTTTTTTACTCAGCTTCTTGTTTAATATGATCTTTTAATCTATATGATTTTCCGCTAATTGATACAACATGAGCATGATGTAAAATCCTATCTAAAATTGCATTAGCTATTAT
>PGZO01000001.1 GCA_002841375.1 Firmicutes bacterium HGW-Firmicutes-7 | reverse complement strand
AAACAAACGATATAAGTTTATTTTTGGTCATCTGCTTTATTTTTAGTAAAAAAAGGAAGCATCGCTCGCTACTAAAAGTAGTTTTGCGACACCCCCTTTCTAAGTAAAACATATACTTCTAATTGTTATAATTACTTAATAACTTCTGCAACCGCACCAGCGCCTACAGTTCTTCCGCCTTCACGAATCGCGAAACGTAAACCTTTTTCCATAGCGATTGGAGCAATCAATTCGATTGTCATTTCGATGTTATCACCAGGCATACACATTTCTGTGCCTTCTGGTAATTTGATAACGCCAGTAACGTCTGTTGTTCTGAAATAGAATTGTGGTCTATAGTTATCAAAGAAAGGTGTATGACGTCCGCCTTCTTCTTTTTTAAGAACATAAACTTGTGCTTTGTAGTTCGTATGTGGTGTAATTGTACCAGGCTTAGCTAATACTTGGCCTCTTTCAATTTCATTTCTTTGAACACCACGAAGTAATGCGCCGATGTTATCTCCAGCTTGAGCATCGTCTAATAATTTACGGAACATTTCAACACCAGTTACAATAACTTTTCTGCTCTTTTCTGCTAAACCAACAATTTCAACTTCATCTTGAACGTGAATTACACCACGATCAACTTTACCAGTTGCAACTGTTCCACGTCCTGTGATTGAGAAAACATCTTCAACAGGCATTAAGAAAGGTTTATCAATATCTCTTACTGGATCTGGAATGTAAGCATCTACAGCTTCCATTAATTCTAGTAATTTGTCACCCCAAACACAGTCAGGATCTTCTAATGCTTTTAACGCAGAACCTTTAATTACAGGAATGTCATCACCAGGGAATTCGTATTCATTTAATAATTCTCTAATTTCCATTTCTACTAATTCTAGTAATTCTTCGTCATCTACCATGTCACACTTGTTCATGAATACAACGATATATGGAACACCTACTTGTCGTGCTAGTAAGATATGCTCTCTAGTTTGAGCCATAGGACCATCAGTTGCTGCAACAACAAGAATTGCGCCATCCATTTGAGCAGCTCCAGTGATCATATTTTTAACATAGTCAGCATGGCCTGGGCAGTCAACATGTGCATAATGTCTGTTTGCAGTTTCATATTCAACGTGAGCAGTTGAAATTGTGATACCACGTTCTCTTTCTTCAGGTGTCTTGTCGATGTTATCGAAGGCAAATACTTCACCTGTACCTAATCTTTTGTTTAATGTTAATGTAATAGCTGCTGTTAATGTCGTTTTACCATGATCAACGTGACCGATAGTACCAATATTAACATGTGTCTTATTTCTTTCATACTTAGCTTTTGCCATTTGAATTCTTCCTCCTTATATTGGGTTATACCCTTTATTTTCTTATTGGTTGACTAGGATCGTCTTCATGTAAAGACTACTTTCCTGTCTTAATTGTGACATTGCCACATTTTCATATACTTGAATTATATTTTATCGTCTATGGTTTTGCAAGTATTAATAGTAGAATAACCTATTATTTTGCTTTACCTAAAACAATTTTCTCTTGAATACCCTTTGGTAGTGGTTCATAATGATCAAATTGCATTGAATATGTTCCACGTCCTTGAGTCTTGGATCTAAGATCAGTTGCATAACCAAACATTTCAGATAATGGTACAAACCCATGGATTTGTTGAGCTCCGTTTCTTGGGTCCATTCCTTCAATTCTACCTCTTCTTGAATTAATGTCACCAATAACATCTCCCATATAATCATCTGATACAATTACATCTACCTTCATGATTGGCTCTAATAAAACTGGTTCACCTTTTCTCATTGCTTCTTTGAATGCCATAGAACCGGCAATCTTAAATGCCATTTCTGAGGAGTCAACATCATGGTAAGAACCGTCATAGCACTCTGCAAATATACCTACTACTGGGTAACCACATAGCACACCACTCTTCATAGCATCTTGAATACCATCATCTACTGCTGGTACATATTCTCTAGGAATAGAGCCACCAACTGTAGAATTCTTGAATT
Organism: Firmicutes bacterium HGW-Firmicutes-7; assembly: GCA_002841375.1. GTDB lineage: Bacteria > Bacillota > Clostridia > Lachnospirales > Vallitaleaceae > HGW-1. The sequence continues at coordinate 250,875 of PGZO01000001.1, read as the reverse complement.
CATATAACACTTCGCCATTAACATCCATTGGTGAAAACTTCACTTTACAATGTCCATATTGTCCACGACCACCAGATTGTCTAATAAACTTACCATCTACATCAACTAACTTCGTAATGGTTTCTTTATAAGCAACTTGTGGTGCGCCTACATTGGCTTCAACCTTAAACTCTCTCATCATACGGTCTACAATGATCTCAAGATGAAGTTCACCCATCCCACCGATAATCGTTTGCCCTGTATCATGATCAGTATATGTTTTAAAAGTTGGATCTTCTTCAGCAAGTTTTGATAAAGCAATACCCATCTTTTCTTGACCAGCTTTTGTCTTAGGTTCAATTGCAACATGAATTACTGGATCTGGGAATACCATGGACTCAAGAATAACTGCATGCTTTTCGTCACATAATGTATCTCCTGTAGTTGTAACTTTAAGTCCAACTGCAGCAGCAATATCTCCAGAGTATACTTTTTCAATGTCTTCTCTTTTGTTCGCGTGCATTTGAAGAATTCTTCCAAGACGCTCTTTTTTATTCTTTGTTGAGTTTAGCACATAAGAACCTGCATTAATTGTTCCTGAATAAACTCTGAAGAAACATAACTTACCCACAAATGGGTCAGACATAATCTTAAATGCTAGCGCTGAAAAAGGCTCTTCATCAGATGAAGGTCTAGAAGTTGTTTCTTCCGTATCAGGAATAATACCTTGAATTGCAGGTACATCTGTCGGTGCTGGCATAAATTCAATAACAGCATCTAACAGTATTTGAACCCCTTTATTTTTGTAAGCTGATCCACATAACACGGGGATGATTTTTACGTCAATAACCGCTTGCCTCAAAGCTTTTCTAAGGTCTGCTTCTGCGATCTCTTCACCTTCTAAATAAAGTTCCATCAATTTCTCATCAGTATCAGAAATTGCTTCAACTAATTCTTCCCTTAACGCCTGTGCTTTTTCAAGTAAGTTAGCTGGAATTTCTCCTTCAGTAACATCTTGACCTAAGTCATCATTATAAATATAGGCTTTCATTTTAAATAGATCAATAAGTCCTACGAAATCATCTTCCGCTCCAATTGGATATTGAATAGGCATCGCATTAGCACCTAATCTGTCTCTTATCATATCTACACAATTTTGAAAATCTGCACCCATAATATCCATTTTGTTAATAAATGCCATTCTCGGTACTTGATATTTATCGGCTTGACGCCAAACCGTTTCAGATTGAGGCTCAACCCCACCTTTTGCACAAAAAACACCAACAGAACCATCAAGAACACGTAATGAACGTTCAACTTCAACCGTGAAGTCAACGTGCCCAGGCGTGTCAATAATATTGATTCTATTATCTTGCCATTGACATGTAGTCGCAGCAGAAGTAATGGTTATACCTCTTTCTTGTTCTTGTTCCATCCAGTCCATTGTAGCAGCACCTTCATGAACCTCTCCAATTTTGTGGCTACGACCTGTATAAAACAAAATACGTTCTGTTAAAGTTGTCTTTCCTGCATCGATGTGAGCCATAATCCCAATATTTCTCGTTCTTTCTAATGGGAACTGTCTTCCTGCCAAAGTATTTTTCCTCCTTTGGTGTAATCGATTAAATGTTTACAATGTTATTATTACCATCTATAACTTGCAAAAGCCTTGTTAGCTTCTGCCATTTTATGCATATCTTCTTTTTTCTTAACAGATGCTCCTGCGTTGTTTGCAGCATCTAAAATTTCTCCAGCAAGACGGTCAATCATTGTCTTTTCTCCACGTTTACGTGAATACAATGTTAACCAACGAAGTGCTAATGCTTGTTTTCTATCGGTTCTTACTTCGATAGGAACTTGATACGTAGCACCACCAACACGTCTAGCTTTTACTTCTAGTACTGGCATGATATTAGCCATTGCTTCTTGAAAAACTTCCAAAGCATCTTTACCAGTTTTTTCAGCAACTTTCTCAAAAGCACCGTAAACGATTTTTTGTGAAGTTCCTTTTTTACCATCTAACATGATGCTATTAACTAATTTTGTAACAACTTTATCGTTGTATAATGGATCAGCTAATACATCTCTTTTCGCTATATGTCCTTTTCTTGGCACGGTTCTTCCCTCCTTAATTAGAATAATAATTAATTCTTAGGTACTCACTTAACCTATCGGTTAGTGTTCGAGCCTGGTCCTTTATATATATGTTAACCTGCAACCAACAGGTAATATACGCTGATACCTGGCACTGTTTTACTCATCATTTGTTCATTACTTTTTAGGTCTCTTTGCTCCATATTTTGAACGTGCTTGTCTACGGTTTGCAACACCTGCGGTGTCGAGTGTTCCTCTGACAATATGGTAACGTGTACCTGGTAAATCTTTAACTCTACCACCTCTTAAAAGAACAACACTATGCTCTTGTAAGTTGTGACCTTCTCCTGGAATATATCCAGTAACTTCAATACCATTTGTTAAACGTACTCTTGCGATTTTACGTAATGCAGAGTTTGGTTTTTTAGGTGTTGCAGTCTTCACAGCTGTACATACGCCTCTTTTTTGAGGTGCAGAAATATTTGTTGCTTTTTTGTGTAAAGAGTTGTAACCCTTTTGAAGAGCAGGTGCTGTAGATTTCTTTTCTACTGTTGTTCTTCCTTTTCTTACTAACTGGTTAAAAGTTGGCATCCATTTCACCTCCTGAATTGTAATTATAGAAATGATTCATTTCTACGTAATTAATGCTGCGGTTGCTGTTTTTACTTCTACATCGCATGCTTGTGCTAACTCTTCCATAGTTTCAATATAAACTATGGGAATACTTTTACTTTCGGCTAATTCAATGACACGTAAAGTCACTTGTTTTTGCGCATTTTTCGCAACATAAAGTACCTTTGCCGTTCCATTTTCTAATACCCTAAGCGTTTGTTTGGTTCCGACTACTCTCGGACCTTTTAATAAATCTAAATCGTGCATTATAGATCATCCCTTCTGGTCACTATTCATTTAAGCACTTGCGGTATCATTATTATACCCAAATAATGCTTGTTAGAATGCACACTGATGAATTTTATCACTTATTAATATAATTGTCAAGGGTTTGTTGAAAAATCTAAAAGAAGAGCAATAAATGCTCTCCTTTATATTACCTTCTATTCTTCTTCAAATAACATTTCTTCTTCATCTTCTTCAATATTTTCATAACTAGTTTCAACGATCTTTTCTATTTCTACATTTCTATATCGTTTCATCCCAGTTCCTGCTGGAATTAAGTTACCAATGATAACATTTTCCTTCAGACCAATTAATGGATCTTCTTTTCCGTGTATTGCAGCCTCGGTTAATACTTTCGTTGTTTCTTGGAAAGAAGCCGCTGATAAGAAAGAATTTGTAGCAAGTGACGCCTTCGTAATACCAAGTAGCACTTGTCTACCATCAGCAATTTCTAAGTCTTGTTCTGCAAGTTCATCATTGATTTTCTCATATTCTAATCGATCTATTAAGCTACCAGGTAAAAATTCTGCATCTCCACTTTCTTCAATTCTTACTTTTTTAAGCATTTGTCTGCAAATTACTTCAATATGTTTATCATTGATTTCAACACCTTGTAAACGGTAAACACGTTGAACTTCTTGAATCATATAATCTTGAACAGCTCGAACGCCTTTTATTTTAAGGATATCATGAGGATTAACGCTACCTTCTGTAAGTTCATCCCCTGCTTTCAACATATCTCCTTCTGATACTTTAATTCTAGATCCGTAAGGAATTAAATACGCTTTAGCTTCTCCTGTTTCACTGCTTGTAATAATAACTTCACGTTTTTTCTTTGTATCACTAATTGTTACTTTACCTTCAAACTCAGCAATAATAGCTAAACCTTTTGGCTTTCTTGCTTCAAAGAGTTCTTCAACTCTAGGTAAACCTTGTGTGATATCATCAGTTGTTGCAATACCACCAGTATGGAACGTACGCATTGTCAACTGAGTTCCTGGTTCACCGATAGATTGAGCTGCTATAATACCAACAGATTCTCCTACCTGAACCGGTAATGCAGTTGCCATATTTGAACCATAGCATTTTGCACAAACACCAATTTGTGATTTACAAGATAGCACTGTTCTAATATGAACTTTATCAATATCTGCCTTAATAACTTCTTTCGCTGTAATTGGCGTAATCATTGTATCTGCCTTTACAATCAATTTATTCGTTTCAGGATGAACAATATCATGTATAGACCATCTACCTGAAATTCTTTCTTCAAGACTTTCAATTACTTCTTTACCATCTTTAAACGCAGTAACTGTCATGCCTGATGTTTCTTGTTCATGTTCGCAGCAATCTATTTCTCTAATTATTAAATCTTGAGATACATCAACAAGACGTCTTGTTAAATATCCAGAGTCAGCTGTACGAAGTGCTGTATCTGCTAAACCTTTTCTTGCACCATGGGCAGAGATGAAATATTCCAAAACATCTAATCCTTCACGGAAGTTAGATTTAATTGGTAACTCAATCGTTCTACCAGATGTATCAGCCATCAAACCACGCATACCAGCAAGTTGTTTAATTTGTTTATCAGAACCACGGGCTCCAGAGTCTGCCATCATAAAAATGTTATTATAACGTCCCAATCCACCAAGAAGCGCCTTAGAAATTTTATCATCGGCTTTCCTCCAAGTATCAATAACATTTTGATAACGTTCATCGTCTGTCATCATACCACGTTTAAATTCCTTCATAATTCTTTCTACAACTATTTCTGCTTCAGCAAGAACTTCTTTTTTACTCTCTGGCACTTCCATATCTGAAATAGATACTGTAATCGCACCTCTTGTGGAATACTTAAAGCCTAGCTTTTTAATATCATCTAATACCTCTGAAGTTTTTGTTGAACCATGTACATTAATACATTGATGCAATATTTGAATCATTGCTTTCTTGCCAACTATGAATTCAACCTCATATAAATGTCTGTTTTCGGGAATTGATCTATCAACAAACCCTAAATCTTGTGGGATCGCTTCGTTGAAAATAATTCTACCAACCGTTGTCTCTACAAGTGTTTTAAATATTTCGCCATTTTCTTCGTGGCTTTTTTCTACCTTTATTTTTGCATGAAGTGTGATTACTGCATTTTCATATGCTAGTATTGTTTCATTTTCATCTTTGAACACACTTCCTTCACCTTTTTCTCCATCTTTTGCAAGGGTTAAATAATAAGTTCCAAGAACCATGTCTTGAGATGGTACTGTTACAGGTCCGCCATCTGAAGGCTTAAGAAGGTTGTTTGGAGAAAGAAGTAAAAATCTACATTCTGCCTGTGCTTCAACAGAAAGAGGAACATGCACTGCCATTTGATCTCCATCAAAATCAGCATTGTATGCTGTACAAACTAAAGGATGCAGTCTAATTGCTTTACCTTCAACAAGTACAGGTTCAAAAGCCTGAATACCTAGTCTATGAAGTGTAGGGGCTCTATTTAACATTACTGGATGTTCAGTAATAACCTCTTCCAATACGTCCCAAACACTAGATTCTAACCTTTCAACCATTTTCTTCGCAGATTTAATATTATGTGCCATACCGTCTGCAACCAATTTCTTCATAACAAAAGGTTTAAATAACTCAATTGCCATTTCCTTTGGTAAGCCGCACTGATAAATCTTAAGTTCTGGACCAACTACGATAACAGAACGTCCTGAATAATCGACACGTTTTCCAAGTAAGTTTTGACGGAAACGTCCTTGTTTACCCTTTAACATATCTGATAAAGATTTTAAAGGCCTATTTCCTGGTCCAGTTACTGGACGACCACGTCTACCATTATCTATTAAAGCATCAACCGCTTCTTGAAGCATACGTTTTTCATTTCTTACTATGATATCGGGTGCTCCTAGGTCTAATAACCTTTGAAGACGGTTATTTCTATTAATTACTCTTCTATATAAATCATTTAAGTCAGAAGTTGCAAATCGTCCACCATCTAATTGAACCATAGGTCGTAGATCAGGTGGAATGACAGGTACTACTGAAAGAATCATCCATTCAGGTCGATTACCAGATTTCAAGAAAGCTTCAACTACTTCAAGTCTTTTTATGATTCTAGCTCTTTTTTGACCTGTTGAATCTTTTAAGGCTGCTTTTAACTCTACGGACTCTTTTTCTAGTTGGATATTAGCAAGTAATTCTCTAACTGCTTCTGCGCCCATAGCTGCTCGAAACTTATTTCCATATTTATCATAAGCTTCTCTGTTTTCTTTTTCAGTGAGAATTTGCTTGTATTGTAATCCAGTATCTCCCGCATCCAGTACTACATAAGATGCAAAATAAAGAACCTTTTCAAGTGTTCTTGGAGATAAGTCAAGAATCAAACCCATTCTACTAGGAATACCTTTAAAATACCAAATATGAGATACTGGTGCTGCAAGTTCAATATGTCCCATTCTTTCACGGCGTACTTTTGACTTCGTCACTTCTACACCACAGCGATCACAAACGACACCTTTATATCTTATCTTCTTATACTTACCACAATGGCATTCCCAATCCTTACTTGGCCCAAATATTTTCTCACAGAATAACCCATCTTTTTCTGGCTTAAGTGTTCTGTAATTAATTGTTTCAGGCTTTTTGACCTCACCACGTGACCATTCACGTATACGTTCAGGTGAAGCCAACCCAATCTTCATAGCATCAAAATATATTTGCTGTTCTATATTTCCATTTTCAGTTGACATTGAGTGACACTCCTTCCGTAATAAAAATCTAACTATATATTGGTTATAGTATCAAAAGTATATAATTACTTTTGACGCTACAACCATAGATTATAATTTTAACCCTGTTATTAATCCTCGAACAGTTCTCCTTCTTCTCCAATGATATAACCGTCCTCAAGATTTGCTTCCTCTTCATAATCTTCTTCATCATCAAGATCATCTGAAACAACATTATCTTTTTTAGGTATCGTTCCAAACAATTCACTGAGTTGCAAATCAGATTCTTTTTCATCTAATTCTACAGATGATATGTCGGTTATGTCTTCAATGTCTTCTTTAATATCTAATACTTTTGAATCGCTTGTAAGAATATTAACATCTAAACAAAGTGATTGTAACTCTTTTAATAGCACCTTAAAGGATTCAGGTATTCCTGGTTCAGGAATATTATCCCCTTTAATAATTGCCTCATACGTTTTAACACGGCCTACAACATCATCAGATTTCACTGTTAATATTTCTTGCAGTGTATAAGCTGCACCGTAAGCTTCAAGTGCCCAAACTTCCATCTCTCCAAATCTTTGTCCACCAAACTGTGCTTTACCACCTAATGGCTGTTGGGTTACTAAGGAGTACGGACCTGTAGAACGTGCATGAATCTTATCATCAACTAAATGGTGAAGTTTCAAATAATGCATATATCCTACTGTAACATTACCATCAAAGTATTCTCCAGTTCTTCCATCTCTAAGTGCAATTTTCCCATCTTGGGTAATTGGAACACCTTCCCACTCGCTTCTGTGGTCTTTATTATCATCTAAATATTTAAAAATATCATCATTAAGGTCATCTTTCCACTTTGCTTGGAACTTATCCCACGGTGTATTAACATAATCATTTGCTAATGCAAGGGTATCAAATATATCTTGTTCATTTGCACCATCAAATACAGGTGACGCAACTTTAAAGCCTAATGCTTTTGCTGCAAGACCTAAATGGACCTCTAATACTTGCCCGATATTCATACGTGATGGTACTCCAAGAGGGTTAAGTACGATATCAAGAGGTCGACCGTTTGGTAAAAACGGCATGTCTTCTGCTGGTAATATTCTTGAGATAACACCCTTATTACCATGACGTCCTGCCATCTTATCTCCAACAGATATCTTTCTTTTTTGCGCAATATAAACACGTACAGATTGATTCACTCCTGGAGGTAATTCATCACCATTTTCTCTTGTAAATACATGAACATCCACAATTATACCAGTTTCACCATGTGGCACTTTAAGCGATGTATCTCTAACCTCTCTTGCCTTTTCACCAAAAATTGCTCTTAGAAGTCGTTCCTCTGCAGTAAGTTCAGTTTCTCCCTTTGGCGTTACTTTTCCAACTAGAATATCTCCTGAACGCACTTCCGCACCAACTCTAATAATACCTCTTTCATCTAAATCTTTAAGCGCCTCTTCACCAACACTTGGTACTTCTCTTGTAATTTCTTCTGGTCCAAGCTTGGTGTCTCTAGCTTCTGCTTCAAATTCTTCTATATGGATAGATGTATAAACATCACCTTTAACTAAATTCTCACTAAGAAGAATTGCATCTTCAAAGTTGTAGCCTTCCCACGTCATAAATCCAATTAATGGATTTTTACCAAGGGCAATTTCTCCTCGTTGGGTTGAAGGACCATCTGCAATAACTGTTCCCTTAGCAACCTTTTCTCCTTTATCAACAATCGGTCTTTGGTTGATACACGTACCTTGATTACTTCTTGAATATTTTGATAACTTATAGACATCTCTTTTTCCAGTACTTGTTTTAATAACTATTTCTGAAGCCGATACCTTTTCAACAACACCATCATTGATTGCGACTTCGACAACACCTGAATCAACTGCTGCCTTGTGTTCCATACCAGTACCTACAATTGCAGATTCTGATGCAAGTAACGGAACAGCCTGACGTTGCATGTTAGATCCCATCAATGCACGGTTTGCATCATCATTTTCTAAGAAAGGAATCATAGATGTTGCAACAGAGAACACTTGCTTTGGTGATACATCCATTAAGTCAATGGTCTGTCTTTCCATTTCAGTAATATCTTCTCTGTAACGTCCTGTAACGTATTTATGAATAAATTTACCTTCAGCATCTAAAGGTTCATTCGCTTGTGCTACTCTATAAATTTCTTCTTCATCCGCTGTTACATATAAAATTGTATCCGTAACAACAGGTTCACCAGAAGTCTTATCTATAACACGATAAGGTGCTTCGATGAATCCATATTCATTTATTCTTGCATAACAAGCAAGGGAGTTAATTAGTCCAATGTTAGGACCTTCTGGTGTCTCAATTGGACACATTCTTCCATAATGGGAGTGATGGACGTCACGAACTTCAAATCCAGCTCTTTCCCTAGAAAGACCACCAGGGCCTAACGCTGATAAACGTCTCTTATGCGTAAGCTCCGCTAATGGATTTGTTTGATCCATAAACTGTGACAATTGAGAGCTTCCAAAGAATTCTTTAATTGCTGCTGTAACAGGTCTAATGTTAATCAAGGTTTGAGGTGAAATCCCTTCTAAATCTTGAATTGTCATTCTCTCTCTTACAACTCTTTCCATTCTTGATAAACCAATTCTAAATTGGTTTTGTAATAATTCACCTACAGCTCGAATTCTTCTGTTTCCTAAATGATCGATGTCATCCTTGTTTCCAATTCCATACTCTAAATGAATGTTATAATTAATAGAAGCAAAAATATCCTCTTTCGTAATATGCTTAGGAACGAGTCTTGAAGCATTTTTGGATATTGCTACCTTTAACTCATCTTCTGTTTCGCTTTCGTCCATAAGTTGTTTTAATACAGGATAATATACCTTTTCAAAGATATCATATTCTTTCACATCAAAATTTACATACTTAGAAATATCCACAGCCATATTGGATAAAACCTTAATCTTATGGTCATCATAGTTAACATATACAAACGGTATAGCTGCATTTTGAATCTGATCAGCAAGCTCAAGCGTTACTGTAGTACCTGCTTCAGCAAGTATTTCTCCAGTGTTATGATCTACAACATCTTCTGAAAGCTCTTGCCCTCTAATTCGACTTCTAAATGCTAACTTTTTATTAAATTTATATCGGCCTACTTTTGCTAAGTCATATCTTCTAGAGTCAAAAAACATTGAACTAAGAAGTGACTCTGCACTTTCAACTGTTGGTGGCTCTCCTGGACGAATACGCTTGTAAATTTCAATCAAGCCTTCCTCATAAGAGTTACTACCATCCTTTTCTATACTCGCCAAAATCTTTGGATCTTCTCCAAATAAATCTATAATCTGCGCATTTGTACCTATTCCAAGTGCTCTAATTAAAATTGTAACTGGTACTTTTCGCGTTCTATCTACTCTAACATGAAAAATATCATTTGAATCTGTTTCAAATTCTAGCCAGGCACCTCTATTAGGAATTACGGTTGCAGAGAATAGCCTTTTTCCGATCTTGTCAAAATCAATTGAATAATAAATACCCGGTGAACGCACAAGTTGACTTACGATTACTCTTTCTGCTCCATTAATAATAAATGTTCCAGTATTCGTCATCAATGGCAAATCGCCCATAAATATTTCATGTTCATTAATCTCATCTGTTTCTTTGTTAATTAACCGTACTTTTACCTTTAATGGTGCAGCAAAAGTAGCATCTCTTTCTTTACACTCGTCAATGGTGTATTTGAGATCCTTATTCATCGAAAAATCAATAAACTCAAGTATTAAGTTTCCACTATAATCTGTAATTGGGGATATGTCACGAAATACTTCTTTAAGCCCTTCTTCTAAAAACCAATTGTAGGAATTCTTTTGCACTTCAATTAAGTTAGGCATTTCAAGAACTTCTTTTCTTCGAGAATAGGTCATTCTAACGGCTTTCTCGTTATCAATAGGTCTTATCCTATTTTTCTCCATGGTTACGATTCACCCCTTGGTAATATTTATTTTAAGATACAAGATAATGGCAATCATCGCTGTATCGAAATCACTAAAGAATAGTGCTAGTTTGTCTAGAAGAAAATCAGTCACTGACATACAATTAGACAAGAAATCAATGCTTCAAGTTGAGAACCAATATTTCAAAAAACCGCTTCTCAATATGTGCATTTTCATAGTAGGTCACGTACAATGTCACTTTTTCGTTGTTTATACGCTATTATATCAATCGTAGTTTTTGCTAATATTTCGTGCTAACCTAATAAAGAGCGCACAAATCCATATTAACGCATTATCAAATAATACCATAGTGTTTTTAGGGTGTCAAGCACTTTTTAAAGAACTTTTTTAATTTCTTATGCATAGTACTTCACTTAACTTTAAGAGGGTATAACAGATTTCTGTTATACCCTCTTATTATTAGATCGGAAATTCTTTTCATTAGAAGCTAACGCTCCTACCTGATTAAAGTGGCAATGCCACCTTGAGCAACTCAATTACTTAATCGTAATTACAGCTCCAACTTCTTCTAGCTTAGCTTTGATTTCGTCTGACTCTTCTTTTGTTGCGCCTTCTTTAACTACTTTAGGAGCTCCATCCACTAAGTCTTTTGCTTCTTTTAAGCCTAAGCCAGTAATTTCTCTTACAACTTTGATTACTTTAATTTTTTGAGCGCCTGCTTCTGTTAATTCAACGTCAAATTCTGTTTTTTCTTCAGCTGCTGCTGCTGGGCCTGCTGCTGCTACAGCAACACCTGCTGCTGCTGACACACCAAATTCTTCTTCACAAGCTTTTACTAATTCATTTAATTCTAAAAGAGATAATTCTTTAATTGCATCCATAATTTCTTGATTTGTTAACTTTGCCATTTTGTTCGCACCTCCGAATATTTTTAATTTATGCTTCTGTAGTATTTTCTACTACGTCAGTTGTTGTTTCAGTTACTTCAGCTACTGGTTCTTGTACTGTTTCTTTTTTGTCAGACCCAATACTACCTGCAGTAGCTACGCCTGTTTCTTCTACTTTTTCCGCAACAGCTTTTAATGTACGAGCAAAAGCAGAAATTGGTGACTTCATGCTGCCAAGTAATTTGGCAAGTAATTCTTCTCTTGATGGAATTGTTGCGACAACCTTGATCGCTTCTGCATCATAGTAAACACCTTCAACAACACCAGCTTTAAAATCTAATTGTTTATATTTCTTAATTGATGCCTCTAAAATTCTTGGGCCAGCTGTAGCATCTTCATAACTAATCGCTATCGCACTTGGACCTTCAAGATGTTTTTTCAAGGAATCATAAACTGTTCCGTCAAATGCAAAACTCATCATCGTATTTTTAAATACTTTGTATTCAACCTTTGCTTCTCGGAGTTCTTTTCTAAGAGCCGTATCTTCTTCAACTGTAAGTCCACGATAGTCAACTAATACAATCGATGAAGCACCCTCTATTTTTTCTTTAATTTGATCAATCTTCGTCTGTTTAAATTCAATATTTGGCACGCGTTACACCTCCTTGATACTTATTATCAGTCTTGTTAGAACACACATATCAGCACGTTATGTGCCTTTATATTCTCTAACACTTTGTTCTATGCTTTGTAGGAAAGGGGACCCTTCCCACTGAACATCTAATTGGGTTGTTATACAACATTCCTTGCATATAAAAAACCTCTTTATCCGCAGACAAAGAGGTTGTATTTTTAAAAACACATTCGTGTAAACACGATAACTCCTCGGTAGGTAAAAACAAATGTTTCTTTATGCATATGCACCTACTGTCTACGGCCAATTTTTATGACAGGTTGAATTATAGCATGTGCTATACTACTTGTCAACTAAAATCAATTTATTACTCACTGATTTTTGCAGTGTTTAATTTAACGCCAGGTCCCATCGTAGAGGATATTGCTACACTACGTAAATATTGACCTTTTGCTGCTACTGGTTTTGCTTTAAGTACAGCACTCATTAGCGTGTGTAGGTTGTCTATTATTTTTTCAGTTCCGAAAGAAACTTTTCCAATTGGAACATGAATAATATTAGTTTTATCTAAACGATATTCAATCTTTCCAGCCTTGATATCTTCGATTGCTTTTTTAACGTCCATAGATACTGTTCCAGCCTTAGGATTTGGCATTAAACCTTTTGGTCCAAGTACACGTCCTAATCTACCAACAACACCCATCATGTCTGGTGTAGCAACGACAACTTCGAAGTCTAACCATCCATCATTTTGGATCTTAGGTATAAGCTCTTCACCACCAACATAATCCGCGCCAGCTTCTTCAGCCTCTTTGGCTTTGTCGCCCTTAGCAAATACTAAAACACGTACTTTTTTACCCGTACCGTGTGGTAGCACAACAGCACCACGTACTTGTTGGTCAGCATGACGTCCGTCAACACCTAATTTAATATGTGCTTCAACACTTTCGTCAAACTTTGCACTTGCTGCTTGAATTACAAGACCGATACCTTCTTTTGTATCATATAGGCTTGTACGATCAATTAACTTCGCAGCTTCTTTATATCTTTTTCCTCTTTTCATTCCATTAACCTCCTTGTGGTAGTATCGGGAGCTTAGCCCTCCCACAGATTTGACATTTCTCTAGACTCAGATCATAAATATGATTAGTCTACTACAACGATTCCCATACTTCTAGCTGTTCCTGCAACCATACTCATTGCCGCTTCTACAGTGCTTGCATTTAAGTCAGGCATTTTAAGCTCAGCGATTTTTCTTAAGTCTGCTTGCGTAATTTTAGCTACTTTATCTTTTTGTGGCACTGCAGATCCTGATTTAAGATTGCATGCTTTTTTAAGTAATACTGCAGCTGGTGGAGTCTTTGTTACAAAACTAAAGGTTCTATCTTGATAAACTGTTATTACAACAGGTGTAATCATACCCATTTCTTTTTCAGTTCTAGCATTAAACTCTTTAGTGAATTGCATAATATTAACACCATGTTGACCAAGTGCTGGCCCAACTGGTGGTGCTGGAGTTGCCTTACCAGCAGGAATTTGAAGCTTAATTATACCGGTTACTTTTTTCGCCATTTCAGCGTACCTCCTAAAATTGTGGTATTTGCGGGGAATTCCCTCCCACCTGTACGAATGTTATCGTACTAAATGTTCTTACAGCTCTACCATTTTTGTAAAATCCAGTTCAACTGGTGTATCTCTTCCAAAAATAGATAGGTTAACAATAACTGTTCTTTTGTGCTCGTGAATTTCTTTTACTATGCCGACAGAGCCTTCAAATGGTCCATCAGTAACTCTTACTGCATCGCCAATTGATACACCAATTTCTACAACCTCTAGATCAATACCCATAGCTCTTATTTCTGCTTCAGATAATGGTACAGGCTTAGAACCAGGACCAACAAATCCTGTAACACCTCTTGTATTACGAACAACATACCAAGTATCGTCATTCATAAACATTTTTAAAAGAACGTAGCCTGGAAAAAGCTTTTTCTCAACTTCTTTCCTTGCGCCATTTTTCTCTTCTAAAACTCTGTGTAAAGGAACAACTACTTCGACAATTTGATCATGGAGTTTTCTGTTTTCAACAAGCTTTTCAATATTGGCTTTAACCTTGTTTTCATACCCTGAGTAAGTATGTACTACATACCACTTAGCTTCTTCTGACATAAAATCATCCTTTTCACGTACTTGCATTATTAAATGCAAACATTATTTTCTTAGTAAATAGAAAATCCAAAAAGCTACATTTGCCTATACTATACCTAAAACATTTTGAACAATAAATAAGTACGCTACGTCGATTGATGCAACAATGCCACCAACAATTGTAGAAATAAATATTACTGTCCAGGTTTGCTTCATAAGTGTAGGAAAATTAGGCCAAACTATTTTCTTAAATTCTCCCTTTACAACTTTGAAAAAGCTTGTATTTCTTGAAACATTTGCTTCTCCCATATCGTTCACTTCCTTTTGACTTCTTGTAAAGACTCTCTATTTCGTTTCTTTATGATTAGTATGAGTTTTACAGAATCTACAATATTTTTTCGTTTCCATTCTTTCCGGATGCTTTTTCTTTTCTTTCATAGTGTTATAATTTCTTTGCTTGCATTCCGTACATTCTAGTGTGATTTTAACACGCACAACTTCCACCTCCACTGTCTATGTTAAAACATAATTTGCACCTTTTAGGACATAAAAAAAAGACCTCTAGATGTGCATACATAAATGTATCATAGAATATATAAGGTTGTCAAGAGATTTTCTAGCAATAAATTATTTTTTGGAATCGAAAAAATGGGGGGTATTTGAATTGTTTTGTTTGTTCATATTCGAGTAGTAGTTTGCTACTGTCTTCTTACTTTGTCTAAATTCTTTGACTTTTGATTTTTCTTCTCTTGATTTACTCATAAAAGACATCTTGTTACGCTCTTCTTGTACTGTAATAGTCACACTAAGATCACCAATTGTAATGATTGATTGCTTTAAGGCTTGGATTTTTTCTTTATATAATTCCGGATGTGCTTCAATGACACTTCGAACCTTTCTATAAATTGATTGAAACCCATCATCAATTTCTACAACCTGATTTATAAGCACTTCCTTTTTTTCCATAAACCTATTAAAGGCGTTAAGATCAAATTCTTCTTGTTCTAGGAGATCAGTCTGTTCTTTTGTATAGGCCAAGATATCTTTGAGGTAAAGACTCTTTTTGAGGGTGACATTAATAAGAAGATCTAATTGGGTATTGATGTTATTCATATATAATCACCTACCTTGTTCTTAATGTAATAATTAGTATGCGATTATTCTCTCATACTTATGATAAAAATGCAAATAACAAAAAGCAGACATAATAATGCGATTATGCCTGCTTTAATTTATTTTTTTCATACATCTACTTCTTTCTGTCCATAAAATAAGACATTTCATTTTGATGTGTGCTGCTCATATTCTGGCTATACTTAGATGCCGCCTTTTTAGATTTCTTAAAAGAATGGATACCTTCTCTTTTAATATTGAGCTGTAGATTAAGCCTCTTTTTATTTGAATCTTCAATTTTCTTAATATCCTCTCCTATTAAAGTTTGCTGCTCAAGTTTATCTTTTATCTGCTCAATCTGCTCTTTATGGGCTTCTAACCCACTGCTCAAAAGCTGTTCATTTTGAACAAGCACGCTTGATAAATCCTCATTAATTTGATTTAGATTTTGCAAATATTGATCTTTAGTATCCAAAAACTTCTCAAAATATTGCAGGTCAACTTCTTCAATTTCCAACACCTTGGCTTGTTCTAGCGTTAACGTTCGAACTTGATGAAATACCTCCAGCTTTTGATTAATATATTCTTCAACCGTATCAAGTAATGCCTTTATGTTATCCAATTTATCACTTCCTTCTATAAAAACAAAACCTTGTCAAACTTTGATTATAAAACAAAGCTTATAGTTTTATATCTATATTTCCTCCACGAAAAGGTGTAACACTTTGCTCCATACGCACTGTTGAAGAGCTAGCTGCCTGTAGGAGCACAGCTAATGATTGCCCTTGCTGTTCCATCACATTTTTACTTAAGGATAACACAGATGTTCCTACCTTTAATGCTAAGCTAGCATTTGCCATTGATGCCGAAAGTGCTGCAATATCCATATAATCACTTCCTTCTATTTTTGTTAGCTTGATGATCCACTAAGCATATTGGATAAATATGTGCTTTGGTTGTTCGCTTTTTGTATCGCTTGTTCCATTGCAGTAAATTGTGCTCGATAACGCGTTTCCATCGCCGACATACGACTTTCAAGATCAAACATTCTGTCTTCATATTCTGTGACCTGCTTTTTCATCTGCTTATCATTGTAAAACGTAAGGGCACTGTTCAAGGAAGTTGATTTCATCTTGTCTGCCATCGTAGTATATAGTTTATTACCGATTGCTGTAAATAAAGCAGCAACTTTTTCCGGATTCTCTTCTAACGCTTCTTTTAACTTGTTCGGTTTAAGCGCAAAGAGCGAGTCCTCAGAATCACCTTCAATATGAAGCTTACCTTTCTCCGTATAATCTCCTGTAACAATACCTAATTCTGAAAGGAATCGAAAGCCTTCTGACAATTTTGACATATCCACTCCACTACTAGATGTTAGTATGCTTCTCATAGTACTGGAAATGCTCGTTAATTTATCGTCTCTTCGTAAGAGCCTTTCTTTTACCTTTGCTTCCCAACTTTCAATGGTTTTATCATCAAGACTTTCTTTTTCAGCATTTGTTAACGGTTCATATTTATTGGATTTTGCATCTAATTTTGTGGTCATATCCTCTATGAGGTCATTATAAGCCTTAATGAAATCCTTTATTTTGTTGTATACCGCCTCTGTATCGTTCGTTATGTTAACCGTAATATTAGTCGATTCAGCTTTCAAAGTCAAGGACAAACCATTCACCGATACAGAATTTGAGTTATCTTCAAATACAATACCATCATACTCATATATAGAATTTTGACCCGCAGCACCTAACGCACCCGCATCAACATCTTTAATTGTCGTACCGTTCACACTAAACCCTAAGCTTGTGAAAAAATCTGCTTCTGCAGCACTATCAACTTCGCTAAATTGAATCGCAGAAGTATCTCCCATACTTGTAGAATTCATAAAAATACGTTTGTTTTTGCTGTCGTAGGATGCTGTAATATTCAAATCTTGTTCATTTATCGCTGTCATAAGATCACTTATTGTCGCACCAGCAGCTAATTCTATGTCTACAGTTTTAGTCCCGTCTGATAGTTTAAAAGCCATGGCCTCACTCGTAACCACCGTATCATCCGCAATGGCATTGCTATACAGATGTGCCCCCTTAGCAAGCTGAGTTACCTTAAGCGTATGTATGCCTGCAACTGCTGATGAGGAAGCCGATACACCAATTTTTGTTTCGTCACTAATTGTTACATTTTTGGTTTTATAGCTTCCCTGAGATTTTAATTCAAATAAATTCTTCGTATAGAAACTATATAGCTTGGCATTCATTTCTGCCCAAACTTCTTGTCTCATCTCAAGCAACATTTTTTGCTTGTCAACTTTGTCAATCTTACTTTGTTCCACTTGCATTAAATTTTTAATGATACTATCCGTATCCATACCGGATGCTAAACCTGATATTTGCATTCCTGCCATAATCATTCACCTACTTATTTTATGCTAACTTATTGATGGGTGGCTTTTTTCCTTTTGCAATGTTCATAGCTTCTTTCCACGTATCACGAAATTCTCTTAGAAATTCATTGACTTCTTCAAGAATGGAGATGTCTTTTTGAATGTTGGCTTCAACGAGCCTTCTCTGAAGATATTCATACATTACTGAAAAGCTTTTTGTTACTTCAAACTCTGGGTTCAAGGAAGCTTGAAATTCTGAAATAATATCTTCAACCCTAACGATGTTATGATGTGCATCGTTCATATTGCTATCATTAATTGCCATAATCGCTTTATTGCAAAACTTAATCGCACCATTGTACAACATGAGTGTTAGTTCTTCCTTAGATGCTTGCATAATTGTGTTTGACATGTAGATGTCTTGCTTATTTGTTGTCATAATATACCTCCAGTTATCTCTTTTCGTCTACTAATATACCCGCTACCTCCCAGAGATGTGCAACCATATCAAGTATTTTTTCTGATGGGATTTCTCTAATAACCGTGTCATTTTCTGTATCTATTACCTTGACCATAATTTGTTTTGTTAAATCGTGGATAGAAAACTCAAGTTTTCGATCAAATGAGCGAATATGCTTATTGGCTCTTTCAATTGCTTTGATGACCTGATGTTCATTTTCTGCCTGACTAATTTCTGTGAATTCAATCGGTGCAGTTTTTATCGTTTCTACTTGATGTACCCTCTGATTGACCACTGGCGCTGCTTCAACACTTGCTGTAACAGAATCCGTTCTGTTTTGTTGAGGTTGTTGAAATGTTTTAACATCAG
Source organism: Firmicutes bacterium HGW-Firmicutes-7 (assembly GCA_002841375.1). Taxonomy (GTDB): domain Bacteria; phylum Bacillota; class Clostridia; order Lachnospirales; family Vallitaleaceae; genus HGW-1. The sequence goes on along the minus strand of PGZO01000001.1, from coordinate 232,227 downwards.
TCCCACTACCCTCAATTTTCATAATATAACCTCCTTGTTTGTCATAACTAATATTCACGGTAACCTACTACAAGCTTTTGTATATGATATATCGGCATAATATCGTAAATAATTAATAGATATATGCAAATTCTTACCGCAGAATAATTTAAGAAACTTACAGTTTATTCTATTGATTTTATCCAAGATTTCGTCTTTTCAATGCCATCTTCAAGCGACACTTGTGGAGACCAACCTAGCAATTCTTTTGCCTTATTATAATTACATAAAAGTTTTGCAATTTCACTTTGGGGATGGATATGTTCAATGTGGTTGATTTTTTTTGTATCTCCCGAAATGATAAGTGCCAAATCATTTATAGTAATGTCTCTTCCAAGCCCTGCATTTACAATTTCCCCATTTACCTGATCTGAAAATCCAGCTTGTACTACAAAATTGGCACAATCATCTACATAAAGCAAATCTCTTGTCTGAGAACCTTCACCATATATATTTAGCGATTCTCCTTTCAATGCCTTTTTAATGAATATTGCAATAACTCCACCTTCTCCTCCTGACTTTTGGAAAGGTCCATAGGTGTTAAAAGGCCTTACAACTACAACAGGTAGTTTGTAAGCATACCAATAGGATAACACTATATTTTCACCTGCTATCTTACTTGCAGCATATGGAGATGCTGGTTTTATGGGGTCACTTTCGGTTATGCCAGCTTCATCATTTGCCTTGTCATAAACCATACAGGTACTCATAAAAACCATTTTTGTATTATGCTTTCTGCACTGTTCAAGCACATTAAAGGTTCCAATTGTATCATTTTCAAATGTGGTTTTAGGATCATCGATACTATCTTGAACGTTAATGCTCGCAGCAAGATGATAACAAACATCATAGTTGTTTTGAAATAGTTTTTCTAATACTAAATTGTCTTTTATATCGCCTTTTGTAAACTCAATAAAGTTTTTATTTTCTTCAAATTCCTTCAGATTTTCCTCAGTACCATTTGATAGATTGTCGAGCACCCATACATTATGATGATTCGCAAGAAGTTTTTTCACAACCCATCTACCAATAAAGCCTGCTCCGCCTGTAACAAGTATATTCAAATCAAACACCTCTTTTCTAAAATTGAGCAATAGCATTACTCTAAATCTTCTTTAATTTTTTAATATAAATTTAGTGAAGCTAAATTTGTCGACAAAAGAATCTTTTCTCATAAGCGTGTACTAATTCTTGGCAGTAAGTGTTCATTTTTCTGGCCTTACCCTTCGGCCGGTCTGGCGAAAAATGAACACTTACCGCCTTTCGTATTAATCTAGAAGAAAAAATGCTTTTATCTCTGTTTCGTTAATTAATCATTAATTACATTGTCAACAACCTGTATTTAGTAAAACTAAATTTTCTTTCGATAAAAACGAATCACTTTTTCAACCGACTTTATAACATCCTCAATATCTTCATCCTTCATTGTTGGAAATAATGGGAGCGAGATAATTCCTTCGTACAATTCTTCTGCATTTGGACATAGTCCCTTTTTATAATCTAACTTACTATAATAAGGATGCAGATACACAGGAATATAGTGCATATTAACACCTATGTTTTCAGCTCTTAACGCATCAAAAATATCATTCCTTGAACCATTAAGCATCTTAATGTTTAGTTTTATCACAAATAAATGCCAGCTCGAATCGCAGTAATCGGGAATATCTTGTAAGGTGATTTCTTTGATCTTTGAATAGGCAAGCCGATATTTATTAACAATTTCTCTTCTACGCTTTACAAAGCCATTTAATTTCCCTAATTGGCTGTTTCCAAGAGCACACTGAATGTCAGTAATTCTATAGTTATAACCCAAATGCTGCTGTTCATAATACCAGCTACTTTGAGTATTATCTTCTAAAAGTGCTAAGTCCCTAGTAATTCCATGTGTTCGGAATAATAGTAGTTTTTTGTAAAGCTCCTCGTTATCTGTTACAACTGCTCCACCTTCACCTGTTGTTATATGCTTTACTGGGTGAAAGCTAAATTCAGTCATATCTGCAAGACTTCCCACTCGTTTGCCCTTATAGCTTGCCCCTAGGGAATGTGCTGAGTCCTGAATAACAATCAAATTATGTTTTAGGGCTATACGGTTGATTGCGTCAATATCAACTGGCATTCCTGTGTAGTCAACAGGGATGATTGCTTTTGTTTTCGAAGTAATCTTATTCTCAATTTCTTTGGGATCAATGTTCCAAGTCTTTGAATCAATATCTGCAAAAACTGGCGTTCCACCACAATAAAGAATGCAATTAGCTGAAGCCGCAAAGGTCATTGGTGTAGTGATTACCTCATCGCCTTCTTTTATCCCGGCCGCAAAGCAGGCAGCATGAAGGGCGGCTGTCCCATTGGAAACAGCAACTGCAAACTTTGCGCCAACTGATTTTGCAAGGTTTTTTTCAAATGCATCCACCATTGGACCACAGGTAACAAAATCACTCTTTAACGTTGCAACAACTGCTGCTATATCGTCGTCATCTATGTATTGTTTGCCATATGGTAAAAGACTATCACGCACTGGTCTTCCTTTGTGTATTGCGAGTTGACTTTCTTTATCATTAAGCATATTTCCACCTCTTTTATAGCGAGTATTTAAGTTTTACCTTTGATCTTTATCATTATAAGTTAATGTTACAAAACCTCCGCATTCGGTTAAAAATAAACATCTTGACTAAAAACTATAGCTTTTAATAAGACTTATGTCATTTGCAATAGTTTTTCAACAATTCTACTGCCGCCATTTCCGTCCACCAACTTTTGTCCATTAGAGCTAATTTCTTTTCTTTTTTCAAAGTTTTTCATTAAATTGGAAAGGTTATTAATAAGACTTTCTTTTTCTAATTCATTATGCCAGCCTATCGATTGTACAAGTCCAAGTTCATTCATTCTCAATACTATCCCCAACTGATTATCCGCCACGACAAAAGAAAGTGTAGGCGTACCACAAGCACAAAGTTCGTAAAGCGTACTGCCTCCTGATGAAATAGCTATGTCAGATTGCAGCATAATTTTAGATATTTTATTAGGGTTTTCATGTAAAATTAGATTTTTGTGTTCACGGGCAAGTTTATTGAGTTCTAATTTATTTGAAAAAGCGGATCCAACTATGAGATTGATTTGTATATTCTCAAATTTCGAATTGGTTAAAATCCATTTGCATAATTTCTGCGAAAGTCCAAATGAATCCGAGCCGCCTGTAGTTATCATTATTTGAGTAATTTCTTTTGCAACAATTCTTTTGGGTAAATCTTTAAATTCGTTACGAATCATATTATAATCAATTCCAAGGAGCATTTGCTCAGCTACAGTATGCTTTATGTAATTAAGGTCTGTAGCATTTATGTTTCCATTAATAATCATATCCACTGGGTAGTTGAAACGATTAATATCGTCTATGTAAACAGTTTTTACCTTTTGTTTTAGCACTGATAAAAAATCCATAGAGACGTTATATGAATCTATGATTAAAATTTTCGGCTTCACGTCACTAATCAAATTAATTATATAACCCGATTCCTCGATTAAATCCTCTGGGCTACCATAATAAAACCCTTCACTTGAATCTTCTATATCACATGGTATCCTAAATGCCTTAAAGCCACTACTTATGACCTTGCTTTCTCCCTCTTTATGTTTGGTAATAAACGCAACTTCAACACCTGCGTTTTTTAATTCCTTTGCAAGTGAAAGACAGCGTATTATATGACCCATACCCATTCTTCGGCTTCCGTCTACTCTAAAGAGAATTTTCAACATTTTTATTCAACCTTTCTAATCAGTTAAAGCTCCTATATGTTTTTCCTTACAACAGTTCCTTCAATTACTGTAGTGGTAATACAATATTCCATTCTACTCTACCATTCCCCACTCAATTGGTGTCCCTATTTCAATATCTCTGACAGCCTTTTTACCAATGATATCAGGCATATATTTGGGCTTTAATCCATAACCTGGTCTGATAATTCTTACGTTTTTCTCATTAAAAGCTTCACCTTTAGAAATATTAGAAACCGAAAAAATTGACCTTCTGAATATACTACTGTCTAGTTCCTCATCAGATAGCTTGTAAGATACCTTTCCCATAGCTTTTTCAGTATCTCTTATGTTTTTAACCATATCCGAAAATTCCTTCGGCTCCATCGAAAATGATGCGTCTGGGTTTTCAATTTCCCTGCTGATACAGAAATGCTTCTCTACTATTTTAGCACCTAAAGCAACTGCTGCAATAGCAGAAACAGAACCTAGTGTATGATCAGATAACCCAACAGGATACCCAAATGCATCTGCTAAGTGGTTCATGGTTCTTAAATTCATGTTCTCTGGGATTGCAGGGTATACACTTGAGCATTTAAGAAGAAAGAGCTTATGATTACCTTCATTTTCAGCTGCTTCAACAGCCTCTTGAATTTCATCAAAGCTACCCATTCCAGTAGATATTATGATTGGTTTTTGTTTTGACGCAACATATTTAATTAATGGAATATCCACTAACTCAAAAGATGCAATTTTATAGGTTGCTACACCTATACTTTCTAGAAAATCAACTGCCAAATTATCAAAAGGTGTAGAGAGAAAATCAATACCAACTTTATTAGCCTCTTCCTTTAACTTTGCTTGCCATTCCCAAGGAGTATATGCTTTTTTATATAAGTTATATAAATTTTCTCCCTTCCAAGTTCCATTTGTAATATTGAAATACTTATTGTCACAATCAATTGTCATGCTGTCTGGCGTATAAGTTTGAATCTTTATGCAATCTGCACCTGCTTCTTTTGCAGCATGTATTATTTCTAGTGCTCTATCAAGGCTCCCTGCATGATTTGCAGACATTTCAGCAATAATGTAGCACTGTGATGATGATACGATTAGATTACGTTCATGCATGGAAATTCCTCCTTTTGTCAATGCTGATTTAACCAAGTAAATTCCTTCCATTCACTTGAAATCTCTACTTGATAACCAGCTTTTAGAAAAACCTTTTCAGAAGCTATGTTATTATGCTTAACCTTTCCAATTAATTTACTGAACACAAACCCGTCTTTTATAAGTTGATTAGGCAATAACTTCAGAATTTCAGTTCCAAAACCTTTACCCCTGGATTGTGGCTCAACACAATAATTAATTTCACCGATATCGTTATCAAACTCAACTCGGATTTGTCCAACTTCTAGTTTGATATCTACATCAACACAAATATAAATGATGGAGCCAGGGTTATTCATTTTTGTACTAAACCATTTGCAATGTTCGTCATATGGGATCATTTCCGTGTGAAAAGAGTTCATTCGTGTTATGGGGTCATTTATCCATTTAAAGAGCAAGGAACAGTCTTGATCTGTATGTGCTTGCTTAAATTCTAACTTCATAAAGTCTCCTATTTTCATGACTATATTATTTTTTAGCTAGTGAATTTCAAGTTTTTTAATTTCTTTTTTAAGTTCTTTGGTATTTAACCATTTAATATTATCTGAAGATGAATATTCAAACCCTTCAGCTATCGGTTCGCCCCCTTCTGTAAATCTGCTCTTGTAATCCCACCATTCATGGCTTGGATAGATAATATAGTGTTCATCATATTCATATGTTAGTCTAGAATCATCGCGAGTAATCATTACTTCATGCAATTTTTCACCTTCACGGATACCAATTTCCTTCAGTTCTATATTTTCACAAATCGCCTTTGCCAAATCTGTAATCTTAAATGATGGAATTTTGGATATATAGGTCTCTCCACCTTTTGATTCCCTTAAAGCCTTTAGTACCAAATCAACGCCTTGTTCAAGTGTAATCCAAAACCTTGTCATCCTAAAATCAGTTATTGGCAATATTAGCTCGCCCCTCGAAATAATGTCTTTGAAAAAGGGAATTACAGAACCTCTACTACCAGCCACATTACCATACCGAACAACCGAAAAGGTTATATCCTTATCACCTGCATACGCATTTGCAGAAATAAATAACTTATCTGATACAAGCTTAGTGCCTCCGTAAAGGTTAATTGGGTTAACAGCTTTATCTGTCGATAAAGCAACTACCTTTTTCACACCTCTATCCAATGCGGCTGTTACTACATTCTGTGCACCATGAATATTGGTTTTCACAGCTTCAAATGGATTATACTCACATGCCGGCACTTGCTTCATTGCAGCAGCATGAATAACATAATCTACACCTACGAATGCCCTTTGTAATCTTTCTAAGTCACGGACATCGCCAATAAAGAAACGCAGTTTATTAAAATCTTCCTCGGATAGTTTATTCTTAAATTCCTTCTGCATATTGAATTGCTTGAATTCATCCCTAGAATAAACAATAACCTTTCTCGGATTAAACTTTTTAAATGCGATCTCTATGAATTTTTTTCCAAAGGAACCAGTTCCACCAGTAATTAAAATCGTCTTTTCATCTAATATTGAATAATTATCTTTTTCTACATGTTGTCTGTCAATTTCGATTGACTTTTCTAAGCCCACGTTTCTCTTGTAAATCTGATTTATTTTAATTAAATCTTGATTTGATTCAAGATATTTAAGAACATCATTCTTGCCAAATGCAGGATTTATAGGAAAAAGGCTCTCGTATACTTCCTTAATAAAAGAATAATCCTCAACCTCATCAAGTGTCCATCGATAACTTGATATATCAATCTCATTTTCAATATTGGCTACAGCATATTTATGAATGTTATTATACAAATATTGAGTAATGTGCTCTCTTTCTAATGGCTTTTGTGCGTTCCTCCACATTTCTTCAAGCAATCGATAACTCATGACCTCTACATCAAGTCCATCCGGAAAAGTTGGTGGTTGAATATTTGAAACAAAGTCATATTGATTCTCTAGAAAGACCTTCACTACCTCATCTATCACATCAGAATCAATTAAAGGACAATCTGCCGTAATTCTAACAATTCCATCACCATCTGAAAGCTTGTATTGATCTATCGACTTATAATATCTGTCTAATACATCATCTTCACTTCCTCTGTAACAAACAATGTTTTTATCATGACAATACTCTGCGATTCTATCATCGGCAGAGTTTGATGAGGTTGCGATAATAACCTCATCCACCTTTTTCGAAGCTTTCACTCTATTATAGACATGATATATATTGGGTATCCCACAGAATTCCATCATCACCTTACCAGGTAATCGACTTGAGTTCATTCTTGCTTGAATTATTGCTATTATCATTTTCTATCACCTCTACTATTCCTTTTGAATATTGGATTAATCATATTTTCATCTTTAAGTCTACTTATTTTTCCCTGATGATATTTTTTGATTTCCTCCATCGCAACCTCTGCTCCCTTCAAAAAACAATCAATATCTTCACTAGTATGTGATAAACTTATATTATTTATGCCAATGGTAAGGATTCCATTTTCTATCAAACATTTCTGGTAAATTGATTGACTTTCTAGGTAGCTAATTTCACCAAAATCACTAAATTGAACCCCTCCATGAGGTGCTAGACCATATACCTTAATTACTTGATTCAAATCATATAAATCAATTAATTTCTGTAATCCATCTAATAACTTTCTGCCCAAGTTCCATATGTGTTTATAAGATTCTGGTTTTTCAAGAATTTCAATCGTTTTAAGTGCTGCCGCAATTGATAGACACTCTCCTCCGAAAGTTGTTGAAATAAATACCTTTTTTGTCTCTATTAACTCAAGAATATCTTTCTTACCTGCCAATATGGATAGTGGCATTCCATTAGCTACTCCCTTCCCCATTGCTACTAGGTCAGGGATTACTCCATATAATTCAATTGCACCTCCGAGTGCATATCTAAACCCTGAAACAACCTCATCAAAAATTAGGATAGCACCATGTTCACGAGCCAAATCCCTAACCATCTTTAGAAAATCCCCACTAGGACCATCGAACTGAATCGGTTCAAGGATAATTGCTGCAAAACTCTTTTCTTGAACCTTCAGCAAATTCTCCAAGGATTTAATATCGTTATAAATGAATTCTTGAGTTAAATCACTAACTACTTTCGGAACACCAAGACTATTGGGTGTCGCACCAATGTACCAGTCATGCATACCATGATATCCGCAAACAGCAATCATATCCCTCCCAGTATATGCCCTTGCAAGTCTAATGGCAGCAGTAGTAACATCTGAGCCATTCTTCATGAAACGAACCATTTCAACTCCCGGTATGATTTGAGTTAGTTTTCTTGCTAACTGATACTCAATAGGGGAAGGTTGAGAAAAAACAATGCCTTTTTCAAGCTGTTGAATAATCGCTTGATTTATTTCCACATTGTTATAACCAATTGTGATTGGCCCAAGTGCACATACAAAATCAAGAAATTGATTTCCGTCAATGTCCCAAACCATAGCTCCATCCCCTCGTTCGATAAAAAGAGGTGATTCACCTTTTATGAAATATCGAAATGATTTACTATAGGTTTGAGCGGCTACTGGAATAATTTCGATGGCTTTTTTTAACAATTCATTGCTTTTTTCATATTTAGACATGATTTAACGTCCTTTCTGAAATCCTTAAAGAACTTACATTTATGATTTCTTTGCCCACAAGCTAGGAAATATGATACTTCTCTCAATCTGAGCAAAAATTTTTTCAATCTCTTCCCGACACTCATCAAATTGATGTTCGTAATACAATGCATCAATATTTTCTTTTAATTGATCTACCGAATCAACCCCAAAAACAACAAAATCAATTGAGGTGTTTGTGGTTGAAAACAACATACACATATCAATAATAGATATATCGTATTTTTTTGATAAATCATTAAGTTGATTGATATAAATCTTAACTTCTGATAGGTGTTTAGGAATTTCATCAGCAGCCATAGTCAAAAGGCCTTGCAAAAATGGGCTTCTCGCAAAAACTGTTACTGAATTTCGTTTTGCTATTTCAAAAAACTCGCTATCATCAACACGCTGATCCAAAATGTTATAGGGAACTTGTATTGCATCAATTATTCCAGATTTAACAACATCTAGTGCATGATTCATTTCATAAATGGATACGCCAATTTTTCGAACTAAGCCTTCTTCTTTTAATTTCATTAAATCATTCATCATTTCTTTTTCATAAAATTCCTCTGGTGTATGCAGTAAATACCCATCTAGATAATCAAGATTTAATCTCACCAATGATTGTTCCAAATGTTCTTTTATATTGAGTTGATTCAGATTCTGTTCAACACGAAGTGTCTTTGGCATAAATTTCGAAATAATTGTTAGCTCGCTTCTCTTGATATTCGCTTGATCCAAATACCTTCCAAGCACTTCCTCTGAATCCCCATACGCCCTTGCAGTATCAAATGTGCGTATCCCCCTATTGTAAGCATAATCCATTATCTGAAAAACCTCAGATTCACTTGGCTTTCCAACTTTATTATTAATACCATATTTAAGACCAAATTGAACAGTTCCAAGGCATAGTTTTTCAAGAAACATCATTCATCTCCTCTTGTATAATATAAAATTGTGAATCATCTTTAAACACCAATTATTTTTACATGATTTAATCTGCTTCAAACAAATAAGCATCCTTATGATTTTTATATAATACTGTCGTACCTATTCGTTCCTCAATATTGCTGAAAAATACAGACTCCTTAGAAGGCTTATTCCATTTTTCAATTAGCGAGTACTGTGGATACGCTAAAAACAGCTTGCTATAGTCATACTTATAACTGTATATATCCTCATAATGTTTGTATCTTCTTTTTCTAGGTATTTTGACATCAAAATCAGTGATTCCAACATATGCATTATCTTTTGTCACCCTATCCGTTTCTGCAACTACCTTTGCTAGTAATTTTCGGTCAACCAAATACAAGCAAAATCCAAAAATAACAATATCAATACTCTCATCTGGAAGATTTAATTCATCAGCAGTTCCAACCATTAGTTTCAAATCTGGAAAGCGATGTTTACCATCTTTAATAGCATCTTGTGAGGGATCAATTCCATATGCCACGCACTTTCTATCTTTCGTCAGTTGAGATAAATTGTGTCCATCGCTACAGCCTATTTCTAATATCACCATACCGTCATTTATATACTTTTTGTAGCCACTATATAATTCATCACTCGTTTTATTTACAACATCCAAGTTCTGTTGATTCCTATTATAGTAATTGTTCCCCTCTGTTTTTAAAAATAAGTCCTTTTGCAAACTACTTCATCTCCTAACTGAATTATACTTTATTTTATATTCTCAAGTTCTCCCTTTAACTCATTAAGAAGAAAGGCAAAACGTTGAATCTCTGTAGTTTCTGCTAGAACACTATTATACAATGATTCTATTTTCTTTTTACTTACAACTCCATTGTATGAGTAAAAATCATATAAATTTGAAATCATTCCGCTTAGACTTGGATTAATTACAACTTTGTAAAGATCAATTGAATTCATTTCCTCATTAAACGAATGTAGCTTATTTTCAAAACTCTGAAAGTCATGTATATTAACAGCAATTAATTTTTCATCCACATATTCTGAAACTGATTTCAAGTAATCAATTCTCTGATTGTTAATCAAAAATATCAATTCAAGTTCTCTAAAGAATTTTATATAGTTACTTATATTTGATTTATTCTTTATGTTTTCTTGCTCATTATTTACATGGTTTTCTATTTGAGATAGGTATTCAACTTTTTCTAAGTTTGCAGTAGCCTCAGTTAATGTCATGTTCTCTGCCCCATAAATTGATATTCCACCCTCGGTTGCATTAATAACCTTGGTCTCAGGATACTCTTGAATGGTCACTTCAAATAATGACCTCATACTAACAAATCCAACCGATGTGTATACTTCTTCTCCATATATATTTTGTTCTTTTGAATATATATTTTCTGAAAAATTTAATGTTTGGTTTTCAAGCGCACCATCTGCATATAGTTTATCTTTTGTATAGCATAAATCTTGTCCCATTAATATTATGTTTTTAAAACCTATTTGGGAAAGCAAATCATGTGTGGTGTTTGCAACAGAATACCCTGATCTAGTTCGCATTTGGCAAATATATTCATTTGGGCAAAAATACTGCGATAAATAATCCACATCATGGATCATCCTGTATTTTGGTCCTTTGTAATTTTCTAATACTTCCCAATGAATTTTCTCAGAATATAATAGTGGTATTCTTTCTGTATCAATATCTTTAAAAATAGTTTCACTTGGAAACCCATCCATTGCAACCCTAAGATGTGGTTCTATGCCATTTTCATGAAGAATTCTTATTGCAGTTCCTACTGCAACAATAAATGCCTTACTCTTATATTCTAATAATTGGTTCATGTTTTTATTTAAAGATGGACCTGCAGAAACAATTATTGCAGGACAATTCAATTTTTTCAGCTCTTTAAAAATCAATTCTGCTTCAAGGTAATTACACTTTTGGTTTTTCATAACATTTATTGCATATCGATGAAGTGTTTCGCTGTTCGTTGTAAGATTAACCATTCTCGAAGATATTAAATTTCGAGTATGTTTCATAAAGTCTTCATAATAATCTTCAAAAATTGTTAAATATGTTGTATGAGCTAAATACTGAATTTTCATTTGACGATTTTGACTAATCAAGTGACTAACAAATTGAGATGCAACATGTCTATCCTGATTTAAGACAATTGTAATACTGATATCCTTCTTAAATATTCCCGTAATATCTCGATTTTCTATTACTTGTCTAAATAATTGTAGGCATGGTTCGATGATTATTATATGTCTAACAAGTGGCCTTTCACTTAGAATTTTTTCAGAAAAATACCCACACTCAAAACCAAAAACAATTAATAGTTCAACATCGTCATCAATTTGATTTATTCTTTTTTTCATTTGCATATCCATATGTTGGAGACTATTCAAATAGCAATGGCTATGCGTGTTCTGAATAATAAAATTCAAAGGATTTTGATTAATTTTCGAAATTTTTACATTACTATATAAAGATTTGTTATCTTTTATTGTTTCATATATAAAAGGAGCATTAACTTTGAAAAAACTGGTGTTTTTATTCAAATAGTTTTTTTTCATAAACCCAACCTCACATTGTTTTTATAATTGATATTCTAACAAATCTGACATGTAAAGGTAGTCATGCCTCTCATATGCAACAAATATTTCATTTATTAGTACTGAATTTATATTATATGTTAAATTTTCAATTTCATTTATCAATTTAATAACTGTATTATGCATTGATTTTAAATCGTAAATTAAAACTGAATTTATAATTTCTTCTTTTATTTTATTTAATTCATCCATATTAACCTCCACGTCACCGCTATGCCCCAAAATACAGATAGCAATGAAATTATATATCGAAATATCACTGTTTATTATATTTAGATATTAGTAAGAGGTATTGGAATAACCAATACCTCCCTGTTAAAAAAATTATATTATCTGAGAAGTTGAAGTACTCCTTGTGGCGCTTGATTTGCTTGCGCAAGCATTGCTTGAGCAGCTTGTGTAAGGATGTTGTTCTTGCTGAACTCCATCATTTCTTTAGCCATATCAACGTCACGTACACGAGATTCAGCTGCAGTAAGGTTTTCAGAAGATGTTCCTAAGTTGTTGATAGTATGTTCAAGACGGTTTTGAACAGAACCAAGTTTGGAACGTTCAGTCGATACCTTTGTAATTGCAGTATCAATTACTTTAACTGCAACATTTGCCTGACCTTGATTTCCTACTTTTAAATCCTTAACTCCTAAAGCTGCAGTATCCATCTTTTCAATTGAAAGATTCATGTTTTGGTTCGTATTTGCTCCAATTTGAAAAGTTGCAGATCCATCAGCACGTGAATCTTTCGCTGCTGTATCTTCAAAGAAACTTGATAATGCATTTGTTGCACCCGCTCTAATATTACCACTTGCATCTTTTACAGTTATTGTTACACCATTAATTGCGCCTACTGTTCCAACTGTACCAGCAGTTACTGTAATTCCTGTAGTAGCATAACTTGCAGTAGAACCAGTAATAGCTGCAACAATTGAAGTTGTCATTTGTGATGTTGCAGAAACAGTAACTGTATTAGTAGTAGTTGTACCATTGATAACATATGAAACGTCAATAGTGTCACCACTAACCATACCAAGAACACTTCCATTTGAATCTGCTGCAGTAATAAGTGTAGTCGTTGCAACTGTACCACTAGCAAGTGATATGTTTTTATTAATATTAGCAACATCAGCTGTAACCGCACCACCCATTGAACCATCTAAAAGATTTTTTGTATTGAATTGAGTTGTTGTAGCAATACGGTCAATTTCTTTATTTAATTGATCAATCTCGTCCTGAACGTTTGTACGATCTGCAGAAGTGTTTGTATCATTTGCAGATTGAACTGCTAGTTCACGCATTCTTTGTAGTATGCTGTGAGTTTCATTTAAAGCACCTTCAGCTGTTTGAATAAGTGAAATACCATCTTGAGAGTTTCTTGAAGCTTGATTTAAGCCTCTGATCTGACCTCTCATTTTTTCACTAATTGCTAATCCAGCTGCATCGTCGCCAGCTCTGTTAATTCTTAAACCTGATGATAATTTTTCCATAGATTTTGAGGAACCTGCGGAACCTGCTGTAAGTTGTCTATGGGTATTTATTGCTGCGATATTATGGTTGATAATCATAATTAATTCCTCCTTGAATTATGTGTTTTTGTTCGGCATCCATGCCGACTCTTGTTAATTAAGTTCTACTGTTGGCCAACAGTTTTACTTTACAAAGTATATATCGGACGATGAGAAATATACTTTAGCATATTTGTATCATTTTTGTCGAAAAAAATAAGTTCCTTTTTTAAGGAACTTATTGCGCTATAAAATTACTTTTAATCTCTACAGTAGAAATGCTTACTTCATCAGTTTTTATCCTTATCCTGATTTAAATATCTCATTTTTGTTTTATCTTCATGATCTTTATGAATATGATGATCTCTCAAGGGAGGTTGACTGTACGCTTGCTTTAAATCTTTGACTAATAAGGTTTTGCATTGATTGCAGTACCTACCAATTCTAATTCGGGCCCCACATTTTTCACACGCTATTGTAATCCCTGAATCTTCCGCAAGATACAAGCGTTCTTCTTTAATCCATTGGTTTATCTGATGGGCCTCTACCTCACAGAGCTCTGACACTTCAAAGATCGAAGCCCCATGATTCTCTCGAATGTAATTCTTCACTCGTTTAAACTTTACTTCAAGATCGCGAAAGCAAACTTGACAGACAGATATTCCGTTCTCAGAACCAAAAACCCTATGGCATTTACTGCAGTTTCTCATCTCCATTCAAGCGCACCTCCAGTAACGAAGCCTTGTATTTAATTGGTTATAAATTCTTCAACTGATCTAGTACATTCTTATCTAGATTCGTCGCCTCTTTATTCTCTTCTTGAATTTGCATATAAATCTCTTTACGGTGGACGGGCACACTTTTAGGTGCACTAATTCCCAATTTTACTTGATCCTTTGAAATAGATAATATGGTTATTTCAATGTCATCTCCAATAACAATAGATTCTTGAATTTTTCTCGATAGCGCAAGCATGACTATTCACCTGCCTCTTTGATCAGCATCATTTGGTCGTATAAATTATGCTTAATTTCATATTTTTCGTCCTGTACAATCACTTGAATTCCTTTTTTTGTTTTGATGTTAACAAGAACAGGTGCTTTTAAGTTTGTTGTCATCTTTTTAATGTCACTTGGTACAACAACTACTGTAAATAGATTGAGGTCTTCTTCCTTTAGCTCTCCAATTTTCGCCACTAAGCCTCCAGCAATTTCCGGATTATAATCTCTAAAATAATTAACAGGATCAATCATTGGAAAGGATACCAGCTCATCATCAAGAGATTGCAACCAACAAAAAGGGCTGACCTCTGGTTCATTATCATATAAAATTATAAATTTTCTATCTTCATTAAACCCAAATATTCCTTCTGAAAAATCAAGGATGTTTTCTTCATTAATTTCTACTTCTCCGAAATGTTTTGTTTTAATTATCATACCCATCACTCCTTCATATTATTTATAGTTGCTCCTTAGTTAATGAAATCCATTAACGTTTTTTGCATTAATTTTGACGATGCTGCTAAAGATGCATTGTATACAATTTCTTGGGCTTTTAAGTTTAGCACAGCCTCTGTCATATCAACGTTTTCATTAAGAGATAACAACTCCGTAAAATTAACTTTATCATCATCTAATCTATTAATTGTTAATTCAAGCCTGTTAATCTTACTTCCGATTACAGCTTGTTCCCTAACGATTGTATTAAGGTGTTTATCTAATTTTGTTAGCATACCCTCAAAAAAGTTTCCTAACACATCCTTTTGTAAGGATTGTTTTGCTTCAGGATCATCATCATTAATACTTTTTACAGCGTTTATTATTTCATCAAAGTCTCTCGCTAAATCAGCTGTAAACACTTCATTTCCCATTGAATTTACCGTTACTTGTTGATTGTAACTAATTTGATAAACCATTTCATCTTTTGGTTTTGTATAGATGATCGGTGGAACAGCACTCGTATTAATGCAATTATAATATTGTTCTGGTGCTAAATCACCTTTTTGAAAATCGATCTTATTATACACTATATCAAAATCAGTAGGAACTGGCGTAACTGGATTACCTAAAGCATCTTCACCATTTACGTTATCTACATTAAAAACAAGTTCTCCGGTGTCTTCCAAAAAGTTTACAGTACCTACTGCTGGATTATATGCATCAGGATCTGTGGAACTCATTGCTAGGTTGACTGTGAGCTGATTAGGTAGTGTTCCTATCGTTCCTGTTAAATTAGAAGCAATATCGCCATAACCTAATCTCAATCTATACGAGTCTTTGATCTCGTATTGGCCCGGTGTAGCTGATTCCACTACCGTTGAAACCTTTTCAATCCCCTTAGCGCTCATACTTTCAGTAATTTCATAATTAACCGTATCCTGTGCCTTAATCAATGTAACGGGTTTATCCGTTTTAAAACCTGAGAATATATATCTCCCAGCATAGTTTACATTTGCTTCGCTTAAAAATTGCTCCTTAAGCTCACTAAGCTCTGCAATAATATTTGCTCTATCACTTGGAGAAAAAGTGTCTGAAGCACCTTGTACACATAAATCCCTCGCTCTTTTCAAAAGAGTCGTTGTATTATTCATCGCTTGTTCTGTAACACCTAGCCAAGAAATCGCATCCTGTGAATTGGTTTTATATTGTACAATTTCTTTAACATTTGTTCTTAATTTTAACGCTCTAACAGCGACGATAGGATCGTCAGAAGGCTTCTGAATCTTCTTGCCTGTGGACAATTGGATCCCATATTTATTCATAAGTTCTTCATTTTTATTAATGTTCCATAAAGAATTCGTTCTCATCATTGAATTGGTTATTCTCATAATATCACCTCACCAGTACATCTTTTTATCTAACTAATTGATTAATAGTTACATTATATATTTCGTCCATAACACTGATAATTTTTGCTGAAAGATTATAGGCTTGTTGAAACCTGATCATGTCAGCAGTTTCTTCATTTAAATCAACACTTGAAATTGATTTTCTTTGATTTTCAATAAGATTGGTCAGATTCGCTTGTCCTTTTTCGAAACTGGCAGCCTGCTTGGAATCAATACCAAGTTCGCTAATTAATGACTGCATAAAGCTGTCTGGTTTACCTTTTTTAAACATATCAACATCATGTTTCGTATTAAGCATTTCTAATAGCAAGTCATTGGCACTCTCTCCTATGCCATCCGTTGCAGAAGTTAACAGCTTGCTATTATCCCGAATAATATCTTGTGAAAAAGAAAAATTATGAATGTTAATCTGATTATAGGAAAAGTTGTCATTTATCTCCACCAAAGGATCTTGTGGTGGAGCTCCTGTATATCCTTCGAAATTAAACAACTCAGTCCCCGTGTTGTTATTTCCTTTCTTATGGATCGTGTTAAATTCTTTTGCCATTGTTCTTACAAATTCATTGAGTTTTTGTATGTAATACGGTACGCCTTTGTAGGCGACAGCCTCACCTATTTCAACTTTTTGATTTACTGCAACACTAGCTGGAGGCGCTGCTGTTAAGGTAAACGTAATCTGTCCTCCACTATATGAAATATCGGTATACTCTAACACCTCTTTCCCAATTGTAATCGTACCAGATGTTGGAATATCATGCCTTGAAATATTATCAACAACTATTGCCGGTGCACCTGGGGCTGGAGCGGTTATGATTGAATCAATATTCCCTTTAAAATTATTGCTATTATTGCCATCTCTCACATCAAGATAACCCTTTAACGTGCCACTTGCTGCACTATTATTAAGATATAACTTCTTACCTGATTGCCAATAAATATCATACAAATCAGCTTGATCCTCGGGGTTATTAAGATCAGTTCTAGGCACAGTTTTCAAAAGGTTTACTGCATTTCCATCAACTAGGCTTTGCCCATTAATAGAAATTGTAAATCTTTTCTTTCCATTAACATCTGTTAGTTCCTTAGCTTCTATATTTATGATTTCAGATAATTGGTCAACCAGCTTTACGCGTTTGTCTCTTAAGTCGTTGGCAACACCACCATTAAGTTCCATGTTACCAATTTGACTGTTAATTGTCGCTATTTGCTCTGCAATAAAATTGATTTGGGTTACAGAAGTCTTCACGCCAAAATTCGCTTCTCTTTGGTAGTTTACCATTTGCTTCGCAATATTGTTAAAATACTGGGCAAAACTATCTGCAGAATTAATAAAATTCGTAACCATTGCATCTTCTGCTGGGTTCGTTGCTAGTGCTTGTAATGACGAATATACATTTCCCATTGTTACGTTATAGCCTGTATCTGACGGCTCATTGAAAAGAAGTTCAAGCTGACCTAATAGCTCATTTTTAACTTTATATTGGCCAAGGTCTGTTGACATACTCCAAAACTTGCTATCAATGTACGTATTTCTTAACTGGAAAATTCCCGTAACCTCTGCACCCGTACCTACCATACCTCTGGATCCATCAGGTAAAGCTCTCGTTGCTGATATTTCAGCATACTGCCTACTATATCCATTCGTTTCTGCATTTGCAATATTATGGGTTGTTATATTTAATGCTGTTTGGGCCGTATATAACCCTTGTGTCGCTATATTCAGTCCAAAAAAGGATGATCTCATAGGTCATACCTCCTTTCAATAATTGATTTATCTTCCTACGATTCCTGTACTTTTTACAATTTGTTCCATCATTTGATCAAGTGTCGATATGACTTTTGCCGCTGCGTTATAGGAATGTTGAAACTTAATCATATTACTGAGTTCTTCATCCGAGGAAACTTCCATCCTCGAGCTTCGTTGATTATGAATTTGAATAACCATTTGTTCTTGGTTCGCCATTTTATTGTATACTGAATTGCCATTATTTCCAATATCAGATATGTAATCGTTATAATACTCATTAAAGTTTAGTTCAGAAGACAAGCCTGGTTCAATGGTTGAAAATGGCTCTTGCCATTTTGTTAAAATGTCTTGTATAACACTATTGTCAGAAAGGTCTGTCATCGTACCGCTAATGCAAATTTTATCATAATCATCAAGAATAGCTTGATTAACAGTTATATTGCCAGCTGAGTATAGACTATATGGATCTGCTGGGTCTTCCTCATTATAATTTGCGCCCGTGTATCTTGAAACACTTTTTCTTGTAAAAAGTTCAATTCCTTGACTCCCGTCCAAACCAAATGGTCCATCGGGATCTTGTGTTGGAGGCGTGCCGTTAATATTCGGTGCCATAATATCATTAATCAAGGTAACTACTCCATGTACCAATTTATCAAACTGTGCTTGTGCTTTCATTATAATTGAAGGTTTAATTTTCTCTAAATAAGTCGTTTCATCTGCCATATCTGTATAGTTTGCTTGTTTTGTTCCTCTTGATAGGAGCAAGCCTTTTAATTTTCCTTTATCATTATCACGTTCAGAATTGATTACTCCCCCCAATTGAAACACATCGTTATTGGTACTACTCAAATGCGTCCATATTGGCTTCACTAACGAACTAAAGGGCTCTGCAGCGGTAAGGCCCATTTTATTATAGCCGCCAAGTGTGACAAAATCTGTTCCCTCAATTTGCACTGTTATGCTGCCCTTCATATCTTCCTTGTATTTAATATCAACCATCGTTGAGAGTTTATCTAAAAGTAGATTCCGTTGATCTCGATAATCGTTGGCGTTACCACCACTCAGCTCTTGCTTAACGATTATTCCATTTAACTTACTTATTTGTTCGCCTATACTATTGATTTCCTTTACCATATCCATGACCTGTGTGTTCATATTCTTTTGATAGGAGTTTAACTGATCTGAAATCAAATTAGCTCTATTTATAAAAAGGACTGCATTTTGGACAAGTGCGCCTCTTGTTTCTAATCCATCAGGACTTTTAGATAGTTCATTAATTGAAACCCATAATTGATTGAGAACTTCTGAAAAGCTTTCTCCTTCAATTTCACCTAAAATAGTTTCAATTTCTTCTATTGAATTGTTTTGAGCTGTATAAAATCCTTGTCTTGAATTTTCTTGTCTGAAGGCTTGGTCTAAAAATTGATCTCTTATTTGCCTGATTTGTTGAATATCAACACCAAGTCCTACGTAAAAGCCGGTCGTTGCATTTCGTCCAGGGTTCATATAGCTATTGTCTTTCATTAACACTTGTTGCCTTACGTACCCGGGTGTATTTACATTTGCTAAGTTATGTGCTGTTGTATTCAGTGCCGTTTGGCTTGACATGAGCGCCGAAACCGCTGCTGATAAACTACTTATTGACGACATATCATCACCACCTTACTTCCTCGTTATTGTTTAGCGTCAAAAAAATTTCTTCCTTGGAATTCATCACTTCTATTTCCCTTTGCTTGATAGCTGTTTCCCATAGAAGCTGACGTAGTACTTTGAACAGCGTTAACTGTAAAGTCAATAAATTCAAGGGATTGTTGAATAAGCTTTGTGCAAATTTCATTAGACTGTCTGAGCTTTGATAGGATCGCAATCAGATTTTCGTTCATCTGCCTAAGCTGATTCTTTTCTTCTCCAAGCAAAATATCTACCAGTTTACTTATCGTTATTTCCTCTGAATTTTTATTTAAAACTAAGCAGATGTCATCAAGTGTATTCATTCTTTTCTTTTCAAGACGCAAAATATGCCCAGCCAGTTCTTGTTCAATCTTTGTGATTTCCTGTAGGCTAGGCACATCCCCTCTAATAATAACATCCTTTTTATTATCTGCCATATCAAGAAGAGTTTTATAACATCCTGTTTCCTCTTCTAATACACAAAATAATTCTTCAATTAAGCTCGCCACTGTAATCCCTTCTTTTTATTCAAAGTATTTGTTTAACAGTTTATCTGCTAATTGTGAAGCTGAAATGTTATATTGACCAGCTTCCATTTGTTGCTTAATTTCATCTACCTTTGCTTGTCTTACGTCTGGAGCACTATTTACAGCTTGCTTCGCTACTTGAAGCTCTTTTGCAAAATCAGAAATTGCTAAAGTATCTTTTGATGTTGACACACCAGAAGCTGCATAAGCCTTGTTCGTTTTATTACTCTTGTAAACGTTATTTACATTATTCACACCGTTAATTCTCATTATTGCCACCACCTTAATAATCTATTTCCTTATACAATGTATCGGCACCACATTCAATTCAATTTAGCATTTTTTCAATATTTTTTAGTTAATGAGACAAAACCTTCGCGTTTGCTACGGTTTCGCAACCTACTTATTGTATTTGCGGCTATAAAGAATTCTTTTATCCGGTTAAAAAGAAAAGTCAGGCGTACTTCAGCCTGACCCTTTTTTATCCAGTAGGAAAGTTCTAAATTCCTATAGATCGCAGTTACATATTATCTTTATTTAAGAATCTCATTTTACTAGAAGTATCCTTGCTATCATATGGATTATCCTCTTTAACTTCTGTTTTCTTATACGCTGAATCAAGATTATTTGCTATTTGTGTTTTACAGCCATCACAATATCTTCCCGTTCTAATAGTCTTGCCACACATTTCACATTCTATTCCAATAGCTGAATCTTCTGAAAATGAAAGTCTTTCTTCTCTAATCCATTGTCTGATCTGTTTTGTATCAACATTACAAGTTTCTCCAACTTCAGGAATGGTTGCTTTTGGATTTTTTCTAATATATAATCTTACCTCTTTGAACTGATCCTCAATTGACTTGCGACAACTAGCACATATAGATGGTCCAGATACATAATTGAAAAGTTTCATACATTTAACGCAATTTTTTATATCCATCATTACACCTCCAGGAATTATAGTCCTTTTCCAATAGCCACTGTCAAGAAATACACATTTTGAGCACCATGATTTTTAAGTTCCTTCGCACATTCGTTAATTGTGCTACCCGTTGTATAAATATCATCAACAATTAATATGTTTTTCCCCGTACAAGAAGATGAATCGCAAATACTAAAAGCATCTTTTACATTAAGTATTCTCTCTAAGTCGCTTAAATCCTTTTGTGGCTCCGTATTTTTTGTCCTATATAGTAGGCAATTGTCGACTACTATATCAAGTCTCCTACCTAGTATATCGGCAATAAGTGCAGCTTGATTAAAGGATCTTTCATTTAATTTATCAGGGTGCAATGGAACGGATGTGATGCAGTCAATATCCCAAGTGATATTTTCAATATAAAATTGATAAAGCTCTTGCGCAAAGGATTTTCCATATCCCTTCCGATTACTATATTTATACTTATGAATGGCGTTTTTCACCGCATCTTCATATACCCACATTCCACGTCCTTCATGAAAATAATGATTCTTTTTAGAACAATCATAACAGAAGTCCAATCGGTGGCATTCCAGTGGTTTACCACAACGCTTACAGATATTACCCCCGATCCACTTAACATCATTTCTACATTTACTACAGGTAGTTGATTGTTCCCCTAAGGGTAAAACCTCATCACACAACAAACATCTTTTCGGATACATTAACGCCAATATCATTTTTATGACTTTATTTATTACACCCTCCATATATACTACCCCTCATTTTATAAGCTAAAAACTTCCCCAAGCATCTGATCTAAGGTAGAATTTCTACCTACTTCTCTATTATTGTCAATCATTTTCTTTAGCACCTCTTCCATTCCAACAACGACTACATACGCCTTCGCTCTTGTTACAGCTGTGTACAGAAGGTTACGTGTAAGCAACATAGGTGGCCCAGAAAACATAGGCAATATAACGACTGGATATTCAGATCCTTGAGATTTATGAATCGTGATTGCATAAGCTAGTTCTAATTCATCCAAATTCGTAAAGTCGTATTCTACTAATTTTTCATCATCAAATTTTACCTTCACTTTTTCACTGTAGTGATTCACTTCAATTATTTTACCAACATCCCCGTTAAATACACCCAAGCCTTCATCAATTGTATACTTGTACTTGCTCACAATCTCCCAGCTAACGTTGTAATTATTGCGGATTTGCATAACCTTATCTCCTTCTCTAAAAACAACTTTCCTATATTCTTTTTCTTTCTTGTCTTTAGAAAATGGATTGATGGCCCTTTGTAATTCACCATTAAGATGTTCTACGCCAAGCAACCCTTTTCTCATAGGAGTTAATATTTGAATGCCCTCGTGGCTTGTACAACCTGTAAATTTAGGTAGCCTCGTCTTAACTAAGGACACAATCTCATCGATGATATGATGGGCATTGTTTCGCGAAATAAAAAAGAAATCTTTGTTGTTTCCTTTGAGGGGGAAATGTTCACCAAAATTAATCTTATGCGCATTTAAAACGATATCACTTTCCATTGCTTGTCTAAATATTTTGTCTAAAATAACTGTCGATATATACGTTGACTTAATGATATCTTTTAAAATATTGCCCGGACCGACCGATGGAAGCTGATCTTTATCTCCAACTAATATGAGCCTCGTACCCGGCACAATTGCTTTGAGCAAATGAAACATTAATGTTACATCCATCATAGAAGCCTCATCTATAATCACTACATCACATTCTAGTGGATACTCTTCATTTCTTTCAAATTTTTGATGAAGCTCATCCTTGCCAAAGGTTATTTCTAGAAGCCTGTGTATGGTCTTTGCCTCTTTACCCGTTGTTTCCGTCATTCTTTTTGCAGCTCTACCCGTTGGGGCTGCGAGAAGCACCTCAAATCCTCTTTCTTCATAGCCTTTAATAATTGCATTAATGGTTGTTGTTTTTCCTGTTCCTGGCCCACCAGTAACTACTAAGACGCCACAATTCATCGCCTCAATGATTGCTTGCTTTTGCTTATGATCTAAAAAGAGCTCCTGGGCTTTTTCTATCTCAAGAAGTTCTTTTTCAATGTTTTTATCAACAGGATGTTTAAACGTAGCCAACTCATGCAGCTGGTTTGCAATAGACTTTTCCATTAAATAATAGGTTATTAAATATACGACCTCGTTGCCTTCTTTATTTCTTATTTGAAGATGCTGCTTTATATGCAGTTCAAACAAAGCATTTTCTGTGCTCTCTTCCTCAACACCTAAAAGTGATGTTGCCTGTGATGTCAGTATGCTTTTTTCTAAAAACAAATGACCATCTAGAGATGCTTGGCCTAATATATATTTGATTCCAGCCATGATCCTCTCTGGTGAAAGTTGATCGATCCCAATTTTATATGCGATAGCGTCAGCCATCTTAAACCCAATTCCATGTATATCTTCTGCTAATTGATAAGGATTATTCTTTACTATTTCAACGGTCTTCTCTTTATATTCTCCATATATTTTAATGGCATAGGTTAAAGATATCCCAAATTCCTGAAGGAATATAATTACCTGCCTCATTTTCTTTTGTTCATAAAATACAGATGTAATTTCTTGTGCTTTTTTCTCACTAATGCCTTTTACGCCAGCTAACAACTCTGTTTGTTCCTCAATGACTTTAAAGGTATCTAAGCCAAATTGTTCAACTAGCCGTTTGGCTAATGAAGGGCCGATACCTTTAATAACACCAGATGCAAGGTAGCGCTGTATTGCTACTATTTCCTCTGGCATAAAGCTCTGAAATTGTTCAACCTTAAGTTGCATTCCATAGATGGGATGAGAAGTGTAAGTACCACTGGCTCTAATCCGCTCTCCAATGGCTACACTAAACAAAGTTCCAACTATCGTAATTTCTTCTGAATCAGTAGCAACGGTTATAATTGTATAACCGTTGCTGTCGTTTCTATATATAATTTCTTCTACAATACCATCTATATCTACCATAGGTTTCACCAACCTGCATCTATTACTTTACTGCATTTTTTAACAAATCAACTTTATCCGTTCTTTCCCATGGCAAGTCAATATCTGTTCTTCCAAAATGGCCATAAGCAGCTGTCTGCTTATAAATTGGTCTTCTAAGATCTAAGTCTCTAATAATCGCCGCTGGTCTAAGATCAAAATTCGCTTCAATTATTTTGGTTATTTTTTCATCATCAATAATACCTGTTCCATACGTATTAATGAAGATTGAAACAGGTTTCGCCACGCCAATTGCATAGGCAAGTTCAATTTCACATTTTTTTGCAAGTCCTGCTGCAACAATGTTTTTAGCAACATAACGTGCTGCATAAGCTGCCGAACGGTCTACTTTAGTTGGGTCTTTTCCAGAGAAAGCACCCCCGCCATGACTAGCATAACCGCCATAAGTATCAACAATGATCTTTCTTCCTGTTAACCCGGCGTCTCCTTGAGGTCCTCCAATAACGAAACGTCCTGTAGGATTAATGAAATATTTCGTTTGGGCATCCAGAAGTTCTGCAGGAATAACACTCTTAATAACATATTCCTTAATATCTCTTTCAATCGTTTCAATTGAAACCTCTGAAGCATGTTGGGTAGAAACAACAATTGTATCTACTCTTACAGGCACATCATCAATATATTCAACTGTAACTTGAGATTTACCATCTGGTCTTAAATATGCTAGGGTACCATTTTTCCTAACCTCTGAAAGCTTTCTTGTAAGTTTATGCGCAAGTGATATAGGCATCGGCATTAACTCTTCGGTTTCATCACAAGCAAATCCAATCATCATACCTTGGTCACCTGCTCCTGTCGATTCTAATGTTGCTTCATGCATTTCGCCTTTTTTTGCTTCATACGCTTCATTTACACCCATTGCTATATCTGCTGATTGCTCATCTATCGTAGTTAACACTGCACAAGTATCTCCATCAAATCCGCCAAGTGCATTGTTATAGCCAATTTCTTTAACTGTCTCTCTAGCAATTTTTTGTATATCAACATAACTGTCAGTTGTGATTTCACCCATAATTAAAACGAGCCCTGTTGTAACTGCTGTTTCACAAGCAACTCTTGCATAAGGGTCTAATGCTAAAATCGCATCTAAAACTGAATCAGAAATTTGATCACAAACTTTATCTGGATGTCCCTCAGTAACTGACTCTGAAGTAAATAATCTTTTTGCCATTATAAATTCCTCCTTGTCTTTAGCATAGAACTAAGCGCTTGTCAGCGTGTTACACCGTTTTCATACGATCTAGCCCTTTGTTCTACGCATCATAGGAAAGTTTAACTTCCCTACTTAAGCTTGATATGTGACGTCTAAAATTTCATGCCTACACTAATAAAGTATTATATCATTAGTTATTTAATTATGCACGATTTTTTTTCATCTTTTGGAAATTCCCGACTCTCTTTAATGAAAAATTTCCCTGGTATTTTTCAACGCGATAATTAAAGCATGGGCAACCTTTCTTTCTTCCCCATTAGATGGTTTATTAACAACCTTTCCTCCCACTACCATTGTACTAGATGCTCCACCATCCAGATACGCCGCATCAACACAACCTTCTTGAATCATAAGCTCGGCCGCTTCGTATCCGGTTATACCTAAGCTAACCTTTGGCCTTCTACCATCAATCACTTTAATTATAAGTTGCTGATCTTCTGTCATTCCTATTATAGTTCTTGGATTTAACCCCGTTGTATATCCTGTAAAGGGCACGAATTTTTTTGCTGTATTCTTGCCATCCTGTACAAGCCACCCCCCCGTTTGAAATGCTTGGATGATATCTTTTCTCTCTAAATCACTAAATTCAAACTGTATATCTATTTGTTCACCTTTTTCAAATAGGGTCGTTTCTTCGTTTGTAACCTGGGTTAAAACATAGTCACTATTACTTAGATTAACTGGCATATCCGTAGAAATAATTTCTATGACGATGTTGTCTTTAATTAAGTAATTCGTACTTTGTCGATCAACTCTCGTAGTATCACCATATATACCATGAAACAACACCCAATGTCCATCGGAAACCCCTTTATTCGTCCCTTCAAGCTCTATGGTATTTTCCTTTCCCACAACTTTTCCAGAAATATCAATTTCCTCAAGGGATACTTGTCCTGTCTCTGTTACAATTACAGTAGGGGTACCAATAGAATCCATCGTTACTACTTTACCATCCATGATCAATATTCCATAAGGCGCTCCATATTGATCATAGAACATACCATTGACACCAATCATTGCCCCAGATTGTTCTACCATAGTCGAGGTTTCATCCACTCCGTAAAATAGGTCGTAGGAAAGAATGTTCTTCAATTCCACATTTGGATTGTTGGTGCTAATAGATAGCGTATAAACAGTTTGGGGTCGTTTATTAACGGTAAGCTGTTCTACCTTATATGAAACAGGATTAATAATCGTCATTATTATACTCAACATTGAAATTGCTTCTAATATTTTCTCAATAATCATTTTTTCACCTCATGAACTTCATCATTACCTTCCTCTTTATATTATACACAATGACAAAAAATTAGCAAATACGAAAATAGACACCTTAATGATATGCACCAATATCATTCCTTTTCATGCACACTATTTTTATCAAATAAAAAAATACAAGCCACACTATTATATCTTAAACCGTTACGAATAAGTGCATAATAAATTGACTTGTATAATATATGAACTTGAAGTAGGGGCTTCAATTAATCCGTTATATTTTTAGACAATTGTCTGTAAAGCATTTCTGAGAGACCTGTTCCTTTTCCTTTAGACATATCCTTCGCATATTCTTCGTATAACATATCCTCAAAAATATCTCTTCCTTCAGACTTTTCAAGTAACCCACTTTCTGGAACGGTTTTTCTCATTTCCTTAAAGAGTTGTTGCAAATAATATCCTTCAAACTCTTGACATGCATTTTTTAATTTTTCATTATCTTTCTTCTCGATTGCTTCATTAAGAACGGCTTCAAAAGCATTTTGCTTCGCCGTCTCTTTTGTTGAACTAGATATAAATTGTGAAAGTTGACTATTTATATTCGATACATCTATTGACAATATAATCACTCCTTGTCTCAATTAATGTCTATTACCTTTTTAAATTATTTGCCATACCAAGCATATCATCTGATGTTTGAATCGCCTTTGAATTTAATTCATATGCTCGTTGAGCAATAATCATTTTAACCATTTCATCCACTACTTGTACATTTGAAGATTCTAACGTCCCTTGCATAATATTGCTTTTCTTTAGTTCATCATCTTCTGCTTCTAAAATAGCTTGTCCTGATGCGCCTGTAGCTTTATAAAAGTTTCCTCCAACTGCATCTAGTCCAGCAACATTTCTAAACTGTGCCACAGCAACTGTTGTTCCTAAATCCTCTACACCTTCCTCGGTCATATAACCAATTTCACCTTGAGAACTTATAACGAGCTTGTCTGGCATAAATGTATTATCAAATTCAATGGGTTCCCCTTCAGAATTAAGAACCGCATATCCATCAGAAGTTGTTAATCTAATGCCATCTTCCATTATAGATAATTTGAAGGCGCCATCTTTTGTATACAACTGTTCTTCATTAAGCCCTTGTATGACAAAAAACCCATCCCCATCAATTGAGAAGTCTAATGGATTATTTGTTGTTTCTATACTTCCTTGGGAAAAATTTTTAACATTAGCACTAGCCCTTACACCATGTCCAACTTGAAGGCTAACGGGTGTACCATTTCCATTTTCGTCTACTCCAGACGCTCTTAAAGTTTCATATAATAAAGATTTGAATTCCATACTCTCTTTTTTATAACCCACTGTATTAACATTCGCCAAGTTATGTGCGATAGAATCCACATAAAGTTGTTGAGATTTCATTCCTGATGCTGCTGTCCATAGAGATCTTAACATTTATATCACCTCTTATTTTATAGTCGTCCGATTTCATTTACTGCCTTATCCATTGTCGTGTCGTAGGTTGTAATAATCTTTTGATTTGTTTCATAGGTTCTCATTGAACTAATCATATGGATCATCTCTTCGATGGAACTTACATTTGAACCTTCTATAAAACCTTGAATAGTTTTTCCCTCATATTCCTTTTCAGTTGTTTCATCTGTTGTTTCATAAAGATTTGCACCAATTTTTCTAAGGGATTGGAGGTTTTCAAAATCAATCGTTCTTATTGTGTCAATAAAATTTTCACCCTCAAAGATATTGCCGTCCTCTGTTACTCTAATATTCGCACTACCTACAGTAATTGGACCATTTTCACCTAGAAGGTAGTACCCATCCTTCGAAATTATTTGACCATTTGCATTTAATCCAAAAGACCCATCTCTTGTATATTTCTGCACTGTGTTTCCTTGGGCATCTTGTGTTCCAACGACAAACATCCCAGTTGTATCAAGTGCCATATTTAAAGGATTGTCCGTTTGCTGTAATGAGCCTTGTTCATAATTGGTAAATACCTCTCCAACTCTTACGCCAAGGGCACCTTTTCCTATTCTATTATTACCAGCTTGCTCAGGATCATTAATTTTAATCATATATACTTCTTGAAAGGATTCAAACATCACAGCTTCTTTTTTATAACCTGTTGTATTTGCGTTTGCCAAATTATTCGATATCGTATCCATCTTTTGTTGCTGCGCCAACATCCCTGTATATGCAGTATATAATCCTCTTAACATCTGGTTCACCTCTTTAATTTTGTTCTCTACATATTTATCGTACATAATCCACTATTTATTAACCCTAAAATTAAAAAAAGCAAAAGAACTTACGCCTTTTGCTTTATATTAATTAATTATATAAATCTGATCTTTGGCTAGCCAAATACTCTACATATTTTCCTGTGCCAATTGCTACACATGTTAACGCATCCTCAGCAGTAACTACTGATATACCTGTCTTGCTCTCAATTAACTGCTCGAGCCCTTGAAGTAAGCTTCCGCCTCCAGTAAGCACGATACCACGATCAGCGATATCTGACGCAAGCTCTGGTGGTGTCTTTTCTAATACGCCATGTACGGCTTCAACAATCTTGGAAGTAGACTCTCGTAATGCTTCTTCAGTTTCTTCAGATGTGACAGTAATCGTTTTTGGAAGTCCTGTAATTAAATTTCTTCCTCGAACGTCCATCGTTAGTGAATCTGGCCTTTTGAATGCTGTCCCAATGTTAATTTTAATATCTTCAGCCGTTCTTTCACCTATAAGTAAATTATGTTTTTTTCTCATAAATCTAACAATGGCTTCATCGAAGTTATCGCCTGCAATTTTAATAGATGTGCTGGCAACAACGCCACCTAGTGAAATGACAGCGATATCCGAAGTACCACCTCCAATATCAACTACCATACTTCCACAAGCTTTACTAATATCAATGCCAGCTCCAATAGCAGCTGCAATAGGTTCTTCAATGATATTCACCTTTCTAGCACCTGCTTGGTATGTAGCTTCTTCTACAGCTCTTTTTTCTACCTCTGTAACACCACTTGGCACACAAACAGTAATTCTAGGTTTTCTAAATCTTCTACCTACTGCTTTTGCAATAAAATATTTAAGCATTTTTTCAGTTACTGTATAGTCAGAAATAACACCTTGTCTTAACGGTCTAATTGCTACAATATTCCCAGGCGTTCTGCCTAGCATTCTTCTAGCTTCTTGTCCAACTGCTAAAATTTTATTATTATCTCGATCTATAGCAACGACTGAGGGCTCTCTTAATACTACTCCCTTTCCTTTAATATATACAAGAACATTTGCTGTACCTAAATCAATTCCAATATCTGCTCCAAACATTACCTTTCACCTTCCTGAAATTTTATAGTGTCCCGTTAACGAAACCTTAAAGCTTGTATGCCTAATACAATATCATTATTTTGAGCGCATATGTTAGCATCGGAATTTTCTTTCTTTTCTACAAAAAGAACGTTCTTCAAACACGTTTCTCGTAAAATGAGAAAGTCGGGTGCCTTACGAGCAAGCCGAACCTTCCTACTCTATAATAAAAGGATTAAAAATCCTCTCTAAATGTCGTTCTATTCTATATTATATACAATAATGCATTTTTTTCAAAGGAAATTTTTATAAAAAGTAAAAAAAATTTCCTAAAAGTGAGTTTTCACCTTTAGGAGCTCTTAAAATCATTGTTTTTGATGTTCTTATAGTCTGTGCGTTATTTCCAAATATTTTGCTTTTGTCGCTAACCCACCCCGAATATGTCTTTCCGCTTTATTGAATTCTAATACTTTTCTTGCCTCGTTGGCAAGCAACGGATTTATTTGTGTCAATCTTTCAGTTACATCTTTATGTACCGTGGACTTAGATATTCCAAATTTTTTCGCTGTCTGTCTTACTGTTGCGTTGGCTTCGATGATGTAATTGGCAATATCAATTGCCCTTTCTTCGATATACTGTTTCAACATAGGTCCCCCCACATGATCCTCAAATATGAGATTCTTTATTTCATGTATATGAAGGGGATTGGGGGGATATGCAGTTTTTTCTATAATCTATTTGCTTTACACCGATATAACTTATCCTCAATTCATTTTCTATTCATGATGATTCATAATTATCAATATAAGCCTTAAAGAAGTGGATGCACTTCTTTCCATAAGTTAAAAGTCAAAAATATATCTCTTTACTGTATCTCTCCAGCTTTTTTCAGCGCTAGCTTTACAATAACAGGTCCAACTAGTTCGTATAGCACTGTTGCACATAATATAATCGTTCTAATTTCATTTCCATATTCTGGTACGATTGTCATAGCGACACTTGCTAGACCAATGGCAACACCTGCTTGAGGTATTAAAGTCAGTCCCAAATATTTCTTCACTACAGGTTTTGCGTGTGAAAGCTTTGCACCAACTGCTGCTCCACCTACTTTTCCAACCACACGGAAAATAACATATATCGCACCAATTACTCCAACAGATGGCAATACGCTTATATCAAGGTCTGCACCTGATAAAAAGAAAAAGAGTATAAAAATTGGTGGTGTCATTCTATCCACTTGCTCAAATATTGTCAGACTAATGTTTGATATATTTACAAATACAGCACTCATTGCCATACATGCTAATAATGCAGAAATACCGAGTATATGTGAAACACCAACGCATAACAATACCATTGCAATAGTCGATGTTAATCGATTTCCACGTCCAGTATACCATTTAACAAGAAATTTCAAGATCACACCAAGGATTGCTCCGAAAAATAATGCCCCAACTATTTCAACAATTGGATCGACCAACGAAGCACCTAAAGACACCGCCCCATGTGAATTAACTGCTTTTGCGATGGCGACAGATATACCAAAAAGCATTAAAGCTAATGCATCGTCAATAGCAACAACTGGTAACAAAGTGTTGGTTACAGGTCCTTTTGCTTTATATTGACGAACAACCATTAAGGTTGCTGCTGGTGCGGTAGCTGCTGCAATAGCACCTAACACTAATGAAAATGCGATATCATGTCCTGTAATAATCAACACGAAATCTACTATCAATACTGCACCAAGGGCCTCTGCAAATGCGATAATGACAGGTGACTTTCCAACTTTCTTTAAATAAGAAATTTTGAATTCTGATCCAATGGAGAATGCGATAAATCCTAACGCAATTTCGGGTATTACCATGAATTGCTCAATAACTTCCACGGAAAGTAATTTCAAACAATATGGCCCAGTAATAAGTCCTATGATAAGGTACCCTGTAACATTAGGTAGATGTATCTTTTTCATAATTTTACCAGACAATAATCCTAAAAATAGTGCTATTGCCAGATTTGTATAAACATTCAATTGCAATCTATTCACCTAACCCTTCCACATAAGTAATGGGAATAGAGAACATAATACCTGTATTTGGTGCATTTAAATCGCCAATAACGTTCTTAATAATTTCCCTTGTTTTCGTAACTTGATCAACTTTAAGTACGAATAACATTACCTTGCAACTTTCTTTTTCCTCATCTACTAAAAGACTTCTTAATGTCCCAAATATTGGTAAGTCCTCCATATCAGCTATGGCATTTGCCATACCTGTTCCATCTAGCGTTGTTCCCCCTTTGATACCGGATTCTGCAAGCTCTTTCATTAGTTCATTTGTTAACTCAACTTTTTTTAATACTAGTATTAATAACTGCATATTATACCTCACTTTTCGATTGCGTTTTGATTACTATCAAGAATTTTCTGCTCTTGTAATATTAAACCTTCTGCAAATTAATGTCAAGTTGGCGGCTTTACAACCAGTGAACGAGCTAATAAATAACAAACAAAAAACTCCACTATGTAACTATAGCAGAGTCTTCAAACTAAAATATTATTATAATTAATATTTTTTTCTTCTTTAATTTTATATAACATGCAGATCAGAACCGATCAGGGGCGCCAAAAGGTTCATCAGAAGCATCATACATTGGATTTTCTTCATCTCTGTCAAATCTTTCTGACCTTATTTGATATGCCAATTCAATTTTAGATTTTTCTTCTCCCATTTGAACATCCTTCACGCCTGAACTCCCTTGATTACTAACTAAATCATGCTTATTATTCTCAATTGCACTGTCTTGATCGTTATTTGAATAGTCTTTATTTTTTTGAAGAGCAATCTTTTGTGCATAGCTATTATTGAAATCTTTATTATCCATAGGAATCTCCTTACAATATAGTCTAAAAGGTTATTATTTGTCGCTATTAACCTAATTATTCAAATAACCACTGGAAAATGAATTTTGTAAGCGTTCTTAAAGATTTAACCTGTTTTTTTATACTAGCCCAAACAATCTTACGCCTTGCGCAACGATAAAGCATACCACAATACCTGTTGCTGTTGGTACTAAGAATGAAACCCAAGTCCATTTCCAACTTTGAGTTTCTTTACGGATGGTCCACAGCGTAGTACCGCAAGGCCAATGGTTCAATGAGAAAAGCATCATACAAACAGCTGTTAGCCAAGTCCAACCATTATCTAAAAATAATTGTCTCATCTCAGTTAAACTGTCTAACTCTAGCATGAATCCTTTAGACATATAACTCATGATCAAAATTGGAATGACAATTTCATTCGCAGGTAGACCTAATATAAAGGCCATCATAATATATCCATCTAGTCCTAATGATCGAGCAAATGGATCTAAGAATTGAGCACAGTAAGTCAATAAGCTTGCATCACTGATGGTGATATTCGCCATAGCCCATATCACTAACCCCGCCGGGGCAGCAACAACAACTGCACGACCTAATACGAATAATGTACGGTCAAAAATAGAACGAAGTATGATTCTTCCTACTTGGGGTTTCCTGTAGGGGGGTAATTCTAACGTAAAAGAAGAAGGCAATCCCTTTAAAATTGTTTTTGATAATAATCCAGAGATAAAAAATGTGATTATAACACCTAATACAATGGCTGCTAATACAGATAATGTAGCTGCAAAAGAACTAAAAGCACCCGCGGCGCTAGCGATAAAAATACTTGCAAGCGCAATCAAGGTAGGGAATCGTCCATTACAAGGAACGAAATTATTGGTAATTGTTGCAATCAAGCGCTCTCTCGGAGACTCGATAATTCTACAGGCGATAATTCCAGCAGCATTACATCCAAACCCCATACACATGGTTAAAGCTTGCTTTCCATGTGCACAGGCCTTCTTAAAATAATGATCTAAGTT
The DNA here is from genome assembly GCA_002841375.1 of Firmicutes bacterium HGW-Firmicutes-7. Classification (GTDB taxonomy): domain Bacteria; phylum Bacillota; class Clostridia; order Lachnospirales; family Vallitaleaceae; genus HGW-1. The sequence goes on along the minus strand of PGZO01000001.1, from coordinate 198,191 downwards.
AAAGGCAACTCGAGGAAGATAGCCTACGTCTTCCAATAAAGTAAATAATGGAAAGAAAATTGCCATTGGTGGAAGCATTACTGCTACAACCCATGCTAATGTGCGATAAACTCCTAATACAAGCATATCATGTATCCACATAGGTGTACCAAACCAAAGAAAGAAAACGGTTAATTGTCCCTCAATCCAAAATAAACCTTGTGCCAACATGGCAGATGGAACGTTAGCACCTTCAATCGTGATCCAGAAGATTAAGCCCAAAAGAGCAATCATACTAGGGATGCCAAATAATTTTGAGGTTAATACGCGATCAATTTTACGATCCGTTTGATTGTGGGATTTGTTTTTTAAAGAAACGACTTCTTTATCAATCTTCTCCGCAGTCTTAACGATATTTGAAACGATTCTATCCCGCAAGTTTTCTATTGAAATATTTTCTGTTTCTAATTCAATTCGTGCAGTATTTAACTTTTTTTGTAATAAATCATTTTGAGATAAATTAACATCAAGGTAATCATTCATAGATTCTAAAAGCATATTATCTCCATCAATAAGACGAAGAGCCGCCCATTTGCTATCAATCTGATTACCAACTAAATCCTGAATGTAAGGTTCTACTTCTTGGATTGCTTTCTCAACAATTTTGTCGTAATTTATTTTTAAAGGAGTAGTTTTGAGCTCTCCATAAGCAACTCTTTCCACCATGTCCTTAAGCTCTACTAACCCTTTTCCGCTTCTTGCAGAGGTTCCTACTACGGGCACGCCTAACAGATTAGATAAATTTTCAAGGTCTATGTTCGTATTTTTTCTCTTAGCTTCATCCATTAGATTTACACATACTACAACCTTATTCGTAATCTCCATAATCTGAAGAACCAAGTTTAGATTTCTTTCTAAACAGGTAGCATCTGTTACGACTACCGTTGCATGGGGGTTCCCGAAGCAGATGAAATCTCTAGCTACTTGTTCTTCTACCGAGTTAGCTAACAAGGAATATGTTCCTGGTAAATCAACTAATAGATATTTTTTATTCTTATGTGTAAACCTTCCTTGGGCATTACTAACAGTTTTACCCGGCCAATTTCCAGTATGTTGATTAAGACCGGTAAGACTATTAAATACTGTACTTTTACCCGTATTAGGGTTGCCAGCGAGTGCGATGACTATGTCATTAGGTGACGCTAATTCTACTTCAAACATTTCTTTTCTAGCAGAAGTACCCGTAGATTGTTTCGTTAAACCCATCCATTAAACCTCCATAATGTTTACGAGTGAATTATTTCTACAAGGATTTTTGATGCTTCTTCTGAGCGCAAAGCGATTACAGCTCCTCTAATTTCGTATGCAATCGGATCTCCAACTGGACTTTTTCTTAATGATTCAACGGTTGTATCATCAATCAATCCTAAATCTAACATTCTTCTACGAGCGGTGCCCTCTGCAGTAAGTTTTTTAACTATCCCAAAGGAACCCACAGGTAAATGATCTAGTGGAATTAAATTATTATTCATATAAAAAACCCCTTTCTATTACTTTTTTATAAAGTTCTAACATAAATTAGTTGTGGGAAACTTTATTTGCCAAATCTAATAACTAATATATGAACTCCGGGTTATACTTGTTACATACAGATAAGAGAAAAAGGGGATGTAATATTTGGAAAAAGATAAGGAATTTCATACAGTTCGAGGATATAAAATGCTGGATATTGAGAACAAAAAATTGACCTCTTGCTTAGAAGATTACTTAGAAATGATTTATAGGACTTGCATAAAAGAAGGATATGTACGTATTAACCAACTAGCTGATCATTTGAATGTTCGCCCATCATCAACAACTAAAGTGGTTCAGAAATTAAGTGAGTTGGGATTGGTAGACTATCAAAAATACGGAATTATTCAACTTACAGAAGAGGGCACGGCCATAGGGGCTTTTCTGTTGGAACGACATGAAATTATACAAGAGTTTTTGAGAAATCTTGGTATAAAAGATAATCTGCTCAAAGATACTGAACTGATAGAACACGATGTAAGCCTTAGCACTATGGAAGGTATATATATCTTAAATAAATTCATTTCTGAGAATCCTGATATAAAAAATAAGTATGAAGCTTTTAAGCTGAATTTTTAGGGAAGAGATATTTTACATTCATAAGGAGTTTACATATGAATGACATGGCCACCGAGAAGCTTTGCCGTTTCAGGGCTACAAGTCGTAAAAATAACCTGATGTTTTTTTGAAAAGCTATTAATTAATTGTATGGCCATTTCTTTACGATATGGATCTAAGTCTACGAGACAATCGTCCAAAATCAGAAAGCCCTTTTTTTCACCCAAAATATACTCAAGAATCGAGAGTCTGAGTGCCAAAGCTACTGAATCATACGTACCAGTTGAGAGTAGATTTATAGGCATAATCGTTTCTTGCCCTCTCTCCAATTTCAAGTTAAATGCATCGTCAATGTCACAAGCCTTGTACTGCCCATTTGTAAGAAGGTCTATATACTTTGAAAAGGCCTCAATTACAGGCGAAAATGAAGCGTCATCCATACGCTGTCGAGTCTGTTCAAAAGTCTCTTTAATCCTAAGTAATTTTTGTCCCTTTTGTAACCTCTTTGCAAATAAGCCTTCCTCTTCAATATATTCTTTGGATAATTCTTCATAGCTTGATTTAGGTAAGTTCCTTTCACCCTCATAGTAATCTTCTTTTAATTTCGCCAGTGAATTTTGTGACGCTTCATAGGATCTTCTTGTATGTGCCAGTTGACTTCTAAATAAGTCACTCGTTTCATATTCTTTTGGTAAAGGTGCCAGCTTATCTAATTGGTCTTTGTCTGTTTTCTGCACCATTTTAATCTCAATGATCTTGTTGAATAATCCCTCTAAGTTGATGTAGTCATCGCACCATTGTTGTAAGTTGCTTTCTAATGCCTTCTTACTTGATATGGCTTCTATTTTCTTTGAATTGATATTTTTCAGTTCTAGCTCGATTTCTGGTAGTGTTTTAACTTGGCTTAAATCTCCAAAGGCGTCTAATTTTTTCTTTAGGGCATTATAGTTGCTGTCACCTAACAACCCGTTCATTTGATGGCTATAACTATTTAGGTCACTTTTAAGGGCCTCAAGTTTTTCTTTATTCAACTTCGCCTGTTCAATACTAGTAACTTCTAGTGCTTGAAGGCGCGCTTCTAAGTTGCTTTTATATTGTGAATAACGAACTCTTAGCTCTTTAAAATCAATATCTCCTGACTTAAGCTCAATTTCAAATAGATGACCCGCTTCAATTTTTATATAGCCATTCGCACGAAAAGCATCACCACTATTAATCATGACGGGCTCCTCTAGGTCCTTCGTCACAACAACCTTGGCCTCAATCGATACTTGGTTTGCTTTACCGATTATGACTCCAGCTTTCATCATCGCTTCTGTTCTTAACATTTCATTGTAATTGTGTTCTAATATGTCAATGTCTTCCTTTGCAATATTATTCATACCAATTATTTTATTTTTCAGATCCGTAATAAGGGAATTCAGCTTGTCCACTTTAGCTAAATCATTTACCAACGTATTTTTTTCTACTACTTGTTTCGCTCGTTCTTTTTCGCTATCAAGTGTTTGGTAATCTTCCTCCAACTTATCAATCTCAAGGTTTAATTGTTTCAATATCAGCTCACTTTGAGGCCAATCTTGATTGATTTTAAAAAGCGTGACAAGTTCTTTATCTAACTGCATGATTTTTGGTTCAAGGATAGATCTCTGAATAACATCATTTTCTAATTTTTCTAACGCTTCTTTTTTATCCTTTAACATAATAAGCTGCGCTTCAACATCTTTCATTTGTGTACATATTTGATCGAATTGTTTTTCAGCTTCTTCTGCTTCTTTCATGGCCAATCTTATCGTTTCTTTTTTATAAAAGCTTTCAACGACTTCTCCATAACCATTTCTATAGGGATTACTTATGCCTTTGTTGTTTTCTGGATAGTTTCTCTCTATATCCCATCTTTTAAGTAATTGACTTATTTCGGTATCAATTTTTTGACATAGGTCATCCAATGAAATGCCATCAAGCTCCATGATTGCTTTTCTTAACAATGAACTCACTTCACTCGTTGCTTCTCTGTTCTTTGTTATTTTCTCTAATGCTTCTTTTATATGAATTTGTTTAGAAAAAAGTATACTACTGTAGGTGCTTTCTCCAAACATTAAAATATCCTTTAATACCTCATGAATGCTTTCTTCATTTTTCAGCATAATCGCACTTGGCAAACGCAATTGAGAATAAGGTTGTGATCCCCATTCTCTACTTATGGTATAGTCTCCATCAACATGGGACAGGATCACTTCCCCATCAATGCTATCCCCTGCTGGTACTGGCATAAATTTGCTGCGAAAATATTTATCTTCTACTGCTCTATTATCAAGCTTTGTTGTTTTAAAGAGAACTGAATGAATCCCTTCTACCAAAGTACTTTTACCTGCTTCATTAGGCCCTAGAATGACGTTTAGTCCATCTTGAAATTCAATGCTTTTATCTGTAATTCCAGCGAATCTTTTACAACTGTATTTTTTAATAATCATTTTTTCACCCCCACAATTAACTCGTAGGCTATTTGAAGTGCATCCTCATCCTCTGAAAGTGCGAATAAAAACTGTTGTGGAAAAGAACCTTCTGAAAACTCTTTATGTATTTTCTCTTTCGTAACTTTTAACCCAAGTTCTGCATCATCAATGATTAAATATGCAATGGCATTTTCAATGTCCTTATATACCTCTTGCCTATAGTTAAACGTATCTTCCTCAACTCGTCCCCTTAAGTGAATACGAGCGATGGTTTTACTTGGTTCTCCCCTGATGATTGTCAATTGCATCGCTTCTAAATCTTCTTTATTATTTATTTCATACTCTTGATCAATAAATTTATATATTCCAGTTGCCACTTGATTTGCACTGGTTTTTTTCTGTTCATCTATTGTAATGATCCATGCAACCCCAGCATGTTTACAATCAAGTCCGTCCGGTTCAGGTGTGCCTGGATTGAAAATCTTCCATTCACTTACCGTTGTTTTATTGGGATAAGTAACATGGGTATGACCTAGAAGCCATACATCTACAGGTATGTTCTCTAGTTCCTTAGGCGACATATAATAATACATGCCCTCCAAATCAGGCGAAATTCCTTCTAATGATCCATGGGCAATGCCAATGTGATAAAGCTTTTGATCCAACGGTTGATCTTTAACCCAGCCAATATTATTCGTATTAGAATGCTTGGCGTGACAAGGACCTGGATAAACCATTACATTTAACCCATAATCAACCAAGGAAAAAGGTCGTTCCTCATTGAAATATACTATCTTTTCAGTAGCTATCTTATTGAAGCCTTTCCATAACTCAATCATATCATTATCGTAATCATGATTTCCGGGCATGACCAACACACATTCACCCTGAAAAGCTTCTAGTGCTAATAAAACACGACTAAGTGTCTTCTTATCAACGCCTGATATGCTATGAAACAAGTCCCCTGCAATAACAAACAAATTACATTTTTCCTCATTTGCCATCTCTATCATTTTATCTAAAACATCTATCCTTGCTTGCTGCAATGCATTTTTTACAATGTCTGGATAGTTGTTGAACTTCATACCAATATGTAGGTCCGCTGTGTGAAAAATCTTAATAGCCATACGTATACCCCTTTCAAAAAACTTATTCGTAGTTTTGAGCTGTTGAAGTTAAATTTATGATCTTTAAATTAGTATAGGCCATGTACAAAACTAATTCAACAAAAAACATAAATCAATATAAGAAAACAGGCCATACGATGGACAAAGGGGACTGTCCCCTTTGTCCATCGTATGACCCCGTTGTTGTTTAAATGTATTCAAAAAGAACTTCTACTTAAGTTTGTCAATTGCTTCCGACAAACCCAATAGATAGCTAGCACCAATAGCTCTATCATAAAGACCATAACCAGGTCTTGCCACTTCATCCCAAATCATTCTACCGTGATCCGGTCTCATAATGCCTTGAAAATCAATTTCATGGTATGCTTTCATAATTTCATACATATCCAAAGAGCCTTTTGATGATAGGTGCGCTGATTCATCAAAATCTCTTCCTTCATGAAATTTTATATTTCGTATATGCGCAAAGTGGATTCTATTACCATATTTTCTTATTAGTTTTGGAATATCATTAGCTTTATTGGCACCTAAAGAACCTGTGCATAGCGTTAATCCATTATAGGGACTATCTACCATTTCTAGTAAAAGATCAATGTTTTTTTCACAATTCATTATTCTTGGAAGTCCGAAAATTGGCCATGGCGGATCATCCGGATGTATAGCCATTTTTACATCATACTTCTCACATGCTGGAATAATTGCTTTGAGGAAATATTTTAGATTTTCAAATAAATCCTCTTCACTGACCTCTTTATACGCATCAAACAATACTTTAATATCTTTTAATCTTTCTGGTTCCCAGCCTGGAAGAGAATAACCACTTGATTTAGCTTCCATTTCTGAAACCATAACCATAGGATCAATATTTTCTACTAAAGTAGCTTCATAGGATAACACTGTAGAATTATCTTCTAATCTCTTGGCAAGGTCTGAACGTGTCCAGTCAAATACAGGCATAAAATTGTAGCAAATTAAATGAATGTCTGCCTTTGAAAGATTTTTAATAGTTTCTATATAATTCGTAATGTACTTATCTCTGCTTGGAAGTCCCAATTTTATATTTTCATGAATATTAACACTTTCAATACCTTCTATTTTAAGTCCATAGCTTTCCACTTCCAATTTTCTTTCCATTATTTCCTCTAGTGACCAAATATCTCCCACTGGAATGTCTAAAAGAGACGTAACAACACCTGTTACACCAGGAATTTGCCTTATATGTTCTAATGAAACACTATCATGGTCTTTTCCAAACCATCTTAAAGTCATTTTCATAATCCTGTACTCCTTTTATTAATAATATGTCAGGACAATTTTACCAGCACCTGAATTCTTATCATCACTAAGTTCAAAGGCTTTTTCATATTCTTCAAAGTTAAATACATGTGTAATTAGTTTATCTATTTTATCTATTCTACTTGGAAAATCCATAATAACTTCTTTAAATTTCTTAGTTTGATGACGGGTTCCAACCACATTTAATTCTTTTTTAGTAATTTCGAGCATGGAAATCGGAGTAGGCTCATCGGTAAAAGCCATGGAAACAACACGACCTGCTACTGATGCAATCTTTAATGCATTTGCAAAAATGGAAGGTATACCAACCGCATCAAATACTACATTTGCTCCCATACCTCCAGTTAATTCTCGAACTTTTTCCTCTACTTGATCTCTTAATGGATTAAGGGTGTAATCTGCTCCAAACTCTTTTGCAAATGCTAATCTTTGATCGTTAATATCTGAAATAATACAAGTTGCGCCTAAATTTTTTACTGTATCTAAAACAATGAGGCCTACTGGTCCAGCGCCATAGATAAGGACTATATCACCTTCCAGCACACCCGCTCTCCAACTTGCTTGGCACCCAATTGTATAAGGTTCAATCATCACTGCTTGTATATAACTCACTTCATCTGGTATTATATGTAATAATTTTTCGGGTAAACAAATATATTCTTGAAAACCTCCGTCTTCATGTACCCCTATGACCTTTAGATTTTGACAAACATTGCCTCTTCCTAGTTTACATGCATAACATTTTCCACAGTATTCTATGGGCTCCATAATAACCCTATCACCAATCTTTAACTTAGAAACAGCACTTCCTATTTCAACAATTTGTCCTACAACTTCGTGCCCTATAACTCTTGGGTAAGTGGCTACAGGAGAGGTTCCATGATATATATGAACATCTGAACCGCAAATACCCGTTGCCATTACTTTAACAAGCACTTCATTGTTTTTTTTAATTTTGGGAATTTCTTTTTCAATTAGTTGCATATCGTATGCTTTTACCACTTGAATGGCTTTCATTTAATGATTCTCCTATTACATAATATAATTAAGTTGTTTGTTTGTCGTAAGACAAAGGGGACTGTCCCCTTTGTCACACAGCAACCTTAATGACAATCTTTTTAACTTCTTTTATGCACTTGTCAATTGCGCACAAAGGTCTATGTGGTTCGTGTGGCCATACAATGTAAAAGTAGCCTTCAGTAACTTTAATTGTAATCGTATCTTTATCCTCTGACAAAAAAGCAATGTCTTTCTCTTGATCATATGGAACTGAATGTTTAGTATCTTTAGCAGTTGATAATCCACATATTTCTTCGCCCATAAGCACATATTGAATGTCAATATATTTTTTGTGATATTCTAGCCCCGCGGCACCGTCTAGCTTAGTATCTTTTGTCATTACGTGCGCAATAAGCTTTTCGCCGTCTAGTATATACTTACCATCATTAATATTTTGATTGGCGGACAACAAGAAATCAAATGCTGCTTGAAAATCCGGATGAACGTTTGTATATAATTTATAATTTTCAATTGAATCAAAAATCACTTCTTATTCCTCCTAAAAGCATATTTATATGATTATTAATAAGGGGGTCGCAATTTGAAATTGGTCAAAACAAACAATTTATTTTGGTTTTCCAAATCAATTTACAACTCCTCTTATACTTTTAATTTTTTATCTGCTTGTTAATTAAAGAGCTTTTATTTCATTCCATACACCATCATCAACAGGAATACCATTTTTCATATGTTCTTCACGAGATATGATATAATCTTCTCCTGGAGCCATAATGCCACGTGAATTCTCTGATAAAGCAGAACTCTTTAAATGTGCGTTTGCTTTATTCAAAGTATCAAACATTGACGCTTCACTGCCTATTTTTTTAGGATCAATTATAATTAAGACTTGAGAAGCACCACCACAACTACCTTTGCCAATTTTATCGATATCCGTTGCTCCTATACCATCGGTAAGAACTGCACCAAGAATATCTAGCATAAAGGAAAAACTAGATCCTTTCCAATAACCCATAGGAAGTATTCTCATAGATTCCTCAATAAGTCCAGGTACGTCTGTAATATTTCCATCTTTATCAAATCCACCTGGGAACGGAAGCTTCTGACCAGCAAGACGTGTTACTTGAAGCTTACCGTAGGAATACTGGGAAATAGCCATGTCTAACTCAATTGGGTCCCCTTCACCAGGTATAGCCATAACAAAAGGATTGTTACCCAACTTACAATCCTTACCGCCCCAAGGAGGCATACAGGATTCAGTATTTGTCCACATTATAGAGATATATCCTTTACTTGCAGCATAAAGTCCATAAGTTCCTCCACGCATCCAATGTGTAGTATTTTTTAAACCAATCATACCGATGCCATAACGATCGGCTAATTCCATCCCTCTGTCTGCTGCAAAAAGTGCATTTAAAATACCAGGTCCCATATTGCCATTATAGACACTTATTGCTCCAAACTCTTTTTCTAGTGTTGGTTCTGCATTTACATCGACCCAACCTTTTTGGATATAGTCTACGAATCTTGCAACACGGTTAGAGCCATGAGAAAAAATACCATCACAGCTTGTCTCAGTATGTATTCTTGCACAGGTTTCAGCTTTCTCTTCTGACATTCCATATTTCATAAAAACTCTTTTTATCTCATTTTTCATTTCTTCAAATGTTACTTTCATGATTTCCTCCTGTTAACTGCCAAATACTAGATTAGGTAAAAACATAATTATTTGTGGAAAAAACACAAGAACAATTACCAGTAAAACAATAGATAATATAAATGGTAACGATTCCTTTGTATAGGTTTCAATAGGACACTCCAGCAATGAACAAGCAGTGTACATTGTTACACCTACTGGTGGTGTCATTCCACCCATTGTATTAACAATCATAAATAGAATCCCAAAATGAACCGGATCAATTCCTACTGATTTAACAATAGGCAAAAATATTGGAACTAATATAAGTACATTAACGGTTGCCTCCATAAACATACCAATGATAAACAGAAATATAAGTATGATAAACAAAATAATATATGGTTGCGTTGAGATTCCGGTAATAAAGCTTGCTAAAAATTGTGGCAATTGATCATAAACAATTGCATATCCAAAAATAGAAGAACATATGATTATTAGCATAATTATACTTACATCCTTTGCTGTATGCCTTAACACTTCAACAAGCTTTTTATAAGTAAGCTCTTTGTATACGAATTTACCAATAATAAAAGCATATATAACTGCGAAGGCTCCAGCTTCAGATGCTGTGAAAATCCCAAATCGAATACCGACAATCAATATTAAAGGAAAAATAAGTGCCCAGATATTATTAAATAATTCTTTAACAACTTCTATTGCTGTAGCTGGTTTTTCTCTCTCAGCAGCATAATTTCTTTTTTTAGATATAAATCTAACTGCTACCATCAAAAAGGCAGTAATTAGTATACCTGGAACTACGCCTGCTAAAAATAATCTTCCAATTGATACTTCCCCTGTTACTCCATATAATATAAGACCAATACTTGGTGGAATTGTTGCTGTTATCAGTCCACCCATAGCAAGTATTGCAGCAGTAAAGCCCTTGGAAAATCCTTTTTTCTCCATTGAAGGCCCCAATATACGGCATTCCATTGCTGCATCAGCTGTAGCAGACCCTGAAATCCCACCCATAAGAGCACTAAGGACTACAGAAACCTGTGCCAAGCCACCGTACATATGTCCTGTTAATACTTTTGAAAAGTTAATAAGTCTCCTTGTTATTCCCGTTTCATTCATAAGGTTACCTGCCAACACAAAAAACGGCACAGCTAATAATGGAAAAGACTGGGTACTACTAACCATTCTTTGAGTTACAACCTGAAGTGGCAGCCCTTCAGCTAAGAAGTATAAGACACTAGAAATTCCTATTGTAAACGCCAACGGCATCCCTAGGACTAGCAAAATAACAAATGCAGCTACTAAATAAATCATAGGGTTTGTCCTCCATCTTCTAGTGTTTCTTTCTTTATAAGACTTGAGTAGTCCTTATGAATAATATTTTTGATATTGTTTTTTATCCTTCCAATTGTTGTTAGTCCCATTAAGAACGCACCGACTGGAGCACTAAGTGTTACAAAGGAATAACTAATTGGTATTGTGTTAAAATTCCTTTGATAATTTTCTATACAAAGCTTTGATCCAAAAAATAAAACCATTATAAGAAAAGCAAAAATTAATAAGTTGCAAAATAGAAGCGTGATGTTCTGAATGCTTAAGGGTAATTTTTTTGTTAACATATCAACCCCTACATGACTATTGCTTCTTAAGGCTAGATCAGCACCAATAAAACACACCCAAACAAATAGTAATTGAGCAATATCAATAGACCATGCAACTGATACCCCAAACCATCTTAAACTTGCGGCAATAAACACCAATATAATCAACAATGCAAGTAAGACAACAACTATTTTTTCTTCTATATTTTTCATTAACACGTTTTTCACCTCTATTTCTTACCAAGTTCAATATCTATTTTATCTTTTAGTTCTCTATAACCAAGTTCATCAAATGCTGGTTCTACCGCTGCTTTTAGCGCTTCTACATCACAATCTACTATTTCAATTCCGTTATCTACTAACGTATTTTCAAATTCTTTTTCTTTTTCAATAACTTGTTCAGATGCATATTTACCACCATTATAAGCTTCTTCCATTAATATCGTTTGATATTCTGCTGGAAGCTTGTTGAACCAATCATTTGAAATGACAAGACCTGTAAGAAGTTGGAAATGCGCTGTTTTTGAAAGATACTTTGTCACCTCAAAAATACTACTTCCAACAGCTGCCGAATAATGTACCTCAACACCGTCTACAACCTTTTGTTGTAAACCCGAATAGGCTTCTGACCAAGGAAGTACGCTTGGATTAGCGCCCATGTTTTTAATTGTTGCCGTAACGATATCAGAACCTGAACTTCTTATTCTTTGACCTTTTAAATCCTCAGGCTTCGTAATTGGCTTATTTGTAAATAGATGCCTAGTTCCTTGAAAATAATTAAAAGAAAGAATCTTTAATCCATCCTTTGAAAATTCATCAGACAAACCTTTAAAAACTGATGTATCAAGAAGCCTTAGTGCATCTTCATAGTTATCAACAAGGTAAGGCGCTCCTAAAATACCAAAATCTGTAATGTAGGAAGAAAGACGTCCTGGATCAGTAACAACACCAACTCCAGTACCAACCTTTGCTTGTTCAAGTAAATCTTCATCAGATCCTAGCTGTGCACTTGGGAAAAGTTTAATTTCAACGGCACCATTAGTACGTTCGCTTACATTCTTTTGAAATAATTGAAGCCCCGCGTATAATGGATCTTTATCTGTAAGAACTGTACCAACACTTAGAACATATTCACCCTTTTTAACTTTCGTGTCAGGTTGATTAACTTCTGCCTTGTTTTCTGTTTCAATTTTCTGGGTACACCCAGAAATAACACTTAAAGTCATAGCCAATATTAGTAATAACCCAATCATTTTTTTCATGTAATTTCCCTCCAATAAATTAGTATATTTGTTTTTAGTTACTAAATTCTTTAATAATAATACAAATTTTGACTTTAATTCAGCCTTTCATACCTCCTTAATAATATTTCCTTATTTGGCATAGTATAGTCTAAATGTAAATTGTACTAAATTCCTTGACCTATGTAACCACACCGTGATTCAAATTATACAACGGTTTACACTAATTAGACATGTATGATATAATTAGATTTGTATTATTTCACTATATTTTTTCTTTTATTGAGGTGTTTAACATGCAAATCTCCGAGAATAACCCTTATGATAATATTTATCCTAATTTTACTTATGTTGCTAATCGCAAATGCTCTATTAACTGGGCATTAAAAGGACCAGCTATCTATGATAAACATAACCTTTTTCTCGTCTATCAAGGAGAAGCTCAATTAACTTGTAATGATAAAACTTTCCATGTAAAACCCGGAGATCTCGTATACTATAAACCTGGAGATTATAGAAAGGGTTACACCTTTCCAGATAACCTCATGGAATGCTATACCGTTGATTTTTTATATACTTTTCCTGTATTTTCTCAAAACCAATGGAAGCTTAATGATTTGGACTTACCCTTTCAAACCGTTGAACACATTGATGATGCATATTTATATTCCAGGCTTCTTGAGTTATTTTCAAAATTTACAAGAACCTTTATAACTCAAAGTAATAGCAAAACCATTAGAGGTCGAGCTATTTTTATGGAAATTTTGAGTTTATTGACACAGTGGAAATCAGGAGACTTTGTTTATGACAACGTACGAAAGGTTGAACAAGTGATCAATTATATGACTAAAAATTTTACTGAATTACTGACTTTAGAGGAATTATCTAATTATGCCAAAATAAGTCCTTCTTATTTAGGAAGTCTTTTTAAATCAGTAACTGGAAAGTCCCCAATTAGTTATTTAATTGATATTAGACTACATAAGGCTAAGGAATTACTTCTAGATGGGCATATTGTTTCTGATGTTGCAGACGCGGTAGGTTTTAATGATTTGTATTATTTCAGTAAGTGCTTTAAAAAGAATGAGGGAATATCCCCTTCACAATATAAACGAATAGCTAACAATGATAATGATACATTTGGAGAAATTGACATATAAAAGCACCCCTCCCCACATCTTCAGCAGATAAAAGGGACAGAGACTTTTAATAAATAGCTTGACTTTATTCAAATAATTAGACAAAAAGGACAAAGAGAAAGGACAAAGGGGACTGTCCCCTTTGTCCTGTGTGGGTGAAAAGATTATCTTTCTTTTTTGCTTTGTAGAAGAACAGCTAAAATAATGATGATTCCCTTAACGAGTCCTGTAAGAAACGGGGGGATTTTTGCTGCTATTAAAATACCTTCAATCATTTGGAGCATAATAATACCGAGGAAGGTGCCAACGATTCTCCCTCTACCGCCATTCATAGAAGTGCCCCCAATAGCAACTGCTGCTATGGCATCTAATTCAAAGGACACGCCAGCATTCGGTGCTGTAATTGAAGTTAGTCTAGATGAAAGTAAAAAAGCGGAGATGCCTGTTAATAATCCAGTGATTGCAAAACACATGGTTTTTATTTTGTTTACATTGACTCCTGATAATCTCGCAGCATTTTCATTTGAACCTACGGCATAAACGTATCGTCCAAATTTAGTCTTATCCATAATTAATGCAATGATAATCGTAATGATTACGAATATTATTGCAAGATTAGGAATTTTCAGGAACGTTCCTGCTGCAATTAAACGAAAGCTTTTATAAACGTTTTCACCTACATTAAACGGTCCCCCTTGGCCTAGTTGAACAATAATGGATCGGTAGGCACTTAACGTTGCCAGCGTTACAATAAAGGCTGCTATTCTTCCTTTTGTAACCAAGAGTCCGTTAATTAATCCTAATATTGCACCAAAGATTATACAAAAGATAAGCATCAAAAAGATACTTCCCGTTGTGTTTAGTACAACTACACCTAATCCTGCTACAAGTGCTGTTATTGATCCTACCGATAAATCAATTTGTCCTGATATAATTATAAGGGTCATCCCCAACGCTATTACACCTTTAATGGCTGATTGTAGCATCAAAGTAGATAAATTTGCATAAGTTAAAAAGTTTTTATTAATAACTGCTGCAATTATTATCAGACCGATAAAGGAAAAAACATATGTATGCTGAGCATAGAATTTTTTAAATTTACTTCGTGCATTTGCTTGAAATGTTGTCTCTGTGTTCATTTTAGCTCCTCCATATTAGATCCTGTGGCATAATACATAGCTTTTACCTCACTAAGTTCATCTTTTGTCAATTCTGCATTAACTTTTCCCTTATACATAATAAGACATCGATCTGCTATTTTATATATTTCCGGGAATTCTGCACTAAATACAATGATACTTTTTCCAGCCTTTGCTAATTCATGAATCATCTTATAAATTTCGAATTTTGCGCCAACGTCAATACCTTGTGTCGGATTATCAAGAATATATACACTTGAATTCATTTCCAACCACCTTGATATTATGACCTTCTGCTGATTTCCACCACTTAGTGACGTTATGTAATCTTCACAACTGCCAACCTTAATCCTTGTAACTTTTTGATTTTTTTCAAATCGCTCAATTTCTTCTTTCCTATTAATAAAAAGTTGCTTATGATTACAAACAAAGTGAGCAATGGAAAGGTTATCACGAATACTTAAGTCCTTTATAATTGATCTTTCCTTTCTATTTCTCGGCACCATACCAATTCCAGCTTGCATAACTTTTTTTATTTTCTTTAAATTTACAGGTTTTTGATTCATTAAAATTTCACCCTCAGTCAAAAGTCTTGATCCAAAAAGTGCTTCTGCCAATTCCCCTCTTCCGTCACCATGCAGTCCTGTAACAGCTAGCACCTCTCCCGCTCTTAATTGAAAGGTTATATTTTCAAAATGAGGGCTACATGATAAATTTCTTACTTCAAATATAACCTCTCCTTTTTTATGTTCTTCTTTAATTGTTTCCTCCACAATACTTCTTCCGACCAATAGTTCTGTTGCTTTTTTCTCATCTATATTTTTAAAATCCCCTGTTTCGATAAATTTCCCATCTCTCAGAACTGTGTATTTATTGCAGATTTCAAATAGTTCTGGCATTTTATGAGAAATATATATAATGCTGACACCCTCTTTTTTAAGCGCTTTCATGATCGTAAAAAGATTATCTATTTCTTTATTGGTCAACGCCGTAGTTGGCTCATCCATAATAATTAATTTAGACTCAAATAATAAAGCTTTTCCAATTTCGACCAATTGCTTTCTTGATGTATCAAGATTAACCATGATTTCTTGAGGGTCTATATCAATATTCATTCTTATAAATACCTCTTTAGCCTTTTGAATCATAGCCTTTTTATCTAATAAATGGTACTTATTAAGTATTTCTTCACCAATAAATAAATTCTCATAGACCGTTAAATCGTTTATTGTATTTAATTCTTGATGTATAAAACGAATTCCTGCTTCAGTGGATTTTTTTGAAGTAATATTCTCCTGTTTTATTCCATTAATATATATTTCACCGGAGGTTGGTGGAAATATTCCAGCTAAAATATTCATTAGTGTAGATTTCCCTGCACCATTTTCGCCTAATAGTCCATGTATTTCGGACTCACCTACAGTAAGAGATACACCGTCTAGCGCTTTTACTACACCGAAATCTTTTACTATATTTTCCATTCTTAAGAACATCTTAACACCCCCACTTTAGTAAGAATTAGTATTCCGGTCAAATTCGGGGTTTGACCGGAATACTATGGTATGAAATCAATGATACAAAACTTCCGTGTTTGTTAGCCTAAATACCACTATCGTAACGGATTTTGTAAATATCTGAATTTCTAAATTCTTGCTCGTTACTTAAATCAATTTCTAATGTATCAATTAAAATTAATCCTGAAACACTTTCTCCGTTAAGGATTTTTGCACCATATTCTACAGCATCACGTACCATCGTTGGTGAAAACAAATACGTAACTTGATCTAAAGCATAATCGTCTTTGTAAGGTTTAAACGTATCTAAGTTTTCACGTCTTCCCCCAACACCTGTTAAAAGTTTAATGTTTAGTTTTGCATTTCCTTTGTAAGCGATAATTGCATCTAATACACCAAGAACTACTTCATCATCATGGGTAAATACTGCTTGTATTTTTTCAACATCATCTGTACTACTTGTATTTAAGAATGTTTCCATTTGCTCTTGAGCTTTCGCTCTTTGCCAATCTGTGCTAAATTGTTGAACCACTACGATCTTCTCATCTGCTGTTTCTGCGAACCCATCAGAACGTTGTTGAGGTACCGTTGAATTATCGCCTTTAAACTCAAGAATATGTACTTCTCCTGTTGCCAATTGATCTTTAAAATACTCATTTAAATATTTTCCAGTTTCTTGTCCTATCGTTACATTATCGCCCATAACTTCCGCTGTTGGTGTAAATCCAGTAATCAAACGATCGTAAACAATTAGTGGAATTCCTGCTTCAGTTACTTTTTGTGCGCCTGATCTAAGCTCGTCACCATTATGTGGCCAAAGTACAATACAGTCTACTTTTTCGTTAATTAAAGTATCTAATTGATTATTTTGCTCAGATGCTTCTGCGGAAGTTAAGAATTTATACTCAAACCCATATTGTTCCGCAAATACTTTTGTAGCCGCTTCTGCGTGCTTTATGCTTTCTCCCAAAAATCCATGGGTAGCATTTGGCATTACTACCCCTAGCGTTTTCACAGTTTCTACCGGCCCTTCTGGTGCTTCTGAATTTGTGTCATCCACTGCCCCTCCTGTTTCTTCAACAGTTGAACATCCTGCGATGGACAATACCATTGTTAACGTTAATAATAAAGCAAATAATTTTTTCATCTTTTCCCTCCAAATATCTTAATAAGTTATTATTAAAAGAGCTTTTGCTCTAGTAACCAAAATTTACTTCTTGCTCGTTGTA
This sequence comes from Firmicutes bacterium HGW-Firmicutes-7, assembly GCA_002841375.1. Classification (GTDB taxonomy): domain Bacteria; phylum Bacillota; class Clostridia; order Lachnospirales; family Vallitaleaceae; genus HGW-1. The sequence continues at coordinate 180,669 of PGZO01000001.1, read as the reverse complement.
GATTCTCTAAAAAGAATCTCATGCGGAAGAATGATTTTTTTGTTAACGCTATGAAGATTATTAATCTTTTCTATCACTAGTTCTACGGATGTTGTCCCGAGATCATATCTTGGTTGTGCAACAGTGGAAATACTCGGTTCATATAAGCTAGCTATGGAGGCGTTGTCAAATCCAATGATTTCTATATCAACTCCTGCTTCCATTCCAATACTTTTCAAATATTTTATCGCACCAATAGCTAGTGTATCCGATACTGCGATTAGCGCAGTCGGAGCTGGGTCTAGTTGCAATAATGTCTGGCATATTTCCATAGCACTTTCTGGCTTGTAATTACTTTTCATAATATATGTAGGATCATAATCTATTCCGGCTTCTATAAGCGCATTCTTATATCCTTGTTCTCTGAGTTTTTCTGAACTAGCATAAAAGGAACCGCTAATCATACCGATACATTGATGACCTTTTTTTATAAAATACTGGGTTGCTTCATAGGCAGCATTTTGGTTGTCAATCATCACATAAGATAATTTCGCATCTTCCGTATACTCACAACATTGTACAAACGGATAGTTCGAAGCAAGATCATTTATTTCCTGTAAACTTAACTTTGAAAATAAGGATATTGCGCCATCTACTTGCTTCGTAGTCAACATTTTTAAGTACTTTCTTTCCACTTTCACATCATGATGGGTCACACTTATTAACACACCATATCCTTGCTCTGTGGCCCTTTCTTCAATTCCCTTTAATATTTTAGAATAAAAGGGGTTGGATAATGTAGGTAACATAACCAAAATCATTTCACTTTTTGATTTTCTTAAATTTCTTCCTACAGTATTGGGAATATAGTTAATTTCCTTTATGGCTTTTTTTACTTTTTTAGTCGTTACTGGCGAAACGCTTGTATCTTTATTGATAACCCTTGATACGGTTGCTATGGATACACCTGCAACTTTTGCTACATCTTTAATTGTCATTCGTTTTTCTCCAGTCAATGTAATCGTTTACATTTACATTATATTGTTTTCCGCTCAGTTTGTCAATATTGAATTACATATTTTACTATTATTGAATTTTTTTGTTGATTTTTATGTGTATTAGCCTTATAATAGAGCCAAGTCAATTTGTAATCGTTTACATAATAATCTAGGAGGTGAACTATGAAACAAATAAAGGCAGCTATAATTGGTATTGGTTTTGTTGGGGCCGTTCATATAGAGGCATTAAGACGACTGGGATATGTGGAGATTATCGCTTTAGTAGATGAATATGACGCAGAAAAAAAAGCAGAGAAATATAATATACCTAGCGCATTCTCCTCCTATAAAGAAATGATTAACATTTCAAAGCCAGATATCATTCATATATGTACGCCTAATCATACCCACTTTGAAATAGCAGCGTATGCATTAAATAGAAATATTCATGTACTATGTGAAAAACCTATGACTACTACGCTAGAAGAAGCAAAAGCTTTAGTCTCCCTTGCAAAAGAGAAAAAATTAATCCATGCTGTTAATTATCATAATCGATTTTATCCAATGGCTCATCACATGAAGGAGACCATTAAGGATGGCACGATCGGAAAGATTTTTTCTATTCATGGCGGCTATCTTCAGGATTGGCTTCTCTATCCAACGGATTTTAATTGGAGATTGGTTTCGTCTCAATCCGGAAAAACCAGAGTCGTATCCGATATTGGCGCGCATTGGATGGATCTTGCTGAATATGTATCTGGCCTAAAAATAGTAGAAGTTTTTGCTGAATTTACGACCTTCCATAAATCACGTAAAAAGCCTGTGGAAAATGTTACAACTTTTTCAAAATCTGAAGATACTACTGAATATGAGGAAGTTCCTATTGATACAGAGGATTTCGCAAGCATTTTGCTTCGATTCGAAAATGGGGCCGTAGGAAGTGCCACGATCTCTCAGGCTTTTGCAGGCAAAAAAAATAAGTTATCGTTATTAATAGCCGGTTCAACGATGTCCCTAGAATTAGACTCTGATGATTTAAGCAACGTTATCATCGGACACAGAGACCAGCCAAATCAAGTTTTAACAAAAGATTTAGCATTAATACATACGAACTCTAAAAAACTGGTCAGTTATCCGAGCGGACACACCGAAGGCTTTGCAGATGCCTTTAAACATTGCTTTAATCAAGTATATCAGTCTATAATAGATTCTGAAGCAACGATAGAATATGCAACCTTTGAAGATGGCTATCATGAAATGCTTTTAGCCGAAAAATTGTTTGAAAGCGCCAAAAAGGGTTGTTGGATTAAATTATAATATGAAAGGCACAAATAAGGAGGAACTAAAATGAAGCTTGGATTACATAGTGCAATACTAGCCAATTCTACTTTTGAAGAAGTGATTGATCATGCAAGTAAGTTAGGCTATAAAGCTGTTGAGCTTGTATGCTGGCCAGTTGGAAAAGCGAATCGTCGGTATGCTGGCGTGACCCATATCGATGTAGCACAATTGGACAATGATAAAATCGTCCATATTAACCAATATTGTGCAAAAAAAAATATCGAAATTGCGGCTTTAGGGTATTATCCTAATCCACTAGATCCTAATCTTGATAGTCAAAAAATGGTTATTGATCATTTAAAGCTTGTAATAAAAGCCGCTGCCAAACTCGGCATTTATAAGGTATGCACATTTATTGGAAAAGATAAAAACAAGACAATAGAAGAAAATTTAGAAATCTTTAAAACAATTTGGAAACCAATTATCCAATTAGCCGAAGCCGAAAAGGTATGGATCGGCATAGAAAATTGTCCAATGTATTTTACGAATGACGAGTGGCCCGGAGGATTAAATCTTGCTTCTTCCCCCTACGTTTGGCGTGAAATGTTTCGAATCTTTGATAGTGAGTATTTTGGGTTGGCTTATGATCCTTCCCATCTTCATCTTCAAAGAATGGATTATATTGAACCAATATATTCTTTTAAAGATAAAATTAAACACGTTCACTTAAAGGACATAAAGGTCTATCCCGAAAAGATTAATGAATACGGTATCTTCACAGCGCCACTCAACTATATGTCCCCCAAAATCCCTGGCCTTGGTGGCATCGATTGGGGTTCATTTACTTCTGCTCTTTACGATATTAACTATACCGGCGCTGCTTGTGTTGAAGTGGAAGACAAAGCCTTTGAAGGTTCCTTCGAAAGTGTTGCCGATGCAATTGCTCTTAGCTATAGACATATGAATCAATTCATGTAACAAGAGAAAGGGGACAGGCACTTTTGTCCTGCCAGAGGGCAGGACAAAAGTGCCTGTCCCCTTTCTTTTAAACCATTTTTTCATAAAGCAAATACTCATATTGCTCTTTAATCTTATCTTCAACGTAATGTTCTGTTACCTTACCCTCTTTTATTAAAGCACCATAACAAAATGCTTTTTTCTTCTTTAAGCGCTCAATAATAGTTTGGGTTATGGCATTTCCCAAGCTTAAGTGCTCTTTTTTTACGCCCATATAAAGCATAATGTAGACATCGCTACGCCTTCTTTTTATGAATATTTCAATGAGCATCTGTAATGTAATTTTTCCATATAAGGAATTTGAATAATTCGGAATCCCAATAAAAAATCCTACTGCTTCCCCATTATAATATGCCATTTTCACCATTGAAAAATCTATTATAGTACGAAAGCTCGAAAAGAGTTTCATAAAGTCTTTTCTATCAATTTTCTTAAATACAGGAAAGTCACAATACAGCTCCACAATTAAGTCATAAATTTCACTCATGCATTTTTCAAAATTTTTTTTCTTAGGACTAACAATTTCATAACCCTTTTTTAAAAATGCACTCAAACGAGCATTGCATTTTTCATTCTGGTCGTCTTTTTGTATAATATCGTAATAATTAGATACCCATCTCCCGCCAACTTCAAATCCGTTTTTCAACCATAGTTCCTTATAATATGGCATATTATAAGGTTCTGAAGTATATGGCCGATAACCAAATTGATTTGTCTTTTGTCGATATGTAATCCAAAAACTACTACTAACAGGTCCTATAATTTTTTTAATCTCCTTATCTCTACAGATCTTCTCCGCCAACGTGAAAAGCATCGTGGCATAATCACCCTCTTTCGCCTCAAAGAAACCAAAATAGCCATTCTCATCCTCTGGGTATAGCGTAAGTATTCCCCGTGCTACTACTTGATCCTTCTCATATACAAGCATTTTATATAGCACAAAATATTTACTTAAAGGGTGTTGTGATAAAAGTAGACTTCGTTCCTCTTCTTTATTTTGCATGATATTTTCTTTAGAATACAATGACATTGGCAGCGCCAAAAAGTCATTCACATATTTTTCTTCTTTATTAAATAATACTATTTTTATTGAATCTGATAGCCTTTCATCTTTCATACCTATACCTTCCTATTTAAGAATCTCAACGCGTCCAATACTTCCGTTGATTCGAACAATATCACCCGTTTTTACAATAAATATTAGTGAGGCAGACTTTCTTCATTAGGTTAAATAACTTCAAATAAACTAAGGCCAATTCCTACAAGGGCAACGTCTGCACATATATGCACAAACCAGCTATTCAAAAAAGTATTCTCTCGATCATCTAAAAAGTTAAAAATTATACCACCAATAAATAACCCCGTTGTTGCCAAAGCAAACACCCAAATATTAAACCAGTTTTGAAAATTACTTATATGGTATATGGAAAAAGCAATTGCGCTTGTTAAATAAGCCGTTCGCTTCATACCAATGTTTTTAAGATTTAGAAAAATAAAACCTCTAAAGAAAAATTCTTCAAGTAGTGAATTGACAAAAACAAGATATAACCCATAATACAAAATATTGTCTTGATTAATTTTATATTTTTCTTCAAATTCAAATATCATAACTTCCATATTCATGTACGGTTTAATTAAATTAAACGCAACGATGATAATAACAAATAGTAGGACACCCAAGATATAACTAAATTTAATACGAAATATTTTCTTTTTATTGTTTACCGAATCCTTAATAAAATTATTCTTTGTCTTTCGAATATATATAATCGGAAATAGTAAAAAAATTATTATTTTAAACCCAACCTTAGAAATATAGTTTATCTGTAAAATTTGATCAAAAATATATAGTAAGATAACTGTTATTAAAGAAGTGCTAATAATAAAAAAAAGTTTTTTATTTTTCATTTGTACTCCTTTTACTTATATTCCTCAAGCATGCTTTGCTAGAAATCTATACCACCTTTTGTCATAGTATGTCATCAATGTCGTATTCTAGCAATAATCATCATTATTTTAACTTATCTTAGAAGTAAGTGCAACCAAGTTCTCAACAATTTTATAAAACTATTAAGCCGTCCATTAACAACCACCTTGCATCATAGGCAAGCCCTCAAGCTTTATTAATACAAAAAAAGAGCTTCTCAATATAGAAATAAATTTCTTCTTTGAGCCGCTTCTTTTCTTTATATTAGAACCTATACTATTTTAACCTAGAGGGCGAGTATCTTTTCACATTCCTTTAAAGTCCTAAACCTCTTCCACCCTTTGATCCCTGGCAAAGCACTGTAGCCAAGGCATCTGCTTGTGTTTGTGTAATAACATTGTCATTTACCATTATTGTCAAAAGGTTACCTTTAGATTCTTGTAATTCAAAATATTCTTTCATTTCCTCTGCTGTTTTACCTTTTAATTCTGCCATCTCCTCTTGATGTTGTTCCCTAACATCAGACATATACGCTACTATTTCATCCGCTTCATCTTGGGTTATGGTACCGTCTGTTACAAAGGCTTCTAAACCTGTTGAAAGTTTTGTTTGATGTTGTGTTAATCTTTGATCCTGCATATATTCTTGTATCATATCTAATTCATTTTGTGTCAAAATATTATTTGAAACCAACTCTTCTTGCAAATTAACTCTAACTACATTTATCTGATTATCAAAATAGATTTGACGTTCTTCTTGTGTCATACTTTCAAGTTGTTGTCTTAGCTCTAACCTTTCAGCTTCATGCTTAGATATAAAGTCATTAATTTCTGTAGCTTGAGCTGTTGTAATAAGACCTGCAGTTTCTAGCGCATCCGTATCAAATAATGTGCCATAGCCACCAGCTCCACCCATTACACCTCTACCTGCCTTATTGCCAAATCCGTTTTGATTCAGTCTTTTGCCCTCTCCTCTTAACCTTAGTGTGCTTTCATCTTCTGTTGATGCTTTTGCGCTAACATTCATTTGGGTATCACCATCTGGAGCACTTCTTCTAAATTGAGTGCCTGCAAATGCGCCAGTTCCTAACGATACTACTAAGCTTCCAACCGCTATTATACCGATTGCTGCTTTAAGATTTCTGTTCATAATGAATCTCCTTTCAAATTGTACTTATTTTCGTTCTTTCGAACGTAAGCTTATTATATGATCTTAACGTTACAAAAAAAGTACACGAACGTCACAATAAAAACGCAATTATGTTACAGTTCTGTCAACATTTCAAAAATCACTTTGTATCTTCCTCAAAAATTGTTATACTTTAACCAGATTACTAATCGGAGGAATTTAACCAATGAATACAAAAACAATATTAGTTGTTGATGATGAAATAAAAATACGTATTCTATTAAAGGACTTTTTGGAAAAAGAAGGTTATCGTGTACTTGAAGCAGCTGATGGAAAGATGGCAATCGAAACCTACGAAGCTTCAATGGCCTCTATTGATTTAGTACTACTAGATGTTATGCTACCAGTTTTTGATGGATGGACTGTTTGCAGAGAAATCAAAAAGATACATGATGTCCCTATAATTATGCTAACAGCTAGAAGTGAAGATTTTGACGAAATTCATGGTTTCGAAATTGGTGTAGACGATTATGTTAAAAAACCTGTAAAACCCTCCGCCCTCGTTGCACGTATTAATGCATTGTTTAAAAGAATTGAAAAAACAAATACTAAAAATCAGATTTATACATTTGACCAATTAGAAATTGATCCATCATCTCATTTAGTGACACTATCTGGTGAGGTTATTAATTTAAGTCCAAAAGAATTCGAGCTACTCCTCATGCTCATCCAAAACTTAGGACAAGTCATCTCTAGAGAACAGCTTCTTAACCAAGTATGGGGTTACGAGTACTATGGTGGCGAGAGAACCGTTGATACACATATTAATCGATTAAGAATTAAGTTAGGAAACAAAGGAAATGCCATAGCCACCATTAGAGGTTATGGCTACCGATTTGAGGTGTAGAATGAGAAAATCAATTTTTTTCAAATTATTTGTTTATATGATTGCAAACGTCATACTTTTCACTGTACTTTTATATGTTTCAAACCTGCTTTTTGCTAATCGCTATTATATAAGCCAAAAGAAAGCTCTTTTGACAGAAAATAGCAATAAAATCAATGAATACCTTCAAAATACTGAAGTTCCTTTTGATGTGCAAACATTACTAGCAATTAATCGCTTAGAAAGAAATATTGGTGCTTCTATAACAATAGGCGAAACAGACGGTAATGTATACTATCCTGTTCTTAATAATTTACCCCAACGTATGATCAATGGATATGAAAATCCATTTTTTATAATAAATACGAATGACCGTTCACAATTAACCTTACATAATGGTAAAAGGATGAATAAAATCGTTGTCATTAAGGAATGGGAACAATATGATGACAGCTCTATTTTCGTAAGCTTTGAAGATCCTAATTTACTAATTGATACGTTAAGGTTTCAGACTGTTTTAGATAACGGTCTCACCTTGCTCATATGGGTACCTATGGCAGAAATATCCGAAAGTATATCTGTTTCCAATAACTTTACGTCCATCATTGGGCTGATCACACTTATTATTACAGGTATTTGGTCGTTATATATTTCAAAAAAATTCACAAATCCGATAACGGATATGAACCGAATTGCAAAAAAGATGTTAGATCTAAACTTTTCTAAAATCTTAGATATAAAGGGTGACGATGAAATTGCAGAACTCTCTCATACAATTAATAAGTTATCCGAAAAGCTTAATTACACCATCAATGAACTCAATACAAAAAACGAGCAATTAGAAGCAGATATTGATAAAGAACGAAAATTAGATAATATGAGAAAAGAATTCATTTCAAACGTTTCTCATGAACTTAAAACACCTATTTTCCTAATTCAGGGTTATGCAGAAGGTCTGAAAGCCAACATCGCCAACGATGAAGAAAAAAGAAATTTTTATTCAGATGTTATTGTTGAAGAGACGGATAAAATGGATTTTATTGTCCGTGATCTTTTAGATTTATCGCAAATGGAATCAGGGTTGTTTTCAATCTCAAAATGTTCTTTTGAAATCTGTCAGTTTACCAAAGACATTATACGTAAAATGGAGCCAATATTGTTAAACAATTCCATTAATTTGATATTCGAAATGGAGGGTCCGATCATGATTAATGCAGACCCTGACAGGATAGAGCAAGTCATGATCAATTACATGAACAATGCCCTACATCATGTAGATGCCCAACATGTGGTAAAAATACAGATTCAAAAAGTATCTCACAAAGCAAGAATTACTGTTTTTAATACAGGTAATCCTATTCCAATGAAATCCTTAGAGAAGATTTGGACGAGTTTTTATAAAATAGATGCTGCTAGAACCAGATCCTATGGTGGCTCAGGTCTCGGCTTGTCCATCGTCAAAAATATCATTAAAGCACATAACAATCAATATGGTGCCATGAATGTGCCTGGCGGTGTTGAATTTTGGTTTGAAGTTGATCTTGCTTAAAAGCCTGTCCCCTTTAGCCAGCACAATGCTAAGTCAATCCATTTATTCGCGTTAATATTATTTGTTATTTCAACCTCTGAATATCCTACTGTCTGATCTGCTAATGACAAGCCATGTGCACCTTTTTCAAAAATATGAAATTCATATGGAACACCCTTACGTGCTAAGGTTTTAATAAAATCGATACTTTGGTCCACATCAATGATTAAATCTTCGGCAATTGTCCACAGAAAAGTTGGCGGCATGTTATTAGTAATTTTATGTTTGCAACTATACTCCTGCATAAGTTCTTCACTAGGATTTAAGATCCCAAATATAGAAGCAAGCATCATCTCAACAATTGATTGCATTGTTGAAGACTCTTTAAGATTCTTTTTTACAAAAGGTATCAATTCTAGCAACGGATAGCCTAATATTAAAGCGTTTGGTTTAAATAATTCACTAGGTGCATTTAAGGCCTTTGATAAATATGCTTCTTGCCAACTTACTGCCAAAAATGCAGCTACATATCCGCCAGTTGAAAATCCACAAAAGCTAATTTTATCTGGGTCTGTACACCATTTTTTAGCATTTTCTCGAATCATCATTATTGATTTTGCTGCATCAATAAACGGTGCTGGAAAGGTTGCCATCCCTACGCCTATTGAATACTTTAGAATAAATACATGATACCCTGCTGCTAAAAACCTCATCGCAATCGGATCTGCTTCTTTTTCGGTAATTCCAATAAAGGCTCCTCCTGGACAAATAATGACAGCTGGTCTTACAATTGGAAACCTACTATCTATAGCTGAATCTTGGAGGTATGCTGTTAATACAGCATTTGTTGCACCTTCTTGCAAATTCATAACCTCTATATACATATATTTACCTCCTGCTTTTCTTCATCCTATGGTTATAGTGTCAAAGAACGAACTTACTTTTGACACTACAACCATCCTATGATTAAAGCATCAAAAGCAAGTTGTTCTAATTTTTCTACAACATATTGTAGATGGCAAAAGCATCCATATACAATATGTTGTAGAAAAAAGAACAGCTATATGCTTTTGACACCTTAATCATCCTATTATTATATCACGCTTGACTTAATAAGTGACACATAAATAGGGTGTTTAACCTAACGAAGGAAGTCACCAACTATCTTAAGTAGGTGACTTCCTTCCAAAACCAGTGAGCTGCGCTATTTTATTTCATTCGCAAGATTTTTCTTTTTTTCTACTGATAGAGCAATAATAATTGTGATTACTGCACCACCCCAAACCGTTCCACAACCGATGATCATCATTACTATAGCACTTGTTGACATATAAAATCCCTCCAATTATTCTTGTTGTGCATTTGCAGTCCATTTCTTCTTATAAAATATAATTGATGCGCCTATCATGATGACGACAGTTCCCCAACCAAATACCACGTTAGATACTGCACCAACTGTATCTTGACTAAATAATCCTGTAATTAAGTTGAATAGATTCGTTATTACAACAGCACCCAATAATAAAGGTGTAAAATATCTTAATAAATAATCCCACCATATGCCAATTTTGAAGTCTGAAAAAGCATTGGCTTCCTTTCTTAACTTACTAGTCCCATAAATGTAGCTAATCAAAACTACTTCTACTAACCCTAGTCCAGCAATTATTATATTTCCTACATAAGCATCGACGATATCTAATATATAATTAAAACCTGCATAACTTGCAAAACAAGCACTTCCACCAAATCCAACAATTGAGATAATCGTTACAAGCTTTGATCTGGAAATTTTAAATTTATCTAATGATGCAGTTACAAAAGATTCTAACATTGATATGCTTGAGGATAACCCGGCAATAAATAAGCAAAAGAAGAATAGGAATCCTAATAATCCTTGGACAACTACATTTGTTGACATTGTTGAAATAGCAATTGGAAATGCAATAAATGCAACGCCTGCGCCTGTACCAAATGATGTAAACTCAACACCCATGCTTTCTACTAAAAATCCTAACGTAGAAAACACCAATACGCCTGCAATAAGGTCAAAACTAGAATTTGCAAAAACCGTAATAAATGCACTGTTTACAATATCCGACTTTTCATGTAAGTATGAACCATAAGCAATCATAACACCTACGGCTAAAGTTGTTGAGAAAAACACTTGAGCATATGCTGAAACCCAAATACTTGGACTTAATATTTTCGAAAAATCCGGCTTAAAAAGTGCTTCTAGGCCGATCGTAGCACCGCTTAAACGAACTGCATTAATCATAAAGATAATCATTAATACCATTAACAAAGGTGTGAAAATTGAAGACATTTTTTCAATTCCGCCTGAAATCCCTTTCTTAACAATAAGCCAATTACATAACCAAACAGCAATAACTGCGATTAAAATATAAATACTTATGCCTGCACCTAAATCTAAAGCACTTTCTGCACTTCCTGTAACCATTCCCATTATAGGTCCTGGATCTGAAAGCCAATTGATAATACCAAATGCATGTCCTAAAGAATAGACCATAAATATTACCGAAACAGCTATGATTGCTGAGTAATAAGTCATTACCACAATTGGCACCATAACTTGAACCCATCCAATTATCTCAAATCTCTTCCCCAGCTTTGAAAAGGCCTTAACGGATCCTCCACGAGTTTTTCTACCATAAGCATACTCCATAATCATCAACGGTATAGCACAAGTTATCAATGCTACAAAATACGGTAAGAGAAATGCTCCTCCACCATTTTTATAAGCTTGAAAAGGAAATCTCCATAAATTCCCCAAACCTATTGCTGCTCCTGCTGCAGCAAAAATAAACCCTTTCCTGCTTTGCCAATTTTCTCTCACGGCTAGCTTCCTCCTTAATAATACATATGATATTTGGTTACGCCATTTCTATCTTCTCATAAAATAAATATTATTTTAATTAAAGCTCTTCCAAATCTGAAATAGGTAGTACTATTAAGATCCGAAAGAGCTTCAATGATTACAAAAGCTTAAGTTATTATTATTTGTCCATCGGTTTAAGTCTTGCTAAGAAATGTCTTAAAACGTGTGGTTCGTAGCTAAAAGTTAACCCTACTAAATTGTCTTTATTATCCATAACCTTCTTAAAACCTTCTACAACTTCATCCATATGGCTTTGTGTATAAACTCTTCTTGGTATTGTTAAGCGTACCAATTCAAGTTCTGATGCTTCTTGTTCACCCGTTTCAGGATTTCTACCTAATAAGAAAGAACCGATCTCTACTGCTCTTACGCCAGATTCTAAATATAATTGATTAATTATTGCTTGGGCTGGGAATTGATCCGCTGGCATATCTGGCAATATTTTTTTAGCGTCTACAAACACTGCATGCCCACCTGTTGGATATTGTATAGGAATACCAATCTCCATCAATTTATCTCCTAGATATTTGATTTGTCCTAATCTGTATTCTAAATAGTTTTCATCAATACCTTCGTATAACCCTCTTGCTAATGCTTCCATATCTCTTCCAGATAATCCACCATAAGTGGCAAAGCCTTCCATCGGCACGCATCTCATTTGCGCACCTCTAAAAATTTCTTCATCATCCTTAATGGCAATCATACCACCCATGTTGACAATAGCATCTTTTTTAGCACTCATTGTTAGCATGTCTGCATAAGAATACATTTCCGTAATGATTTCTTTAACTGTATAATTCTTATATTTTTCTTCTCGTTGCTTAATAAACATTGCATTTTCCGCAAACCTTGCTGAATCCATAACAATTTTTTTTCCATATTTATCTGCAACTCTTTTTAACTCTTTCATATTTTCCATTGAAACTGGCTGACCACCAGCAGAATTATTTGTTACAGTCATAATAAAAAATGCTACATTTTCAGCACCTACATCTTCAATAAACGCCTCTAGCGCAGGAATGTTAAAGTTACCTTTAAAATCATAATATGTAGCTGTATCTGTTGCTTCTGGCACTAGAAAGTTCCTCGCTTTAGCACCGGATAGCTCAACATGCGCTTTCGTTGTGTCAAAATGATGATTGCTGCAAACATATTGCCCCTGCTCTAGTAATAGTGGAAATAATACTTGTTCCGCTCCTCTACCTTGGTGAGTAGGAACCACATAATTGTAATTAAAAATATCTTTAATCGCATCACATACATTATAATAGTTTTTACTTCCTGCATAAGCTTCATCACCTAGCATAAGCCCTGACCATTGGTTATCACTCATTGCCCCTGTACCACTATCTGTTAACAAATCAATGTATACATCTTTTGATTTTAATAAAAATGGATTGTATCCGGCTTCTTCTAGTGCCTTTTTTCGTTGTTCTGTAGTAGTAATATTAAGTGGTTCTACCATTTTAATCTTAAATGGCTCTGCTGGATGTTTTGCGTTTGTCATAATAATTTCCTCCGTTAATGATCATTTAATTGCTAATATGATTTTTTTTGATACGTGCAATTATTTTATATAACTAATACTTTTTTATATCGATAATAATTTACTATCACACGACTAACTATATACCCTTTTCAATAATCTGTCAATATGACGTTTTACAAAAAATAAAAGCCTTATTCTTGTGTATTTTCAACAAAAAAAGGCTTCACTATTCATTCTATTTAATTATTGGTTACAATTGACATATATTTATTTATGCATTAAGTGCAATTACTTCTATTTCGATTAGGGAACCTTTTGGAAGTCCAGCTACTTGTACAGTTGAACGTGATGGTGCATCTTTTCCAAGATATTTACCATAAATTCCATTAACAGTAGCAAAATCCTTTAGATCTTGCAAAAATACGGTTGCCTTTACAACTTGATCAAAGGATGACCCAGAAGCTTCAAGAACGGCCTTTAGATTTACAAATACTTGTTCTGTTTGCGCTTCGATTCCCCCCTCTACCACTTCACCTGTTTCTAAATTTACTGGAATTTGTCCAGAAGTAAATATTAAGCCTAATCCTGTATCAATGGCTTGTGAATAAGGTCCGATTGCTGCTGGTGCAGCTTTTGTATTTATTACTTTTTTCATGATAATTTCTCCATTTTTAATTTTTTATTTATATTACTTAAATATCTATACACTGTTGCTTCCGAAACACCTAACATTGTAGAAACTTCACTTACTGATCCTTTTATCAAGAAAAACTTCTCAATATTTAGTCGTCTTACAATCTCCACTTTTTCATCCACAGTTAATCGTTCTATGGATATTCCTGCCGAATGGGTCACATCTTTAATAATACCGTTGATCATATCCCTAGGTGATGATTGAAAGGCCTCAATACTATTATTTTCATTATCTTCAGTTATTAATGATGGAATAAATGCTAATTTTTGTAATAGCTCTGCTGCTTGTTGATATTTCGTAACATCTGTATTAATACAGATCATGCCTACTGGGTTACCTGATTTATCTAAGATAAAAAAACTATTGGATCTTAATGGCATATTATTTTTTGACATACCTAAATAATTCATATAATAGGGTGGTCCTTCTTTTCCTTTATCCTTTAATTTTGATAATGCAAAACTTGTTAAAGGTGCACCCAAATCTCTTCCACTAATATGCCCATTATGTATTGCAATAATGGAATGATTAATATCTTTAAAACTATGAAGTACCACTTCGGTTTGTTCTCCAAAACACAAGCCTAAAAAATCAACCAATTGAATGTAAGATGTAAAATCATATTCTGTACCCATAAGCACCACCTTTGTAATAAAAATGTTTAACGTTAAGATTATTTTATCACGATTAAACTTTTTGTCAACCCTCTAATCTTCCGGGTCAATGGGGACAGGTACTTTTGTCTTCTTTCATACGTTCTTCTTTACATACTCTTTCAATAACACATTTACTAATACCCATAACACGTCCAAGTTGTTTATAAGATGCACCTGTTTTTTTCCAAATATTAATAATAAAATCATTGTTTATCTTCCTGTTATTTATATTAGACATATCATTATATTCACTTCTTAAAATCCTGTTTAACTCATCGTCTGTCCATCGGTTATTTATTATCCAAGATGGTTTATAAATTATTTTATTATTAAACATCACAAGAAGCATTTCCTCTCGATTTGAAAAAATTTTATTATATATGCTTGTATTTAGCCAAGTATATTGGTTTACATTATAATAATATATCTTGCAGCTACTCCATTCATATTTATAAGGCTCATCTATTAGTCCCGCTTTTACAGGATTATTATGAATATAAGTAAATAGTACTTGTATGTGGCTTTCGGATTCAACAGGCTCACTTCTGTATCGATTCTGAAATAAATGCCCTACTCTTTGATATTTTTTATTATGATATTTAGAATATGTTTCTCCAATCCTTTTCATACTTACACCAACGTTATCATGATCTTCTAAAAGCAAATGTACATGATTATTCATTAAACAATATAATGCAATTGAACATGATTCTTTTTTTACTGTTACCTTTAATACTTCTAAAAATTTTACTCTGTCATAATCGTCCATAAAAATGTTACGATTATCAATTCCTTTTAACATAATATGATATATTCCTGTCGAACTAATTTTTCTGCTTTTTCTTGGCATAAATATCACCCTCCTTTTTTATTTCAGCATATCACATTAATATCTAATTTTGGTATGCTGATAGCATACATTCTAAAAAAGGTCCTGTCCTCGTTCATTTTATGTTTAATCAAAGAAAGGGAGACAAAGGGTCAAGGTCAAAGGTCAAGGTCAAAGGGCAAGGTCAAAGGGCGGGTCAAGGTCAAAGGGGACTGTCCCCTTTGACCCCCTTTGACCTTGACCTTTGACCTTGACCCCTCTTTAACCTTCTTTAACCTTTTCTTTGATTTTTTTCATATTTTATGATAAATTCAGATATGGATATAGGCTGTTCATATTATCTAAATCATGTCCTATATTAAACGAGGAGGTCTGTTAAGTGTCACAAACAACAAAAAAAGCAATCAGTGCATCTCTCAAAAAATTGATGCAAGACACACCATTTGATAAGATAACTATAGTAGACATTGTAAATGACTGCCAAGTTAATAGACAAACCTTTTATTATCACTTTAAAGATATTTATGAACTTCTTGGTTGGATCTATAAAAATGAAGCACTTACAAATATAGCGGAATATAAAACTTTCAATACCTGGCAAAAGGGATTTTTAAAAATCTTTACCTATGTATTAGAAAATCGCTTATTTTGTATGAACACTTTTCGTTCTTTAGCTCGTGAACACCTTGAGAAATTTCTTTATGACATTGTATTTAATCTCATCATTGATGTTATAAATGAAGTGGCTGAAGATGCATCGCTCGATGATAAAGAAAAAACATTTATCTCTAACTTTTACTCCTATGCATTTATTGGCATACTGACTAATTGGATGCGAGAAGGGATGAAAACAGATCCCCAAATCATTATTAGTGATTTAACCAAACTTGTTGATGGCAACTTAAAAAGGGCAATCCATAAATATACTTGATACTCAATCCTTACTCAAAGTTTTTTATTGATGATACATAAAAACGCCTATTTAAAGTTTAGACAATGTTGGCCAAATGTTTAAAGTTTAGACAGATGTGAACTACTGTCTATTCTAAAAAGAATCCACATCTATTATCCTTCTTATATAAGTGAAACAATAAATCATCTTATTTGGAGGTCATTAATATGAAAAATTCTAACAACAAACAGGTTTATTTTGTAGGCGGTGGTCTTGCTTCTCTGTCGGGGGCTGCTTATTTAATTAGGGATTGCAACTTTGATGGCAAAAACATTCACATATTAGAAGGTATGCCTATTTTAGGCGGTAGTAATGATGGGAATGGAACTGCTAAAAATGGATTTGTATGCCGTGGTGGTAGAATGCTGAACGAAGAAACCTATGAAAATTTCTGGGAGTTATTCTCTTCCATTCCATCTATTGAACAAGACGGTATTTCTGTCACAGATGAAATCTTAACCTTTGATCATGCACACCCTACTCATTCTAATGCACGGCTTATTAATAAAGAAGGTGAAGTATTAGATGTTATGTCCATGGGCTTCAATACTGAAGATCGTATGTCCTTACTTAAACTAATGAGAACACCGGAAGAAAAATTGGATAATCTTAAAATCAGCGATTGGTTTGTTGGTACACCACATTTTTTTGAAACCAATTTCTGGTATATGTGGCAAACTACTTTTGCTTTTCAAAAATGGTCTAGCTTATTTGAATTCAGACGTTATATGAACAGAATGATGTTTGAATTCTCCCGCATTCAAACCTTAGAAGGTGTTACAAGAACTCCCTATAATCAATATGATTCTGTCATTCTTCCACTAAAAGCTTATCTAACTAATCATAGTGTTGATTTTAGCTTGAAGTGTACTGCTACTGATTTAGATTTTGATGAAGGAGAAGGCATCACCGCAACAGCTATTCATTATACAGAGGATGGGGTGACAGACCACTTAATCCAGCTACATAATGGTGATATATGTATCGTAACAAATGGCTGTATGACTGATTGTGCAACATTAGGTGATTTTAAAAACCCTGCTCCATTCATGGATCAAAACCCAATTTCTGCAAATTTATGGGCTAAAATAGCGGTAAAAAAAGAGGGGCTTGGAAATCCCAAACCATTTTTTGGCAATTCACAAGAAACAAATTGGGAATCTTTCACGGTAACAATGAATAGTAATAAGCTATTAAAGATAATTGAAAAATATAGCCGAAATGTTCCTGGTAGTGGTGCTTTAATGACCTTTAAGGAATCCAATTGGCTGATGTCAATTGTTGTAGCCGCACAACCTCACTTCAAAGGTCAAATTGAGGATCAAACAGTATTCTGGGGATATGGTTTATACACAACTACTAACGGTGATTATATAAAAAAACCTATGCGTGATTGTACGGGAGAAGAAATATTGTTAGAACTTCTACATCATTTACCTCTTGAAGATGAAGTAAATGAAATCATGAAAGATGTTGTTAATGTTATTCCTTGTATGATGCCTTACATTGTTTCTCAATTTCAACCACATGCAATGGCTGATCGCCCAAAAGTTGTGCCAGAAGGCTCAACAAACTTTGCAATGATTAGTCAATACGTTGAAATACCCGAGGACATGGTCTTTACTGAAGAATACTCCGTGCGTGCTGCAAGAATTGCTATTTATACCTTAATGGGGCTTGATAAAAAAATCTGTCCAATTACACCTCACCGCTATGATGTACGTACCCTATTAAAGGCTGTCAATACTTCCTATAGATAAAGACTGAAATATTACACTCGTTATATGAAAAAATAGAACAAATGAATAAAAGAGAGCGGGGTGAAAGGGCGGGTCAAAGGGGACTGTCCCCTTTGACCCGCCCTTTCACCTCGCTCTTTAACTCGTTAGTCTGCCGTAGGTTTTTGTTAACGAATAGATTTTGGTGCTTAGCTCTTCTTTCAGTTGTCCCTCCGTAAGTCTCCATTCCCAATTATGCCCAATTGTAGAAGGAATGTTCATTCTTGCACTTGTATCTAATCCTAGGAAGTCTTGCATTGGTGCGACAGCTAGCTTCGCTACTGTGCTCCAAGCCGCTCTAATATAACCCCAGTGGTACCCTTCAGTATTATTTAATTTCATATAATCAATTGCCAGTGCTACATCTTTTTCATCTGCGTTTTCCATCCATCCTATAGCTGTATCATTATCATGGGTTCCAGTATATACGATACAATTTCTTTCATAATTATGAGGTAAGTAGTCGCTTTCTTCCCTTGAATCAAAGGCAAACTGCAGAACTTTCATGCCAGGGAATTCTGAATCTCTTAACAGTTTCAACACATCAGCTGTAAGGTATCCTAAGTCTTCTGCAATAATATCCACATTTTCAATACTCGTTTTTATTGCATTTATTAATTTCATTCCTGGGCCTTTTATCCATCGCCCATTGATTGCCGTCTCTTCTCCAAAGGGTATATCCCAATAAGATTCAAGTCCTCTAAAGTGATCAATTCTAATAACATCATACAACTCCATGCAACCTTCAATACGTTCGATCCACCACTTAAAGCTTTGTTTTTCAAGTTCATCCCATTTATAAATCGGATTCCCCCAAAGCTGACCTGTTTTTGAAAAGGCATCCGGTGGGCATCCAGCTACAGATCTAGGTGTACAGTTTTCATGGAAGTTAAAAATACTGCAATTTTCCCATGTATCTGTGCTATCTGTAGATACGTATATTGGAATATCTCCAATAATTTTAATACCATTTCTATTTGTATATTGTTTCAACTTTTCCCACTGTTGAAAGAATGTATATTGCACAAATTTCCAAAATTCAATATCTTCTTTTAATTCGACTCTAATTTCTTCAAGTGCCTGTTCTTCTCTGAATTTTAATGGGGCAGGCCAATCCTGCCACTGAATATTGTTATATTTTCCTTTGATTGCCATAAACTCCGAATAATTTTTTAACCAATGATGCTTTTTCCCAAACTCAAAGATGGCTTGATTGATGTTTGTGTTTATTGCAGAAAAAGCTTTTCTTAATACACAAAGGTTATTATTTGTAACCTTCTCAAAGTCTACTTTAGACCGTTCCTGTCCATAATCTAAGTTTTTATAATCGTCTCTATTTAACAATCCTTCTTCTTCTAGCATTTCATAATTAATAAAAAGCGGGTTTCCAGCAAAAGTAGAAAAGCCTTGATAAGGTGAATTACCAAATCCGGTTTGTACCAACGGAAGCAATTGCCAATACCCCTGCCCTGAGGCCCTTAGGAAGTCTACAAATTCATATGCCTCTTTACCAAAAGTACCAATTCCGTACTGATTAGGGAGAGAGGATATATGAAGCAGTATTCCACTTGCTCTACCTTTCATAATTGTACACCTTCTTACATTGGTATTTTTTAATATCCTTACCTGCAGTCTGTCCATAGAAATAATTTCCTGTATCATCCATAATAAAAAACTCGATTTCTTTCACTTCCTCGTTATTGTAATTTTCTATAGAAACAAAAACCTCTTCTCCGGTCTTTTCTACAGTAACTTCTATCGTATTATAGTATCCATTCAAATAATCTTTTGTTATACCATCATCATCATAGTATGAATAGCTAGCAAAATCTTTTACAAATCCTAATATCTTAAGTTTACTATTATTAATTTTTTCTACTGCTTCAGCAGCGTTACCTACGATTAGTAATTTATTTATTTTAATGAATATAGGGGTTTCATCTAACCTAATATTGACGTAGTGGTCACCTTTTTTCATTAACTCCAACTCATTCTCTCTATAATCCTTAACCTTCCATAGCGCCATATCTTCTGGCAAATAAACCATTCGTCCTCTAGAATTGTTTTTATAAATTGGCGCTAACATTAATGAGTCTCCACATAGAATTTGATTATCTATATCTCGTTCTCTTGCTCCTTGATATTCAAATATTAAGTTGGAAAAGATTAACTTATTATTTAAAGCAGCCTTCATATATTCAGAATACAAGTATGGAATTAGTGCATATCTTAACTCAATTACATTTCTCATTGTTTCTGTCGTGGTTTCATCATAACTGAATGGTTCTTGGCTTCTACTCCCCATAACGCTGTGATTTCTTAGTAGTGGTGTAAATATACTAAACTGTGTCCATCTTATAATCATCTCTGCGCTTGCATCATTAGAAAAACCACCTGTATCACATCCTGAATATAAGAAGCCGCACATATTTATTGAAGGCAGCATTCGAATAATCATCTGTATATGCTCCCACCAGGAACTATTGTCCCCAGTCCAAATTCCACCAAATCTATGCATTCCAATAGTTGAGGCTCTTGAAAATAGCAAAAACCTTTTGTTTGGTTCAATTTCTATTAATCCCTCAGCCGCTGATTTTGTCATATTATAACCATATAAATTATGAACTTTATCGTGTCTAACCATTTCACCCTCGAAGTTATGATAAAATCTCTTGTAGTCTTGGAAATTATTAGCCAATCCCTCTGCTTTCTCCATTAAATTAAAATATGAATTTATATCTAATTCGAGATGTTTCGCTTTTTCAACCTCCGTATAAAATTCTTCTAATCCCTCTTTTGTATAGAAGATTGCTGGTTCATTCATATCATTCCAAAACCCATCTATTCCCATGTCTGTTAATATTTTATATTTTAATCCAAACCACTTTCTTGCCTCTGGATTTAAGAAGTCCGGGAAGTGAACTAGGCCTGGCCAAACAGCCGCCACAAAAGGCTCTCCCTTTTCATTTGTACAGAAATACCCCTTTTTCACACCTTCCTCATAAACATCATAATTTTCTTCAATTTTAACACCAGCATCTATAATCGGTATTAATCGAAATCCTTCTACCTTCATAGATGAAACTAGCTTTTTAAAATCCGGGTATTTCTCGTTACATACTGTGAAATCCTTATATCGTTCCATATAATCAATGTCTAAATAAATAGCGTCACAAGGTATTTTATTTATTCTAAACTTACGTCCAATCTCCTTAATTTCTTCCTCACTTTTGTAACTCCATCTTGATTGTTGATAACCGAAAGCCCACTTAGGAGGAATATAGCTTTTCCCGATTATTTTTAAAAAGTTCTCAGAAATTTGTTTCAAGGAATCCCCCTTGAAACAATAAATATCAAAATCAGTACCACTTAAGGTTATTTCAAACTTATCTCTATGGTTAAATCCAACATCATAGGTGATCTCACCAGGAAAATCAATAAAAACTCCTGTATTTTCTATCCCATCACAAATAAAAAAATTATGGGCTCCATATAATGAGGCTTTTTCTGGTGTGTGTTTTGAGTCATCCGAGCAAAACGATTTAATTACAGTTCCTCTTTTATTCATTCTATGCACAGACTGACCTAGTCCAATAACGATATCAGTCTCTTCCATAATATGTGTTAAGTACGTTAGCTCATTATGTACATCAATCTTTATACTACTAAAAAATCCCTTAGGAATATCACGCCCACTGTATTTGATAGGTGCAAGCATCTTCTCATCTATAGCGGCACAATTTATAGGATTTCCCACTCTGTATGCAATGATATCCAGCTGTTCTAAGTTGTATCTTTCTGTGTCACTACACCACGCTTCATGTTTTTTATGTCGCCTTTTCTTATTTAAAAATTCAGACTCTAACTCTTTCTCCATCTCAATCTCCTTTGATTAACTGTATATACGATCCACTTACATCGTTTTTAATGATTCTCTAGCAATAAATTCTGTGTCTAATTTATAGTGATTTTTTTCACCACCTTTCATTAATTCAAATAATAATTCTACGCTCTTCTCACCTAATAACCCAACGGGTTGCTTAATTGTTGAAATTGATGGCATATAGTATTCTGCAAAATCAATCCCATCAAATCCAAGTATTGAAATATCTTCGGGGACTCTTAAGCCTTTTTCTAGAATTGCTCTTGTAGCACCAATTGCCATAATGTCTGTTGCAACAAATACAACCGATATTTTACTGCTTCTATTAAGTAGTTGGTTCATTGCTTGATGTCCACTTTCAAAGCTATAGTCTCCAACAGCTACATAATCCTCATTTACGCCAATATTGCTATCTTTTAATGCGCTAATATAACCATCATATCTAACCTGACATCCACTGATATCATCATCTTTAATTCGAATCATTCCAATCTCTCTATGTCCTAATTCAATAAGCTTTTTCACCCCTCTATAAGCGGCTTCATTATCATCAATACCCACTGAAGAAATCAACGCGCTACCTGTACAACCCGAAACCACTGCAGAGCAAAGAACAATAGGGGTTTCTAACGCTTCAATTTGATGGTTTTCACACAGATCATAATTGCCACCTAAGCAAACAAGTCCACTTAGCTTTTTTTCTTTGATGAGTTCAGCAGCCACATTCGTATCACTTGACGTACAATCTTTAGGATTATAATGTAGAATCATGGCATAATTATGCTTTGCAATTTCCATTTCAATAACGCGCACTATTCTAGAGAAAAACGGGTTGTATACTCCTTTTACTAAAACGCCTATCGTCTTTGTTTCAGTTCTCTTTAAATTTCTTGCACTATTATTGGGTATGTAATTATATTCATCAATTATTTTAAGTATTCTTTCTCGAGTTTCTTTCTTGACATCTGAATGGTTATTAATAACTCTAGAAACTGTAGTGACACCAACTCCTGATATTTTTGCTATATCTTTAATATTCATATTTTTTCTCAAATGCTCAGCTCCTCCGGAAACGTTTTCGGAATCGTTTCCAATTGTTATTATACACCGAATAGAAAGGTTTTTCAACGCTGCTTATAAAAATTGTAATGCCAAAACTAAGTTATTCTAATCTCACACAATATATAGTGATGGCTAAACCTTCCACCACTATATATTGTGCAAGAAAGAATAACTATATACTTTTGGCACTATAATCATTTACAATACGGTGAAAATGTTATAGAATTACAAGGACTAAAAATATTGTAATAGGAGGAAAACACTATGAACAGAAAGACTTTTGTCAAAGCAACCTACTTTTTACTGTTTGTTTTAATATTAGCAGCATTTTTTGTTTCATCACAAGTAACGATCAGTGAAACAATACCACTTTGGCAATCTTTGGGGGTTTGGACGTTAATTCCACCATTCGTTGCTATCGTCTTAGCTTTCCTAACTAAGAATGTAATTATTTCCCTTGCTACAGGTGTCTTTTCGGGCACTATGATGGTCTCATTGGTCGATAACACTAATGTTTTGAAATCAATTGCCAATGCCTTTACTTTAATGATTGAAACAATGGTTAATTCTATGGCAGATTCCTGGAATGCAGGTATTCTATTACAGGTAATGGCAATTGGTGGTCTTATTGCTTTAGTGGCAAAAATGGGGGGTACTTTTGCGATTGCTGAAAAATTATCTCAAAAAGCGAAGTCAGCAAGAAGCTCACAATTTATCACTTGGATTTTAGGACTATTTGTATTTTTTGATGACTATGCAAACTCTCTTATTGTTGGTCCAATTATGCGCCCTGTAACAGACAAACAACGAATATCAAGAGAAAAATTAGCATTTATTGTTGATGCAACAGCTGCACCAATAGCTGGAATTGCAATTGTATCTACATGGATAGGCTATGAATTAAGTTTAATTCAAAAAGAATTAGCTGATTTATCTATTACCAAAAGCGCCTATGCCATCTTTTTAGAAACTATACCTTTTAGATTCTATAACATTTTCATTTTAGCTTTTATTGTCTTTACAATTGTTTTATTAAAAGAATTTGGTCCCATGTATAAAGCTGAAAAAAGAGCAAGAACCACAGGCAAGGTTATTGCCGACGGCTCAACGCCATTAGCAATTGGTGAAAATATGGATATTAAGCCATCCATTGGCACCAAAACAAATATTTGGAATGCAATAATTCCTATTTTTGTACTGATGGCAGCTTCTCTATTAGGTTTTTACTTTAACGGGTATGGTGCTTTAGACGAAGCTACATTAGAAATGGTTAATAGCAATCCTTTTTCTTTAGCCGCTATAAGAGAATGCTACAGTAATTCAGATGCTTCTGTTGTATTATTCATGGCTGCTATGCTAGCAGGTATTGTTGCTATTGTCATGGGCGTACTACAAAAGATATTCACCGTAAAGGATGGTGTAGATACATGGATTGAAGGTTGGAAATCCATGATTATCACTGTCGTTATTTTACTACTTGCATGGTCAATTGCTGATGTTATTAAGAACTTACTTGATGCAGACATGTATTTAGCAAATGCACTATCCGATACTATCCCAGCATTTATTGTACCAACAATCATTTTTATTCTCGGTTCAATCATTTCTTTTGCAACTGGGACAAGCTATGGAACGATGGGCATTTTAATGCCATTGGCTATTCCTCTTGCAAATGGTGTTTCTAGCGGAGATATGAATCTTATAACTGTAACCATTGGTGCAGTTTTAACTGGTGCAATATTCGGAGATCACTGTTCCCCAATTTCTGATACAACAATTTTATCATCAATGGGATCCTCTTGTGATCATATCGATCACGTGAAAACACAAATAGTCTATGCATTAGTTGTTGCAGGCATATCGATATTGTTTGGATTCTTGCCAGCTGGTTTAGGCGTATCCTCTCTTATAACTTTACCGGTAGGAATTGTAGTAGTTGGCGCAACAATCTACATATTTGGAAAACGTGTTGAAAATAAAGTGAGTTAACTCAAATAAAATACTGATTCATAATTCTATGGCTTATATTAAAAATATGATCTATGTCATGGGTAAATTTATTAATAACGAAGGAAGTCCCTCTACCTAATAAGGTTTTGGGACTTCCTTCGTATTAGCAATAGTCAATAATTTATATCAAACTATTTAAGACAATTAATAATAATATCATCCTGCTTTATATCATTTTTTTCAAATGGAGAAATATTAATGGTCTCAATATTATCCTCTGCTAACGTTACAGTAACCCAGTACACACCATTGTCTGATTTCAATATATACGTATAGGTTATAGTTTCGGTTTCATAAAGTTCAAAGTCTCTCTTACTTACATTTGATATATTATAATGCTCCCCGATAAGAACTTCTGCATCACTATTTAGCATAATAATTGCCAGTGATTCATTTGCTACCATTTCAAGTTTATTATTATCATCATACAAGCTAATCCCCTTAACAATAGTAAGTATTACAAGGCTGATCATTACAATCCATCCGCCAATTGCCCACCTTTTTTGCTCCTGATGCAAATCATAAACATTGTACCAATAATTATTCTCCCAAGCTAATTCATTTCCTCTAGCACCTAAATAAAACATCATAAATATGTTTACAAAAGGAATTACCGCAAATAATGCAATATAAGTTCTATTCCCTAACCCCCATACCCATGTTAACCAAAATGCACCCCAGTTCCATTCCTTAACATCTTCTGGTACATTTGAAAATTGACCATGTCCAGATGTATTATTCTCCATAACCCACTCACCCTTTCATATATAAATTCTTATAAAAATCACAATATCACTTATTTCGTTAATTCTATTAATTCTTTCTCCGTACCATGAAATACATTTATATCTACATATGTATCAATTCCTTCAATTCTTCCTCTATTACAATATTGCCAAAACACCCATTTTTGTTCATCCTCTAGCCTCGGTAATTTCATAATATCTCTAATCCATATGTCACATTCTTGGAAGGATCCCTTCACAAAAGCGTTGTACGTATCATAGGTTACATATATAATTGGCTTCTTCCCATATATTTCTTCAAGCCGATCTATCATTACTTCAAGATTTTTAACAACCATTTCCTTGTTTTCTCTTTTATTCACCTCAAGATCAATTACAGGCGGTAACGAATCTGATTCAACTGGAACCGTTCTAATAAAATTATTCGCTTGCTCTTCACCCGTACTTGATGTTACAAAAAAGTGGTATGCACCTACTAAAAATTTATTGTCTTTTGCACCCTTCCAATTAATCTCAAAGGATTTATCAACAAAATCTTCACCTTCTGTTGCCTTCATAAACACAAACTTATAGTCTTCACTTGAAACATTATACCACTCGATTATATGTTGATGATTAGACACATCCAGCCCTTTAATTTCATACCCTCTAGCAAAAATATCTGTATGCCAAATAACTCCTAAAAACTCAAGTACGCCAAATGTCAATGGTACAACTAATATACATAACATAATTATTATTTGTTTTTTCTTCATGGCTAATGACTCCTTATTCACGCTATAAACCTCTTTAGTCTTCAATTATAAACGCTTACTTTCCGTACTTTCCGACGAAATTAAACTTGAACTGTGACGTCGAAACTTTCCTGTTTCATTTCATTCTAGTTGGTGAATACATTTCATGAAAGGTTTCCTAAGCCATAGAAAAGCATACTTAAAAAGTTACTTTTAAGCGCTGTTGTATTCACAAAATATATAGTTATAAACTAAACGTTGGAGGTATTTAAGAAGAAAAAAGAATGTTTGAAGCGTCAAAATAGTATTAGATAACAAACAACTACTAATAAATACTTTAACTTAAATTAGTTACCCTAACACTAAATCCCCAAATTCTAATAATACTCTCCACTACTCTCTCTCTATACAATTCCATTTACTACATATTTATTATTTTAACCTATGTAAAATAATATTACAACTAAAATCTCGATAATTCTCTCTATATCGCCATTATTCTACAAAATATTAATAATAAACATACCTCGACTTAAAGAAGCGTGGACTTCCTTTATTAGGTTAAAAATACGATTAATTATTTATGCAATTTAATGATATTGTATATTGTTTTTTTCATTTCGTTTCTATTGACGATTTTATCAATAAATCCATGTTCTAAAAGAAATTCCGCTCTTTGAAAACCCTCAGGTAAGTCTTGCTTAATCGTCTGTTTTATTACCCTTGGTCCCGCAAATCCAATTAAGCTTCCTGGCTCTGCAAGTATTATATCTCCAAGCATAGCAAAGCTTGCTGTGACACCTCCCGTCGTTGGATCCGTTAAGACCGTTATGTAAAGACCCTTGTTGTCACTAAATCTACCAATTGCGGCAGAGGTTTTTGCCATTTGCATAAGTGATATTATTCCTTCTTGCATTCTAGCACCTCCTGATGCACAAAAAATAATGAGCGGTAGTTTACATTTCGTTGCTTCTTCAATCAACAGCGTAATTTTTTCTCCAACAGCAGCGCCCATACTACCCATTAAAAACCTGCTATCCATAACACCTATTGCAACCTTTATTCGATTTATTTTTCCAAAGCCTGCAATTACACCTTCTGTTAATCCCGTTTTTTCTTGTAGCGCGACAATTTTCTCCTCATAAAAAGGATGATTCAACACATTTTTTGTTGCGATTTCCTTATAGGCTTCTACAAAAGTACCTTCATCTATTACTAAGTTAACTCTAGACCACCCGTCAAGTCTAGCGTATTGTGCACATTTTACACAAATCCTATTGTTGTTGCAAAAATCGTCTTTATAAATAATTTCACCACAAAAATCACATTTTACCCACATATCCTTTGGTACCTTCGGTATGTCTAAATGCCTAGTTGAATCAACTGTTCTCTTTGTTTTAATAAAAGATTTTGCCATATTTAACACCTCTGTCAATTATTTTTGGTTGTAGCTGATTCAGTGGTACAAACTTATGCCTTCCGTTAAAGCGACTCTCTATAAATCGATTCAATCAGCGCTTTCGTTACTGGGATCGGCGAACAATATAATAACAGTGGATTCCCCGGAGTTTTATAAACTAAATCAACCAATTGATCAATATTTTCTTCTCCTATGCCTAAAGTGGCAAGCGTACAATCAACCCCAAGAGATACAAGCCACTTTTTCATCCCCTTTGATGCCCTTTCCGCTTCATTTGGCACACCCTTTAGCTCTGGTATAATTGGCGCTAATACTTCTGAAAGTATTTCAGCTTTTTTACCATATGTTTTTCTTATTACAGTAGGCAATAACACAGCCAGCCCTAATCCATGTGGTAGTTCAGCATTGATTGCGCTCATTGGATGCTCTAATGCATGGGTAAGATGAAGCGTGGAATTGTCAAAACTCATTCCTGCAATAATGGCAGCATAGGTAAGGCAATATCTTGCTTTAAGATTTTTACCATCTTCAAGTGCTTGGGGTAAATACGTTGCCACCAATCTGATTACCTCTTTAGCCATTAAAAATACTAAAGGATTTGTTAGAAAGGAAGTACACGCCTCAACAACATGGTTTACTGCATCAATTGAAGTATAAGCTGATTGTTCTTTTGATAAAGAGACCATTAACTTAGGATCGTCAATTGCATACTTGGGATATATAAATTCATAGCCAATGCCAATTTTGAAATTCCTGTTCGTAATGCTTAATACTGCAAATCTATTGGTTTCTGAACCCGTGCCATGCGTTGTATTAATTGCTAGAATAGGAAGTGCTTTTTTGGGTTCAAATAAACTATCAAATAATTCTGAAGTTGAATATTGAGGATATATGGTCATTATTGCGACAATTTTAGCCGCATCAATTGGACTTCCTCCTCCAATTCCTATCACACCGTTCGCTCCAATATCCAATGCTAGTTTAACAGCTTCATCCACTTCGTCATTTGTTGGATTTGGAGAGATCTTATCAAATAAAACATACTGGGTATGGTGTTTTTTTAAGGCTTTTTCAACCTGGTCCCATGCACCTGTTTTTTTGTAGGCAGACTTTCCAGTTACTACAATTATTTTACTGAAATCATGTTCTTTTCTCATTTCTTCTAGGACATCAAATGTTCTTTCAATTGCGCCGTTTCCTAAAATAACAGATGTTTTACCTCTTAGCTCTCTTGCTTTATCCATTGGTATTGTGTTTTCCCACATTTGAAGCCCTCCTTATTTTTTCCCTCTCGGTTTTCTTGGTTTCTTTAGGTATCCGATTTGAACACAATAATCTAAGTATGTTTCTATTAACTTTTCATCTACTTTTGGACAAATAATCTTTCCATCTTCCAAAATATTCTTTGTATACGTTGCATCTACATACGAATGTCCTAATGCGTCACTACCAACTGGGTTAAGAAGTATTAACTCTGTTGTTAAAGAATGATACTGGTTCTTTTCATTCTCAAGAATGTCAACAAATTCATCAAAGTTAATAACCTCAACTTTATAGCCATATTTATTTATATAACTCATCACATCATTCAGTGTACTTGTTGTTGGGTTGTTTAAGTGGTATGTTTGATACGGTTCTTTTAATACAGTAGAAAGATATACCAACCCTTTACTAACGTAATCAACGGGCGTTACGTCATAATGAAAAGGCGAGTTATAAAACATCTTCATTTCAATGGCGGTTTTTATAAAGTCATAGAAAATACCTGGCACACTTGTTATACCAAAAGGATAATATCCGTTTTCACTCTCTCCCATAATATATCCCGATCTTACTATTATCCACTTTAAACCGTCTTTCCCTGCATCTCGAACTAAATGCTCTGCCTCAAATTTAGACCTTTCATAACCCATTTTTTTAAATCCTTGGCCCAAGTCATAATCCTTTTCCGTGAATGGTGCACAATTTTTATACAAACGATCTCCCACAATGGCTATGGTTGAAGTGTGAATGAAATATTTCTGCTTAGTTTTTAAAGCAAATTCAATCATATGACTTGTTCCGCCCACATTGACACTTTTCACTTCGTCGTAAAATCCATGTAAACTCGTTTTTGCAGCAACATGTACTACCATATCTATTGAATTTACTAGTTCATCATATACCTTTGCTTCTAACCCAAGCATAGGCTGTGAAATATCGCCTAAAATCGGAATAATCCTATGCTCGTACTGTGTCCATAACTTCTGATTCGGATCATGAACCTCAAACATTTCCTTCATTCGATTTTTTGCTTGTTCAACGGTTTGTCCTCGAACGATGCAATAAAGGATACTATCAGATATTTCAAGGTAATCCCGAACTAACCTTCCACCTAGTACGCCTGTTACACCATCTATTAACACTTTTTGGGTCATAAGCTTTGAGCCATCAAATCTTTGTATGGCTTCTTCTTCAGTAGGATCTTTTCGTTTTCCAACCTCAAAATCCTTACTTTCCAACCTTTTATGTACTTCACTAACGTTTAATTCACGATTACTTTCATAGGAAAATAACTCCGAAAGGATATACTCCGCAACACCTTCCAAATCCTCTTGTTGAAACATTAAGGAGGATACCTCAATTGTATCAAACTCATTTTGTATTTTATTCGCCAATTGAACGATTAAAATTGAGCTCATGCCATATTCACTAAGCTTCACCTTTTCATCCATATCTTCAATACGTATTCCTAACACCTCTGAAGTGAATTGGCAAACATCGAGGAGCACTTTTTCATATAACACTTTTTTATCATAATGATGCCCTTGCTCTTGTTTGAAGTGCATTTGATAGGTGTTTTCTTCCGTACTTCCCCCATTATCTTCTGGCTTATTACCTGCAAGATTTATATCTTCAAGTTTTTTAATCGGCTTTGTATGATCCTTTATGTCATACCCAGGAACCCAATAACGTTCTCTTTCAAAAGGATATGTTGGCAGAGAAATCCGCTTATTTGCTTCTCCTTCATATAAAAACTTCCAATCTATCGCTACGCCAGTTACCCATAACCCCGCTAATTTAGCTAGCTTTTTATCCTTCATAACACGATTGACATATTCCTCTCCTTCTCTACCTTCAAGTAATGCAACCAGTTCAGATTTGATCTTTTTTATATTTCCTGTAAAAATGTTGTTAGAATTTATTTTCCCATCACAATATGCCTTCAATCCTTCTATTAGTTCTTCCATTGTAGCTACGAGTAACACAAGTCGTTCATCCATTACTTCTCTACCTGTATGTAAGGTAAATGATATATTAGCCAAATTAATATCTTCTAAGTTATCTACCTTCGTTAGAAAATCAATTAATTGATTAGCATATGCCTTAAGCCTTTCTTCTTTTTTTGCTGAAAGCACTATTACTTGTACGCCAGGCTTTTGGATACAGGTTTCATTAATATATTCTTCTATTATCATATGGACATTAGAACCACCTGCTCCGAAGGCATTAATCGCTGCACGTCTTGGAAATCTTTGATTTTCAATTTCAGGCTGTACCCATGGGCTCAATGTATGTTGTAGGTAAAACGGCGTTTCTTCAAAATTAATATTTGGGTTTGTCTTCTCAGAATGTAGAGAAGGCACCAGTTGCTTATGTTTTAATTGCAACAAAACTTTTGTTATTGCAGCAATACCACCTGCCGACTCCAAGTGTCCGATATTAGACTTCGCAGAACCTACCGGACAATATTGCTTATCCACTGTGAAGCTTGAAAAGACTTTTGATAGAGAAGCAATTTCTATAGGATCTCCAAGGGTTGTTCCTGTCCCTTGACCTTCAACATAGCTTATTGTCCTTGGGTCTATATTTGATTTCTTAAAGGTTTCAAGTATTACTTCTGCTTGTGCTTTTGGGTTTGGCACTGAATAACCGCTTGTTTTTCCCCCATGGTTAACGGATATCCCTTTAATAACTCCATAAATATGATCTCCGTCTTCTTTTGCTTTCTTAAGCGGTTTTAATAGTACTGCTCCAACACCTTCCCCAGGTACGTAGCCATCTCCGCCTTCGCCAAAGCTTCGGCACTTACCATCGCTAGAAATAAACCTTCCTTGGGATAACAGCAAATATTTATTTGGGTGTAAGGTTACATTAACGCCTCCTGCAATTGCCATTTGCGTTTCACCCCTATAGAGACTTTCGCAAGCAAGATTGATTGCAGTTAATGCTGATGAACACATCGTATCAATAGCAATACTCGGCCCGTTAAAATCAAAAAAGTAAGATGTTCTGTTTGCTATCGACGCATACGAGGAGCTAAGAGATATTTGATTACCGCTTAATGATTCCTCTGCACCATACAACTGATATTCTCCATACATAACCCCTACATATACACCCACTTTATTTTTATTGAGTGCTGCTCTTGTATAGCCCGCATCTTCAACTGTATTCCAAACAGTTTCTAAAAAAATTCGCTCTTGTGGATCCATAAAATGGGCTTCCATTGGAGAAATGTTAAAAAATAGTGGGTCGAACTTGTCTACATCCTCTATAAAACCTCCCCATTTGCTGTAGGTTGTCCCCATATTATCCTTGTTTGGATTATAGTATTGTTTATAGTCCCATCTATCAGTTGGTATTTCCGTAATGCAATCCTTTGAAGCTTTTAAATTATCCCAAAACTCCATAAGATTATTGGCCATCGGATATTTTCCACTTACGCCAATGATTGCGATATCCTCATCTCTTTTCGAAACTTCCATTAATTTTGAAGTATTAAATCTAGAAGTTCTAGCGTTCTGTTTTGTTACTTTATCATTTAATTCATTTTCTATTGTTGATTGGGTAACTTTGGGGTTAGCTAATTCTAATGGCTCCCTATAGTAACGCCCTAGTATTTCAACATACTCTTTTAAAAGATATTGGGCAAAATCTGCAATAGTAGAATGTTCATAAAATACATGCGGCATTACCTGCATCTGATATTTGTCATTTATTAAGTTTCCTAATTCCGTGAACGCAATTGACTCAAACCCAAATTTCTCCATATCTGCTTCTAAATCTATTTCTTGTTCATTTATTTTAGTAACTTTAGACACAAGTCCCTTTAAATCTTTTTTTATATTCAATAATAGATTGCTTTCATTAACCACAATCAGCTCTTCTGGTTCTCTTTCTGATACTTTGAGTCCTTCTTCTTTTACTCTTTTACGCTCATTTGCTATATTATTATTAATCATGCTGTTAATCTTACGCTGATCGCCCTCAAATACGATTAGTTGCGGCAACGCTTGACCTAGGCCTAATTCAAACGCCTCTATGCCTTTCTTTGTTTTTAGAAGCGTCATGCCAAAGCTCTTTGTAAGGTGTTTTTCTATTTCATTGTCTACTTTCATACCACCCTCTTGCCATAGTGGCCAATTAATGGATACAGTTTTACCATTACGTTTATTTTGTTGTGTAAGATTCGCTCTCTCCCTCGCATAATTATCGATAAAGCTATTTGCAAAGGCATAATCTGCTTGTCCAGCATTTCCTAGTACAGCAGAAATAGATGAAAATGTTGCAAAAAAGTCAAGTTTTTCATTTTTTGTTGCTACATCTAGATACAAGGTACCATATACTTTTGGTGCAAACACTTCTTCCATTTCTTCCACTGTTTTATTCACTAAATAAGCATCTTTTATAACGCCTGCACAATGAATAATTCCGTTTATTTCGTTATACAATCTTTTAGTTTGCGTTACAAGCATTTCCACCTCTTCTTGTTTGGCGATATCTACCTTCCTATAAGCAACTTCTGCGCCAAAAGATTTAAGCTCGTCTATTTTTGCTTGTTTGCTTATATTTATTTCAGAACGTCCCACCAAGATTAATCTCGCTCTATAATTTTTTGCTAAATATTTGGCAAATATAAGCCCTAATCCACCTGCTCCCCCGGTGATGATGTAAACGCCTTTTTCTTTCAGTACGGTAGGTTGGATTGACCCATTATTTACCTCTTGTATTTCATGAAGAACTTTTATGAATCGTTGTCCATCCTTATACATAACCTCTTCATTAACTTCTTCAAGTTCCCTTATAAGCGTATCCACAATATTCGCTGGTGTTCTTAAATCAAATCCTATTGATTGGCACATCATTTTAGAACTTTCAATAGCCGCAGTTTTGAGCAGGGCACTGACTGCACTACAATGAGGCAAAGAAGCTTGTGAATTATAGGCAAATACCAGTTTAACACTGTCTTTAAACTTTTGCCCAATGATTGTACGACTTAAGTGGTACAATGGATAAACACTTGTTTCAAGTTGCTGCCTCAAGCTAGGTTCATCATAGATGCATGATTCTATATGAGGTTTTTCTTTACAACTCATTAAATGCAAAATATGTGTTGGAAAGTAATTTCTCTCCTTTAATACTTCTACTAGTTTTCCATAATCATTAACATTACTAATATTTATTTCATAAACATCTTCATCTATTCTTTTAAATGCTTTACCAGGCTTAATAAGGGTTATATAATGCCCTTTATCCTTAAATGCATGGAAAACCTCCATATCTGTATCAAATAAAAGAATATCTCGTAACGACTTTTGATCAACAGTTCTTACAGATAATTCACATTTTTCCCACTTACTCTTATAAAAAAGTGTAGAAGCACCTTCACTCGAACGAACAAGTGCCCTTAGGGATAATTCTTTTATTGTAACTAATCGTTGCCCCTCTTCATTCAAAAGAACGATATCAAACTTTCTAACTCCTGGCGTTTCTCCACTAAAGATAACATGCGCATAACACCGCTCTTCAAGTTCTTTTAAGAACGTAATTTCGCCAAGTTCAAAGGGAATATATGTTGCAGCGTCATCTACCTCCTGACTAATTCCTATAATTGTTTGTAGCGCTCCGTCCATAATCGATGGATGGAGCCCAAATTCATTGAAGCCTTCTTTCAGACTAGCTGGTATTTCAAGAAAAGCTAATGCCTCTCCATCTCCTGAATACAGTTGCTTAATGGTCTGGAAACCCTTTCCGTATTCAAGTCCTACCTCTTTAAATCTTGAGTAACATTCCGCACTAGATGTTCGTCTTGAACATCTTTCCTTCATTTCTTCTATATCAATTGTTTCATCTACATCTTTGTTCTCTTTGTTTTCAAATATAGACCCTTGACAATGTAGCACATTAGCCTCACTGTCATCCGTTGTACTCACTTCAAATTCAACACGATCACTTTCCGGAAATAGTCTAATTTGCACTTCCCTATGTTTATTTTCTATAATTATAGGCTTCGCCCAGATTACATTCTTTACAGAAACGACTTTTATAATTCCCGATAACTGTGCTGTCGCTCGTGCCATTTCAATATAGGCCACCCCTGGTAAAACATTGTTTCCCGCTACTACATGATCCGCAAGAAAGAATTCTTTACCCGTTAAAATGGTTGTAAATTTTTGTTCGAAAAGTGTTGATGTGTTTTCATCAATCATTGGATGCAACCTTCTTACAAGCGGTTTACCTAATTCTTTATGTTTCTTCTCTAACTGATTAGGTATCCAGTAGCTATTTTCTGCAAATGGATAGGTTGGTAGAGATAATTTTTTAATATTTCTTCTACTATAGAAGTGGTTCCAATCTATTTCTCCACCACAAACCCAAAGTTGTGCAATCGACTCTAATTTTCTGTTGTTTATTAATGCGTGAACAAACTGTATTCCTTCTTCACCTTCAATAAATAAAGTTGGATTATGTTTATAGTCCTGTGCCGACCCTTGATACATCCTTAATGGATCTAAGTTACCTTCCAAGTACCCGGTGAGCTTTTCTTTCAAATCCTCTATAGATGATGTGATTATTGCCAACCGTTCATCCATTTCTTCTCTACCTAATTGAAGTGTATACGCCATTTCAGTCAGATTAATAGGAGGTATGACCTTCTCACTATGAATA
The DNA here is from genome assembly GCA_002841375.1 of Firmicutes bacterium HGW-Firmicutes-7. Lineage (GTDB taxonomy): Bacteria > Bacillota > Clostridia > Lachnospirales > Vallitaleaceae > HGW-1. The sequence goes on along the minus strand of PGZO01000001.1, from coordinate 144,844 downwards.
CCCACTAAATCCGAATAATACGCTAATATTTTATCCCGATATTCTACAAACAAGTTCTTTCCAATGGTCTCAAGGGTAGAAAATATAAGTGATGACAACACAGGTTTTATTTTATATTTTACGCTTATTTTTTCAGATAAATCTACTAGGTTTATAGGGTCAAGGCCGTACTCTTCCAAGTTTTCACTTATGCTTATTTCAGATGAAGAAACCTTTAATATTTGTGCAACCATCTGTTGTAATTCTTCCCGTATTTTTTGTACTATAGTTTCATAGTTTAAACTTTCAGAGTCGTTCTTACCACTACTTTTATTCTCCAAAAATTCAAACATTTCTCTTGCATATTCTTTAAGCCTATCTTCATTTTTGGCAGAAAACACCATTAATTGAGGTTCATATTCAAGATCTATCCGATTTTCAGTAGCCTCATATTCCTCTAATACTACATGGGCATTTGTCCCGCCAAATCCAAAGGAACTCACGCCTGCTCTTCTTGGCATGACATGCCCATTATAATCTACTTGGCTGTTCCATTGTTGTGTATGGTCTACTATATAAAAGGGCGAATCCGTTAAATGAATATATGGATTTATTTCTTCTAGATGTACAACACCTGGTAGCTTTTTGTATTTTAGCGACATAACAAGCTTTGTTAAGCCTGCAATTCCCGCAGCTGGCTCTAAATGTCCGATATTGGTTTTTACTGAACCAATTCCACAATAGTTTCTTCTTGTTATTTTACTTCCTTGCTTGTTTGCTAACGCTACAAAGCCTTTCTTAAGCCCTTGTATCTCCGTTGGGTCACCAAGCTCTGTGCCGGTTCCATGGGCTTCAATATATGAAATACTTTCCGGTTCAAAACCGGCTTCCTCATATGCCTTCACAAGCATATTCGCCTGTGCTTCTGAATTAGGCGCAGTTAATGAATTTGCCCTTCCTCCATGACCTACAGCGCTCCCTTTAATAACAGCATATATATGATCATGATCTGCTTTGGCTTTATTAAGTGGTTTAAGAAGTACTGCACCTACACCTTCTCCCTTTACATACCCATTTGCACTTTTGTCAAAAGTTTTACATCTGCCATCTGGTGATAAAATACCAAGCTTTGCAGCGCCCAAATATGTATACGGAGATATTATTAAGCTTACTCCCCCCGCAATGGCAAGTTCACTTTCACCACTTTGGATGGACCTGACCGCTCTATGAACAGCTACTAGGGCACTTGAACAAGCCGTATCAATCGCCTCACTTGGGCCTTTCAAATTAAGCAAATAGGAAATTCTATTGCATAATAATGTATGTGCGTTTCCAGTACCCATCTGTGCTTGAACATCCATTCCATCACTCATCATATCTTTATAATCTGTAAACTGTGCGCCAATAAATACACCAATGCTTCTCCCCCAAAATGCGGATGGTCTATAACCCGAATCTTCAATTGCTTTCCAGGAGGTTTGCAAAAATAATCTTTGTTGTGGATCCATAAGCTCTGCTTCTCTTGGGGATATATTGAAGAATTGAGCATCAAACTTGTCCACATCTTCTATAAAGCCTCCCCATTTTGCATTCGTTTTGTTTGGTTCTCTAGGGTCTTCACTATAAAATGCTCTCCAGTCCCATCTGCTAGAAGGTATTTCAGTAATTAAGTCTTTTTCAGCCTCCATATTGTTCCAAAATTCTTCTACATTTTTTGAACCTGGGTAGATACCACTTATACCTATTATGGCAATAGGCTCCTTTTCTATAATAAATTCTCTACTGTTTTCATCAAATGATTCTGTGTATTGTTCTGTGTATTGTTCTGTGTATTGTTCTGTGTATTGTTCTGTGTATTGTTCTGTGTATTGTTCTGTGTATTGTTCTGTGTATTGTTCTTGTTCTACCATACTTGACCCAGTTTTATATCTAGTGGCTACTTCCTTGCCATATTCTTCTTGCAAAAACGTACATAAACCTTTTAATGTGCTATGTTCAAAAAAGACTGTTGGTGGTATTTCTATTTCAAATAATTCACCTATGCTCTTCCCTAACTCTTTTAATGTGATGGAATCAAAGCCATACTCACCTAAGTTTTCATTTAACATTAGTTTTTCTTTTTCAATTTTCAATATGTCTGCTGCCATTGTGATTAAATCTATTTCGATTCTTTGAGGTATCGCTTGGTTTATAATCCTCGCTTTTGTAACAACCTTTTGTTCATCTTCATAATCTTCCTTTAAATACTTTTCTATCTTACTTTTTTCTCCCGATATAACCAATACCTGACTTAGACTACTTTTAACAATCCGTTCAAGGGCTTTTAATCCATCCTTCGTTTCTAGATAGGTCATACCCGCTGACTTAAGGTATAAACGCTCGCTTTCTTTATTAAGGTGCATCCCACCTTCCCTCCATGTTGGCCAATTAATGGAGAGCGTTCTTCCATTTCTCTTATGATTCCTTCTTAGCGCCTCTCTATAAACAACATAACTATCTAAAAAGCTATTGCCAATTGCATAGTCACACTGCCCAAAGTCTCCAAGAATTGAGGAGGCGGATGAATACAATATAAAAAAGTCCAAAGGTTCATCTTTCGTGGCTTCATCTATCACTAAGGTACCTTTTAATTTAGGATTTAAAGTGCCCATATATTCTTCATATTGTTTGTTTGTTAGTATATTGCTGCCTGTAGTGCCTGCTGCATGAAGGACACCATTTATCACACCAAATTTTTCTTTTGTTTGTGCTACAACCCTTTGCATATCAGCAACATTGCTCACATCAGCTGTAAAATACATGGCTTCTGCACCAAGCGCTATAAACGTCTCTAGCTCCTTCGTCTTTTGCTTATCAATTTGTGATCTTCCAATCAAAACAAGCTTAGCATGATAGGTTCTTGCAAGATGTTTTGCTGTTATAAGTCCAAGTGCACCCATTCCTCCCGTTATTACATATACACCCTTTTGTTTGAAAAGTTGTCCCCTCGTTAATTCAGTGGCACCCTCTTTGTTAAGTTCAGTAGTAATATCATTGTTACTTTCACCCGTATCCTTGGTCAAAACCTCTATCTTTAACTCATTAATTTTTCTAATATACCTTTTATCCTGAATATATTTAACCTCAGGTCGAATGTCACTTATTGGCATAAACAATTCTTGAATTAATATTTTGGCATTTCTGTTCGCCTGTTCATTTGCACTGACCCCAATAATTTCTTCAGAACTAATTTCAATTGCTGTAAAAGATAAGTTTGGCCATACTTGCAATATTGATCTTGCATATCCCTTTATGGCTTGCATGAATGGATTAGATGTCCCTTTCTCATTTCTATAAGGCACTATAATTCTTTTTATTGTTCTTGTTTTTGTGTGATCCAGTGCTTGAAAAAGATAAAATAATGCATTTATTCCCATTGATAAATGCTTTTCACTTGCTTCAAGGGTTACCGTGGTTTCAAGGTCGTCACTTTTTTCCCCAGCTTCTAACGACCATAAATAAGCTATTTTATCAGGCACTAGCCCCTTTTCATTTAATTCTTTTAAAAGCCTAATATAATCCTCTGCCTTTGTAACATTGATTTCATAGTTGTTTCCATCAAGAACCCTATATTCCTTTTCAGGTCTAACGAATATAACTGAACCTGTTCCCTGAATATTTTGCCTAAGGATTTCTTTTTCTGCTTGGTCTGTATGAAATATAAGTAGGTTGCCTGTTGTATTTTTATTTGTACTTATTTGTATGTCTTGTTCAATATTGTTTTCATAAACTACACGGTTATTTTCACTTATTCTTTCTTCCTTAACCCAGCTACTAGTATAATATAATAACTCAGACGCTTTCATACTTTTAACATCAGCTATTGACTTTTGCTTATTCCTATCATTAATCAACTTATTTTCCACCTTATTCTCTGGCAGCCAATAACGTTCCTTTGCAAAGGGGTAAGTTGGAAGTGAGCATCTTTTTGGTGTTTCACCATATAATACTTTCCAATCCATTTCAATGCCATTAGCCCAAAAATGTGCGATCATCTCCAGCTTTTTATCCGTTATTATATCTTTCATAAACTGATTTCCTCTATCATCATTCGATATCAGGTTATATGTAGAACTACGATCTTTAATATTTGCAACAAATATTTTTTCGTTCTCAACCTTACCTTCAATATATGTGTTTAATGCTAGCACGAGTTCTTTTTTATCATTGGCAATTATTGCTATCCTTTCAGTCATAGCTTCTCTTCCAACTTGAAGCGTATAAGCAATTTCTGCTAAACTCTGCCTTTCATCCTTCATAAGAAATGCTCTCAATTTTAGTGCATATTCATTAAGCCTGTCTTTATTTTTGGCAGACAATATAATTATTTTAGGTTCTTCGTTGTCGTATTGAAGAGTTTCTTCGTTAGGATATTCTTCAAGTGCAACATGGGCATAGGTTCCACCAAATCCAAAAGAACTTACACCAGTTCTTCTTGGCAGACGATTCCCTTTTTCATCTTTTTGAGGTTCCCAGGCTTTTGTTTGATCAACAATATAAAAGGGTGTGTTTATTAAATCTATGTATGGATTTAATTGGTTAAAGTGTAAAATACCTGGTAGCTTTTTCTTTTTTAACGCTAGCGCAAGCTTAATCAAACCTGCAATACCAGATGCTGGCTCTAAATGTCCAATATTGGTTTTTACCGAACCAATCCCACAGTAATTGAACTTGGTTATTTCCCTTCCTTGCTGCTTAGATAAATCCGCAAAGCCTTTCTTTAGACCTTCTACCTCAGCAGGATCACCTAGTTCAGTGCCTGTTCCATGTGCTTCAATATAGGAAATACTTTCAGGTTCAAAACCCGCTTCCTCATATGCCTTAACGAGCATCGCCGCCTGCGCTTCTGAATTAGGTGCTGTTAAGGAATTGGCTTTTCCTCCATGGCTTTCCACCGTTCCTTTTATAACAGCATATACATTGTCGCCATCCTCTATTGCTTTATATAAAGGTTTTAAAATTACTGTGCCAACGCCTTCTCCTCTTACGTACCCATTAGCACCTTTGTCAAAGGTATTGCATCTACCCTCTGGTGAAAGCACGCCAAGCTTCGCTGCACCTAAATACATGTAGGGGGAAATTATTAAGCTTACACCACCTGCAATAGCAAGTTCACTTTCTCCACTTTGTATAGACTTAACCGCCCTATGAACTGCTACAAGTGCACTTGAACAAGCCGTATCAATAGACTCACTTGGCCCTTTTAAGTTCAGCAAATAGGATATTCTATTACATAACAAAGCATGGGCGTTCCCCGTACCCATTTGGGCCTGTACTTCTATTCCTTTTTCCATCATATCTTGGTAATCTGTAAATTGCACACCAACGAATACACCGATGTTTCTTCCACCCAAGGCGGATGGTTTATATCCTGCATCCTCTATTGCGTTCCAGGAGGTCTGTAGGAATAATCTTTGCTGCGGGTCCATAAGCGCTGCTTCACGAGGAGATATATTGAAAAACTGGGCGTCAAATTTATCAATATCCGCTATAAAGCCGCCCCACTTTATATTCGTCTTGTTTACTTCTGTAGGGTCTTCACTATAAAAGGCACGCCAGTCCCATCTGTTATTGGGAATTTCAGTAATGGCATCTTTTTCTTGTTCAAGATTTTCCCAAAACTCTTCCAAACTATTGGCCCCTGGAAAAACGCCACTCATACCAATAATTGCTACTGGTTCCTTTTTCATAGTCCTTTGTTTCATATCGCTTATTTTCTTTTGCAATATTGTAGCGCGCTTCTTTGTTTCCTCAAAAGTATTGCTCTCCTTCACGTCGTTGTTATGATCCTCAAGATAGAGATGATTAATCTCCTCTTGATGCGCTGAAATGATATAATCACAAAGGCCCTTAATATCACTGTGCGAAAAAAACACAGTTGGCGAAATTTCTACGCCATAAAATTCCCCTAACTTATCTCCTAATTCCTTAAGGCTTATTGAATCAAAGCCAAAGTCTCCTAAGCTTTCATGAATATCAAGCTTATTGCTTGGAATTTTTATTATTTTCCCTGCTATTTCCTTTACATCAAATTCAACTTTTCTCTCAAGGGAAAAGGACTTTGGTGCTAACGATTTAAAAAGCCCTTGTTGCATGGTTTTGATTTTAATTTGAGCATCAACCACTTTACCCATATTTTCATTGTTAATAAACGTTTGTATTCGTTGTTTATTTCCTGAAAATACAATTGCACACCTACTATTTCCTCCAAGTATTTTTTCAAGTGCCGCCATTCCGATCTGGTTTTCTAAATATGACATGCCCGAAGTTTGCAAATATAACGCTTCTGCCTTCATATCCAGATGCATACCACCAGATCTCCAAAGTGGCCAATTTATTGCTTTTGTTACACCTTTTCTTTGATGATCTTTTCTTAATCCTTCACGATACTGAACATATCCATCTAAAAATCTATTTGATACTGAATAATCCCCTTGTCCAAAATCGCCTAGTACTGATGAAGCAGAAGAGAAAAATAGCATAAAATCAATATCCTCATTTTTAGTAGCCTCATCTAAAACGATGGTTCCTTGAACTTTTGGAAATAGCGTTTCTTTAAAATCATCTATTTCTTTTTTATTAAGTTCCATTGAACCGGGCAAACCTGCTATATGTATTACACCATTTAATTCACCATACTTCTCTTTTATGGTATTTATAATTGCTTCCATATCTACCTTTACGCCAACATTTCCTTGAAGATAGGTTATCTCTCCAGCATTTTCTCTCGTTTCCTCTAACTTATTTTCCATGTCTCGGTCAAGGGCAGATCTCCCCGTTAGTATAAGTTTTGCATCGTATTTTTTTGTAAGATATTTCGCTAAAACAGTTCCTAGACCACCTGCACCTCCAGTAATTAAATAAACACCTTCTTTTCTTATATTGATTTCCCCCTCAGCTACAGGGTCTATTTCCTTAATTTTCCTTATATATCTTTCTTCATTTTTATATATTATCTCCTGTTGAAGATACTTTTCTTCCATTGATAATTCCCTTAAAACTAACTCAAAACGATTCTCTGCAGGTTGTTCTTCTAATGGTAACTCCATCGTAGAAAAATTTAATTTTGGCATACTTTTATTAAGCGATCCTGAAAAACCTTTTATAGCAAAGGCAAAAGGATTAACCTTTTCCTTTGAATGATTAATAACAGAAATAATCCTTGTACTAGATTTAATTTTCAGATTATGAATCGTCTTTATAATATGAAATATTGGCGTAATTCCAAAATCTAATAATTCTTCACCTTGTTCAAGCTTTATATTATTAGAAACATTCACTTTTGTTGACCATAGATTAATAATTGTTTTAGGCTGCATTTCATCTTCTGAAAGCGCTGAAAAAAACCGAAAATAATCTTCTTTTTTTTCAGGAGAAATTTCATATTCTCTACTGCTAACTTTCAAAAACTCTTTTCCAGGTTTTACCATAACTGCCCGATCCAATTTTATACTATGTGCTTTTTCATAAGCTTTTATCTCTGATTCATCAATAGAAAAGACGATTAAATCACTTAGTAGATCTTCTTTAATTTCCTTCGAAGGAAGCTGAGTCTTTTCCCAACCTAGTTCATAATATACAACTTCTGATGCTTCGTCCTTATAGGATTGTTTGCTTATCTTCATTGGAATTTTTTCAAGGTGTTTAATGAATTCTATTGCTTCTTGTGAGGTTAATTCGCCCGTGCTCACCATTTTTAATATTTCTCTTTTGTTTAAACCAATATTATTATTCATATAAATCCTCCTCCATTAACAATAATGCATCTTCAAAACCAATTTCTCCAGCTTCTAACGCCCTAAGTATTTCTAATTCAGAAGCATAGCTTGATGGTTCTTCAAATTGAAGACCTTCTTCAGAAGCTTTTTTGGTTACCCAATGCCTTTCCCTACTGAATGGATAAGTAGGCAATGATATTTTGGATGAAGTCTCGACATTGTAAACACTACGCCAATCAATTTCCTCACCCTGCACCCACTGTTTTGCAGTTTGATTTAAATCAAGAACTTGTTTTTCTTTTGTTTTATGTTGTTGTTTTTTCTCACCTCTTATATTTCCTGTAAAAACCCCGTCCATATTTGTATCTTTATCTACAAAACTTTCAAGTTTCCTTCTCAGTTCTTCGATACTGGCTGCAATAATGGATAATCTTTCTTCCATAAAATCTCTTCCATGAATCGATGTATAGGAAATATCATTTATGCGTAAGCTTTCATTTCTCTGCTGCTTTCTCTCAATAAATATCATCATTTCCCTTGCATAATTTACAAGACAATCCTTGTTCTTAGCCGATAATAGAATGATTAAAGGTTCTTTATTGATTAATTCAAAATGACCTTTATGCTCCTCGTACTCTTCAATTACGATGTGTGCATTCGTTCCACCAAAACCAAAGGAACTAACCCCCGCACGTCTTGGTGCCGCCCCAATTTTCTCCCACTGTTCCGTACGCTTAGCAATATAAAAGGGGCTTTCCGTTAATTGTATATATGGATTAAGTTCATTGAAGTTAATACTTGCCGGTATCTTTTTATATTTTAAAGCAAGCAATACTTTTAACAGTCCCGATATTCCTGCTGCTGTTTCAAGGTGTCCGATATTTGTCTTTACAGAACCAAGGGCACAATAAGGCGTTTCAATGCTATTACCCCATTTTGAATTCAGCACATTAAAAGCCTTCTTTAAACCATTAATTTCTATAGGATCTCCTATGCTCGTTCCAGTTCCATGGGCTTCAATATATCCTACCGTAGAAGGATCTATATTCGCTTTCTCCCACGCAGTAATAATTAATTCTGCTTGGGCATTTGGATTTGGCGTTGTTAGAGAATTGACATGTCCACCATGATTTACCGCACTCCCTTTTATAACACCGTAAATATGATCTCCGTCTTCAATGGCTTTGCTAAGTGGTTTCAATAATACTGCACCCGCTCCTTCTCCTCTAACATAACCATTGGCATTTTTGTCAAAGGTTTTACAACTTCCATCTTCACATAGCATTCCAGCTTTGCTAAAAGAAATATATAAGGCTGGGCTTGCAATAACATTAATTCCACCTGCAATTGCCATGCTACAATTTCCATACTGGATAGCTTCAATTGCTCTATGAATTGCAACTAATGAACTTGAACAAGCAGTATCTATCGGTTCACTAGGTCCGTGAAGATTAAGTAAATAAGAAATTCTATTTGCAAGAACACAGTGTGCCATTCCAGTTGCAGTTTGAGCCTGAATTTCAATATTACAGTCTTTTAAAATATCGTTATAATCGGAAGTACCTACACCTACAAATACGCCAGTTTTCGTCCCCGAAATATCTGATGATTTATATCCAGCATCTTCTATCGTACGCCACACTGTCTCAAGAAAAATCCTTTGTTGTGGATCCATTAGTTCGGCCTCCCTTGGAGAGATTCCAAAAAATAGTGGATCAAATTTATCAACTTCCTTCATAAAGCCACCCCATATAATATTGGTTTTATTTGCTTCTCTCATAGGATTTCCATAGATCTCTTTCCAGTCCCAACGATCTGGTGGTATTTCTGTAATCAAATTTTTCTCTGCCTCAAGGTGATCCCAAAACACTTCTAGATTTTCAGATTGTGGCATAATTCCGCTCATACCAATTACTGCAACGGGTTCTATTTTTGAAGTTTCAATATTATTTATGAATCTACTCGGTGTATTTATCATAGGTTTTGTATTGTTAAAATCCTCTTCATCAAATACTATTTTTGCTGAAGATACAGTTTGGTTATAATAGCTTGAAATTGCTTTATTATACTGCCCTACAACAAATTTCACAAAAGAAGCTAACGTTGAATATTCATAAAATATCGATGGCATAATATTTATCTCATACTTTTCATTAAGTTGATTACTGAAATCTGTAAAGGTAATAGAATCAAATCCAAATTCACTTAAATCTCCATCTAAATCCAATTCATCCTTTTGAAGCTTAAGTATTTTAGAAACCACTTCTAACAAATCCTCTTGAACTTTTAAGCTCAAGCCTTCTGCATCAACAAGTACTTTTTCTTTTTCAAATTGTTTATTTTCAATGTCTTTATAACTACCCTGATTCATTTTATTTCTGTATCCATTTACGACTATAAGTTGAGATTGCTCTAGCGTTAAACCAAATGAAAATGCATCAATTCCTGTCTTAAGATCTAAAAGCGTCAATCCCATTGTAGTTTCTAGCATTTTCTCAGTAGTACTGTCTACTTTCATGCCACCTGCTTTCCAAAGTGGCCAATTTATGGATACAGTTTTTCCTTGGCGAAAACCTTGTACAACTAGGTTCTCCCTCTTCCTAGCATAATTGTCCATAAAGCAGTTTGCATAAGCATAATCTGCTTGTCCAGAATTTCCAAATACGCCTGCAATTGAGGAAAACAACATAAAAAAGTCGAGTTTTTCTTCTTTTGTTGCTTCATCAAGCCAAATGGTACCAAATATTTTTGGTCCAATTACTTCCTGCATTTCTTCTAATGTTTTATTTACTATATAAGCATCCTTTACTATACCTGCACAATGAATAATACCATTAATCCCTCCAAATCTAGTTTTTGTTTCACAGACTAGGTTATCCACTTCCTCTTTTACTAAAACATTGGCTTTAATATATACTACTTCCGAAGAAAAACTATTTAATCGTTTAAGCGCTTGCCTTGTTTTTAGATCAAGTGCCTTTCTTCCTGATAATACAATGGTTCCACAATAATTTTTAGCAATATGTTCTGCAAATATTAACCCTAAACCACCAGTCCCACCAGTAATGATGTATACACCTTGATCCTTCATTAAATCTCCGTTATCGACTGTTTTATCGATCGTTTTAATTTCTTTATTAGATTTTATCCATCTTTGTCCTTCTTTGTATTTAACCTCCAAGCTTTCTTCTAGTTCAGAAATCACAATATTTGCAACTTCTTCGCATTTTTTTGTATCCAATTCCAATTCCAATTCCGATTCCGATTCCAATTCTATCATATTAAATTCAATGCTTGAACTTTCAAGGGCTACTGTTTTTAAGAAGCCACTCATTCCTTGATAATGAGGGTTTGCTTTATCTATATCACTACTGTATACATAAATAATTTTAACTTTTTCTTTAGACCTTCCTTCAATAAGACTGCCAGACAAATGAAACATCGCATACAGACTTGTCTCAAGTTCATAACATAATTCCTTGTAGTGGTCCTTAAACTTTTCTTGATTCCTCACGTTTAACAGGTGTAAAATATGCGTTGGCATATTCCCATTTTCATTTAAGTCCTCTATTAGTTTCTTATAATTTGTACGGTCATTAAAATCTATTTCATATTTTTCCGAACTTATCTTTTTAAAAGTAGCACCTTCGCTTACTAAAATTAATTTATTATTTTCAACCATCCCCTGCTTCTTTATGCTGTCAAAATGCTTTGTATCCCAATCAAATACAAGTAGTTTTTTCCCTTCGTGTTTTACTTTGAGCTTGTTGTCTAAAGGTGTTCTTTCCCAAAAAACATTATAGTAAATTGTTTCAGGCACTGCTTTAATTGTCTTTTCACTTTCTTTTTTAACAAGTGCTCTTAAAGAAAAATCCTTTATTCTTATAAGAACGTTGCCGAGCCTATCAAGAATCTCTACTTTATATTTTTTCACCTTCCCTTGATTTTCAGCAAGTATTGCATAAACATAACATTCTTCCACAAGGTTACCTATGATCTCAATTTCTCCAATCGAAAAAGGCAAGTACGTTGCCTGATCCTCCTTTCCAATTCCAGCAACTGTTTGTAATGCACCATCCATAAGAGACGGGTGGAGTATGAATTCACTGAAATGCTTACTCAGTTGTTCTGGCAACTTTAATAGACTAAGTGCTTCGCTATGGTTTGAATAAAAATCCGTTATTGTTTGAAAGCTCCTTCCATAATCAAATCCGTCTTCAACAAAGCTTTTATACAATACTTCTCCATGAATATTTTTATTACATCTATCTTTTATAGCTAGAATATCTACAACTTGATTTACTAAATTTTCCTCTTTTTCCTTATGCTTACTTTCAAAAACAAGTTTACCTTGTCCATAAAGAATCGATTTTTTTTCTTGATCTATAGAGGTAATTTCAAAGTCCACGTGCTTATTTTTTGGAACAAGCTGAATATTTACTTTCGTCCCCATTTCACCTTCGATAATTGGTTTAATCCATACAATATCCTTTATTCTTATTACTTTTTCATCACAAGATAGTTCCCCTGCCGCTCTAGCAATTTCAAGGTAAACAACACCAGGAAGTATTTTGTTTCCTCTAATGATATGATCTTCAAAATAAAACTCCTTGCCTGTAAACTCTGTCAAAAATTTTTGTTCCTTAAAGGTGGATACGTTTTTATCGATCATTGGATGAAGTTTATTATTTTCCTTTTGAACCTTCAACAGCTTTATTTCATCCGGTTCAGGCACCCAATAACGATCTCTTGCAAAAGGATAAGTTGGAAGGGATAGTCTTTTCTTGCTTCCACCCCTTTTAATTTGACGCCAATCGACTTCTCCTCCACTTGCCCATAATTGAGCAATTTTGTTTGTCTTACCATTTTGAAGTAAGTGTTTAATGAATTCTTCGCCTTCTTCGCCTTCGATTAATTGTAGCGGTTTTTGTTTATTTTCTATTGCTTTTCCAATAAACAGATTATCAATAACCTTGTTACCTTCAAGGTATTGCTTGAGCTTATCTTTTAATTCTTCAATACTGTTCACAACTACTGCCAAACGTTCCATCATAGCATCTCTGCCCACTTGAAGCGTATAAGCCATATCTGTTAAAGAAATGGTTGAAATAGACCTAACCTTCTGCATTGTTCCCTTTGGATAATAACTTTTCAATTGGTCAGAATACTCCGCAACAAGTTCTTTACCTATACTTTCTAAGGACGCGTAGCCTGAACTTATTTTAGCACTTATATCTATTTCAAATTTTTTATACACCCCATCGTAAAACCTCGTTAAATTAATAGGATCAAAACCGTATTCATTCATCATTTCGGTACTATTTATTTCATTAACTGGAACGTTAATAATGTCAGAAGCTAATTCTTTTAAGTCATTTTTAATACTTTGAAGCATACTTTGTAACTCGCCCTCGTCATTTAAACAAGCTCGCCCTAAGAACTGAATGAGCTCTTTCACATAAATTTCTAGTCTTTTTTCATTCTTTGCTGATAAAACAATAATTTGTGGTTCATTTACTTCCTCTTTTGTGATGTCTGGTTCTAGATATTCTTCAAGGGCAATGTGGGCATTTGTTCCACCAAAACCAAAGGAGCTCACCCCAGCTCTTCTTGGTGCTTCACCAATTTTTTCCCAATTACGAGTGCTTTTCACAATATAGAAAGGACTTCCCGCTAACTTTATATAAGGACTTACCTCTTTTAAATTGATGCTAGCAGGTATTGTTTTATTTTTCATGGAAAGAATAACCTTTAGAAGCCCAGCCATGCCAGACGCTGTTTCTAGATGCCCAACATTGCTTTTGACAGATCCAACGCCACAATGCTGCTCCAAACAACTAATTCCCCATTCTTTATACAGTTGGTCAAAGGCTTTCTTTAATCCATTGATTTCTATTGGGTCTCCTAAGCTAGTTCCCGTACCATGCGCTTCTATATAACCAATTGTTGAAGGATTCACATCTGCATTTTTCCAAGCCTTAATAATTAAATCTGCTTGAGCGTTAGGATTCGGCGTCGTTAAAGAATTCACGTGTCCACCATGATTCACCGCACTCCCTTTTATTACTGCATAAATATGATCTGAATCTTCAATTGCCTTAGATAATGGTTTAAGTAGTACCGCTCCAGCACCTTCTCCTCTAACATAACCGTTCGCATCTTTATCAAAGGTTTTACATCTTCCATCTTCACAGAGCATCCCTGCTTTACTAAAAGAGATATATAAGGTTGGACTAGCAATAACATTTATCCCTCCTGCGATTGCCATATTACAATTGCCAAGTTGTATGGCTTCAACGGCTCTATGAACTGCAACAAGAGCGCTTGAACATGCAGTATCAACAGGCTCGCTTGGCCCATGTAAATTCAAAATAAAAGATATTCTGTTTGCCAAAATACTGTGAGATATTCCTGTGGAAGTTTGCGCTTGTATCTCAACCCCTTTTTCCTTAAGCAATTCATTATAATCTGAAGTGCCGACACCTACAAAAATCCCGGTATTTGTATCAGAAATATCCTTTGACTTATATCCCGCATCTTCTATTGTTTTCCAAACAGTTTGAAGAAATATTCTTTGTTGAGGATCCATGAGTTCTGCTTCCATTGGAGATATTCCAAAGAATAATGGGTCAAATTTATCCACTTCCTTCATAAAACCTCCCCATTTTGGACTACCAAAAATTTCCCTATGGTCCCAGCGATCGATAGGAATTTCTCGAATCAAATCTTCTCCTTTTTCTAGGCTATCCCAAAAATCCTCTAAATTGTCTGATTGTGGCATTATTCCACTAATCCCTATTATGGCAACTGGCTCTTTTTCTTTTTCAATAAATTCATCCATTAAGAATGGTTTAGAAAGATGACCTCTTGATCTAGCCCTTTTTTCTTTATTAAACACTTCTTCTTTTTTAGTTCCCACTATTTCAGTTGCTTTAAATCCATCTTCATAGTACTTCATAAATATTTCTTGGTACTCGTTCAAAAGATGCGTAGTAAAAGAAAACAACGTTGAATACTCATAAAAAACAGAAGGCATTAATTGTAGTTTATATTTTTCATTGAGCCCATTACTAAAAGCAGTAAAGGATATTGAATCAAAACCAAATTCACTTAGATCTGCATCTAAATCAATTTCATTTTCTTGAATTTTCAATATTTCTGATACTGTTTTCTTTAGATCTTTTTGAATTTTTATCATTAGTTCTTCTTCATTGACTACTAATGTTGGTTGTTGACCTTCCTTCAACTGCTCATTAATGGCTTTTTCCTTACTAGAAATGAATGCATCAAGTATCCCGCTTCTACTTCCTTGTGCCACAATGAATTGGGAACCGTTCATTTTAAGACTTATTTTAAAGGCTTCTAACCCATTTTCTGTATCAAGAAGCTTCATACCCATTCTGTCTTCAAGCATTCTTTCCACATAACGATCCACCTTCATTCCGCCATCACGCCATAATGGCCAGTTAATACATATTGATTTCCCATGTCTACTTTTAAGCTTCATCTTTTCACTTCTATAAATAGCGTAGTGATCCATAAAACTATTGGCATAGGCATAGTCCGCCTGCCCGAGGTTTCCTACTATTGCTGAGACGGAAGAAAACATTGCAAAGAAGTCCAAGTTTTCATTTTTTGTTGCTTGGTCTAAATAGGTTGTACCGTAAACTTTTGGTCCAAATACCTCTTCCATTTCCACTTCCGACTTATTTATTAGATAGGCGTCCTTTATTACACCTGCACAATGAATAATTCCATTTATTTGTTTGTATTTTGACTTTACTTGACCAATAAGCTTTTCAACCTCTTGTCTATTTGTGACATCTGATTGTAAATAAGTTGCTTCACCACCATAGGAAGCTAGTTTTAAAAGTCGCTCTTTTTTATTAGAATTCAGTTCTGATCTTCCTGATATTATTACGTTTGCTCGATAATTCTTCGCAATATATTCAGCAAATAATAAGCCTAAGCCTCCAGCTCCACCTGTTATTATATATACACCCTTTTCTCTAATAGATATCGTGTTGTCTTCAATTTTCTCGATGTCTTTAATTTCTTCGATTATCTTAACGCTTCTTTTATTCTTTTTATAGATGACTTCAGTATCGATTGAATTCATCTCTAAGGCTAAAATACTCGTAATGGATTCCTTCGTATTAAGACCCACTAATTTAAAAGCAATTTTTGAATTTTCTAAAGACAAGGTTTTTAAAAACCCACCGACTGCTGTGTGGTAAGGTCTTAAGTATTCATTCTCATGATCATAAGCATATAAAATATTAACTTTTTCTGCTGGCTTTTGTATCGCTAGGGAACGGCTCAAGTTAAATATTGAATATATACTTGTATCCAGCTTACCTTCACTAGGTTCCTCATTATTTGAAGACAATAAGTGAATGATATGTGAAGGCATTTGCTTGTGCTCCTTCAAGGCTTGAAAAAGCACATTATAATCTTTTACCTTTGAATCATCTATTTCATATTGATGCCCACTAAGTTGCTTAAACTTAACACCTCTGGTAACAACAATTGGTTGCTCATAGCTATTTTTCAAATAGCCTTCTAGCGCTTTCGCGCCCTCTACCTTATTGTGAAATAGGAGTAGCTTTGTAGATCTATCTAATTGTTGAATTAACGGCATCTCTTTTTCTTCCCATTTATTTCTAAAATAGAGTATGCTTGACTTGAAGCCTTCTTTTGTATAATCTGCTGCACTTTGACTCGCAATAGCTCTTAAAGAAAGCGCTTTAATTCCAATTAATATATTCCCTTCTTCATCTAAAATTAAAATGTTATACTTTAATAATTTTGATGTAGCTTCATCTTTCGTGATATATGCAAAACACTTTTTCTTTAAAGCACCATAAATTTCTATTTCGTTAATAGAAAACGGCATATACGTTTCATTATTATGGGCCGTATAATTTAATCCCATAGCCCCTTGTAGCGCGCCATCCATAATAGATGGGTGAAGCACGTAGTCATGCATACACTCTGTTAGATCCTCTTGCAAATTAAGTACAGCAAGAACTTCCCTTTCACCAATAAATAAGGTTGAAATAGATCTAAATGCCTTTCCATAATCAAGTCCACATTGTGAAAATATTTCATAACACACTTCGTTGCTAAGGACTTTATTGCATCTTTCCTTAATGTCCTCAATGCTCATTTTATTATCACTTGAACTAGGAATTTTTCTGCTTTGTTCATAAAGCTTTCCTTGCCCATGTACTACACTACATTGTTTCGAATCCAATGTAGAAATTTCATATGCAACAAAATCATCCTCTTGAAATAAACTTATATTTACTTCTCGTGGCTCATCAACAACGATCGGTCTAGTCCAAACAATATCTTTTACCTTGTTAATATTAATCGTTCCTGATAATGCACCTGCTTCACGAGCCATTTCAACGTAAGCTACACCAGGCAATACCTTGTTACCCCCTAGAATATGATCTTCTAAGAAAAACTCTTTTCCTGTTAAAATAGTCGTAAAGTTTTGCTGTGCTAATGTTGAAGTGTTTTTACCGATCATAGGATGCAGCTTCTTTTCGTCGATAGAGCTAAAGGTTTTATCCCCTTCACTTTTAGAACTTTTAGGTATCCAGTAAATATCCTTCCCAAAAGGATAGGTAGGAAGAGACATTTTTCTAATTTTTTCATCCTTAAATAACAGTGAAAGATCAACCTCTCCACCACAAACCCAAAGTTGAGCAACTTTATCTAGTTTTCTATTCCTAATTAAGGCTGAAATAAATTGTTCTCCTTCTACACCATCTACAAGCTTATCCGATTTTTGTTTACTACCTAAAACTGTCCCTAAATATAGATGTTCAATCTCACCCTTCCCTTCTAAATAATCCTTAAATTTGATAATTAATTCATCAAAGGACATCACTACTACTGCGATACGGTGAGCCATAGCTTCTCTTCCTTCTTGAAGAGTGTATGCTATTTCTTTTAACAATCTATTTGATTTTATGTCAGTCGACCCCCTTTTTTCTTGGGCCTCAACATACTTCACTATTTCGCTTACGTACTCTTTTAGTCTTTCTTCGTTTTTTGCAGACACTACAATAATGTGAGGTTCTTCCGCTTCAATTGAATTTTCCTGTGGTGCAATATATTCTTCAACGATTATATGTGCATTTGCCCCACCAAAACCAAAAGAACTGACCCCCGCTATTCTATTGATTAACTTTCCTTTTTCATCTAGTAGTTGATCCCAATCTTTCGTATTTTCAACGATATAAAAAGGTGAATGCGCTATTTCAATATAAGGATTTATTTCCTTAAAATGTAAGGTTCCTGGAAGTTTTTTATTCTTCATAGCTAATATAACTTTTGTTATTCCTGCAATTCCAGAAGCTGGTTCAAGATGACCAATGTTCGTTTTTATTGAAGAAATTCCACAGTAATTTGTTCGAACAGTTGCTTTTCCAGATTTTTTTTCTAAATCGCTAAATGCCTTCTTTAAGCCTTGGATCTCAACTGGATCTCCCAACTGCGTCCCTGTTCCATGTGCTTCAATATAAGTTACTGTACTCGGATCTATTCCTGCTGCTTCATAGGCTTTTACAAGCAAGTCTGCTTGGGCCTCAGAATTTGGTGCTGTTAAGGAATTTGCTCTACCTCCGTGACCTTCAGCACTTCCTTTAATTACTGCATAAATATGATCCTTATCTTCAATCGCTTTACTCAAAGGCTTTAAAAGTATGGCGCCAACGCCTTCCCCTCTTACATAACCATTTGCACTTTTATCAAAAGTTTTACATCTACCATCTGCGGATAAAACGCCTAACCTGGCAGTGCCTAGAAAGGTTTCAGGTGACGCCATCACGGTTACTCCACCTGCAACAGCAAGCTCACTTTCACCATTTTGAATGGATTTGACTGCTCTATGAATCGCAACCAAGCTACTTGAGCAAGCTGTATCAATAGCCTCACTTGGCCCTTTAAAATTAAGCAAATATGATACCCGATTGCAGAGCACTGCATGGGAATTTCCTGTGCCTGCTTGAGGATGTACTTTATCACTGCCTACCAACATATCCATATAATCTGTAAATTGTACCCCTGTAAATACTCCAACATTTCTTCCACTTAGAGATGAAGGTTTATATCCAGCATCTTCTATTGTTTTCCATACTGTCTGTAGAAACAATCTATGTTGAGGATCCATAAGCTCAGCTTCTCTTGGAGAAATATTGAAAAATTTAGGGTCAAACTTATTTGCATCCTCAATAAAACCACCCCACTTTGTATTGATTTTATGATCCGCTGTCGCTTCCTCTCCAAAATAATCACGATAATCCCACCTCTCCTGAGGAATTTCAGTAATCATGTCCTTTTCCTCAACAAGATTATTCCATAATTCATTTATATCCTTTGCCCCAGGATAAATACCACTTACGCCTATAATTGCAACTGGTTCAACAATAAGTTCTATGTAATCTAAACTACTTGAATCTGGTTTTATATTTTCAATCACCTTATCTGGTTGATTCTCCACTTCATAATTACTTACCTCTGTTTCACCACCTTTTACAAGCTCACCAAACTTATCTAAAAGATGGACTGTCAAACTTTTTATAGTACTATACGCAAAGAATACTGTTGGTTGAAGTTCTATACCGAATATAAAAGAAATCTTATCACTATACTCTTTAAGACTCACTGAATCAAAGCCAAAATTACCTAGGTTCTCATTGATATCCATAAGGTTTGGATCTATACATAATATTTTTGAGGCTTCTGCTTGAAGCGCTCGTTCTACTTTTTCAATTGAATCCAGTTTAATATCTTCAGCCACCACTTGAATAATGCTTTTTGTATATAAATCTTTTGCATCAGCCTTAAGCGTTTTCTTTGAAATACCTAGAAACCTTTCAACCTTTTCTTTATGTCCAGCTATGACCATTACAGTAGACGCTCTACCCTTTAATATTTTATCAAAGGCTTCTATTCCAGCTTGTGTTTCAAGGTAAGACATACCTGACGTTTGTAAATATAACGCTTCTCCCTCAGCGTCTAAGTGCATACCACCTTCTCTCCATAGTGGCCATTGCATAGAGATTGTTTTACCCTTTCTCTTTCCTTTTAGCCTTAGCTCTTCTCTAATATTTACATAGGCGTCAAGATATTTATTTCCTACAGCATAATCACATTGACCAAAATCACCTAACACCGCAGATATAGATGAAAACATCACAAAGAAGTCTAATTGTTCTGCTTTTGTCACCCGATCAAGCACAATTGTTCCTTGAATTTTTGGCCACAAAGAACCATTAAAAGCTTGAATGTCTTTTTCTAAAATCGTTTTATCTTCCATAAAGCCGGCTCCATGAATAACACCATTCAGTATTCCAAATCTACTTTTAATGTCTCTAATAACTCGTTTCATTTCTTCATAATTTCCAACATCACTTTGCATATAAATCACTTCGTGGCCTTTTGCTAGAAATTCATTTATACGCTTTTCTTTTTCGCCCTTTAATGGTGACCGGCCTGTAATGATAATCCTTGCGCTATACTTTTCAGTCAAATGTTTAACGAATACAAGACCTAATCCACCTGCGCCACCTGTAATTAAATAAACACCATTATTTTTAATGACACTTTCATCCTCATCAATTTGAACTTCTTCAATTTTACATATGTACTTTTTATTATTTCTATAAATAATCTCTTGATCTAATGAGGGCGCAGCGTTTATTTGCTCCATAATAACCTTAGGCATCTTAGTGCTTTCATCTAATCCGATCCAGGACATCTCCAAGTTGGGCATAATCAGTTTAATTGACCGATTAAAGCCTTGCAGACTCTCAAAGAGAGGATTCGTTGGGTACGCTCCAATACTTACTAAGTTGAAAATTTTTCTTATTGTATGTATTTTCAGATGGTCTATCGTCTTAACGGTATTAACTAAATGAGTGATGCCGTAAATGAAGTCATCGTCTAGCTGCAACTCATCATCAGCATAAGGTTTGCTGTTATAAGTCCACAAATTTATGATGGTACCAATTACAATGTTGCTTTCTTGAATCCTATTAAATAGTCTTACATAATCTTCTTGTCTTCTTGGATTTAATTTATATTCAAACGCATCGATTTCTTCGTATTCTTGCCCTTCTGTAATGATAATAAGTTGATCCTTAATTGTCGTGTCTCGTTCCAATATCCTTTTATTCTTATCTTCAAATACAAGTATATAATCAAGGTCGCTTTCTTCTCTGAAAGGTTGCTCGATTTGAGCTTGTTGCCAAACCCTTTTTAAATACATTATTTCATTTGTTATAGGACTAGTTTCATTGTTTTCTACGTTATACTCATCATATCCAAACTCACTATTGTTTTTTAATGGATTCAGCTCTTTTGCAAATCCTTCTATTTGATTTTCTACCCAGTAGGACTCCATAGCAAAGGGATAGCCCGGCATCGATATAATTTGTTTATTACTGCCTTTATGGCATATATGCCAGTCCACATGGCTACCATTTACCCAACTTCTAGCAAGGTTTAAATAGTCTAACTTGGAATTTTCATTAAAAATCGTTTCTTCTTCCTTCTGATCCTTTATATTGCCTGTAAACAATTCATCAACATTTATCTCGTCCGAAATAAATCTTTCTAATTTATCAATTATTATTTCTTTATAACGACCAATTATCGCTAGTCTCTCATCCATTTCTTCTCGTCCAAATTGAAGTGTATAGCAGATATCCTCAATGGAATCTTCTGAATTTTCAAGAAAACCAATCATTTCTTTTGCATATTGTTTAAGCCTATTTCTATTTTTTGCTGATAGTATAAATATTTGAGGTTCAAAATTAGATATTGTCTTTGGTTCATCGACTTTTATATATTCTTCTATAATAATATGGGCATTAGAACCACCAGCTCCAAAAGAACTGACGCCCCCTCGCCTTGGATACTTAACGCCTTCAATTTCCACCTCTTTCCACTCTTCTAGCGTTTGTTGAACAAAAAAGGGTGTTTCTTCGAATGTAATATTCTTGTTAAGTTCTTTAGAATGAAGGGATGGCACAAGGCATTTATTCTTCATTTGTAAAAGCAGCTTCGTAATTCCTGCTATGCCTGCAGCGGATTCGAGATGTCCAATATTTGATTTTACTGATCCGATAGAACAAAAGCCTTTATCTTTTGTAAACGCTGAAAACGCTTTAACCAACCCTGCAATTTCAATTGGATCTCCTAAGGCAGTTCCGGTTCCATGGGCTTCAATATAGCTTAATGTTCTTGGATCTATTCCAGACTTTTTAAACACGCTTGAAAGTAAAGCCGCCTGGGCATTTGGATTTGGTACAGAATATCCAGTTGTCTTTCCTCCATGATTTATGGCACTTCCTTTTATTACACCATATATTCTATCTCTCTCCGCTACAGCCTTATTCAAAGGCTTAAGAAGTAAAGCGCCCGTTCCTTCACCAGGAACATAGCCATCGCCTCCTTCCCCAAAGCTTCTACACTTTCCATCTGTTGACGGGAAATTGTTTTGGCTTAATAAAATATATTTATTAGGATGTAGCGTTAGATTAACACCCCCAGCAATTGCAGCAGCACATTCTCCTCTTTTAATGCTTTCTATTGCAAGATGGATTGCTGTTAAGGAAGAAGAACACATCGTATCTAACCCAATACTTGGGCCATTTAAGTTTAAATAGTAAGATACTCTGTTTGCAATGGATGCATGAGAGGAACTCATTTCAGGGCCATATAATTGATAGTGCCCGAACATTACTCCTACAAAAACCCCTACATCTTCTTTACTTAACCTAGCCCTTGTATACCCCGAATCTTCAAGTGTATGCCATACAGTTTGCAAAAATAACCGCTCTTGAGGATCTATATATTTCGCATCTCTAGGTGAAATGTTAAAAAACAGCGGATCAAACTTATCAACGTTGTCAATAAATCCTCCCCATTTGCTATAACTTTTCCCTTTCTTTCCTTTTTCAGAATCAAAATAATCCTTATAATCCCATCTTTCTTTTGGAATTTCAGTTATACAATCCATTCCTTGGGTTAAATTAAACCAAAACTCATTTAGATTTTCAGCCATTGGATATCTTCCACTAAGACCAATAATGGCAACATCGTTTTCAGCTATTTCTTCTTTATTTGTATTGTTGTCTTCAATTACGATTTCTGTTAAGGTTTCTGTTTTTGATTTAATAAATCTCTTCCTAGGCAATTCCTCAAGTTCATGAACCTTTGCTTCTACAAGAGTAACCCTATCCTTCGTTTCACTTTGAAAAGGTTGGAATTTTTCTACTACTTGATCTTTATAGTTATTTACAAGATAACTTGAAAGCTCACCTAGCGTATTATTTTCATAAAATAACGTCTTTGTTAACGCTCCAAGTTCTTTTTCTAATTGTCTATTCAAGCTCATTACCATAACAGAATCTAATCCGAACTTTTCAAAGTCGTCCTCTTCTTTAATTTTTGAAATAGGAATTTTCGTCTCTATAGAAATCAAACTTTTTAAAAATTGTAATGTATGCTCCCTTATGACTTCTAAACTAACCTTATCTTCCTCTATATTAAAATCCTTCGATCTTCTTATTCCTTGATCAGTTATGGAAAATATTTTTCTAATTTTTTCTTTTTTCCCTTCAAAAACGATTAACTGATTCAACGAGGAAGCTAATGCTACTTGAAAGGCTAACAATCCATTATTGTTACTCAATGGAACGAACCCTTTATTTTCCTTAAGCCAATCTATTGTTTCTACATCTATTTCCATTCCGCCATTTTTCCAAAGTGGCCAGTTAATGGATATTGTTTTGCCAAATCGTTTATTCTTTACTACATAATGAGCCCTCCTCATTGCAAAATAGTCCATAAAACTATTTGCATAAGCATAATCAGCTTGTCCTATATTTCCTAAAGTTGCGGCTATGGATGAAAAACACACAAAGAAATCTAACTTTTCTTTTTTAGTCACCTCATCAATATAAGTCGTTCCAAATACCTTTGAAGCAATAACCAAGTCAAGCTCTTCCTTCGTTTTCTTAAAGAGGAAAGCGTCTCTCAAAACACCTGCTGAATGAATAATTCCATTTATTTCATTAAACCTTTCTTTGATCTCTGCTATTATTCTTTGTACATCCACTCTATTTGAAATATCCGCTTTTAAATACGTTATTTCAGAGCCTTCTTCTTCCAACTCCTTTATTTTTTCTCTTTTTTCTTCACTTAAATCCGCTCTTCCCGTTAGAACAACCTTACACTTTACCTGGCTTACAAGATATTTAGCAAATATCAAACCTATCTCTCCAGCACCACCAGTAATAACATAGACACCTTGATCTTTAAGTTTTGTCAACTTTAAGTTTTCCGTAATTTGGTTGTATTCTTTATAGCTTCTAACATGTCTTTTAAAAAATTTATTATAAAAAACCTCTGTTTCTCCAAAGTCTATTTCTTTCATTTCATCTAGAATTATTTCTATAACTGCTGACCTATTGTGTATTTCCTTTAAAGAAATTGATTTACAATTAAAGTGTGGATTTTCAATTTTTAAAGTTTTTAAAAACCCTCCTATCCCGGCATATTGGGGCTGTGTTTCAACAATATCTCCTTTAAATAAATACAACATATTAATTTTACTTTCAGGTTTTAACTTCATCATCTCTTTGGTAATGTAAAAAATTGAAAAAAGGCTTTCAGTTAAAGCTTCCTCTAATAATTTTTCATCTTTTTTAAGATTCAAATCGTGTTTTGACCAGAAATGAAGAATATTTTGAGGGATAACCCCTTCTCCTTTAAGGTCGCTAATTAATTCACTATAATCATTTTGACTATGTGGATTTATTTCGTATTCATTAATTGCCATCTTTTTATAGCTGCTGCCCTTCAATACCAAAATCACACGAGAAGTGCTATTGTTCTCACGAAAATAACCGCTCATTAATTCCATTAATGCCTGGTCTGTATCAAAAATAATAGTAGTCCCCTGAAGAAAATTTCCAGAACCTATACTTTCTATATCCTTTTCAAGCCATTCTTGTTGATAGGTAATGAGCTGTGAATGATTGTCTAATTCCATAATCAGTTTAAAGCCCTCTTCAGGCGTGAGCTCTTGATCTTTAATTCTATGAATTATTTTAAGCTTGTCCTTATCAATTTTGCTCATTAATTAACACCCCCATCATATCCTTAATTGCAGCAACCTCTACTTCTCCGGCATACAACATATTAAGTAGTTCCATTAACTTATCTACTTCAACATTATTTGAGTTTGTACTATTGGTATTTGCATATGCCATAATAGAAAAATTGGTCATTTTTATGAGCACCCTTCCTTGAAAATCTAGCAGACTAATATTATATTCCTTTGAACCCACACCTTCTTGAATCAATTCAACATATACAAACATCTCCTCAACAAGCTCATCGAATAATTGAACCTCATCAACAGAAAATGGTAAGTATAAATTAGTTTCCTTTTTAATATCATACCCTACACCCATAACTACTTGAAAACAGCCATCAATAATAGAAGGATGAAGAACAAATTCATTTCGTATATCTTTGGCTTCTTTAGGAAGCTTAATTATGCCGAGTGCATCTTTTTGTCCAACAAAAAGCTCTTCGATTACTTGAAAACTTGTGCCGTACTGGATTCCACGCTTATTAAATGCTTCATAACAAGCTTGTTTACTGAGTGCTTTAGTGAACTTGTTTTTGATCCGCTCGAGATTAACTACTTCATGGATAGGCTTACTTTCATTTAATGTTTCATAAACAACCTTCCCCTTTGAATAAATTATCTTTTCTTCACCTTTGACCTTTTCACTAATTTCATACGCAACATACTCCTCTTCTGGTACGAGGCTGATATTTATTTCCTTTGAAGAATCAAAAATAATAATTGGCTTTGCCCAAAGAATATCTTTAATTTTTACAACCTTATTGTCCTCAGATAAATCCCCAGCAGCTTTTGCCATTTCTAAATACACAGCGCCCGGCAACATTTTCTTTCCATGAACGATATGGTCCGTAAAATAAAACTCCTCTCCACTAAAAATAGTAGAAAATCTTTGTTCCTTTAACGTTGATATGTTGCTATTGATAAGTGGATGAAGCCTTAAATTATTTCCATGGTTGTCAGACCTAGTATTTCGTTCTTCTACTTGTGTAATCCAATAGCGCTCTCTTGCAAAAGGATAAACGGGTAAAGAAATAACACTTGCTTTTGAACCATAATTCATCGTCTTCCAATTAATTTCTTCACCTAGTACCCACTCCTTCGCAAGTTCACTAAAGTTTTTAGCTTTGAATAATTCTAAGAACCTTTTTTGATTATTTTCTAGCCCATTTATATCCTCTGTCTTTGTTTTGCTCTTCTTAATACGACCTCTAATTACTTCTTTGTTATCATATTCTGCCTCATAACCTTTTTTTAATTTTGAAATTAATTCTTGAATGGTTGAGGCAACTATGCCAATTCTCTCCTCCATTCCTTCTCTACCAACCTGTAAGGTGTACGCAATATCTTCAAGGGAAGGTTGCTCCAATCCTACTTGTCCTTCTAAATACTGTATGATCTCTTGTAGATATGCCCTTAATCTTTCTTCATCTCTTGCTGAAATTAATATTAACTGTGGTTCCCTGCTGATGCTTTTAAGCGCAGGCTTTTCATACTCTTCTAAAATAATATGCGCATTTGAACCTCCTGCACCAAAGGAACTTATACCCGCTCGCCTAGGGTATTTCTTTCCATCAATCACTGGATTTTTCCACTCCTCAACCTCATGTTGAACATAAAAGGGGGATTCCTCAAAATCTATATTGGGATTCCTACTATCTGAATGAATTGATGGAACCAATTGTTTATGTTGCATCTGTAAAAGTACCTTTGTTATTCCTGCAATGCCTGCTGCTGATTCTAGATGTCCAATATTAGACTTCGCCGAACCAATAGCGCAAAATTGTTGTTCTTTTGTAAATGTATGAAAGGCTTTAACTAAGCCCGCTATCTCAATAGGATCTCCTAAAGAAGTTCCTGTACCATGGGCTTCTACATAACTAATTGTCCTTGGATCTATTTGCGCGCGCTTAAAAGCTTCTAAAATCAAATCTCCTTGAGCCTTTGGGCTTGGAACGGAATAACCGTTGGTTTTTCCTCCATGATTTAGCGCACTCCCTTTAATAACCGAATAAATTTTATCCCCATCAGCAATAGCCTTTTCTAACGGTTTTAATAGTAATGCACCTACGCCTTCTCCTGGCACATATCCATCTCCACCTTCTCCAAAGCTTTTACATTTTCCATCACTCGCAGCAAACTTCCCTTGACTCAAGAGTATATATTTATTTGGATGAATCGTAACATTTACACCTCCTGCTATTGCCAAATCACTTTCTCCTCTTTTAATGCTTTCACAAGCTAAATGAACGGCTGTGATGGAAGAAGAACACATTGTATCAAGTGCAATGCTAGGTCCTCTTAAGTTCAAATAATATGAAACCCTATTTGCAACGGATGCGTAGGATGAATTTACTGCAATTACATTACCTTTTATACTTTCCTCAGCTGCGTACATTGGGTAATGATTGTACATGATGCCTGCAAATACGCCCACTTTTTCTTGCTCTAATGCCGCCCGTGTATATCCAGCATCTTCAATTGTATGCCATACCGTTTCAAGAAAAATTCTTTCCTGAGGATCCATAAACTCCGCTTCTTTTGGAGAAATATTGAAAAACATTGGGTCAAATTTGTCTACATCTTCAATAAAGCCTCCCCATTTGCTATAACTCTTCCCTTTTGCATTTTTATCTGGGTCATAGTATTCGTCTTTATCCCATCTTTCCTCAGGTATTTCAGTAATACAATCCTTACCTGCCTTAAGATTTTCCCAAAATTCATTTAGATTGTTGGCCATAGGATATCTTCCACTCATGCCAATAATGGCAATATCTTTCTCCTTATAAAAACTATTCTCAGAAGAAATACCGCCTTTATAAAAGAATCGGGGCTTATTAATATTCTCTTTCTCAAACGCCATCTTAATTGGTTTTATTTGCGCTTCATTCGTATGAAGCTCTGCAGCTCCTTGTTCGAGATCAACCAAGTGATTACGGTGATTTTCTATTAAATATACTGCAAGTTCCTTAATGTTTTTAACTTCAAACAGCAATGTTTTAGAAAGCTTGCCAAAGTGATTTTCCAGCACCCTATTTAAGCTTACAATCATTATTGAGTCAATCCCATATTTTTCAAAAGGCTCTAAAATACTTATCCTTGATGTAGGCAAATTGATTTCCTTTGATAAAATAATTTTCAACCGTTCTTCGAGTTGACCTACTAAATCTAAGTCATTGTTTCTTGAATTTTTAATTACCTCTTGTTTATTGTTTAGCGAATCATCTTTTACTTGAAGTTCAAGTGCACTTCTTACGCTACTTTCTTCTCCCTTTACAACAAGCATATTTGAAATCAAATAGGTTAGCGCATCTTCAAAAGCTTTTAAGCCAATACTCGTAGTAATGGGTGAAAACCCAAACGCTTCCTTCATCCTCCTTGTTGCGCTTTCGTCCATCTTCATACCACCTTCTATCCATAAGGGCCAGTTGATGGAAATAGTCATTCCACTTCTTTCTTCTTTCTCTCTTTTCGCCTCTCTGAAATATACATAGTTATCTAAAAATGAATTTGCATACGCATAATCACTTTGTCCTATATTGCCTATTACTGAAGCTATAGAAGAAAACATTACAAAGAAATCTAGTTTTTCATCCTTTGTTGCCTCATCAAGCCATATTGTTCCATATAATTTCGGTCCAATTACTGCCTTCATTTCTTGAAGTGATTTCTTTAATAAAAATGAGTCCTTCACAACGCCAGCAGCATGAATAATTCCATGAATATTTCCAAACTCATTCTTAATTTTATGAATTAACTCCACCACATTATCTTTTTTAGAAATATCACATTTTATATAGGTTACTTTACTTCCTAACTTTTCGATTTCCTTCATTCTATTCAACTTCGCATCATTTAAATTGGATCTACCCGTTAAGACTAATTTTACTTTTGTTCTTCTTGCAAAATATTCTGCAAAAATAAGACCAAGTTCGCCTACGCCTCCAGTAATTAAATATACGCCATTGTCTATTATTGGAATATCCTTCTCCTTTTTGAGCCTATCTAGTTCTAATTTTTCATAACTTCTAACAGTTCTTAACCCATCTTCATAACGCACTTCTCTATCTTGATGACCAAAAATAAGTTCTTCAAGTGACCTGTCAATAATTTCTAATGGAACGTCCACCTCAACGGTTTTGATCATTAAGTTAGGATTTTCATTATTTATTGTTTTTGCAAGTCCACTTATACTTCTATAATGTGGTTGGATATTTCCATCAAAACGTTCATGAATATATACCACTTTCACTTTTTTATTAATCTTCTCTGCAATTAGTGCCTTACACAAATTAAAAACAGAAAATACACTTAAATCCAACTGTATCTTTAATCGTTCTTTCTTTTCTTCAAAGCTCTCTTTTGACCAAGCGTGTAAAATATAATCAGGCATCTGATTTTCTAACCTTAACATTTCAATTAACAGCTTATACGCGTTGCTATCCTCTGGATCGATTTCAATGATATTCTCCCCAACTTTTCTAAAGCTTTTTCCAGGCTTAACAAGCCATATATTAGATTGATGTTCCGGCATTTTCTTTTGCAACATATTATAGAAGTTTTCATTTGTATCAAAGATCAATATATGTTCATGTTGTAATTCATCATGCGCTGTATGTTCTAGCACTTTATTTATCCATTGGCTATGAAAATAATGAACATCTTCCGTTTTCCTTAACTCATTTGGCACAATAGCTCTCATTACAAAGTCATTAATTCTTACCATTACCCTTCCACTTGTATCAGCAATAATAATCGTATACTTTCTTATTTTAGACGTATCTTTTTCAAAACTATTGTTCAATCGACCATAAGCGTAGCACTCTTTTTCTAATGGTTTTAATATTTCAACCTCTCCCATCGTAAACGGTAAATAAACCTCCTCACCCTCCACATTTGGATTTTTGATACCAATTATGGTCTGTAATGCGCCATCCAGTAACGCTGGGTGCAAAATAAATTCATCAAAATCTTCCATTAAACTTGCCGCTAATTCCAGCCTAGAAATCGCCTCCTCTTCTCCACAATATAGCTCCTTAATAGACTGAAAGCTTTCTCCATAATTAAAAGCCATCTTTTCAAATTTTTTATAACAATTTTCACCTGTTTTCTTTTCAACACAGTTTCGTTTAATTTCCTCAATGTCAACATATTCTATCGGCTCCTCTTTTTCGTCCGCCTCCATACTTAGTTTTCCCTGGGAATATATCGTTCTGCTATGATCTTCATTCATTGCTACGACCTCATATTCAATAGCTTCTCCTTCAGGTAAAAGACTAATATGTATTTCTTCCGATTGTTCAACGATAATTGGTTTTACCCAAATTATATCTGAAATTTTTGAGATTCTACTACCAACACACATTTGTCCTGCTGCTCTAACCATTTCAATGATTGCTGCTCCTGGTAAAACACTTTCTCCTTTAACAACATGATCTTTTAAATAAAATGCCTTTTTATTAAGCAATGTCGTGAATCTCTGTTCATAGAGATTGGAGGTGTTTTTGTGAACAAGCGGGTGTAACGTAGTCGTAATTCCTTTATTACCAAGAGACCTTGATCTACCATTCATATAATCAGTGATCCAATATCTTTCCTTTGCAAAAGGATAAGTTGGAAGAGATATCAACCTGCATATATGATTATGAATCAGCTTACTCCACTCAATTTTCACCCCTGAAGTCCATAACTGCGCCACTTCTAACAGCTTCTGATCTTCAATTAACGCCCTAATCAATTCCTTTCCTTTATCTCCTGTTACTAGAAAATCAATTTTTAATTTATCCGCTTTAATACTGCCCACTGCTACGCCTTCAATATTTTCATAGCCCTTCACAAATTGCTCCAATTTACTAATTAGGTCTTTGACACTATTGGTGACAATTGCTAACCTTACCTCCATTTCCTCTCTACCTGTACGAAGTGTATACGCTAAATCCTTCAAGTTAATGCTATATTCTATTTCCTGCAAAATATTGCTGTTCGTATTTTTGGAGAACTGCTTTTTAAGTGTTCTATACCCTTTATTCCATAGATGCTCAGCAATCTCTTCAATAGTAGCGCAGCTTGTAACTTCTGTAGTTTTGACTTCGATTTTAAATCGATCACCAATTTGTTCTACAAGTTTATGAAAACTAATCAGATCAAAGCCATATTCCTCTAACGCCCTGGAACAACTGATTTCCTCCTTGTTCACATGCATTATTATTGCTGCTAGTAACTTTATTTCATTTTGAACCAAGCTAGAAATATGCGCATACTCTACCTCTAAAGAAGCTGACTTAACTTCACTTTCTTTGATAAAAGTGATCATTTCACCCACGTAATCTATTAATCTTTCTTCATTTTTTGCAGACAGTAAAACGACCTCTTCTTGTGTTTCTTTCTCAATAAGTAACGCTGCCTTATCTTCATACTCTTCAAGGGCAATATGCGCATTTACACCACCAAAACCAAAGGAGCTTACGCCAGCTCTTCTTGGAATCGGCCTATTATCTTCATCAATTAATGACTTCCATTCCATCGTTTTATCAATAATATAAAATGGACTATCTTTAAGATTAATATAAGGATTTTGCTCATTGAAATGAATAGAAGCTGGCATTCTCTTATACTTCATCGCAAGTAAAACTTTAATAACCCCAGCTATTCCAGATCCCCATTCAAGGTGACCAATATTGGTTTTCAATGCCCCAAGACCACAATATGGGGCTTCAATTTTATTCGTACCCCATTCCTTATTTAGCTGATCAAAAGCTTTCTTTAATCCGTTAATCTCTATTGGGTCGCCTAAACTAGTTCCTGTACCATGGGTTTCAATATAGGTAATTGTACTTGGATTAACCTGGGCCTGGCTCCAGGCTTTTTGAATCACTTCAGCTTGTGCATTTGGATTTGGTGTAGTCAGTGAATTTGCATGTCCACCATGATTGGTTGCGCTTCCTTTAATTACACCATATATATGATTTTTATCCTTAATTGCTTGACTTAAATTCTTAAGTAAAAGAACACCACAACCTTCTCCTCTTACGTAACCATTTGCAGCTTTGTCAAAGGTTTTGCATCTACCATCTTCACAAAGCATTCCGGCCTTAGAAAGAGAAATAAATATTGCAGGATGTGACATAACGTTAATTCCCCCAGCAAAAGCCATATCACAATGACCATTTTGAATTTGTTCAACTGCTCGCTGAAGCGCAACTAACGAGCTAGAACAAGCGGTATCAATCGTTTCACTTGGTCCATTTAAGTTTAATAAATAGGAAACCCTATTTGCAAGTATTGAAAAAGAAACCCCAGAAGATGTTTGCGCTTGAATATCAACATCATTTTCTTTTAATAAATATAAGTAATCCCATGCACCTGCACCAATAAAAACGCCTGTATTACTACCAGAAATATCTGATGGTTTTAATCCACAGTCTTCTAGAGACTTCCATGCATTTTCCAGAAAAATCCTTTGTTGTGGGTCCATTAAAACCGCTTCCTTTGGGGATATGCCAAAGAACAGCGGATCAAACTTATCCACTTCCTTCATGAAGCCTCCCCATTTTACATTTGTTTTATTGTCTTCTTTTGTTGGATCTCCAAAATATTCATTATAGTTCCATCTTTCCTTCGGAATTTCAGTAATCAAGTCTTTCCCCGCTTCAAGGTTGTCCCAAAACTCTTTAAGGTCTTTTGATTGAGGCATAACACCACTCATACCTACTATGGCAACCTCAGCCTTGGATTTTGTTTTATCTATAACTTCTTCCTCTTCCTCAACTTCTGTAATAACTTTTTTATTTGACCATTGTTTGAATCTAAGGGATGGCAATAAAGCATCATTATTTTTCGTTTTAAGTACAACATTTTCTCTTTTCTGATATCCTTTATGGACCGCCTTTAGCTGTTCATAATATTCCTTCACTAAATATTTCGCTAAAGAATCTAACGTAGAATGTTCGAAAAATATAGATGGCATAATATTGATATTGTACTTTCCATTAATCTCATTACTAAGTTCAGTAAAGCCAATTGAATCAAAGCCAAATTCACTAATATCTGCTAGGGGCTCAATGTCCTTTAAATTTAACTTTTGGACCTTTGAAGTAAAACTTATAAGCTCTTTAATGACCATCTCTAGTAATTCTTTCTCTGAATCACTAGCTCCTTGCTCTTTAGGCTCATTATGAACGTTTTTATTTTTTACTTCTTCCTCTAATAAGGATTGACTTTCATTGTTATTATTTTTCTCAAATAAAGCGTTGAACTTTTCTTTATACCCTTTTAAAACAATGAAATGATTTTCTTTTTGAGTAAGCCCAATCTCAAAAGCATGAATCCCTTCTTCAACCTCCATAGGAACTATACCTAAAGTGTTTATTAAAAACTTTTCCGTTTCAGAAGCTATTTTCATACCGCCTGTCTTCCAGAAAGGCCATCCAATAGATAGCGTTTTTCCATAGCGCCTACCTTCGTTTTTTAGGAACTCCCGCATTTTAGCATAATCATCCATAAAACCATTCGCATAGGCATAATCACTTTGCCCTGTATTTCCAAGAATAGAAGAAATCGAAGAAAACATAACGAAGAAATCTAATTTGTCGTCTTTTGTCAATTCATCAAGCCAAATCGTTCCCCAAACCTTCGGAGCGATCACTGCGTCTACCTCTTCCTGCTTCTTATTAAAAATAAAGGAATCCTTCGTAACACCTGCACAATGAATAATTCCATTTATTCTACTGTACTTTTCCCTCGTTTCTTTAATCATACGCTCAACATCTTTTGCCTTTGAAATGTCCATATTAAAATAGGTAACTTCACTTCCAAGAGCTTCAATCTCTTTTAATCTTTTTGCACGTTCATCATCTAGCTCTGATCTTCCAAGAAGGATTAGGTTTACCTTTGCTTTTTTTGCTAAATATTCGGCAAACAGTAAGCCGAGACTTCCTGCGCCCCCTGAAATAATATAAACACCTTCATCCACTATTGGCAGCTCCCCGACCTCTACCTCGGCATTTTCTACCCTATTAACGTACTTTGCTACAAATCTTTTTCCCGCTTCGTAACGCACCATTTTGTCTTTCCATGCAGATATTCCTCCAAGCTCATCCATGCATAGTTCGACCATTTTTACATTTGAAATTGGAAGGGTTTCAACCGTTTTACAGCAAAATCTTGTATTCTCATTTTCAAGTACTTTCAAAAAACTTTTAACAGCAGAATACTGTGGCGACCATCCGATTTTTTTAGGTCTAAGTATATAAACAAATTTTATTTTGTTTTTTTGCTTTAAATCAATAATTGCCTGACTTAAATAAAGCATAGAATATACGCTATCCTTGAGTTGGTTCGTAATTTTTTCATAATTCCAACTTAAATTATCCTTTGACAATAAATGCAAAATGTTATCAGGTATCATTTCTCTATCTAAAAGTGTACGCAACAGTTTACTATAATCTTCTTGATTCGCCATGTTTATTTCAAATATATTTCCTTCTAATTCTTTATAAACTAGACCAGGTTTCACAAGAACAACACGCCTTAGATTATCCTTTAGCTTAGTCTCTAAGCCTTGAAAGATCTCTTCTGAGTCGTCAAAAACCATTGTATTTCCTATAACATTAACAAAACCTCTTTCAGCCTCTACAGAAGCCAATTCCCAACTATTTATCCTATAATACATAGATGGGGGGTTTTCAACAGATCTTTTTACTTGGTTAGAAGGCACAAGACCCCTTAATGAAAAATCCTTTATCTTAACTAAGACTTTGCCCGCTTCATCTGTTATGTAAATTGCAAACTTCGCTACACTGTAACTCGCACCTTCTTGGTAATGTGTCTGAATTGCGTAAGAAAAACATTTTTCAGGTAGCTCGCTTAAAATTTCTAACTCACCCATCGCAAAAGGCATAAATATCGTGCCTGATTCAGCAAAAGAGTTTCCAATAAATACAATCACACTTTGCAGCGCACCATCCACAAGTGCTGGAGGCAAAACAAATTCCTTAGCACTTGCCCTACACTCGAGTGGCAACTTTATTTGTGCCAATGCTTCAGTTTGACTGTAATACAATTGTTCAATTGATTTATATGTATTTCCGTATTGATAACCCGCATTTGAAAACAAATGATAGCACGCATCCTTCGTAAGGCTATTTCCCATTTTAGCCTTTAATGCAGGAATATCTAAAAATTCCTCTGGTGCATAGCTATTGTTGTATTCTAGCTTTCCTTGGGCGTGAATTGAATTCCCTTCCTCATCATTGGAACCAACTTTATATTCTACGCCTTGGCTCGTTGGATTTAGGGAAATCGTCATAACGATTGGGTTTTCCTTCAAAACAAGTGCCTTTGGCCATACATTATTTTGAAGCTTTACTACTAGGCCTTTATTATTAGCCAATTGACCAGCAGCCCTAGCCATTTCTAAATATGCAACCCCTGGAAATATCGTGTCGTAATTTGCAATATGATCCTTTATGCTATCATCAACCTTATGAATGCTTTTTACATAGATCTGCTCTTCAAGCGTTGATTCATTGCTATCAATAAATGGATGCAACCCTTTTGAAGTAAAACCTAAATCATTATTATTTTGACTTTGTTGCGTAGGAATCCAATGTCTAACCTTTTCAAAAGGATACGTTGGGAGCGGTACTCTTCTTGGTCTATTGTCTGAATAAATAATATCCCAGTTAATGTCAACACCAATAATCCAAAGTTGGGCTAATTTAGATAGCCTTTTGTTATTAATAATACTTTTTAAAAAATTTTCTCCTTCATTGCCTTCCATCAACAATTTGGTTCTTGTTTTATTTCCTTTAATATTGTTTGTAAATAGATTGTCTATATTTGTCATTCCATTAACATATTGATAAAGCTTTTCTTCTAAATCTGTCAAGGAACTTGTGATAATAGCTAATCTATCCTCCATTTCCTCCCTACCCTTTTGAAGCGTAAAGGCAATGCTCCGTAAAGGTATTTCTTCCTTGCCTTTATTTTTCTGAATAAATTCTAACAGCGCTTTTGTATAAAGCTTTAACCTATCTTCATTTTTTGCAGAAAGTATGATTAATTGTGGCTCAGTATTTATACTATTTCCCACCTTGTTTTCGGGGTATTCTTCTAAGGTAACATGTGAATTAGAACCCCCAAAACCAAAGGAACTTATCCCCGCCCTTCGCGGAATTATGTTACCAAAATCATCAATAATTCTAGTCCATTCCTTCGTTTTTTTTACAAGATATAATGGACTATTTTCAATATCAATATATGGATTCATCTCATTAAAATTTATATTTCCTGGTAATACACCGTGCTTCATAGACAAGAGTACTTTTAGCATTCCCGCAATTCCTGCACCAGCTTCAAGGTGTCCAATATTTGTTTTTACTGATCCTATGCCACAGTACCCTTTTTTAGAATTCGTCTCTCCATGCTCATCATACATTTTGTTGAAAGCAGCTTTTAAAGCATTCACTTCAATAGGGTCTCCAAGACTCGTGCCGGTTCCATGGGTTTCAATATAAGAAATAGTATCTGGACTTATTCCCGCCTTTTCATAAGCTTCTACAAGTAGCTCTGTTTGTGCTTCTGCACTTGGCGCAGTAAAGGAATTA
The DNA here is from genome assembly GCA_002841375.1 of Firmicutes bacterium HGW-Firmicutes-7. Classification (GTDB taxonomy): domain Bacteria; phylum Bacillota; class Clostridia; order Lachnospirales; family Vallitaleaceae; genus HGW-1. Next base: position 108,323 of record PGZO01000001.1, on the reverse strand, counting down.
CTTCTTCCCCCATGATTTTCAGCAGACGATTTAATAACTGCATATATATAATCTCCATCTGCTTTTGCCTTTGACAATGGCTTTAAATATATTGCGCCTACCCCTTCAGCTCTCACATATCCATCTGCAGCCTTATCAAATGTTTTGCAACGCCCATCCCCACTAAGCATTCCTTTCTTACCAATGGCCACATGGAAAAATGGATTTACCATTACATTTACTCCACCTGCAATTGCTCCATCACAATACCCGTCTTGAATTGCTGCAACAGCTCTATGAACAGCAACAAGGGAACTTGAACAAGCTGTATCTATTACGGCACTTGGTCCTCTTAAATTAAACATATAAGAAATCCTATTTGCTATAACACAATTAATTCTTCCTGAAGTAGTAAAAGTGTCCATATTTAAAGGATTTTGTGACATTAAATCCCAATAATCTGTAGCAACTACGCCAACATATACGCCTGTTTTTGAATTTGATAAATCAGATGGCTTATAGCCTGCATCTTCAACAGTTTTCCAAGCAGTTTCCATAAACAATCTTTGTTGTGGATCCATTAATTGGGCCTCTCGTGGGGAAATATTAAAAAACGCTGCATCAAATTTATCAACATCCTCTACAAATCCTGCTCTAGCTGGATTGCTATTTGTTCCCGCCATAGCAGCCTCTCCATAAAAACCGTTAGGATCCCATCTATCCTTTGGAACTTCTGTAATCATGTCTCTTTCATTAATAAGATTGTCCCAAAACAGTTCCAGATTCGGTGATAAAGGCATTATTCCTCCGATGCCTATTATTGCAACCGGCTCTCTCTCTAAAGTTTTATTATTGCACGCTAAATTTTCATTATATTTTATACTACTTAAAGCTTGCAGCGCCTTTTCATCAATAGCACCCTTCGCTTTTTCTATTTGATTCGTAGCAATTGATGGTTCTTTATACTCCTTTAAAATAACTTCTTCATAGACATCAAAAATATAATTAGAAAGCTTCTCAAGTGTTGCGTATGAATAAAAAATTGCTGGACTTAAGGTTACATTGTATTTTTCTTTTATTCTTACACTTAATTCTGTAAAACTAACTGAATCAAAACCATACTCACCAAGTGGCGTCACAAAGTCAATGGTGCCTCCATCTACTTTTAAAACCTTTGCAGCTAAATTCAGTAAATCATTTTTCAAATTTTCTATAAGCTTAATTGCACGGCTTTCCTTTATTTTATTTCTTTCATGATCACCATATTTATTTTTTATCTCGTCAATTGTCATAGTAGTCAATGATTTTCTGTCCACCTTATTATTCATTGTAAGCGGAAAATGCTTTAAATAAACATAGTGTCTTGGCATCATATAACCAGGTAAATATTCTTTAATTTTTTCATTAAGCTTCGTATTCACATTAAGATTACCCGCTTTTTCTGCCAATATAAAAGCGTATAAACCTTTAAAACCTACCCGATATTCTCTTAAAACAACGACCGCTGAATCAATCTCTTCTTGTTGCTTTAGAACAGTTTCTATCTCTCCTAATTCTATCCTAAAACCTCTTAGCTTAACTTGATTATCAATTCTTCCTAACCATTCAACCTCCCCACCTGGAAGAAACTTAACAAAATCTCCTGTTTTATAAATCCTATCACTCTTTTCAAAATCAAAGGGATTAGAAATAAATCGCTCAGCAGTCATATCTTTTCTGTTAAGATATCCTCTAGCAAGCCCATCTCCACCTATATATAGCTCTCCAGGTGTTCCCTCAGGTACTGGGTTTAAGTATTTGTCTAAAACATAATATTGCGTATTATATATCGGATGTCCTATTGTTATAGCAGTTGATTTAATATGATGTATTGAGGACCAAATTGTTGCTTCAGTTGGACCATAAATATTCCAAAGCTCACTACATCGAGGTATAAGCTTTTCGGCAAGCTCTGGGCTCATTGCTTCCCCACCACAATATATTTTTAAAGGCAACTTCTTATTCCAACCTACTGAAAGAAGCATTTCCCAAGTAGCAGGCGTTGCCTGGATTGCAGTAGTCCAGTTATTTTCTATTTTTTCCATTAACAGATATGGATCACGTTGCATTTCAGTTGGAAGTATTTCCACCTGCCCACCTTTGATCAAATTTGCAAACAATTCGCATAATGAAATGTCAAAGCATATCGTTGTAAGTGCCATAAATTTATCTTTTTCAGTAAATCCTTGGCTTTCTACAACAAACCAAAGATAATTTGTTAACCCTCGTTGGGTAATCTCAACTCCTTTTGGTTTACCTGTTGAACCCGACGTAAAAATCACATAGGCTAGTCTATCTTTTGTAGAAAGCTTCTTCCTACTTCTACCTTTTTTGCTAGGAAGCATTGCAGTTGTTTCGTCAAATATTTCTACCTTTTCAAGGTCAATTTCAACCTTTTTAGCCGCAGTATCTGGAAGTCTACCAATTAAATCAGACTGAGTTATTATTAATGGAAGGTGTGCGTCTTCGATCATATATAAAAGTCTTTCCTTTGGATAAATTGGATCTAATGGTACATATGCACAACCTGCCTTCCAAATTCCTATTAACACTACAAGTAAATCGATTGATCGTTCCATAAAAACGCCAATAAGCTTACCTTCTTGAATTCCTTTGCACTTCAAATAGCGAGATAGCTGATCAGCTCGATCATTTAGCTCCTTATAACTAAGCTGCTGGGCTTCATAAATCACAGCAATACGATCAGGTGTTTTTATAACTTGTTCTTCTATTAATTCATAGGTACATTTTTCTCTTGGGTATTCAACACTTTTATTGTTCCATTCAACAACGATTTTATTGTATTCTTCAGTTGTTAAAATATTTGTTTTCATCACAGGTGTATTCGGTTTTAAGGCTATTTCACTCAAAAAAATTGTTAACCTTTTCATTAATTCAATGGTTTTTTTCTCATCATACTTGTTGCCTTTAAATATGATGTGGCAATTCATCGTACGATCATCTATGAGAAATACTAAATCACCTTTCACCTTTGAGTGGATTTCCTTTAAGTCTCTATTTTGTTCAACTACAATAGGGATTGTAAGTGCAGTTTCTTCTTCACTTGCTGCAAATAATTCAGGCTGCCTAGAAATCATTTCAAATGGATAGGTTTTTTTCTTATTGATGTTTTCTATATAATCCCCCATTATAGAAAATAATTCCTCTAGATTTTGAAGTGCTGTTATTTCAACTCTATATGGAACAATGTTTGCATATTGGTCTTCAACGCCAGCTAATTCAAGCTTTAATTCTTCACTAGAAAAACCAATATCAAAAAACTGATTTTCCCCAATTCTTGCTATAAATGCACTAATGGCAATAAAAATATATTCAACTAGACTTCGTCCATTTTCTAAACCATTAACATAATTAATAAAACTATTTGGTAATTGAATTTGCTGCTTAATATAAAAATCTTCTTCACTTTCCTGAATCCGCGAAATGTCTTGAATTATCGGTTTTTCAATATTTACCAATCTTTTTTTCCAATAGCTTTCATATTTACTAAAATTACTGTATAAGGTATTTATTTTCTCCTTAATATTTCCATCCACATTTTCTAACAAATAACCTTCCTGCAATCCCTTTATATTTTCATCATCAAACAGATCTAATTCCTTGCCTGTAAGGGATTTTAAATAGATCCTTATATTATAGGTCGTTGTTCCAATCACTAAGGAACTTTTTTCTACTTTAAGAACTTTTCCTGAATTCAGATTTGATTTAGCTCTTAATATTTCTGTTTTAGATATTATATAAAAATGGCCCATTATAACTATTTTTACACAACCAAAGCCATTGGCTTTTCCACCAAAATCCATAGCTCTAACAAGTCTATCCACAGCTTCCGCACTTGTAGGCCAAGATACGATGCCTCCGTTTTCAGGTCTTTTGTTTTTTTCAAAGTAGGTTCTATCTTCTAGCTTTTGTGGCGTTTCTGTATACGTATTTGTTGTAAGCTCCTTAACAAGTTCTTCAAAAGCATCTACAGCAGCAATGTAACATTTCAAATTCAGTGAAAATGCTGTTTCCTTATTGTCAATTTCCACTGTCTTTTGTTTTAAAATATTTCCTTGATCTACACCTTCTTCCATAATATGCCACGTAATACCATGAACCTTTTCGTCGTTCAAAAGTGCCCACGAGGTAGCATGTATGCCCCCATACCTTGGTAAAATAGCATCATGAAAATTTATTGCCATTTTTTTAGGAAGATCTAATACATCTTTTTTAAGTACTTGATAGTTAACAATACTAAATAAAAAGTCAAAGGGTTCTTTTTTAAGAACTTTAAAGTACGCTTCTTTAGGATTAATACGATCTAAATCATTATTGGTCGCCCACTCACATATTTTCTTTTCTTTAGATATTACACCTTTAATTATAAATCCATTATTTATTAATATCTCTCCACACTTTATTAATAAAGAAGCCTCACCAATTAAATAACAAGTATTATTTTCACTAGAATTCATCCTACCCTTACCTCCTTATGCAAAAAACAATAGTCGTCTATGCCCCCCATTTACTATATTGTCAATGCATAAAACCTTTTATTTAACAGCTCTGCTGTACCTTCCATAATTTTTTCACCAATTATATCAACATTTCTATCCTGCCAATTTTCTAGCTCCGTTCCTTTTACCCATTGATTAAAAGCACCTAATGCAGGCCCACAGTGGATTTGGTAATCAACTTTTTGTTCATGGCTTCCACGAAGCGCAAGTTTTGTCGAATGTCCGAAATACCACTTGAAAATCATTGCCATTTTTTGCTTAGGATTTAATTCCGCTTTAATCATTTCTTCCTTTGAATAAAAATCTTTTGCTTCTTCAAATATTTCTTCAAAGTTTTTCTTGAAGTATCTTTCTTGAATTTGATCCTTCGTTTTTTCATCTATTTCATCTAAGGAATCGTATTGTCTGTATAGCTCATATAACTTATTTGCTCTTGCTGGAAAGAACAATCCTTTTTTAAGAACTTGAACCTTTGCACCTAATTCAAACATATCTCCCGCCGGTGCATATACAGTGTCTTGTACATTTGCTTGTTGAAGCAAATCTTTTACCGCTTCACTTGTTCTTGCTTCAACTGTACATTGATTAATAGAACCCGTTACTATAAAATCAGCCCCTAAAATAAATGCAGCTGCAGCAGCTTCTGGCGTACCAATTCCTCCCGCTGCACCAATATTTATTTTTCTTTCATAATTAAATTTTGAAACCATCTCATCCCTTAATTTTATTATGGCCGGCATTAAAGCGTAAGCAACGCCTTGATCCGTATGACCACCCGAATCTGCTTCAATACAAATAGCATCTACCATAGCAATTTTTCTAGAAAGTTCAGCTTCCGTAGCTGTAATTTTATTTTCGTTTAAGAGTTTATTCACTATTTTATCTGGTGCAGGACTTAGGAAGACTTCAGCTACCTCTGGCCTAGAAATCTTAGCAATAATTTTGTTTTCCGAATATATTCTTCCAGCCTTATCTTTTTTAAGTCCCTTTAGCCTATATCTTACAAGGGCACTATTTACACTCATATATGCGGAAGCTTCTATATTTTTTATGCCGTATCTTAAATATAAATCTACTATTTCATCTTCCTTATTAACTTCAATAGGGTTATACAAAAGATTCATTCCGTAGGATTGCCCCTCATTTAACGCTCCTTGAATATATTTAATGGCCTCTTCAATCTCTTCCGTACTGACTCCTCCAGCCCCATAAAATCCCATAAGTCCAGCTTTTCCCATCTTAACGACCATCTCTTTCGAGGAAATCCCTTTATACATAGACCCTGATAAATATGCATATTTCAAATTATTTTCTTTCTTAAATTGAGCATCTCCTAGAGAGGATGCCGTAATTGAATAACTTTTCTCTTTTTTATTTGAAGTGTTTTTTTCTTCTAGGACAGCGCCAGAGCCTTCATTCACTTCATACGTATTCTTTTCTTCAAAAAGCACTTCTAAAATTTCATCATTTTCTTGCACTTTGTCTTCTTGCTCTTTCTCTTCTTGCTCTTTGTCTTCTTGCTCTTTGTCTTCTTGCTCTTCAACTATTTCCTGTTCATCCTCTTCTGCTTCAACGATTAATGGCTGTGCTTCATTGATAATCGTGCTTACAAGACCTGTTAATATTGTTCCAGGTCCCACCTGCTCAATATTTTCAACTTTTTTGCCCATCAAATACCGAATGCTTTCTGTCCATTTTACTGAATGTGTTATTTGATCACATAAATAATTTTTAATATGATCTTTTTTATAAGGTCTTGCTACCACATTAGAGATTACAGGAATATGCATTTCTTTAAATGAGATGTCTTCTAAAAATTCTGAAAACGCATCTTTAGCATCGTCCATGTATCTTGAATGAAAAGCACCACTTACGTTTAAAATTGCATAGAGGCTAGCTCCTTCATTCTCAAAAACCTCCTTAGCGTTTTTAATAGATTCTTTTGGACCTGACAGAACAATTTGAGTTGGTGTATTATAATTAGCAATGTCAATGCTGTGAAAATTATTTTCATTCAATATTTTCTTGATCCGGTCTTCATCTAACCCAACTACCGCAGCCATTGTTCCATTGATGACCTTGCCCATTAGCTCTCCTCTTTTTTTAACTAACTTTAAACCTGTCTCAAAATCAAAAGCACCTGCAGCAAAAAGCGCACTGTATTCTCCCAAACTATGTCCTGCCACATAATCTGGAGTTTTCCCTGTTTCTTTAAGCTTTTTTAAGTAGCTTAATCCATTTACTACATATAAGGCAGGTTGTGTAAATGCAGTTTTATTTAACTGATTTTTTTTATCTTCTGTACATAGCTCTTTTATTGAATATCCTAATATCTTATCCGCGCTAGCTGTTAATTCAGGAAATTCATCAAAAAGCTCTGCACCCATTCCTTTTTTTTGTGACCCTTGACCCGAGAATACGTAAGCAAACATACCTTTTTCCTCCTTCTCAACTTCAACATTATTATTTAAAGTTTCAATAATTTTCTTGTAATTCATACTATCTTGACCAAAGGGGTTTAAGGTAGCGAATATTTCCCTTTCCATCTGATCATCCATATTTTGCTTTACAAAATTTGCTAAAGTACCCGATGGCCCAAGATCAATATAAACACATTTTCCTTGCTTTTCAATTAAAGCCAATGCCTTTGGAAAATTAATTGGTTTTCTTGTTACTTCCCATAAGTAATCCTTTGAGATTTTTTCCATACTTGTACCATAAATACTTGAGATAAAAGCAATGGAAGGCTTGCGATATTTTATTTTACTTACAACTTTTTTGTACTCCTCTTCAATGGGGTCCATTAAGTAAGAGTGAAATCCATAAGTCACAGGAAGCTCTTGATACATGATTTCTTTTGTCTTTAAATACTTATGTATTTTTTTCAACTTATCTTCTTCCCCCGTAATAACAAAATGCTTATGATAATTTACGGATGCTAATTCACTGTTCTCTCTAATTACCGGAATGTGGAAGTACAAAGTCTTTTCGTCCATCACTGCTGTCATGCCACCCTTAGCGCAATATTGTTCTGCAAGCTTTGCATGGCATATTACTCCTTCTAACCCCTCCTTTACAGTAATGACTTTGGCAACTGCTGCTGCAACAAATTCACCTAAGCTTGTGCCAACTACATGACTTGGTCTTATACCATCTTCTATAAGGGTTTGCGCTAATGCATACTGTATAATAAAAAGTGCTGGATGTGTAAACTTGATTTGATTAAAAACATCTGCCTTCCCTTTATTCATATGAAAAATTTCTTTAATTACGGACTCTCCCATAATGCTTTTTGCAATATAATCTAGCTCTAACATCCACTTCTTAAAAACCGTATTATTAGAGAACAGTTCTCTTCCCATTTGATAATACTGGGATCCTTGGCCTGAAAACATAAAGACAATTGACTTTTTCATACTCTTCCTCCTATAACCACACAGATTTTCAAACATTAAGAAGCATTGAAATATTTTCAACATCAATATCAATCTCAATATTTTTAGGATAAACTATTGAGCACATATATTGGCCAATATGGAATGATCTAGTCTTATATTGAGCAAAGAATTTAAAGTAACAACTAGCATAACCTTCTTCAATTTGAATTTTATTAATTTCATAAATACTAAAAGGCGTCATTAATCCAGTCTTTAAAGCCTTAGATAAAGCTTCCTTCGCTGTCCAATACAGGGTTAGTCCATAGTTCGTTTCAAATGGTAGGGAAGCCACTATGACCTTCTCTTCTGTCGTCATTTCATTTTCTAAGGTTGATCTATTTCTTTCATCAATTCTTTCAATATCTAATCCCATTAAAAATCTTTCTTCATATACAATCGCTCCCCCAAAATTTCCGCAATGAGATATACTAACTTGAAGGTTTTCATCATTGGAACCGATAATTATTGGCTGATTAAAAACGCCCTGATCTATTGAAATATACATAGCATCTTCCTCGTCTAGATATCCCGAAATAGCCCTTTTGGCGCAGTATCTTCCAAGAATATAACTTTTTTGTCTCTTCTCATATTTCAAACAAGATAAATGGTTTTGTTCTTTAATATGTAACCGCTTTCTTGCATGATCATAATTGCTCTGGTCTTTAAAATAACAAAAACAACCAATTGATTTATATTCATCTTTCATAAAGTTAATGGTTATTTTTTTCATAGTCGTCCTTGGCATGTATTCTTCTACCATTTTTAGGTCCTCCTTATTATTCAAATAAACGATTATCAAAAGTGAATATTAATATTGTATTGATAATTTATTAACAAATTGGTAGGACGGATTTTTTCTACTATTTATATGTACTCACAAGTATAGAATATAAAATATTTACACATTTTTACATTACCAAAATCATGGGCAAAGTCAATGGTTCATGTACAAACGACAGCTATATCCGTACGAACTGCAGAGGTTTTGCTAGAAAATAGGCCTTTATGCTCATCGTTGTCAATGGAATTATTCTTTTGTCGATGAAATTATTCTTTTCTATTATTCATTTCTCGTTTAGTATTATTAAGACAACGAATCCAATGAATTGTATTTCTATATTTTACAAAAAATAGCTAAGAATGCTACTTAATGGGCATAACAATAGAATGAATTATTAATAAGGAGCTATCATGAAAGTATTAAAGGATTATTTATTAGAGAAGGACACAGACGGTTATAATTTAATTATATATCTTGAAGGAACGAATACAGAATTTGCGAACGAAATTCTAGATTCTAAAAAGGAAGTTACAACAGATTTAAAAAAATGGATTATTAATTGGTCCAAAGAACAAGCCCCAAAGCTTAAAATTCATACTGTAAGGATTATGTTAGGTACTTTTTTATTAATAACCATTCCTATTCCGTCACAATTTGAAAACACCGATACGAACCCAATCCAATCAAACCAAGTATATGCACAAACTACAAATAAATTTAATATGACCTATATTTATTTTGGAAGCGCTAGTACCCATATAGACCGGGTGCTTAGCACCAATAACTCCTTACAAGTAGTATCCCCTAGTTATTTTGATTTAAATGATACTGGTAATTTACAATTAACACCGCTACTTAATGCTAATTTTGTTAATGAAATGCATAAACATGGTATAAAAGTTGTTCCTTTCTTAAGCAATCATTGGGATCGAGCTAAAGGCATCAAGGCATTAGAAAATCGCGACCAATTAGTAGATCAAATCGTTAATGCAATCCAGACATATAATTTAGACGGTATAAATGTAGATATTGAAAATGTCACCCATCAAGAAAAAGAATTATATACAGACTTGGTTAAGAAGCTTAGAGAGAGATTGCCTTCTGATAAAGAAGTGTCCGTTGCAGTCGCAGCTAATCCTAATGGCTGGACGAAAGGTTGGCACGGATCTTATGATTATAAAGAACTTGGAAAATACGCTGATTACTTAATGATCATGGGTTACGATGAAAGTTATTACGGTTCTGAACCAGGTCCAGTTGCTAGTAGTGATTTTGTTGAGCGTTCTCTCCAGTATGCATTAACCCACGTTCCTGCTCAAAAAGTAGTCCTTGGAATATCCTTTTATGGGCGTTATTGGAATGAAGCCCAAGGCATCAAAGGAAACGGTATTCACTTGACCAAAATAAAAGAAATTATGGATACTTATGAAAACACCGTAACTTACGATTATAAGGCCCAATCACCAAAGGTCGTTGTTACTATAAAGGACACAGATCCAATCGTACATGTTTTCGGTAAACCGCTAGCACCCGGAACATATACGATATGGTATGAAAATGATGATTCCATCAAAAACAAGCTATTGTTAGTACAAAAATATAACATTAAGGGAACTGGAAGCTGGAGTTTAGGCCAGGAACTTAATAATGTATGGATGTATTATAATTTATGGCTAAATGGTAAGTATTTTGAAGATATTGATCAGAGTTGGGCTAAAGATGATATTATGGCTATTGTACAGAAAAAAATAATGACAGGTATGACTGAAACAAAATTTTCCCCCCAAGGTACATTAACTAGAGCCCAAGGAGCCACCGTTTTAGTAAGGGCCTTACAATTACAACCTTTGGAGCAGGAAATCAAAAGCTTTAAAGATGTTCCTAACACCCATTGGGCCAAGGATAATATTGATATCATTGTAGCCCATGGCATAATGCAGGGAATGAGTAGCGATACCTTTTCACCCGACCAACCATTAACACGTGAGCAAATGGCAATGCTATTATATCGTGTATTAGAACAAGAACCGTTTACTTCCATTCAAAACCCTTCCTTTACAGACGTTGAGACTGGAAGTTGGTCTGAAGAAGCTATTAATAATATGACCTCAACAGGTATATATAAAGGCTATCCTGATAGTACCTTTCGCCCAACCAATTCAACATCACGTCAAGAAATGGCAACACTTATGAATAGAATTTTAAATGAGGATGAATAATAAAACCTTCTACTGATTTATAAAATACAGTAGAAGGTTAATCATTTTTTCTTAATAGGAACCTACCACAGGTCTAAAATCTGCTCCATTTTCATACCTCTTGAACCTTTGATTAATACGAAATCACCCGGCTGCAAATATTTTTTTAGATATTGTACAATTTCTTGATGTGTATCAAATATTTTATATTTATTTGCATCATCAATACCCTTTGCAACATCTATTGCATTTTCACCAATAATAGCAGTAAAATCTATGTCAAGTTCAGCACACATTTTACCCACAGCTTCATGAGCGGTACTGGCCATATCACCAAGTTCAAACATATTACCAATAATAGCGATTGATCTCGTTCCTTTAGATAAACTACTGAGCACTTGTAAGCCAGCGCTCATAGAATCTGGACTTGCATTATAGCAATCATCAATAAACTTAATACCTTCTTTTTCAACAATATTTAATCTCATTTTCTCAGGTTGATAAGCTTGCACGCCTGTTATAATTTCTTCTGGGCTCATACCAAGCTCTATTCCACAAGCTATACCAAACAGAACATTGTATACATTATGCTTACCAACTGCTGGAATATGAATATCATATTCCTTATCGTGAAGAATGATCTTAAACTGTACGCCTTCTTCTCCATGATCAACTACTGCGTATGCCCTATAATCACAAGGCGTTTCCACGCCAACATAAACAATTCTTTTTGTAATATCTTGTTCAACTGATTGTAACAAAGAGTCATTGGCATTCAGTATCAATAACCCATTATCCTTAAGTCCTTCAACAATTTCTAACTTGGCCTTTAAAATATTTTTCTTTGTTCCCAGTCTTTCAATATGAGATATACCAATGTTTGTAATTACTGCAATCGAAGGTTTTGCAATATGTGTTAGTGTACTAATTTCTCCAAGACCTCTCATTCCCATCTCGACAACAATAGCATCGTGACTACTTTCCATTCCAAGTATTGTCATGGGCATGCCGATATGGTTATTAAAGTTTGCTTGCGTTTTGTGAATATCATATCTTGCAGATAATATCGTTGCTATCACGTCTTTGGTACTTGTTTTGCCAACACTTCCAGTAACTGCAACTACAGGTTTTGCTAATTTTTCCCTATAATAAGTGGCAAGCTGCCACATAGCTTTTAACGTATCTTCTACATATATGACCGGAACATCGAAAGACATATCAACAGCCTTTGACACAATTACAGCGACTGCGCCTTTACTTATAGCTGTAGAGACAAAATCATGACCATCATAAATTTCACCTGATAATGCAATATAAAGATCGCCTTTTTCTATCTTTCTGCTATCCGTACAAACCCTACGAATTTGTAAATCACGGTCATTATTACAATTACCATTAACAGCAGCTATCACTTCATGTACAGAAATATTTTCCATAAAAACCCTCCAAAAATCTAACGTAATATCCCAGTTAATCCTTTTCTACACCCTAATAATAATAAGTATGGCCTATATAGATGTTTCAAGCTGGGCTTCCTTCTTATATCTTTCAATTGCATATTGAATTAATTTATCAATTAATTCTGTATAAGAGATCCCACTTGCTTCCCATAGCTTTGGATACATACTTATTTTCGTGAAGCCTGGTATCGTATTCACTTCATTTACAAGAACCTGGTCTTGCTCCGTTACAAAAAAATCAACTCTCGTTAACCCTTCACAATAAAGTGCCTTGAAGCTCTTAACCGCTAGTTTTTGAATTTCTCGAACAATATTGTCGTTTAATTTTGCAGGAATCTCTAATACTGCTCCGTGTTCATCCAAATATTTTGCTTCATAAGAATAAAATTCATGGTTGCTTTTCACTTCACCCGGTAGAGAAACCATGGGCTTTTCATTTCCTAGTACTGAACATTCTATTTCTTTACCAACAATATTCGTTTCAATTATCAATTTAAGATCAAATCTAAAAGCTTCTGCAATTGCTCCTTCAAATTCATCTTTACTATGAATTTTACTAATTCCAACAGAAGACCCTAAGTTGGCTGGTTTAATAAAAAAAGGAATTCCCAATGTATCCTTAGCCTCTTCATAGGTTGGATTTGGCACATCATCAATGTATTTATTCATAACCAAGTATTTTGCACTTGGAATTTGGCTATCCTTTAATAATCTTTTCATAACTTCTTTATCCATTCCTACTGCAGAACCAAGTACACTTGGACCTACAAAAGGTATATTAAGAATCTTAAGTAACCCTTGTATCGTACCATCTTCACCATATGGGCCATGAAGAATTGGGAAAATAACATCTAATTTACCAATCTCATTTTTCCCTTCAATATCAATAAGCTGACTTCCTTCAGTGCCTGGTATAAGCGCTAGAGGATTGTTACCTGTAACACAGCCTTCTTTAGTAATAAGTGGATTTAATAACCATCTGCCATCCTTGGAAATACCAATCATGATAACATTGTATTTATCCTTATTAATTGCATCATAAACATTTTTAGATGACTGCACAGAAATCTCATGTTCTACTGATTTACCACCAAAAAGGATACCTACATTAATTTTCTTACTCATGCCTAACCTCCGCTTGTATCATTAAATATTATTTTATTTTATTCTGCTAATCTATCAATATTATAGACCTATCTTTATATAAATGCAATTATAACAGAAGGATTTAGTTATTTCTTCCTACCCAATAGCGCGTACTAACCAAAATACTATTCCCTCTTAGGGTCATTACATCGTTCATAATATTATAGTTGAATTGGTATGCCTTATTGCAATTTTTATTTGAATTTATTTTGTTTCCTGTGTCAAGATTGGCGGATTTATTAATTTTTATTAACAGTTGTTGACAGCGATTGGTATTCTGTTAGAATAGACAATGTAAACTACTTTGGAGGCTATCTGAAAATGAAATATTTAAGAAATTTTTTGAAGGGTATGATTATTGGCATCGCTACTTTAGTGCCTGGCGTCAGCGGCGGAACGATGGCTGTAATACTAGGTATATATGATGATTTAATCCACGCAATTAGTTCTTTTTTTGAAGATTGGAAGAAACATACCCTGTTGCTATTAGAACTTGGATTAGGCGCACTTCTAAGCGTAGTGCTATTTAGCCATCTTCTCGAAAATGCAATTATTAAATTCCCTTTTACTATGCAGTTTTTATTTATGGGAATTATTATTGGAGGGCTCCCCGTACTCTATAGAAAGTGTACCTCAGTAGGCGAAAGTGGTCTAATGGATTATATCTTCTTGTTTATTGGTTTCATAACAATACTCTTAATGGCCCCAGACCCAGAAATGTCAACTAATATAGCCACTTCTCAAGGATTATTAGGCATGCTTTACCTCTTTATTGCAGGAATTGTAATTGCAGTTGCATTTATTCTTCCTGGTATTAGTGGTTCTTTCATGTTACTAACCTTAGGTTTATATGGTATGACCTTAAATGCAATTCAACTAGATAATATAAACATTCCTTTTCTTATTCCACTTGTATTAGGTGTAGCTTTTGGTATTTTAGCAGCGACTAAAATAATAGAAAAGCTGCTTCAAAAATACCCAAGAAATACCTATATGCTCATTATGGGATTTGTACTTGGTTCGTTAATTGCGGTATATCCTGGTATTCCTACAAAACTTGAAACCACACCATCGATCGTCGCATTTATCATAGGTTTTATTGCAATATTATTAATGAGCAAATCAGAACGTGACTAATAGAAATAGGAATCATTAGCACCTACATTATTAAATTCTATTTACCTATTACATACAATCAGCATTATAAAAAAGGGCTCACGCCCTTTTTCTTATGCTTCGTTCATTGCCTTTGCAAACTCTTTGATATTTTCTTTTAAAATATTAGAATAGTCTTTTTCAAGCTTGGCTACTTTCTTAATAATCGTTCTTTCAAAAAATCCCATCTTGCTTAATATCACCTCTGCTCCAAAATTATCCATTGCTGAAGCATTGTTTAATAACTCTGAAGAAAAAGCTGCCTTTAATTGGTCTTTTCCTTTCTCACCTTCTGTCATTCCACAAATAAAATATCCTGTTTTCTTGCCTTTTAATAGCTCTTCATTAACAGCGCAAAAATTCTTAATTTCCTTTTGAATACTCCCTGCATAAATAGATCCACCTATGATGATTTTGTCATAACTAGTCGCATCTACTTTTTCCTTTTTAATATTACAAAGCGCTACATTTCCTTCAAGCGCTTCAGCCAATAGCTTCGCACAATTTTCTGTAGCCCCGTGCTTTGTTGCGTATAATACTAATACCTTCATATTTACTCACCTCACAAAAAATATGTAACACATTACTATATATGTATTATATATCCCTCGTTTTGTCAAGTACTTTTTGCTATACTCTTTTTATTTCCTTGTTTTACAACTATTTCACACACCATCCAAATAATAAGGGGCAGTATTACCTGAAATGGGAATGCGTAGAACTTATAGTAAACAAATGCCCACTCCTGCATTTCCATCATGCTATCATAAATTATGAGAGACAAGATCATCATCATTAACCCAATAGGTGTAACAAGTATTCTATATTCTGTAATATTTAGTACTTGTGCTGCTCCATAACAAACTGCTAACAAGCAAATACAAATTTTAATGAAACCTGCAAATAGAAATACGACTGAAACCAGTATCTCTATTCTTTGAAGAAAATCACCAATATTTATTAAACTAACAGCCGCATATGAAGGAAAATAAATGTTATCAATAAATTCATATCCAAGTATTACTATATTTCTTAAGTTAATAATTAAAACTATGAAGCCGCCCAATAAAATACTTTTTAAGTAAACTTTGTAGTAACCTTTTTGACCCTTTAATCCTCCTAATATCATCATAAATATTACTGTTTCTGCAAATGGAAAAGAAAACACACCATAGGAAGCCTTTAATATTGGACCAAGATTATTATACATGATTGGTCTAATATTGGTCCAATCTCCTAATGGGAAAGATAAAATGACGGTTATA
Organism: Firmicutes bacterium HGW-Firmicutes-7; assembly: GCA_002841375.1. GTDB lineage: Bacteria > Bacillota > Clostridia > Lachnospirales > Vallitaleaceae > HGW-1. Next base: position 92,343 of record PGZO01000001.1, on the reverse strand, counting down.
AAAAGTATTGTCGTCAGTATAGGTAAAACGAACTGTGACCATCTGCCTAACACTTCGATCCCCTCTTTTACGCCCCATATACAAAGCATAATTAACACCAGCACTGGAACAAGTGGAGGTGTTTCGAGTAGTGCAACAATATTAATAAACTCAGAGAAATTTCTGGTGACTAATGCTCCTAGATGAAATGCATACCAAATAAATAGTAAAGAAACAGCTTTTCCTACATATTTACCCATGATCCGCTCTAATATTTGAAATAAATTTTTACCTGGAAACAGCCATAATATTCTCGAATATATTAATACGGTTGGTATCACATACCCTATTCCAATGATAATAGCTATCCAGGAATCTTGTTTTGCATCTGAACCAACACCTAATACCAACGTACTACCTATTAAAAACATTGTCATGATATTAATTACTTGCTTATTAGTAACAATCTCTTTTTCCATACTTCTTCCTCTTATTCTACTTGTCTTCACCAATTAAAAAACTAATGATACCTTCTAGCGGCTTAGCCGGACTAGGAATTTCTATGCCCATTTCAATTGCAACACTAAGGGTAAGTGCTGTAATGATTAAAACAATATATATGCCAATATCCTTCTTGCTTAATTGTGTATAAATTGGAATAAAATCAAATAATATGACAAATAAATATAAAAATAACACTATAATGATCATATCAATAGCCTACCTTTGTAGGTTTCCCTTGCATTCCACTGTTCTTTATAGCCATGTCTACCTTTACTTCAGCTTCCACTAGTAAAAACATGGAACGCCAATCTTTTTTGTATTTTTTCCATAAATCTGCTCTTTGAACTCTAATTGCCTTTCCGAATCCAAAAATATCGCTTCCATATTCTCGCTGAACTTTTTTAATCAACTGTTCAGCTTCTTTTTCAATTTGCTGCTCCGCTGTATCTTTTAATTTTTTCATTCCTTCCTCAGAATTAAAATCCTTAAAGCCAGTATTCTCTCCTAATACGACCTCACATCTAATATTTATATTCATTATAAATGTACCGTCCAAATAATGAGGCGTTATTTTGGTTTTACTTTCTGTAATTTCTATACTTACATTTTCCGCCTTATCTTCATAAATGTCTTTTATTACTAATATGCCATCTTTTATTTCATCTCTAATAAAAAGAAGCATACGCGTTTCTTCGCCATCAAGATACCCTATTAACTTTTGACCCTTGAAGATCCCAGCTCCGTCAATATCAAGTGTTGTAATATTTTCCTCATATATCTCATGTATCATAGGTAAAACAGCTGATTCATCCTCAGCTGATATCCGATTTACAAATTGCCACAAGTCAATCTTAGGAATAATAGGCAGATTTTCATCAGCTACTTTGATGGTTTCTGCAATTTTATAAGATAAAATTTCAGAAGTATTTTTCTTTTCTGTAAATAATTTGGATGCCTCACATGAGGAGACGAGTATAGCAATGTTATGTCGAGTTTCACCATGCCGATTAATAAAATCAAGGGCAGGAATTATTCCACGTTCTGCGATATCCTTTCCAATTATTAAAACTTGAGCATGACTAAAATAAAGCTTTTTGCTTGCACTTTTTATTGAAATTCTAATTGCTTCGAAAATAGAATCTCCCTCATTTGATATAACCTGCGTATTAATCATACTTGCTTTATCCCCAGCTTGCATATCAACAATTTCAAATGTAACGATATATTTACTACTTTCTTCGTTATAATCTATTGCAATGCCTGTAACAATCCCAAGTTTTTCGATTTCTCTATAATTCCAGCAACTTGTAAAGGTTACTACTACGAGAATAATAGCAAAAAGGTATTTCAATTTATTACACTTTATTTTTGCCATTATTTTGCCTCCTATTTTGACTCTTTAGCCTAAATTGATTTTTAGCCCCTATAATGTGCGGACGGTAGTGCATATACCACCATGGCGCTCTAATAATAGTATCTTTAACTTCCTGTGGATCCAAAGAATTCAATGTTAACATATAAGGGACACCAAAAGACCTCATACTAAATAACATTAACAGTAATCCCATAAAACCAAAAATATACCCATATAAACCTAATATGGACGCCATGATTAGAAAAATAAATCTTATTATTATACTTGCAGATTTAAACTTTGGTATAAGTAATCCAGTTATTCCAGTCAATGCAACAACAATCACCATAGGTGCACTAATAATACGCGCTTCAACTGCTGCTTGCCCTAATACCAATGCGCCTACTATAGTGATTGCTTGTCCCATAGAAGTTGGCATTCTTGCCCCCGACTCTCTTAACACTTCAAATACGAAAAGCATGGCAATAGCCTCAACTATAGTCGGAAGTGGAACATCCTTTCTTGCTGCCGCAATACTTAATAACAATTGCGATGGGATCATTTCTTGATGGTATGTCACAAGTGAAACATAAATTGCAGGAACACTAATTGTAAGGAGTATTCCAATTATCCGAATAATTCTGTTTATAGATCCCATTAAAAAATTTTGGTAATAATCTTCATTTGACTGAAAATATTCAATAAAAACAAATGGCAACGTTAAAACAAATGGTGTCCCATCAACAAAAACGGCTATACGTCCCTCTAATAGCTTAGCGGCTACCACGTCTGGCCTTTCTGTGGATCCTATCGTTCTAAAGGGAGTATAAGGCGAATCCTGTACCAGTTCTTCAATATACGCTGAGTCCAAAATACCATCAATATTAATACTAGCAAGTCTTTCAAAAAGTTCATTAATGATTTTGGGGCTAGCTAACTCTTGGAGATAACAGATACAAATTTTTGTTTTTGATCTTTCACCAATTTCTTTAAATTCAAATTTAAGATCTGGAGTTTTTAGCCTCCTTCGAATCAAAGTTAAATTCACCATTATAGACTCCGTAAACCCTTCCCTTGGTCCACTAATTACCATTTCGGCGCTGGGCTCTTCAATGGCTCTAGTCTGCCATCCTTCCGACGTAATAATTAATGCTTCATTATAGCCTTCAAGCAAAAACACGGTATCCCCTATGATTATCGCTTCTGTAATTCTATTCATATCCGAGCTTCTAATTACTTCGTTTGAGCGTATTACCTTGTTCTGCAATTCCTTTAGCAAGTTATTAATCGTATATTCTTTTAAGGTTGTACACATGATCGCTTGAATGATGTTTTCATTTACCACTTGCGTATTTACCATACTATCGATATATATAACCGCGCACATTATTGAACCTTGATATTCACTATTAAACTCCCTAACGATAAGTGTATCGTCCTTTGTAAAAATGCTTTTGATTAAGTTAATATTATCCTGAAGACGCTTGTTTAAACATTTCTCTGTAAGCTTATTACCTTCATTATTATTAGATTTACCCATATAATCACCTAATAACATTATTCCCAGTTAGCTAATCTATAGTCACAAAAGAAAAAAGAGCGTTCACATAAACACTCTTCTACTTGGCAACACTCATTCCTGAACAAGTATTAATACTTCATTTGGACATACCTCTTTGCGCTCAAGATTTAAGTGAGGTATTTCTATATCCTTATCTTTTGTAAAGGATGTCCAGTATGCTGGTACACAATGAATAAATCCACATTCATTGCATATATAAGTATACATCTCCATTTATTGATTCCCCTTTTTTAACATTTTGAGTCAATGCTACAAACCTTCTGCACTCGTTAGGTTAATATATACCTGATCATTAGTATACCATTTTCTGTAAATAGAACAAAGGGGTAGAGGGCAACCTAATTGAAAAATGGTGTAACTTTTCTTAAATGAAAAGCTACACCACATAATTCAGCTTATTTATTGCTCTGTTTTAACTTCTGTATCACCTGTAACTTCACTCTTATCATCGAATTTAAATGATGTCATCAATTCTTCACTTGCAAAATATACATTCCCTTCAATCGTTGCATCAACTAAATTGAAACCCGTTTCTTGAACATAAACATCCCCAACAAAGGTTCCACCTTGAATCTTTGTATCTTTACTCTTCACAATCATTCTTGGCGCTGTTAATGTGTAACTAGCTGTTTTATTCCGATCTTCATCTTGTGCATAAAGAGCAATTTTACGACCAGCGGGCACTTCTTTACTTGGGTCCTCCCTGTCAGGCACCGTATATTCTCCTTCTACTACAATGTCCTCATCAATCGTAATATCTTTTACGATTGCAGCTAACCAAAACGCATCTGGCCCAACAGCTTCTAAAAAATCTTCACCATTGTCAACGATAGATGCTGTTGTAACAACATCTGGGTCTTCATTTTCATCTGTTTCGTCATCTGTTTGGTCACCTGTGTTTTCATCTACATTCGGTGTTTCATCCTGATCTTTTGCACAACCTCCTACAACGAATATACTCGTCACTAATAGTGCTATAATTAAAATTGTTTTTAATTTCATATAATTCCTCCTTCATTTGATCAATTAAAATGGTTTCATTCTGATATTTTACCATATTTTATTCAGAAAGTCATCCATAATACGAGAATTATTTTATTAAACTTATAGGATTAATGGGTTTATCATTTTCTAATACTTCAAAGAATAAATGAGGACCCTCTAATTTATAGAATTTTGAAGGTTCGTTAATATATCCAATAATTGTACCTCTCTCTACAAGATCCCCTTCCTTAACATTCATATCCTCTTGAAGTTGTCCATAAGAAGACATATATCCATTACCATGATAGATGGAAATACAATTTCCACGAGTTCCATTCATTTCAATTTTCTCTACTACACCATCGGATACAGCCTTAACTTCTGATCCAATTTTACTAGAAATATATAACGCTTTATTAACTTGATATTGTTCAAGGGTTTTGAAGTAAGCTGGAATGTCCTCACTATAACCAATTAAAATCTCGCCCTCTAAAGGCATCATCATGCCTTCCTCAGTAGTAAAAGATAGATTAGGTTGTTGTATTTTTATAACAGGCATAAATTCTTCAAGTTCTTCTAACTCCGCTTCTTCATTTGTACTTATAGGCTCATTTGATCCCTCTGTGACAAGCTCCGTTTCATATGGGATATTATCAGGTACAACTTCTTCATCGTGAATAGTCACATGAGGAACTTCATTAAAACTGTCAACCTCTGATTCTACTGGTACATCAATAGGATTATCTACTAGGCCTTCCTTTTGAATGGCTTCATTTAGATTTGCAATTTCTTCGTATTGCCGATCATTATTATAAATGACACCTATCGCTACTAATATAACCAATAAGCCACCAAGCAAGGATAGATAGTATTTTTTATCAGCAATATATTCGAGTACTTTGTTTTTTTTCATAAAATCACCTCTAGCAATAATTAAATTTATGAGTGCATGATTTAAATGCATCTCGTATACACCTTTATTATTACCATAAGATGGCTTTATATTCATTTGTAAAATAAATTTTATTGATCTTTTAGCTCCTGCAAACCGATTATATTTATATCTTTATAGTAATGCTTAAGAATTTCTTGATAACCTTTCCCCATATTCGCAAATGCCTCAGCACCATATTGACTCATACCTACTCCATGTCCATATCCTTTACATACTATATTAACTGAATTCTCATCAAAGGAAATCGTAAAATTACTAGAGGCAATTTCAAGTATTTTTCTGAAATCTTCTCCTGAAAATATCTTATTTCCAACTTGAATGGATAAAACATATCCCTCTTTATTTCGTTCAATAATTTGTATTTCATTTGGAAGTTCTTTACTAAAAGATATACTCGAATCAAACTGCTGTACAATATCCTGAAATTCAATAAAATCAAATACAAATTGATGTAAATAAGTAGGTGCATTAATATCTTCCAGACTTTCAGCTCCTTCAAGATACGGTATATCTTGTCCCCATAATTCCTTTGCACTTCTTGTTCTACCTATACTTGTTGAGTGAAACACTGCATCTATTAATTCATCCTTGTAGGTAATTACTTGGCCACTTGTTTCTTTTACAGCATCTCGAATTTTTGAATAGTAAAAGGCATAGTCATTTATACCCCATAATTCCTCAAGCTCCTTATCAGAGTAGTAGCTTTGAATATCCTTCGTAAAAACGATATTCGGATTTTGATTATATCTTTTCATTGTATAGGTCCTTGCTGTAACTGCTTGTGCTTTTAATGCCTCGCCTTCAAAAAAAACTGGCATTTCTGCAGCTACTACACCAACCAAATAGGATTCTAACGGGATTTGAAGTTCTCCCTCATTATAATGAATTGTTACTAACTTATCCTCAATATTATTTGGGCTTTTTCTAAAATCAGTTAGTAAGGTGGTAATAAAAATCGGTATAAAAAAAACAGCTAAAACAATTAAACCCTTTGATATTATTTTTTCCTTCATTATTGCTCCCCTCCCTGTACATATCTATATGCATTGCTTTGGAGAAATATGAGAAGCCTTTTATAATGATAGAAAAGGCCCTCTTAGCACATGTCCAAGAGAGCCTTAAAAATTCTTTATTTATTATTTGTTTCCATAGTAACTTTCGTTTTTTCTAATTCCCATATTTCATTAACATATTCCTCAATCGTACGGTCTGATGAAAATTTGCCTGAGCTTGCGGTATTAAGCATAACCATTTTTGCCCATTGACTTTGATTTCTAAATGCCATATCAACCTTTTCTTGCGTTCGTGCATATGCTGCAAAGTCTTTTAAAATGAAGTACTGGTCAGCAGGAACACCCTCCGTTTTAAGTAAGGAATCATATATCACTCTAAACAGATCTGGATTCTCTGGAGAAAAGAAGCCATTTATTAGTTGGGTAACAACTTTTCGAATCGCTTGATCATTGTTATAAAGTTCCCAAGGATCATAAGACTTTTCATGGATCATTTTAATAACTTCATCTGATGTAAGTCCAAAAATAAAACAATTATCCATTCCAACTTCTTCAGCAATTTCAATATTTGCCCCATCAAGTGTGCCAATTGTAGCTGCACCGTTTAACATTAATTTCATATTACCTGTACCAGATGCCTCCTTACTTGCAGTAGAAATTTGTTCGCTTACATCTGCAGCTGCAAAAATTATTTCTGCATTTGATACATTAAAATTTTCAATAAATACGACTTTTATCTTATTATTAATACTTAAATCATGATTAATAACGTTCGCTACATTATTAATTAGCTTAATAATAAGTTTCGCTCTCTCATAACCAGGTGCAGACTTAGCTCCAAAGATAAATGTTCTTGGCATCATATCTAAATCTGGATTTTCCCTAAGTTGATTATATAAATACATAACATGTAAAATATTTAAAAGTTGACGCTTATACTCATGTAATCTTTTTACTTGAACGTCAAAAATTGATCTTGGGTCAACCTCAATACCATTGTGCTTTTTAATATATTCAGCAAGTCTAACCTTATTCTCATATTTTATATGCATAAAATCCTTTTGAGCTTGAGAATCGTCAACGAATTCTTTCAGTTTGCTAATTTTACTCAAATCGGTTATCCACTCATCCCCAATTTTTCGTTTAAGCCATTCAGATAACTTTGGATTCGCATGTAATAAAAATCTTCTTTGAGTAATTCCATTGGTTTTATTATTAAACTTCTTAGGATAAATTTCGTAAAAGTCCTTAAGCTCTTCATTCTTTAGTATTTCGGTATGAAGTCTAGCAACACCATTAACAGAAAAACTGCCAACAATACAAAGCCAAGCCATCTTAATTTGCCCATCGGATACAATGGCCATCCTTCTAAGTCTTTCATTATCTTGACCATATTTATCAACAAGTTCAACACAAAATCTTCTATTAATCTCTTCCACTATTTGATAAATTCTAGGTAATAATCTGCTAAACAATTCAATAGGCCATTTTTCTAAAGCCTCTGACATAATGGTATGATTTGTATAAGCACAAGTCTTTTTGACTATCGCCCATGCAGCGCCCCATTCTAAACCTTCATCATCCATTAAAACACGCATTAATTCTGGTATCGTTAAAGATGGATGCGTATCATTAATATGAAATATTACCTTACTTGGCAAGTCTTTAATATCAGGGTGGTTTTGTTTAAATTTCTTAACAACCTGTTGTATTGTTGCTGAAATAAAAAAGTATTGTTGTTTAAGTCTAAGCTCTTTTCCTTGGTAATGATTATCATTCGGATATAGAACCTCAACAATCGTTTTTGCTAAGTTCTGTTGCTCTACAGCCTTGTTGTAATCTCCTCTGTCAAATGATTTAAGATCAAAGCTTTGAAGTGCCTCAGCATCCCAAATACGAAGGGTATTCACTGTATTGTTATTATAACCAATAATTGGGATATCATATGGAACAGCTCTAACAGACTGATAATCTTCTTGAATATATTTTTCTCTTCCATTATCGCCTTTAACAACTCTTACGTTTCCACCAAATTTTATTTCTACACCATATTCATCTCTTCGTATCTCAAAAGGGTTTCCATTTTTTAACCATTCATCTGGTTTTTCAAATTGGTAGCCATCAATTATTTTTTGTTCAAATATCCCATATCGATATCGAATACCACATCCATATGCGGGGTATTCTAAGGTTGCTAAAGAATCTAAAAAGCAAGCTGCTAACCTACCGAGACCACCGTTTCCAAGACCAGCATCTGGCTCATTATCCTCAATTGTATTTAAGTCTAGTCCTAAATCATCAAGTACTTCTTTAATAATATCATTGACACCTAAGCTAATTATATTATTGCCCAGGGCACGACCCATCAAAAACTCCATAGATAAATAGTATACAGTTTTTGCATCTTTTTCTTCATAGGTTTTATGAGTTTCAATCCACTCATCAACAATTATATCACGTACTGCATAAGCTACCGCTTGAAAAATATGTTCCTCAGAAACTTGATCAATTGTTTTTCTAAACATTATTTTAATATTTTCTAAGACTGCCTCTTTAAAAACCTCTTTTGTGACATTCAATCTATTCATATGATGTCCTCCATTCATTTTGTTAGTAGCCTTTGTTATAATAATACTAGGATTATCAAATTCAAGCATTTATATGTCCCCTAATATTAGACAAAAATGACTTTGCCACTTATAGTATTAAAACAGCTAATTTTAATGAACTTAGCTACTCAACAGGAAACAAAAAATACATAAGTTATATCCCTAAACGTCCTATGAGTTATTATAGCTTATAATAACATAAATATCAATTATGCTATTAAAAAATCCTACCTTTTTCAAGGTAAGATTTTCTTTAATATTATTTTTTTATAACAGCAAAGTTAACATTTTCACCATTTATTTGCCATTCTTTTGTGTAGCCTTCAGTAGTTAAACCTTCTGACATGCTATCTGCTAGCGTTTCACTACTTATTTGTTCTTTATTTCTTGCAATAATACTTGAAATCTTTTCATTTTTATTATAGTAAAAATGAATATGATCTATTACTTCAAATCCCGCTTCTTTTCTCATAGTTTGAATCTTGCTTACAATTTCTCTTACAAAACCTTCTTCTATCAAATCTTCAGTTAAATTCATATCTATTATAACTGTTAAATCTTTATCCGATACTGATTCAAAACCTTCTTGTTTCGTTGGTTCAATTAATAGGTCTTCTTTCGTAAGCTCAACTGTTTCACCTTCTACGGTAAACTTAATGCAAGCAGCTTCTTCTAATTCACCCATCGTTTTATTTCCATCTACCTCTGATAAATAGGTTCTGATTTGATTTAACATTTTACCGTACTTTGGTCCAACCGTTCTTAGTTGCGGCTTGAAGAGATACGTTGTAAATCCACTTACATCTTGTGTAAATATTACTGCTTTCACATTTAACTCTTCCATTATGATTTCTTCATAATTTTTATCAAGCTTAAGCTCAGATTTAACATACATCTTTGCTAGTGGTTGTCTATTTTTAATATTTGCTGAATTTCGACAAGAACGACCAGCAACAACAACTTGAAGAACCAAGTCCATTTGTTCCTCAAGCTTAGGATCAATTCTACTGTCATCTGCAATAGGAAAATCACATAAATGAATGCTTTTTGGTGCATTTGCATCAAGTTTAACCACTAGATTTCTATAAATATCATCTGTCATAAATGGAACGAAAGGCGCTGATACTTTAGACAATGTAATAAGTGCTTCATATAAAGTCATATACGCATTAATTTTATCTTGGGGCATATCCTTTTGCCAGAATCTTTCTCTACTTCTTCTAACATACCAATTACTTAAATCATCAACAAAAGATTCAATTGCTCTTGATGATTCTGTAATTCTATAATTATTTAAATTCTTATCAACTATTTTAATTAACGTATTTAACTTTGATAACAACCATTTATCCATTAAAGATAGTTTCTCGTAATCAAGCTTATAGTCCATAGGATTAAATTCATCGATATTTGCATACAAAACATAGAACGCATACGTATTCCAATACGTTCCCATAAACTTTCTTTGGCCTTCAACTACCGCATCATCATAAAAACGATTAGGTAACCATGGGGCACTATTATTATAGAAATACCAGCGAATTGCATCTGCTCCATATTTTCCAAGTGCATCAAATGGATCCACTGCATTTCCTTTTGATTTTGACATTTTTTGTCCATTTTCATCTTGAACAAGTCCTAAAACAAGTACATTTTTATAGGCTGGCTCATCAAATAGTAAGGTTGAAATAGCAAGAAGAGAATAAAACCAACCTCTTGTCTGGTCAACAGCCTCGCTAATAAAGTCAGCTGGAAAATTGTCTTCAAATATTTCTTTGTTTTCAAAAGGATAATGCCATTGTGCAAAAGGCATCGCTCCTGAATCATACCAACAGTCAATAACCTGTGGAACACGCTTCATTTTATTCGTACACTTTGGACAATTAATTAAAACATCATCAATAAATGGCCTGTGTAACTCAATGTCGTCTGGACAATTATCGCTCATTTGTTTTAATTCAGCAATACTGCCAATCGCATGTTTATGTCCACATTCACATTCCCAAATGTTAAGTGGTGTTCCCCAATACCTATCTCTACTAATTCCCCAATCAATTAAGTTTTCTAACCAATCTCCAAAACGTTTCGTTCCAATACTTTCTGGTAACCAGTTAATCTTTTTATTATTGGCAATCATTTTATCTTTTACCGCTGTCATTTCAATAAACCAGGATTCTCTTGCATAATATAAAAGTGGTGTATCACAACGCCAACAAAACGGATAAGAATGTTCATAATCTAAAACTTTATGCATCTTCCCTTCTTGTTCTAAGTGTTTAATGATATCATGATCTGCATCTTTGACAAATACACCTTTCCATAAATATGCTTCAGGTGTAAATTCACCTTTGCTATCTACTAACTGAACGAAAGGTAAATCATACGCTTTTCCAACTTTTGCATCGTCTTCACCAAAGGCTGGTGCAATATGAACAATACCTGTACCATCAGATAATGTAACAAAATCCGCGCAGGTAACATAGTATGACTTTTTATCAGGTTTAACAAAGTCAAATAATGGCTCATATATTTTATATTCTAAGTCTTTTCCCAAATAGGTTTCAACTATTTCGCAATTTTCACCTACTACTTTGGAGACTAAAGCTTCCGCTAATATTAAATATTCATCTTGGTATTTTACCTTTACATAGGTTTCTTTCGGATTAACTGCTAGCGCTACGTTTGAAGGTAATGTCCAAGGGGTTGTTGTCCATGCCAAGAAAAATGTATTTTCTTCATCTACACTTTTAAATTTAGCAATCATTGATTTTTCTTTGACATCTTTATAGCCTTGTGCTACTTCGTGACTTGATAAGGGTGTACCACAACGTGGACAATAAGGTACAATTTTGTGCCCTTTGTATAACAAGTCCTTTTCCCATATTTGTTTTAGTGACCACCAAACAGACTCAATATATTCGTTGTGGTACGTAACATAAGGATCGTCCATATCTGCCCAAAAACCTACCGTACCACTAAAGTCTTCCCATAGTCCTTTGTATTTCCATACGCTTTCTTTGCATTTATCAATAAATGGTGTTAAACCGTATTCTTCTATTTGCTCTTTACCATCTAAACCTAGTAGCTTTTCAACCTCAAGCTCAACTGGCAGACCATGTGTATCCCAACCTGCTTTTCTTAGAACTTTATAACCTTTCATTGTTCTATAGCGTGGAATCATATCCTTGATGACACGGGTTAATACATGTCCAATATGTGGCATGCCATTTGCAGTTGGTGGTCCATCATAGAAGGTAAAGGTTGGACCTTCTTTTTTTGTTTCAATACTTTGTTCAAAGATATTGTTTTCTCGCCAAAATTCTAATACTTTTTTCTCTCTTTCGACGAAATTTAAGTTCGTGGATACTTTATCGTACACGGGGTTTGCCTCCTTACAGCTCTATTAAAATTCAAAATGCCCTTCAAGATGGGGCACATTGTTATATATCTTGAAAGTTACGTTTCAACTCAATGTTTTATTATAACGATTATTGGTAGTTTTGTAAAGCCCTAAACATTTGTATTGTCTTTAATCTGTGATAATTTCACCCTTAAGATTATCGTATGATTATTTCACCCTATCGTAAATAATGGTAATCTTAAGGAATGATATATACAATGACTGATAAAGAACTAAAAAAGTTACATGTTATCAATTGTGCATTAGAGCGTAAGATCACTGTTGCAGAAGCTGCTAATGCTTTGGGGTTGTCAGAACGCCGTATCAAGCAGTTAAAAAAGGAGGTAAAAGAACACGGCGTAGAATCCATTATTCATGGAAATAGAGGGCGTAAACCTTCTCATTCAATTAATGACACTCTTGCTCTTAAGATTATAGAGCTTAAAAGTTCCTACAAGTATCAGGATACATATACTATAAATATTTATATTCACACAATATTTTCCAATTGCTTATGTAGAACTTTCCTGCTGGATCAAAAAGGAAGTCCACCTCAGATATCAGATACCAATCTACCATCTGGGTGGACTTCCTTTTTGACTTCTTAACTTTGCTTAACAGAATCTTGTGAACGCTTACTATAAAGTTCATTTTATCATTTTCATTATTCATTATAATCTTTACATATAAATTCAAGCGCTTCGCTTGTTGGTACTGGACGACTTATATAGTATCCTTGAATCATATCGCAGTTTTCACCTCTTAAAAAATCTAATTGTTTCTTGGTTTCAACACCTTCTGCGATTACTTTAAGTTTACAAGCATGGGCAAGGGAAATGACCGACTTAATTATTTCTTCACCTGATTTATGTTCAATTGTATTGTTAAGAAAGGACTTATCTATTTTTAGATGGTCTATTGGCAGCTGTGTTAAATAATTTAAGGAGGAATATCCTGTCCCAAAATCATCAAGTGACAACTTAAGGCCCAACCTCTTCAAATCATTTAATACTTGAATCGCAAAATTCATATCGACTAGTGCTGTGGACTCTGTAATTTCAAGTTCAAGTTTTGTAATATCAACATCTGTTTCAACTTTGATTCGTTTAAAAAGATTGACTAAATGAACATCTTTGAATTGCTTTGCTGACAAATTTATTGCAATAGTAAGTTCATTATGTCCCATTATATGCCATTCCTTAAGCTGTTTTGCTGACTGACATATAACCCATTCTCCAAGAGGAATGATAAGGCCTGTTTCTTCTGCAAGCGGAATAAATTCTAGGGGATATATTAATCCCTTTTGTGGATGGTTCCACCTAATTAAAGCTTCATATCCTAATACTTTTCCTAATTCAATATCTAGTTTAGGTTGATAATATAATTCAAATTCTTCTTTTAGTATTGCTTGTCTTAAATCTCTCTCTAATGTCAATCGTTTATTAAAAGATTCATCAAGTTCAAAAGAGAACATTTTATATCCATTTTTACCATTGACCTTCACGTCATATAGCGCCATATCTGCATGCTTCAACAGTTCATCTGCCTTCAAGCCATCCATTGGATATGTAGAAATACCCATACTCAACGTAATTGGAAAGGATACGCCCTTATAAGAAAAAGGTTTTCCAAACTGTTCAATTATTTGATTTGCATAATCTTTCAGTTCAGCATTTTCACTAATATGTGACACTACAATTACAAATTCATCTCCACCTAACCGTATAAGCTCCGTATTCTCTTTTAGATGTAGTTTAAGTAATTCGGCAACTTTAATAATAATTTCATCTCCATAGGAGTGTCCTAAAGATTCATTTACAGCTTTAAAATTATCAATATCCACTAAAAAAAGTGCAAATTTTTCGACTTTCTTAATCTGTATATACTGTTCTATTAACTGATTGAAATAGGCTCTATTTGGCAAAGCTGTTAGTGAATCATAATATGCTAGTTTATTGATCCTTGCTTCTACTAGCTTTTCTTTATTAATATTATTCAGTGAACCTGCAATACGAATCGCATTACCTTCTTGATCATGTAATGCTCGTCCTCTTATATTAACCCACGAATATTTATCGTTTTCAACATGGATCCGACACTTAACTTCAAAGGTTTCTGATTCTTTATCTAAATGCTTATGAAATTTTTCTGTAACCTCTTCGAGATCTGTATTTAATATTTTATTCTTTATATCCTCTAACGTAATAAAGCTATTGGTGCAATTTTCAAAACCAACAATTTGCTGGCCTTTCTTTGATATATATACCTCTCTTTTAGACATATCAATATCCCAGATACCAACCTCTGCACCTTCAACAGCTAGTCTGTATCGTTCTCTGCTGATCTTCAATTTTTCCTTTTGTTCATTTATTTTATGAAATTGTCTATTAAGCTCTTTTTCACTTTCAACTAGCTGCAAATTTGTCGCCTCAAAATTCGTTTGCGCAATAGCATATTCCTTTTCCGCTTTGGCTCTTAAAAGGTACTGTCTTACGACAAAAACAAAAAGCACCAAGGCAATACTTAAAAGAGCTGAAAATGCAATGACTATTGACATTTCGCTATCCAACCTTATTGCTAGTGGATAATAATCCATAGCAAATAAAATATTTCTCTTCAATTGTTGCCCCTCCACATTGTTATTACGCATTTCCTTCAAGATAAATCTTACTCTAGCAATGCTTCAAAATTGATTTTTTCTTTGTAAACGATTTACATCCCCTCATAATTATACATAAAACTACTTTTTTTATCAATCTTTTTAGTAGTTTTGTCACTAGTACTTATTCCCCAATGCATTATTTTTTTACGCTACTATGAACGCATCTCCCTTCATGAGCTGCATCAACGTGTAAGCGCGTTCCTTGACAGTAAAAATAGCACTTTTACTTGATACTTTAATGCAAATGTTATAAACTAACTACATAGTTACCAATAAAATGGAAGAAGGTTATGTCATGCCAAATTTAGATTTAACATTATTGACAGATTTTTATCAACTCACGATGATGCAGGGGTATATTGAGAACGACAAAGAAGATCAACTTGTGGTCTTTGATTTATTTTTCAGATCTAACCCCCATGATGGTAGCTTTTCTATCGCCGCAGGTCTTCATCAAGCAATAGATTATATAAATAATTTGTCATTTTCAAACGAGGATATTAAATATCTGAGGTCATTGGATATTTTCAATGAACATTTTCTAGCGTACCTGAAAAGCTTTAAATTTACAGGTGATTTGTATTCTGTTGTGGAAGGAACAATTATTTTTCCAAATGAACCCTTCTTAAAAGTTATCGCTCCTATTGTACAAGCCCAGCTTATCGAAACAGCCCTACTTAATATAATCAACCATCAGAGCCTCATTGCAACAAAGGCGTCAAGAGTAAAATGGGCTGCAGGCGACGATGTTGTTTTAGAATTTGGGCTTAGACGTGCTCAAGGTCCAGATGCTGGAATACTAGGGGCACGTGCAGCAGTAATTGGTGGTTGTTCAGCTACCTCTAATGTATTAGCAGGCAAGCTCTTTGATATTCCTGTAAAGGGAACTCATGCTCATAGTTGGGTTATGAGCTTTAATTCAGAATTAGCTGCTTTTAGAGCCTATGCAAAGCAATATCCAACTACATGCTTACTTCTTGTTGATACGTATGATACATTAAAATCTGGGGTACCTAATGCCATCAAGGTTTTTGAGGAAATGCGCGATCAAGGTATTCATCTAAATGCATATGGCATTCGCTTGGATAGTGGTGACTTATCCTACTTATCAAAAAAGGCAAGGATTATGCTTGATCAAGCAGGCTTTAAAGATGCAATCATTAGTGCATCAAGTGATTTAGATGAGTATTTAATACGCGACCTAAAACTTCAGGGTGCACAAGTTAATCTATGGGGCGTTGGCACCCATCTTATTACTTCAAAAGACTGCCCTGCATTTGGCGGTGTTTACAAATTAGCTGCTATTTATGAAAAGGATGACTTTGTTTCTAAAATAAAAATTTCCGAAAATCCTGATAAAGTAACAAATCCAGGCAATAAAAAAATACTACGAATATATGATAAGAAATCAGGCAAAATTATAGCAGACCTAATTGTTCTAGAACACGAAGAATATTCTGAAGCAAACCCTCTTATCTTATTTGATCCAAAAAGTACATGGAAAAAGAAAAGACTTGAGGCTGGGACTTATACTATTAAGGAACTTTTAATCCCTATTTTCAAAGAAGGAAAATGTTTATATTCATCCCCTTCTACCTTTGAAATTAAAAAGCACTGCGAAGAAGAACTATCGACACTCTGGGATGAATCAAGAAGATTAGTGAATGCTCAAACTGTTTATGTAGACTTATCACAAGAGCTTTACGATCTCAAACAAAAAATGCTAATGCAATACTATTAATTGGAGGTAGTTCATGATAAATACTGAAGATACTTCAAAAAAATATCCCCCTAGAAAGAGTGGAATTTTACTACACCCTACATCATTTCCTAGTCCTTATGGTATAGGAGATCTTGGCTCTTTTGCCTATTCATTTGTAGACTTTTTAGAAAATTCTAAACAAAAGTTATGGCAAATACTTCCTCTGGGTCCTACAGGCTATGGTGATTCTCCATATCAAGCCTTTTCCTCCTTTGCTGGACAGCCCTTAGTTATTAGTCCTGAAGGACTCTTGGAAATGAACTTATTAACACAAGAGGACTTAGCAAATATCCCCTACTTCGATCCGCTAAAAATTGATTATGGTCCAGCAATTACTTATAAGTTTTCTCTACTAAAGAAAGCCTATGCTAACTTTACAGCTAGTAATTTCACCGAGCTTTCATGTGAATTTACTGCTTTTTGTGAAAACCAGGCTTCGTGGCTTTATGATTATGCGTTATTTATGGCAGTGAAGGATGCTCATGATGGCATTGCTTGGACGCATTGGGATCAGACAATTGCTTTCCCTACTGAGGATACAAAAAAAGAGTGGGCAGCTAAATTAGCAGACAGCTTAACCTTCTATCAATTTATTCAATTTCTTTTTTATAAACAATGGCGTGCTTTAAAGGCATATGCAAATCAAAAGGGAATTCAAATCATTGGCGACATCCCAATTTTCGTTGCTTATGATAGCGCAGACGTATGGGCAAATAAAGAGCTCTTCTTATTAGATTCAAAAGGCTATCCAACAGAAGTTGCTGGTGTTCCCCCAGATTATTTTTCAGAAACTGGTCAACTATGGGGAAATCCTCTATATGATTGGGAAAAACACAAACAAAGCAATTATTCCTGGTGGATCGATCGAATCTCATATACACTTACATCTGTCGATATATTAAGAATTGATCATTTCAGAGGCTTTGAGACTTATTGGGCAGTTCCTTATGGTTCTATAAATGCAATTAACGGAAAATGGGAAGATGGGCCACGAAAAGATTTATTTTATGCGCTAGAAAAAGCTTTAGGTAAAAATCTCCCGATTATTGCTGAAGATCTTGGAATAATAACCCCTGAGGTAGAGATTTTAAGAGATTCCTTTAACTTTCCAGGCATGAAAGTACTTCAATTTGCTTTTCAAGATGTTGAAGAAAACAATTTATTACCTCATAATTTTACTTCAAATTGTGTTTGTTATTCTGGAACACACGATAATGATACATCAATCGGTTGGTATGTAAAGGCTACCGAAAAGAGCAAGGATCGGGTACGTTGCTATATGAATACAGACGGCAATAATATTGCCTGGGATTTTATTAGAATCTGTTTTGGATCTGTAGCCTCAATGGCAATCGTACCTTTACAGGATGTATTGTCGTTTGACAGCTGGTCACGAATGAACACCCCTGGTGTAGCCGAAGACAACTGGCAATTTAGATATACACCTGAAATGTTAACTGATCACATTACGAAAAGATTAGCTTCTATTACTACTCTTTTTGGACGTTAAACAATACCTAATTGTTTTTTGTCGCTTTTCAAATTTCCTAATAAAAATTTCTTATTGACTTAAAAAGGGTGATGACATGATTCGAGCAATTGTAGTTTTAGTGTTATTTATTATATTTTTAATTGTTACTTTTCCTATTGTTCTTTTTGGCTTTTTGGTAGGAACCGTATCAATGAAACTCCGTTATAAAATTGCAAGGGGAATTGCTTGTTTTGCATCAAATGTGTTTTATACATTTTCTGGTTCTAATATAACGGTTAATGGTTTAGAGAATGTGGAAAGAAATGGTAAGGCAGTTCTTTTTGTCGGAAATCATAAGAGCTATATGGATATCCCATTATTAATCAAGCATATTCCTTATCCTCTTGCTTTTATTGCTAAAGTTGACTTAAAAAAGGTACCTTTTGTAAGTCAGGTTATGACTTTATTAGGCTGTTTATTTATGGATCGAGCAAATGTTAGACAATCTCTTGAAATAATAAAAGAAGGTGTAACTAAGCTTAAAAGAGGTGAATCCCTCTTAATTTTCCCTGAAGGAACAAGAAGCAAATCAAATACCTTATTACCTTTCAAACAAGGTAGCCTTAAACTTGCAGAAAAAGCAAATGTTCTAATTATTCCCTTTGCTCTAAAAGGTACCGATGAACTATTTGGCAACCATGGTTTTAGAATTACGCCTAGTAATGTTTCACTTACTTTCGGAGCGCCAATTGATTTATCTCAAATGAGTATTGAAGAAAAGAAAAAAAGTGCGCATTATGTTCAAGAAATTATACAAGCCATGTATTTAGAGATGGACAAAAGTTTTTGTTAATGCCTCTTGATTTTTTTCATAATAATGGTAAAATTAGTATTGTCCAGTTCATGGGCAACATACAGATTGGAGGAAACGTTAATGGAGTGGTATTATATACTATTAATTATACTTGGCGTAGTCGCTATTGCTCTTGGGGTTTTATACTTTCTCGGCAAGAAAATGCAAACTAAGGTCAACGATCAACAATCATTAATAGATCAAAGCAAGATGACAACCTCAATCCTCGTGATTGATAAAAAGAAAATGAAGATTTCCGAATCAAACTTACCTAAGATGATTCAAGAGCAAGTACCTTTCTATTTAAAATTTAGAAAAGTACCATTGGTTAAGGCAAAGATTGGACCGAAGATTACAACGTTAATGTGTGATGAAAAGATTTTCAAGAACATACCTGTTAAGAAACAAATAAAGGTTGAAATTGCAGGCTTGTATATTGTAGCGATCAAAGGCGGAACAAGTGCTACTGCAAAGGCTCCTGCTACAACAAAAGCTACTACTAAGAAGGATGCAAAAGCAGTAAAAGTTCCTAAGACTCCTAAAGCTCCTAAAGCTACAAAAGCTACAAAAGAAGCAAAAGCGACAAAGTAAGTTGGGTAATATGAAAATGTATATCGAGACGTAGTGACTAAAAATAATCTCCACGTCTCGGGGTACATTTTCTTTTTTTATTGTAATAGCGCATTAGTAGGGACGTTGTAATTGAAGGAGGTCCGGTATTTTTACTTAGGCTGTCTGCTCTGGCAACCTAATAAGGGATTCCTTCAGCCACCCATTTGCGCGTCCGTGCACAAGATGGGTGGCCGCTCGCTCCTGCACGCTCTGAAGGAATCCCTTATTAAATTGCCTATACATCTGTCACTCATTTGCGTAAAAATACCTAGTCAATCGCTTCTTTGTGGGTATATGACAATACCATAGACTTTTCCGGTGTTTTCACCGATTATGAGACAGTTACCTTTTATTTCCAGACCCATAGGGGCTATAGTGTTGATTAATGTGCTGTTCAATTCTAACTTTTCACTATTATTTTTCATGACTTTCTCCTAAAAGCAGAAAAAGCCTCATTGTCATAATCTTCTAGACAAAGGCTTTTTGCTTTCAGCTTCCCTTTTTTTCTTTTGTCCCTTCCGTTTATTAAAAAATTGGTCTACCATTTACTCACCGTCCTTAAACAAACTTAAGTTAGGTATTGCACCATATCTCCCACCTAAATAGTCTTTGTTATAAGACGCGTCTTTTCTGATTTTAGCATTATTAATCTTGTATTCAGCTAAAGAAAATAATTCAGAAATTCCTTTATCATTCTTCTCAGCAAACCAAATTTGATCTCTTCTAAAAAGTTCCTTATTCAAGGTATTTGTATCATGCGTTGTAAAAATCAACTGTGCATTATTGTTATTACTGTCTGAATCCTGAAATAAATTAATAATATATCTTGTTAATAATGGATGTAGTTTAGCATCCATCTCATCAACAAATAAGGTTTTGCCTTTCTCAAGGGCTTCGTTTAAAAAATAATATAGACTTATCATTTTAACTGTGCCACTTGACTCATCATTTAAAGGAATTTCCTCAAAATCATTATTGTCAATATTACGATGCTGAGTATAAATTTTATATCTTTCACCATTTCTTTCCATATCTTCATTCACATTGTCAACTTTTTCAATTCTCACCCCTTGAATCCCTAAATCTATTGCTTTAAGAAAATCTATAAATCTCTTATATTCTGCTTCATTTAAAAAATCAACTTTTGGAAGAGAACGTGAAACCATAAATTCGAATGTTGTATCCCCAAAATTAATAACTTCAGTGTCTTCAAACCATTTGGAAACATTTATAGCATCATCAATTTTCAAACTGGATAACAAGGTTACTAATAAAGTCTTCTCATTCATTGAACTGATTAAATCTTTTGTTTTATTTAGTTTCGTACTTAAATTAAATTTCTGATTTTCTCTTTCAAAAACAAGTTCATATTTGTTTTTAAATTTAAAGTTACGCTTGTACAGCCATTCAGATTGTATAGATTTTTCGTCAAGACTATAACCATATTGATATTCTTTATCATCAACAGTGAAAAAAGCCTCAAAAAGAGAATTACCATTTTTCCCAAACTCACTAAATTGAAAACGCTTTAACGGTATTACCTTTCTTTCAGTTGAAAGGACAAATGATTTTAAAACCCAAAATTTCATCTGTTGAAAGGCATCCAAAACATTCGACTTTCCACTCGCATTGGAGCCATATATTGAAATTGCTTTTAAATACTCTTCATTTTTCTTATAATTAATAGTATTAGATTTCAATTCACTCAGGTTAGTTGAAGATAAATCTAAAGTAGTTTCATTTAAATAGGATTTAAAATTCGAGAAATTAAATTGTATGAGCATTTCACTCACCTCCTCTTACTATTATACACTTACCAAAGTAATTTATGCAACATATTTGTGGTTTTCTCTCAAATATGTCGATTTTTTCAATCTCTCAAAAATTACATGAAGATATCCAAAAATCTATACCGAAGTATTTTTAT
Source organism: Firmicutes bacterium HGW-Firmicutes-7 (assembly GCA_002841375.1). Taxonomy (GTDB): domain Bacteria; phylum Bacillota; class Clostridia; order Lachnospirales; family Vallitaleaceae; genus HGW-1. The sequence continues at coordinate 70,676 of PGZO01000001.1, read as the reverse complement.
GAAAATCCCCCGTACTCTCACAGGCAATCCGATAGGGGATTCCTTCAGAACGTGCAGGAGCGAGTGCCCACCCATCTTGTGCACGGACGCGCAAATAGGTGGCTGAAGGAATCCCCTATCGGTTTGCCCTAACCACATACCCCAATAAAAATACTGACCCTTTTAGTAACCCTCATTTCTTGCGCTTATACTCATTTCTCATTCCACATAATAATAAACCCAATAAATGCGAATAAACAAAAAGCTATCTCACCATAGACATAATCTACAGCAAAATAGCCCTTCCTATTAAGAAACTCTGTACGAAGCAGCTCCCAATTTTTATTTTTTAATACTTGCACCTATAAAATCTCTAAAAAGCGGATGACAACGATTTGGTCTAGACTTAAACTCTGGATGAAACTGAACACCAACGAACCACGGATGATCACTTATTTCGACCATTTCCACAAGACGTTCATCAGGTGAGACACCAACAAATTTCATACCTTGTTTCACTAAGTCTTCTCTATATTCATTATTGAATTCATATCTATGTCTGTGTCTTTCATAAATAAGCTCTTCCTTATATGCATCAAATGCGAAAGAATCCTTCTCTACTTTACAAGGGTATGCACCCAATCTCATCGTACCACCAAGTCCATCAATATCCTTTTGCTCTGGCATTAAATCAATTACAGGATGAAGCGTATCTGGATCCAGCTCAGAACTATGTGCATCTGTTAAGCCTAATACATTCCTTGAATACTCAATAACCGCACATTGCATACCTAAACAAATTCCAAAAAATGGAATTTTATTTACTCTTGCAAAATTAGTAGCACAAATCTTACCCTCAATACCACGATCACCAAAGCCTCCAGGCACCAAAATACCATCTGCCTCACTTAGAAGCTTATTCACATTATTGCAAGTTACCTCTTCTGCATTAATCCACAATACTTCAACATAAGTTTCATGAAAAATACCAGCATGATATAACGATTCTACAATAGAAATATACGCATCATGAAGCTCAACATACTTACCAACAAGTGCGATTTTAACTTGATTTTTACGAGCTCTTTCTTTTTCTAACATTTCTTCCCATTCAGTCAAATCAGGAATCGTACATTTCATACCAAGTCTTTTACAAACGATTTTTGCAAGACCTTCCTTTTCTAACATTAACGGAACTTCATACAAAGATGCAGCATCTAAATTTTGAATAACACACTCTTTATCTACACTACAAAACAATCCCATTTTTTCCTTCATATCCTCAGACAATGGCTGTTCCGTTCTACAAACCAATATATCAGGCTGAATTCCGATGGATCTGAGTTCCTTTACAGAGTGTTGCGTAGGTTTCGTTTTCATTTCTTGAGAAGCTTTTAGGAAGGGAATTAAAGTAACATGCATATATATCACATTTTCTTTTCCTACATCAGAGGCAACTTGTCTTATAGCTTCTAAAAAGGGCAAGCTTTCAATATCACCGACAGTGCCGCCAATTTCAGTAATTACTATGTCAGATTGAACACTTTTACCAGCGCGGTATATTCTATCTTTAATTGCATTCGTAATATGAGGGATTACTTGTACAGTTGCTCCTAGGAACTCACCTTTTCTTTCCTTATTGAGTACTGTCCAATATACCTTACCTGTTGTTACATTACTGTATTGACCTAAATTTTCATCAACAAACCTTTCGTAATGTCCTAAGTCAAGATCTGTTTCTGCGCCATCTTCAGTTACAAACACTTCGCCGTGTTGATATGGACTCATTGTACCTGGATCAATATTAATATAGGGATCGAACTTCTGAATGGTAACTTTCTTTCCTCGTGCCTTAAGCAGTCTTCCTAAAGACGCTGCCGTAATACCTTTTCCTAATCCTGATACAACTCCACCTGTAACGAAAATGTACTTTGTCTCCATTGCGTGTTTACCTCACATATATTTGAATTATTATTAAGTTCATATTTTACGTAGTTGTTCCATTTATAAAAATACAACTTCTATAGTTTATTATTAGTCTCATTATAAGTCAAGCTATTAATTATTTTTTATGTATTTTGCCCAAAATTAACTGGATAGCCTTATTAAATTGTGGGTCATTTTTTTCAATAGATTTAATCATGACTTCATTTAGCTTAGTTTGTGTTGTAAAATCACAAATCCCATAGCCATATAATCCATTGTCAATTTGGAATTTCTTTACTGCATTAAATGTCTTCATGTCATAATTGGCATCTGGTGTACCTACATCATAACCCAAAAAGTCTAATACCTTTTCTACCTGTGTAACACCATCAAGATTATCATATAAATAGTATTTCGCATCTCCGATAATATAATCAGGTATTTCAACAAAATAATCTGGCTTAACACCTATATGATTAATTTTATTGTAATCTCTAGTAAAAAATTCTTCCATCGTTAATTTAATCGTATAATCTTGGCCATAAGGTATAGAGTACTGTGCAACACCTTTTCCATAAGTTCTTTCTCCAACAATTTTTCCCGCATTTGATTCTTGTATTGCTGCAGCTACAAATTCGGTAGCAGAAGCACTATATTCATTCACTAATACTACAATCTCAAATGGAGCACTTTCAAGTGTTGAAGTATGATCAACAACAATTCCATTTGAATTAACAAAGTGAACAATTCCACCTTTAGGAACTATACTTTGGGAAACTTTTACAGCAGTTGATACATAGCCACCACTATTGTTTCTCATATCCAAAATAAGGTATTTAGCTCCGGCTGTTTTTGCTTCTTCTATTGCACCTTCAAATTCTGTGCCCGTATTTTTTGAAAAGCTTGATATAGAAATATACGCTATTTGCGCCTCTTCTTCAGAATTTAAATCTTCATATAAATCCGTTACTTTTACAGATTCAACTGTAGGAATTGATATTAAAGCTCTTTTAATATTCACATTATACGTCGATCCGCCTCTTCCAAAGGTAATCTTCACATTCGTACCTTCTTCTCCTAGTACCAAATCTAATAATTTTTTAGATGAGTAACCTTTTACATCTACTCCATCAACATTAACAAAATAGTCTCCTGTTTCAACGCCTGCTGCTAATGCTGGAGAGCCCTTAAATACTTTGGTGATTCCAATATAATCTCCAACCGTTGAAAGTTGTACGCCAATACCAACATAATTTGAATTTAAGGATTTAACAAATTGTTCGCTCTCTTCGGGTGTCATAAATTCAGAATAAGCATCTAATTCATTAAACATCCCTTTCATAGCAGCCTCAAAAAGTTGTTTATCTGTAAGCTTATCTCCCTCCACGTAAGACTCACGCAAAAACTCCATTACCTCTTTAAACATTTTTTCATATTCCACGTTCGTTTGTACTGTAACATCAGCCTGGGCATAGCTACTTGCCATTGGCGTGCTAAGCATAATAAGTACCGCAAGGACCATAATAATCTTTTTCATTTAAAAATACCTCCGCTTTTCTTCAATTATTTTATTTACTTAACTTACTTAGTAATTTCTATAATCTAAGGAAATTTCTTCTCTTAGATAATCGACAAGCCTATTAATAATTGCTGCTGCCTCTGCTTTTGAAATCCATTGAGTAGGTAGCACCCTACCTTGCGCATCACCTTTAATAATTCCTAACTTAAAGCCTGCCATGATTTCTTTCTTTGCCCAGGGAGAAATCATTTTATCATCAACAAACGGTGTCTGTGGGCTATCAGTGACCCCAAGTCGCTCTAAGCCTATTACTCTTACATAAATAGTAAAGGCCTCTTGCCTTGTAATTGGAACGGCAATGTCGAAGCTAGTCCCAATACCCTTTATAAGCTTCGCATCATAGGCTGCCATAATATATTTATATAGCGGATGGGTTGTAGGCACATCTGCAAATATCTGAGGTGAAGTTCTCGTAATCTTTTCATATTTTTCGGTGCTGATATCCATAGCCAAGCATAAAGCTTTTACAAAATCTCCCCTATGCATCGCTTGGTACTGCATTCCCGTGTTAGGTGTCTCTGTAAAAATTTCCATACTATACATTTTCTTAACATCTTCCTCTGCCCAATGACCCGTTAGAAAATCTAAATTTTCTGAAATTGGTAGCTTTTCAATATTATTCGCTGGGGAAATCAAAATGCTTCCTTTCTTCTTTTTACTACTCAACGTTTTACTTGATGATATTATATTGTAGGATAACGTTGATTCTCTCTCAAGCCTTTGGTTAAAACTTCCTCCAAAACTAATTGGATAAGGATTGGTTTCGTCATAATACAAAGTTTTTTTCGCTTCTAATACAGGTTTTAATTCTACTACCGTATCGAAGGTTAGACCACCATCACCAGAAATCTCCATTCTCAAGTTTTGCGCTTCCACTTTTGACCACGGCTGTGAATAGCCATATATATTTCCACTTACCATAGAAACAAGATCCTCATCTTCACTTGTACTATAACGCGCATTATAAGAAATCACTGTATCATAATAGCTAACTCCAGGTGTCATATCTTCAATTGAAGACTTTGAATAGGTAGATGCATCACTGTTTAGCGTATAGGTTTCTTCTGGTGTTATGATAGATTCTGTCCATTTTGTAATCTGTGAATTTCGGACAATTTGTCTCTTAAACTCCCCTTCTTTAACTCGATAAGAAGTTGTAAAGTTTAGGACTCTACTTATTATTGTAGTGCCTTCTGCGTCACTTGCTTTAATCGTATAAGTTTCTTTATATGTACCACTTGGCGACTTAATATAATCTACTGTACCTTTAACAACAGTAATAGTTCCAATACATTCAATTGGTTCTCCTGTTAGAAAAACCATTTCACGATAATCAAATACTGTTTGTTTTTTAATCTTAGAATCAACATACTTGTCCATTGTATACGGTAAATTTGTTCCCTCAGAAATTCCACCTGAATAACCCATTTCTCCGCCATCATCTGCATGAGAAATAGAAACAAATGAAACCATTATTAAAGAAACGCATAAAACAATCCCTAAAGTTCTTCTCATAATATCACCTCTTTCTTTATTTTCTAGCTAATTTTATATATATAAGTATTTTAGAAAAGCGATATACTTTTGACACTATAACCATAATGGTTGTAGCCTCAAAAGTAAGTTAGTTCTAATTCTTACACAACATATAGCGATGGTTAAAGCATCCATGCACTATATGTTGTGCAAGAAAGAACAACTATATACTTTTGACACTATAACCATATGGTTGTAGCCTCAAAAGTAAGTTAGTTCTAATTCTTACACAACATATAGCGATGGCTAAAGCATCCATGCACTATATGTTGTGCAAGAAAAGAACAACTATATACTTTTGACACTATAACCATATTCTTTATTCTACGAAAATAATATATCCGTCAACATCTCTTTCAGAAGTTAATAAAAGCTTCTTAGACAAATCTTCAGTTGTCATGATTTTAATATTGTCGCCAATCTTAAGATCATCCACTTCAATTACTTTATTATTCTTAATAATCACTGAATTGATAAAGGTATTAATTTCCGCATAATTATTCTTCAAGCTTAAATTTGACCATTTATTTGTAGTTGAGGAATACACTAATGCATCCTTTATCATAATGGAGCCATCTTCCACTTCATATATTTGCCCTTTTACGCCTTCTGTAGCATATGGATTTTTCACAACATAACTTGCATTAGTCCCTTCTGCAATAATAGTATATACTTCGTCTACCTTTGATATGTCTGAATAATCTATAAAATCATCAAAAGATACGAATCCATCTTCATCATAGATTTGTGTATTTCTTGTTATGTTATAAATCCTTGGTATTGGCGAATAAATCCATTCCGTGTCCATTAGCACTGAATGAGACTGTACTTGGAAGGATTCCCCTTTTTTGATTCCCTGTATTCTTCCTCTAAACACTGAAACAGCATCGTTATTAGGTTCTGGTTCTATATTTACAATCGCAGCACTAGAACCCCCATTTAATATAACCTGGGCATAATCTGGCGCAATAACATTTCCTGCTTGTACCAGCTTACCATTTTTTATGACAATAGTCCCTGAGTCCATAGCTATTGTACCACTTTCTGATAAAAGTTTCATCTTATCTTGTCCATTGGAATACGTCACATTACTTGGCGATAATACAGAATCTCTTCCTTCTCTAAAAGTAATTTTCTCCACCTTTTCTGTACCATAGTACTGAGAAGTTACCACATATACTTCTATGCTATCCTGGGTTAAATATTTCTCCGCATATTCTAAAGAAATTTGTTTGCCTCCTTGGAAATATTCAACATTTGCTGCTGATATATCTAAAGATTTTGCCGGCGCATAACTTCCCCATCCTAAAGAGGTCAATTCATATGTACTATTCAAAGTTACTTTTCTTTGTTGCTTATTAATGGTGCCCATTTCACCTTTATATACATTAGCCACTTCATTTCCATATTGATCAATAATTAGCTCCTTGACCGATTCTCTTACATTCCCTGGTTCGATTACTGCTTGGTTCACGAGCATTCTAACGACATCACCTGGTAGTAAGTTTAATAACCCTACATTTTTTCCTGATTTTAATACTGGCAAAGTTGAAGGTATTGCAAATGTGTCAATTGATAAGTCATCATATGTAATGATGATATTTGCACCTTCTGCACCTTTATAAGAAATATCTTTAACCGTTCCATACTTAACAACATAATTTGTCTTAGCACTAATAGCTGCCACATAGTCTTTATTCGTTGGGTCTATTCTCATGTGTACGATGTCGCCAACCTCAATCTCTTCAACACCACTGTCCTTTTCATCAAATCTATAATCAGGGAACATTTGATCAATGTAACCAATTTCATCTGATTCATCATAATAATTCTGCTTTTCAACCTCAACACTGGTTTTTCTATAGTTTTTAGTAACTTCATTTCCATTCCAATCAATTATTGTAATATAGGAAAAAGCAGTGTTATTATCCTTAACAATACCACTTACTTCAGAATACACAGTTTCAGTTCCAAGTAAGCTAATCTCTGTAACGATTGAATTAACCAATGTTAATTTAACAGATGAGCTTACCGGTGCTTTTTCTGGTGTGTATACTATGCCATTAATATTTACTGTATTATTAACCGCATCATAAAGGCTACCGCTTAACGAATAAGTAAATAGCGCTCCAGCTGTTGTCTTAATTGTAATTTGGCCCTTATCAAGATCCGTAACGGGTTGCAATATACCAGTCACCTTCTCCGGGGATGGGTTCCCCTTACTATATACATAAAGCAGTTCATTTGTTTCTTGATCAACTAAATACTCTATTGCCTCGCCTTCCTTTAGAGAAAGCATGCTATTTACAGCACCATTTTGATACACTGGTGCATCCTTCGTAGCTATTTGGTTTGTTGCATTCTTTTTATACTCATAGTCTAGCTGATCAACGCCTCCTTCATTATTACGAATTAAGAAGGATCGTATAGCTGTACCGGTAATAGGGTCAATTACATTCGTATCTGTAATAGCGCCAACAAATCCACCCTTTTGTTCAATCGTCATCGTTTCATAAAGGATCTTATCCATATTCTTAAGAACCTGTGCGAGTTCAGCTCTGGTTAATGAAGACTTTGGTTGAAATCTGCCACCACTTCCCACCATGATTTTGCCTATCGTAACTGCTTCTATATATGGCGTATACTGAGCATCCATATTATTCCAATCAGTATAATTGAAAATAGCCTGTTGTGTATAAACAGGACTCAATTGTTCTGGTTTGATGGTGCCTACTGCCTGAACAATCCACTTTGCAATTTGTTCTCTTGTTACTGGATTTTGTCTTATGAAACTTGAAGTAGGATCTAAGGTGCCTTGATCCTCTGAGATAGCATCTCTATATTCTGCTGCTGTGATTAGGCCAATTTTATTCGCTATATTCATATAGCCTCTTGACCATATGGTATTTAACGACTCGTTCGTTTCATTTCCTGCATCCAACTGCTGTGCAGCACGAATTGCATCTTCTTCCCGTCCAATCATTCTAACCAATAGTGCGAGTGCTTCTTCTTTTGATACTGAACTGTTTGGCCTGTATCTTCCGTTAGAATCACCTTTTATAATCTCAAGGGCACCTAATCTTGTAATTGGCTCTTTTGCCCAATGAGAAGCCTGAAGGTCTGCAAAGCGTAGGTTGTTAATAATATTGTTTCCTGTAGCTCTCGCGGTATAAATACCACTTACTGGTTCAGATAATACACTTGAATCTGTTGCTCCGTAAATCAAATATACACTATGTACCAATAAAATCACGACCATTGCCATTGCTAATATATTTCTTCTCATAAAGGCCTCCAATATAGATTTCTCTTTTATCCTTTGGTTATAGTGTCAAAAGTATATAGTTGTTCTTTCTTGCACAACATATAGTGCATGGATGCTTTAACCATCGCTATATGTTGTGCAAGAATTAGAACTAACTTACTTTTGACGCTACAACCATCCTATGTTATTATTTCGGCATAACTTTCGCATTTTTTAAGACAAATTCGTTTACAATTATATTACAAAACATGGTCTTCGTTTATTTCTCTGGCATGTAGCTCAAAACAAGCAGTACCTGACGAGCTTTTATTAATTTCCAAAATGTACTCAACGGTTAATTTCAAGCTTGTTTCCATTTTTTCTAATTGAATGTTATTCGTATGGGTTTTTATCTCAAAGATACCAAAAGGCGTCTCATACGGGGTATAATGACTTATTCCTTCTTCAAAAATCATATGGGTGCTGGTTGCCCCGAATCTAGTAATAGACACCTTTTTTGAATTCATTTTTACTGAGGTTTTTGTCTCTACTTCCGAGTCTAGTGAAGTATCAATATAATGTATGTAATATTTACCATTCTTTTCATAAAAAGAACCAGTTGTCATCATTTCAATTTTTTCATTATCTAGCAAATCCCCTTGAATACCTTTAATTGTTATTAGTACATCTTTTTTCATGTCTTTCGTCTCTTTTCTTTAGTAGTTTTCAATATGGATTTGTTGAACAGGTAATTTTTCTTTGCCTAAAATGATCTTTGCAAATGTTTCAAACTTATTTGCACAATCACTAACATAAAATTCATGTGTTGGAACTTGAATCTCATGCTTTAATTTACTTGTGTCAAGTAACTTTTGTAATACAGCGGCTGTCTCATTGGCTGGATTAATTAAGGTTACATCTCCCATAATCTGTCCAATTACTTTTGCAAGCAACGGATAATGCGTACATCCTAGTATAAGTGTGTCAATCTCCCTATCTTGTAAAACGCTTAAATATCTTTTTGCAACTTCAATTGTTACTTCATCTTCTAACCAACCTTCTTCAACAAGCGGTACGAACAATGGACACGCCGTTGAAAACACTTCTATATCCGTAGTTTGTTTATAGATTACTTGTTCATACGACTTACTAGCTATTGTTCCATCCGTTCCAATAATTCCTATTCTATTATTTCTAGTTTCTTCCACCGCTGACATAGCAGCTGGTTCAACAACACCAATAATTGGCAAATCAAATTGTTCTCTTACTGCCTCTAAGGCTAATGCGCTTGCTGTTCCACAAGCAATTACAATTGCTTTAACGTCTTTGGTTTGTAAAAATCTAATAATTTGAGCAGAATATTTAATAATTGTTTCTTTGGATTTACTTCCATAAGGTATACGAGCAGTATCACCAAAGTATACAATTTTTTCATTTGTCAACTGATTCATCAATTCCTTGGCAATTGTTAAACCACCAAAGCCTGAATCAAAAACACCAATCGGTCTATTATCCATTGTGTTCCTCCACGGTCTTACTTTCATTTCCTTCTTTATTTTATAACTAAACAGATTATTAATCAACATAAAAATAAGACCTCTGAATATTATTGGTCTTAGGTTGTCGACAAAAAGGGATAAGCACTAACAAATATCTAGGTTATCCCTCATTTCAAAATAATTTATTATTCATTCATATATGGTTTATACTTTTGACACTATAACCATATTATTTATCTGCAAATACTGTTTCATTTTTTATATTGTTATCTTTTTCTGAAAACCATTTAAAAAGCCTACTACTAACTTTAATATTAACGTCATTGTCTTTCGACATTACAATAGCTGCATATTCCTCATCTGATAGAACGTCTTTTAAGGCTTGTTTAGAATTGTTATCTACAACACCATGGGTAGCATCTACAAAGCACAATGGTGGAAAAAGCACACACCACCAATTCTTGCCTTCTCCAGCACCAATACGAATAACCAAAGCTTCATATTCTCCTGGTGGCAATACAATATCTCCGTATTGTTTTAGTGGGAATGTTTGTTTTTGCAATGCAATGGATACATCATCTGAAAATCCATTGTCACGAATTACGCTTTTAGCTGTTTCTTTAATGTTATCCATATTCTTAACAATAATCTCTCGTGATGCATCAACAGATGTGGAATCCTTAAGTACCACCTGCATCATTTCAATAACCTCATCCTTCACCTTAACCTTTAAAGTTTGGTCTTCCTGTGAATCGCTATTAGCGATAACATGAAATCTAATTAGACTATCGGATAGTCCTTCTATAACAACATCGTTTTGTTTTGTGAATCCAATCGTCATATCATAAATGATAGCAAGTAAAGCTAGTACAACAATTCCTGCACCCAATGTAACTCTTCTTTTATTTGATTTTCTAACAACAAACGTATTATTCTTTTTCATAACAATCCCCCATTTCTTCTATCCATATATATTTTAGCTAATAGTTTAATTATTTCCCAAAAAAGAATTTTTATACACTATAGTATTAAAAGTATATAGTTGTTCTTTCTTAGGCAACCTATAGTGTATGGATGCTTTAACCATCACTATAGGTTGTCTAAGAATTAGAACAACTTACTTTTAACACTATAGCCATATTGGATGGTTATAGGTGTTATAGTGTTAACTTACTTTTAACACTACAACATAAAAGTCTAGCCTATTACACATGTTATTTTGTCATGCCGATCCTTCTTATATTTGGCACAATCTCTACATGAATATTGGCACTTGCAAAATACTCGACCCAATTGTCCTTAATTTCCTCCCATAATTTCCCTTCTTTTATCTTCAAATCTTTTGAAAGATCCAGCACATCCACCCCTACTTCAGCTTGAATAAATTTTACCAGCATATTAACCTCTTCTTCCATTCCATCCTTAAGTTCTTTTTCCATTTCCTTTATTGATTTTTCATCAAAAAAATCTTCATCTTCATTTTTGTCTTTTGAAAGCTCATGTTCTATTATATCGCCTTCCATTTCTAGCAAAATATTAATATCTAATCCTTGCTTTGTTTCAGATTTCTTAAACTCAACATTTCTTCTTATTTGGCTAATTTGATAGGTAATGTTTTTTCCAATATACTCTTCCTTCTTAATTGTCTTCTTCCCCCCGCCTGAACCCCTTATCCAATTGTATGGAATCAGTTGTTCAAGCGATAAGGTGCAGCACTCTATATAATCCTTAATAACTGTGATCCCTTCCATACGAATCTCTTTGTCCTTATAACTTAACAGTGGTAAAGATCCACCTCCCTTTGTATCTATTAAAGAAATCAAAAAATCTAATAGGGTTGTTTTATAATCATTAAGTTCTTCTGCTTCCGTCCCACTAAACATACTGTCAATAAACATACTACTTGGCTCATCAGAATTTGGCTTCGCTTCAAGTATTTCTTGTGCTGTTTTATCTGTTGTAAAGACCAACAAACTCAAGGCATAATCAGGACTTCTAGATAAATAATCTAGTGCCTTTCTCATTTCAACCTCATCTTGTAAAAATCCCTTTCCGAGAATAATTATTTTTGTATGATCAAAGGTTAATTTATTAGAACTCATTAAGTTAAACCGCTTATTTGCTTCATGTATGGTTTTACCTTCAGAAATTTTCACGAATTTTTGTTCACCGCTACCACCTTGTCCTGTAATTACCGGCAAATTAGGTATTGTATAGGTTACTTGTAACTGTTCACCTATCTTATCCAATCCAATACCAATTGCAAATCCACGATCATTAATTTCAATTTTATCCCAACATCCACATAAGGATAAGCTAATAATACAAGCAATTAAACCCTTAATTTTGATTCGTTTCATCTTTTACACCTAGCTTTCGAATTTTCGCTACAACTAATAGCACTACTGGAACAGGCAGTACAAAAGCAAACCCAAAGGTTTGAATTGCCTTTTTCATCATTTCAAACGTATGCGGGACATTATTTGGTATTAGCGATATACCATATACAATCGGAATAATTACAAGATTAATCCAATTCGCTTCTTTAGACTTAATCAACCTTGATGTGAGTATGGTAATAAAAAATATATAACAGTTAATAAGCGCAAAGGTCGTTAATATCCAAAAGCTCATCATTAATGCATCTTGTCTAGCAATAAAGGATCCTGGTAGTTCAATGACTTGCATGATCGCCATAACTGGCCATATTTCTCTTGCCGCTTCTGCAGATCCAAATAGTCCAATGGTGATAAAGTTTATCATTAAATTAAGTGCTGCAACAAATAGTACAGTATGTATTACTGCCTTTGTTACCTTTTTAGGATTTCTTAAAAAGGGTATTGCAATATATAAAGATTCAATGCCTACCATTGCTATGGAAATATAGTAGCTTCCCGCGATAAAATCCTTCGCCTTTATGGTAAAAAAGGGTGCTAATCTATCAAGCTCTATATCCTGCAAAGCAAAAATAAGTACGAGTATAATTGGAATAAGCCCAAGAAAAATGATTAGTTCTCCAAGTCTAGCCCTTGCTTCATACCCCTTCCTCGTTAAGTAAACTACCGTAAACAGCATTGTAATCATGATGAATTCTATTGGTGTATTTTTTAATAAAGTTTGCTTAACTAATTCCCCAAATACTCTAAGCTCTAAACTACCAAAAAGCACTAATTTAGCAATTAATAACGAACTGATAATTATCCCTATTGGCTTCGTAAGTATTTTCTGCGAATATTCAACAATCGTCTGATCTGGAAACATTTTTCCAAGTGTTGTAATGATATAACTATAAATCATCGTAAGAATCGCCGCACCAATAATTAAAATCCACCCATTTTGATCTGCAAACTCCGAAGTTATTCTAGGTAAAGTAAGACTTACACTCGTGAAAAGTGTAAGAATTAATAAAATCTGCAATTGTCTAATGGATATTTTATCGTTGTTAGAAAACATGCCTCTCCTCCTTATTTATGGTTAAGCTTAAATCTCCTGCGTTCACTCTTTTTAGCAAATATTGGTCTCGTTCGATAATAAATTATCGGCAGACGGAAAAAACTATCTTTTAGGTCCTGTCCACCGTTTACATCATCTGCTACAAAAGGCATTAAGTAAGGAAAATTAACACTCTTTAATGCAACAAGATGTATTAATACAACCAATATACTAAGCCAAAAACCATATAGTCCCAATGTTCCAGCTCCTAATATAATCCAAAATTTAATTATTCTATAGGCATTTGCTAGTGTATAATTAGGTATTGAAAAGGATGCTATTGCAGTAATTGCTACGATGACAATAACCAATGGACTTACTAGATTTGCAGATACTGCTGCTTGTCCAATTACCAATCCTCCAACAATGCTAATTGTACTGCCTATTGATCCGGGAAGCCGTACAGCGGCCTCTCTTAAAAATTCAAACTCCAATTCAATAATCAATACTTCAATAATCGTTGGAAATGGCACCCCCTGTCTTGCTGCAGCAATAGAATAAACAAGCTCTGATGGGATCATAGATGTATGAAAACAAGTTAGGGCAATATATAATCCAGGTAATCCAACTGCCATAACTGCAGATGCATACCTTAACACCCTAATAAAACTGGCAAATAAAAACCCTTGATAATAATCCTCAGAAGACTGAAAAAAGCAATTGATCGTTGTTGGAAACAAAAGGACAAAAGGTGTATTATCAACAACTATTGCTACTCTCCCCTCTAAAAGAGCCGAGGCCACTTTGTCTGGTCTTTGGGTAACTTGAGCTTTAGGGAAAGGGGACAACCATTCCTTTTCCATAAGCTCTTCAAGCATACCACTTTCGTAAATCGCATCTATAGAAAAACTATGAAGTCTTACATCAATTTCCTTTAGAACCTCTTTCCTTGCGAGATCTTCTATATACATAATCGCAATATCTGTTCTACTTCTTGTACCTACTTGTTCTTGCCTAACCTTAAGCTTTGTATCTCTAATACGTCTTCTCACCAATACTGTATTAATACGAAGTGCTTCACTAAAGCCTTCCTTTGATCCCCTTACTACACCCTCAGTATCAGGTTCTTGCACACCCCTATTTGGCCAACCCTTTGTTGCAATTTTAAGGGCTTTATCAAAACCATCAATAAATAATACTGTATCTCCAGATAACACAGCAAGACAAGCTTCATCAAAGGTATTTATTTCCTTAACATCCGCAGTAGCTATTGCATAGTTTTTAACAAATTCAAACAAATTAGTGTCTTCTGAGATATTTTTAGGTACATTTTTTATCTCTTCAATCATCTGTTCCAGTATCGAGTCTTCTACAACATCACGATTAACCATCGAGTCAATATAACTGATATATCCCCATACACTATTGATCTCACCTATTTGAAACTTTTTTTTAATAACATCATCACAGTTATTAAAAAAATCTTCAAATATCTTTATGTTTTTATCTAGATTTTTTACCAAGTCCAATTCTATTTTATTTGTTTCCTTATTATGAAGTTCATTGAAGCTTTTCATACATTCTCCTTACACAAGTTTCGCAGTAATATATAAAGTAATTCCAAGAATTAAATAAGCAACTCCTGCGTACTTAGCCATTTTACTATCTTTTACTGCACCCTTTTTCTCTAACTTTTTGCTATCATAAAATATTAATAGGATTGCAATAATCACCATCATAAACATGAACTGCATACTCATGATACTTGAAAATTCTCGTAGATAACTTTTTAACAGCATGTAATGCTCCTTTTTTCGTTAAGGCCTTTCATTTTTATAGGTACTACTATAATTGATATCTTGCTTATAAAGTATTTGATAACTTATTGATAATTATACAAATTTTTCTATTTATGACCTTGCATATTAATAATTGTTCAAAAAAAGACCATGTAAGTAAATACGCAAGTATTTAATACATGGTCATCAATCTCCTAATAATTCAAGCAAAATCTCTATTACTCAATCATTTCAATGACTGCCTTTTCTTGATTTGCAATATGCCTTATTACAATTTCTTCTGCTTTTTCCTTATTGCGACTAGTAATGCTATCTACAATTTCTTCATGCTCATTAACTAGCACTAAATAATCTGGCATTTCCTGAATATATTTTACTCTAAATCTATAGATTTGTTCTCGTAAATTACTGACAATTTGAATAAGCTTCTCATTTCCAGTCGCAGCAAATATTGCATCATGAAATTCAATATCCTTTTTAATAATTAGCTCAACATCTTTTTTCTTTGCAGCACTAGCAAACTCATCTTTTAAGCAAATTAATCGTTCAATACTCGCATCATCCATTCGCTCACATGCAAGCCTTGCAGCAAGCGCTTCAAGTGTTGCTCTTACCTCTAATAAATCCGTTATATCTTTTTCCGTGATCTTGGCAACCTCTGCACCCTTTCTTGGCACCATCATAACCAAGCCTTCTAATTCTAGCTTTCTAATCGCTTCTCTAATTGGCGTCCTACTAACGCCCATCCGATCAGACAAAGTTTTCTCCATGAGTCGCTCTCCCGGCACAAGCTCTCCTTTTAAAATTGCATCTCTAAGTGCATTAAAAACTACATCTCTCAAAGGTAAATATTCATTAATACTAACTTTTAGTTTATTTTCCATGATATTAATCCCTTTCTCTATTATACACAGTCGTTGCATAAGCAAACTTGATTGATTCTTGCTTCTTAAGTATTGCTGTTGCCTTTAATGCTCCTTCTTCACTGTCAAATAGTCCAAAAACGGCTGAGCCACTTCCGCTCATTAACGCGCCAGTTGCACCGTTTAAAAGCATGCTTTTTTTTACCTGATCAATAACTGGATGTTCTTGTATTGTTACTTCTTCAAGAACATTACATAAGTTCTTACTAATTGTATTAAAATCACCATTATTTATTGCTTCTACTAGCAACGGGTTATTCGGTCTATTAGAGATCTCTTTAAGCCTTAAATTTTCATATACAAAGGCTGTTGAAACGCTAATATTAGGCTTAGCAATGACCACAAAGCATTCAGGAAAAGGTTGCAATCGCGTAATTTCATCTCCAATTCCTTCTGCTAGTACAGTGCCCTCAACAAGGCAATAAGGAATATCTGCACCAAACTGTTTGCCAATACCCATCATCTCTTCAAGTGACAAATTCAACCGAAATAATAAATTCATAGCCTTGATTGTTGCAGCTGCATCTGCACTACCACCAGCTAATCCTGCTGCAATAGGAATAACCTTAAATAAGTCAATAAATATGTTTTCTTTTATCTCGTACACTGTCTTCATATATTCAACTACTTTATATACCAAGTTCTTTTCATCCGTTGGCAAAAAGTTAAGATTTGTTTTCAATTCAATAGGTAGAGCTTTTTTCGACCCACGCTTAATATTCACCTTATCATAGAGATTAATTGTCTGCATAATCATAGATAAATCGTGATAACCATCTTCGCGTCTTCTGATTACATCCAAAGAAATGTTAATTTTAGCTCTTGCCTTCATTCTGATCTCTTTCATCACTTACCTCTTCTCATAAGCACAACTACTCAAGCTTGTACTAAATCAATATGTACTTTGTATACTTTACATTATATACAACGCCACTATAATAATCAAGGACATTTCTCGCGATTAAAACCGCAAAAAATGCCCTACGTTAAACTAAAAGAGTAACTCTTTTACTATTATTAGCTTATCACCTTTTCTTATTAATTCATCCTCTAAGCTATTTGCCTTGACAATACTTGGTATAGTCGTTCTATACCTCTTAGCAATATCCCAAAGACTATCCTTATCCTTTACAATGTACCCTACTATTCCTGGAATATTTTGAAAAGCCTTCATATCAATTGGTTTTTCATCAATTCCAGTAATAATATCAACAGAATTTTGTTCAAAAACAATCGTATTCATTTGTATGGTACACTTAATTTCAATTTCTTTTCCACCTACCATTGTACAGCCAATATAGCTTACTGAAGGCGTGATATTTACTGTACTCGTAGCACTTAATCCCTTTATATCAATTTGATGTTCAAAAGGCACTGGAACCTCAAATATATTTATTGGCATGTGATCATCCGCTGCAACATACATAACCTTGCAAAACATAACACCCTCTACATTTACTTTTTCATCTTCATTTGTCATATTATCTATTGAACAACTTCCGCTAGCATAGTATATTTGAAGAATCTCTTTTGAAATATCATCAATTAAAACGGTTTCTTTTAAATTGGTTTGGCTCTGGTTTTTACAAAGCAACTTTTGGTAGGACACTGGCTCCCTTTTTATAACGAGTTCTTTTTCCAAAGAATAAATATCACCTAAAATATTCGTATGTTCTTCATCATAAATTTTAACATCTACTCTTGTATCCACCTCTACACTTAGAACTCTCTCTTCTCCGTCTAAATCTGGTCTTATTTGAATTTTATCATCAATTATTTTCATTTGAACATCATGAATCATATGTTCCTTACAGCTCTGGCAATCTAAAAGTCCGTTAAAAGTAAGGTCGTGTTCAACAAACTCTACGTTGTTTTCCGAAGCCTCAGATGAATATAACGTTGCCAGATGTATCGTACCCTTCAAATTAAGCTTGCCATCAATTAATCGAAAATCTCTATTTTGAATTGTTGTTTCATGCCAAAGAACTTCCATAATATTCGGTTTACCTGAAGGAATAGCAACCTCATCCTTAATTTTATAACTATCGTTTCTTGATTCCTTAAGTTGACACACTACGATCGGTTTAATCCTTTTTTCAACGTCCTTAACCCCATCAACATCTGAAGTTAAATAAACCTCATTCTTTTCGTGAATATCCATTTTAAGCTGAGAAATAGATTTAATATTAACCTTTCTTGAATTTAACATATTGACTGTTAAGTCTTCAATATTACTTGAAATATTAATATGATCCCGCGTGCTTAACCCATCAGCATTAACAGTCTCCTCAAAAGGAAAAACAGCTTCTAAGCTATGTATCGGTTTCTTATCGTTAAGAGGGATATAAAGAATATTAACCTTT
Organism: Firmicutes bacterium HGW-Firmicutes-7; assembly: GCA_002841375.1. Taxonomy (GTDB): domain Bacteria; phylum Bacillota; class Clostridia; order Lachnospirales; family Vallitaleaceae; genus HGW-1. The sequence continues at coordinate 52,396 of PGZO01000001.1, read as the reverse complement.
AAATCACCTTGTAATATTATTCTATCTTGCAATAATTCCTCTTTAACAATAGAAACCTGAGCGTTAGTTTGCAATATTCTATCCATGTCTGGCTTAATATCTGGAACATTTACATCCTCATCAAACGTCATTTGCAGCATTTGATTTCCTTTTGGCTTAAGTAAATCAATTTTCTGCTCTCTTAAATTTAGCGACATAACCTTCCTCCTATTTTACATACTATTTTCTCTTATAGTATATTAAATAAGTTGCTTATGCAGAACTTTCCTAGCCAAAAACGAGCACAAAAAAACCAAGAATTTAATTTCTTGGCCATTAGGCTTCTATTCTGGATATAACGATAACTCAACATTGTTGGTAATAATATCCGTATAACTATATGATACTGTTCTATATGTGTCTTGGTATTCATTTTGTACTTTTACAATAAATATACTTGGATAAGTACTTTGAAGAACACCTTCTTTAATTACAACTCTTTTTCTTCCTTTATTGGCTTTGATTAACACCTTGCTACCAATATATTTATCTACTTGCTGTCTAACCAATGAAATTTCTTCCTTCGCAATCATGTAGCCACCTCATTTCTTTAATAGTATAACACTTCCCCCTGTAGAAGTCAATAAAATTTATGATTATATCAAAAAACCCGTGACTTGTCAATAAATATTTATAAATCCTTAGATTCAAAAATTCCTTCCAAAAAGCCTCTATCCATTCTTTTAGTATTTTATCCATTTTTTTCATTCTTATTCCTTCAATTTCATCTACAGCAATTTTTCTATGTGGGGACAACAAACAAGAAGCCCCACATAAAGTGGGGACACATAAATATTCTATTTAAAACATACTGGTAAGTCAAGATTTTCTGTTTTTATAACTATATACGGATAGGTGATTACCGTAACCGCCAGATCTTTTTCAGAAGGTCCAATTAATGTTGCATTAATGACTATGTATTCCTGTGCTTGGTATAAATCCGTTACTTGAATGCTAAAACCTCCTGTAGGTTGTTCACCAAAACCTATTGCAATATAAGTTTCTTTCCCATCCGTATAGCTGAACTTAAATGGTTTAGCTTTTTCTGCTTCAATTTTTGTTGCTACAATTTCTGGTAACTCATTACTTTCTAAAACAGTATATTCTAAATCCTTAATTTTTTCTACATTATCTTCTCGCGCAACTTTACATGATCCAAACACCATTACAGACATAAAAATAATTCCTATTAAAAATACCTTTACTTTCATTTTTCACCTTTATGCATTTCTTTATATATCTTTATGAAATAGAAGGCTAATTTATGTCTTGGCGTCTATTAAAAAATCAAGTACCCCAGTCTTAATTTTCTCCAAAAGAAAATCGCCCGGCTCTCATAGTACTAGCGCAGGGCGATGATGTTGCTATTATATTATTGCTTCAATTTGATCCATCATGGCTTTCGTTAACCCGATCATCTTTGCGTCCGCATCTTCCATTGAATTCCCTTTAACACCAAAGTAGAATTTTACTTTTGGCTCAGTACCTGATGGTCGTATACATAACCATGATTCATCTTCAAGGTCAAAATATAGCACATTGGACTTAGGAAGTCCTGTCAATCTGGTTTCACCTGTTAATAAATTTTTAATCTCATTATATTCGTAATCTCTTGCTTCAACTACTTTAACACCATTTAATTCAGTTGGTGGTGTTTTTCTTAAGGTTGTTAGAATATGTTGTATCTTCTCAATACCTTCTATTCCTTTTAGTGTAAGGGACTCGAGTGCTTCTTTATAAAATCCATACTTTTCGTATATGGCAAGTAGTGCATCATATAAGGAAATGCCTTTAGATTTATAGAAAGCTGCTAGCTCACAAACACTCATCGTTGCAACCACCGCATCCTTATCTCTAGCGTGGGTTCCAATAAGGCAGCCGTAACTTTCTTCAAATCCAAAAAGGAATTCATACGCTCCACTCGTTTCATATTCTTTAATCTTTTCACCAATATATTTAAATCCAGTTAAGGTTTCCACCATAGCAACATTATAATGCTTCGCGATGGCACTTACCATATTTGTGGATACAATCGTTTCAACAACTATGCCATTTTTAGGTAATTCCCCTTTTTCCTGTTTTTGACTTAATATATACTCTAAAAGTAAAATACCCACCATATTTCCTGTGAGAGGCACAAAATCGCCTTCTGCATTTTTAGCGAGCACACCTAGTCGATCGGCATCTGGGTCTGTGGCTAAAATAATATCTGCATCTTTTTCTTTACCTAATTTAATTGCAAGCTCAAAAGCTTTAATATCTTCAGGATTTGGATAACTCACTGTCGGAAAGTTTCCATCTGGCTGTTCTTGTTCTTTTACAACTTCTACTTTTGTAAACCCTATTTCCTTAAGTATCGTTCTAACTGGAATCGTTCCAGTACCATGTAAAGGTGTATAGACGATCGTAAAATCATCTGCTTCTTGTCGAATAACTGCTTCATTTATGACAAGCTTTTTAAGCTCTGTAATGTATAGATCATCGATTTCTTTTCCAATGACTTGATAAATCCCTTGATCGAGTGCTTTTTGTTTATCAATCGTTTTTACAGTCGAATAGTCTTCAACCTTACCAACTTCTCGAATAATATCCTCATCTTTTGGTGAAGCAACCTGTGCCCCATCTTCCCAATATACTTTATAGCCGTTGTATTCCGGCGGATTATGACTAGCTGTCACAACGATGCCTGCTATGCAACCTAACTGTCTCACGGCAAAAGAAAGCACAGGCGTTGGTCTTAAGGATTCAAACACATACGCTTTTATACCATTTGCTGCTAAAACTAGTGCTGCTTCATCTGCAAATTCAGGTGACATTCTTCTAGAATCATACGCAATCGCAACACCCTTTCGTGCTGCTTGCGTTCCTTCTTTCAAAATATAATTAGCCAATCCTTGTGTTGCCTTACGAACCGTATAAATGTTCATACGATTAGACCCGGCTCCTAAAATCCCCCTTAAACCACCTGTTCCAAATTCTAAGTCCTTATAAAATCTTTCTTGAATTTCCTTATCATTTCCTTGAATACCCTGTAGCTCAACTTTTGTTTCCTCATCAAAATAACTACTCGCTAACCATTCATCAAATCGTTTCATGTAATCCATACGAAAACCCTCCTTCAGTATTTGTCTTATGCTTGTATTCCTATCATTAATTATACCTTTATGGTGTGTCTGTTTGCCCTGGCATTGGTATTAACTCTGGAAAAACAAAATTGGCATCTTGACCATTGTCTTCAATTTGAATAGGATGTATTTTCGAATAATAGCCATCCTTACGTATCGTTACCGTATGCGCTCCTGGATCAATTGGCGCTTCAATCGGAATAACCCCAATATAATTATCATCAATATACATAGAAAATCCCACTGGACTATTTACTTTTACATATTGAGGCTTTTTATTCATATTAATTTCCACAGGCATAAAAGCTTGATTAACGACTAGCTTGCTCTCCCATGGAACATAATTACCCTTTTCAATTCTTAGTGTATACGTACCAAACTCTAGGTTAATTGGTTTCGAAAAATCTTTGTATTGTACATTGTTAATAAATAACGTCACATCTCCTGGTGTGATCGTAAAACTAACCATACCTGCTGTTGGCTGTGCTGAACCGATATCAATCACAACTTCTTTATCTTCCTCAACGATTACTTCCGTAATGTATGGCGTCATGCCTTCCTTTGACACAATAATATTTTGCACACCCATAAGCACGGTTACTTTAGTATCTTTGACTATAGAATTTGTCTTCTTACCAATTTCAATTGTACCACCTATGAACTTCTCATGATTCTTAAGTACAATAAAACCATGGCTTTTTTCTAAGACAATTGACCAGATTGTATCCTTATACCCTTTTACCGTAACCATATCAACAGGGTCTAGCTTATCTATAGATATAAACTCCCCAAAAAAAGTAGTTACTAGGTCATCTGTATATTTGTATACATCATTTCCAATTTGAATTGTTTTATTTTCATGATTATAAATTAAATCCTGAATATTCTTTTTCACCCATGTTTGTCCTGTTATTTGAATGGTTTCAGGTCTCATTGACGTACTATCATACTTTGATTCAATAATGTCACCAACCTTTAATTGAGCAAAGGTCAGTAGTGTTCCATATACATCTTTAATATCTACTGCACCATCTACTATAAGTACAAGTTCTGTCTCTTTATCGATATCTAAAATAGTAAGTTCACCATTTTTTGTATCTACTTCTTTAATGAGTGCCAAGCTTCTTGCATAATCAGGCCCTTTACCATCATCAACTTCTTTTTCAACGACTTTATCTGGCTTATTATTATCCTTTTTAATTGCTTTATCTTTAATTGCATACGATATGATGCTTACTAAAATCAAAATACATACTAATCCTAACCCCCCCACAATAGCCATTTTTGTTACTATATCCATATTTTTTCTTTTCTTTTCCATTGATATCACCGATCCTTTTATTGTGTTTCATTTTCTACTATTTATAGTCTTTATTTTCTTATTAAGTAATCGTCAAAGTATACTCGCCTTCGCTCCTAACGCTGTAACCTCAAGCTTGGTTTATTCCTTATATTATAATCAGTATTGGGATTATTTGCAAGTTTAACTAAGTACCTATTCATATTGTAATAAACTTATCGATTCTATTCTAACAGAATAGCCCAAGTTATTTCAACATATTTTAAATTAATAGGTCTATAGATTCATCCAACTTGTACCATTTCTATACAAAAATAAAGTGCTTTTGCTTGCCCATCAGTGGGGACCCCACACCCACTGATTTTGGAAGTAAGTTACCCCCAGGGAACAGGCAATAAAAATAAGCAACTTAAAATAACTAGCATTTAATATAATGTATGAGTCTTTCTATAAAGCATCGCTTTTTATCTTCTTGTGCAACTAACTTTCTAAGCTTTACAAGTGTTTGTTTCGGCTTCCATGCTTTATTTAAGTTAAAATAGTAATTGCTAATTTTCCAAAACTTCTCTGGATACATAAGAAGGTATGCCATTAGCTCAAGCTCTTGTTTATTTAAGCAGTATACTTTTGTATATTCATCCACTGCTTCAAGTCCAAACTTGACATCCCAATCATTCTTTTCCATCGTCTTCCTTATCATGCTATATAAATCAATTATTGGCAAATGATAGGCTGCATAATCAAAATTAAAAATATGTAACTTATTAGAATCATCAAAAATAAGATTGTGATGATTATATTGACCGTGTATGATCACCTTTCTTAAATTTTGACACCGAGTTGCTTCTTCAATTGTTTTGTTTATAAGACATATGGCTTTTTTTGCTTCCATATAGTAATAATCAAAAGATTCCAAATAAAGCAAATCAAATTCCGACCAACTACCCATTCTTTTAATGCTATTTCTCATTCTAATTAATTCTTTATTGTGTCTTGTTAGTGCATCTAGCATGGAATCGCCCTTATCAAATCTTTCATAGATGCATTTCTTGATAGACTGTAAGTTGACTGAATGTAACTTTGCCAAATGCTTTACGGCTATAAGTACTTCTTTTTTATCATTAAAATATATTTCTCTACCTTCTATCCAATCCTTAATCACGTATTTTTTATGGTCTTCTCGAACGATTAGCTCCCCATCTTTTGTCTTAAGCATCGTATCAATATAAAAACCTTGGTCACGTAGTATTTCCTGCAGATGATATATAAAAGTAATTTTATCTTCCTGCAGTTTAACCTCTTTCAACAGTTTTAGACCTAAATCTGTATCAATAAGAATAGCACCTCTGCCCTTGTAAAAATTTCGTACTTGTATGTTATATTGATTTACAATATTCTCGTATTGTTCAAACAAGTTAACCCCTCCATTTATTACCCGCTAAGGTTTTATTGCAACAAAAAATCCTATCCTCATAAAATATTTATTATTGCTACTCTAATGTATATGAGCAAAAATAAGTTTTATGAGAATAGGATTAATGATTTCTAACAGTTCTCTTTGCTAAGTTGTAATGCCGTTTTCAAGAGCCATTCCTTGTTATTATAAGTAGGTTCTTCAATTACCATATCTAATAATTTATTCAATATTAACCCAATTGTTTTTCCTTGCTGTAAACCCATTGTAGTTAGATCTTTTCCATTGATTTGTAAGTCTCTTAGAGATGTACATTGCTTAGATTCAATTATTTTCTTATAGCAACTAAGAACTTGATCTAACCTATGAAAGTGTTCATTATGGTAAATTGGATTTTGCGCTTGAATATCTGCTCTTTGAACTTTGATATAATCTTCAAATAGTTCTTCTCCAATTTTATTTATTGCTTTTCTTACTTGCTTCATTTCTGGCTCAATACGATAATCATGATGATCGATGAGTTTCAATATATCGGAAGTTGTTTTATTGTCAAATCTTAATCGGTTAAGAACTTCCTTTGCAATATTAGAACTAATCTTAGGATGTCCATAAAAATGACCAACGCCTTCATAGTCGATTGTTTTACAGTATCCTTTTCCAATATCATGAAGCAGCATGGCCCACCGTAGTGCCTCTTTTGCTTCCACATTCTTTATTGCTTCGTAAGTGTGCTGATCTACTGTATATATATGATGCTTATTATTTTGCTCAACGCCAACATTATTCATAAACTCAGGTATAATATATGTCATCAAACCTAAGGTCGTCAGCTTTTCAATAAAATGTGGATTATTCGAAATAAGTGTTTTCGTCATTTCCATATGAATACGTTCACCACTTATATTTTTTATAAGTGATGCGCTTTCTATTATTGCAGCCTCTGTTTCAGCATCTATTTTAAACCCTAATTTTGCACAAAAGCGCACGGCACGTAACATTCTTAATGCGTCCTCATTAAATCGCTCTTTAGGATTACCTACGCAACGTATAACCTTGTTATTTATATCCTCTATCCCAGAGAATACATCAACAAGACCATCCTTTTCGTTATATGCCATTGCATTCATCGTAAAGTCCCTACGTCTTAGATCATCAACTATGTCCGAAGTAAACGCTACATCCTTTGGTTTACGATGATTTTCATACGCTCCATCGATACGATAGGTTGTAATCTCATATGGCGTATGCTTCATTAGTACTGTCACGGTTCCGTGTTTAAGACCAGTATCTATGGTTTTTTTAAAAATGTGTTTAACCTGCTCAGGCAAAGCGGAGGTAGTAATATCCCAATCCTCAGGAGTAACCCCAAGAACTGCATCTCTTATACAACCTCCAACAGCATACGCTTCATAGCCGTGTTCATTTAGTTTTCCTATTATATCATCTACATCGTGTGGTAAATTAATTTTTTTCATAATAATCAGCCTTACTCTCTATTGTTCAGTTTTTTTATCTTTATAGGGCCGTCTCGCATTCATTGTAAGTATTTTGATCCGACCTATTCTTTAATTTCTGGAACAGTCGCCCTAATAAATGACCCACAACCTGTAATTGTATACGTCTCGATGCTTGCTGGAACCATGAAGGAATCTCCATTAGCTACACTAATTGCACCTTCTTTGCTGTTAATTTCAGCGTTACCTTCAACACACAAAAAAAGTTCGAATTGTTTTGACTGCTTATACCCTCTATAGCTTTTTGTCACATTGATTTTATCTAGTGCAAAATAACTATTCTTAATATAATAGATCAAGTCATAGCCTTCTCCCACTTGCCTCGTACCTTCTACAACAGTTTTAGGGTGCTTTTCGTCAAAATCTATGACCTCAAGAGATTTTTCTACATGCAGTTCTCTCATTTTCCCATCTAGTCCAACACGCCCCCAGTCATAAACTCTATAAGTGGTGTCAGAATTTTGTTGAACTTCTGCAAGTAGAATTCCAGCTCCAATCGCATGTATTAGACCTGCAGGAACGTTTACAACATCTCCTTTTTTCACTTCAATTTCATGTAAAACCGTTTCTAAGCGTTCTTCTTTAAATGCGCGAATAAATTCTTCCTTTGTCACGCCATCCTTTAAGCCAACAATCAGCTTTGACCCAAGCTCTGCATCTAAAATATACCATGCTTCATTTTTACCAAGCTCTCCATTTTCATTAACTACTGCATATGCATCGTCAGGATGAACCTGTACAGAAAGCAAGTCCTTCGCATCAATAAATTTAAGTAATAAGGGGAATTTCTCCCCCTTCTTTACAGTATGCCCTAATAGTTCCTCCCCATAAGCGTCAATTGCTGCCTTTAAGGTCATCCCTTTTAGTGGCCCATTTTTAATAATAGAATGCCCATTTTCATGACAAGCAACTTCCCAACTCTCTCCTGTATGTGTGTAAGGAATCTCTTTATTTAAAATAGTCTTTAATTTTTGTCCACCCCAAACACGCTCTTTATAATCTGGTTCTAATAGCATTAAGTACATTGTTTTATCTCCATTTCTATTATTAAAGTCGCTAGCCCTCGTAGTTATGCGTTAAACATCACTTTTTCATCATTAAAGGTTTTAGTAATTAATTTAATTATAATAGCCGTTACAATAATAGAAACACCTGAAGTAACGCCAAATTCCATTAACGATAGTTCAAAAGAAAACATTTCTTTAATTGCCGTAACGCTTCCATATACTGGGATTGCAAATTTATAAAGTGCAACGCCTCCACTTTTTGAAAACATCGTACTAAATGCGGCAATCATAATAATCATGTAGATTGGTGCCATATATGTTCCCGCTTCTTTGACAGAGCGAGCTCTAACAGAAATTAAACAAATTAATCCAACATAGATCCCTACCAATGTAATCATTATAACAAATAGCTGTACATATTGAAGTATACTAAATGATAAACCAATGGGGCCTACACCTTCCCCACCAAAGGAGGATAACATATTTGGAAGAGATGCAATAATTGCACCAAAGGAACATGCTGCACTAATAATTGCCACAATTCCAAGTCCAATAACTTTTCCTAAGGCAATGGTTTCTCTAGGAATTGGTGTTAATAATAAGGTTGCCATAGTTCCTCTTTCTTTTTCCCCTGCAATCGTATCCATTCCGATACCCATAGCACCTGCAAATAAGATGATTGCAAGAATCATCGGAACAATCATGCCAAGTCCAGATGCAGCTGCCTTTTTCTCATCTAAAATAGCTGATTCTTGGTTCGTTGCATCTACATCAAAAGCCTTCACATAATTGATGTTTCCAAAACGATCCGTCAGAATCTCTTTCTCATAGCCTTCTAATATGTCAAACACAAAATTATTCTTCGCTTCATTCGAATAATCTTCTGATGGATTAGAGAAGGTCATAATTTCTGGTGATTGATTGCTATCTGAGTAACTTGCTACCTTTGCATCAAATTGATCTTCAAACTCTACCAATAAATCGACTTCACCACTTCTAATTCTTTCAGTGAACTCGTTTTTATCATAATCACCAAAATCAACTTCCATATTGTACGTGTCCTTCACCGTATCGAAATAATTAGAAAAACTTTGGGGTGCGTTACTTACATAAACAATTGAAGTATGACGCTCAATATCCCCTAGTACATTTCCCATCATATTTCCCATTAGGCTATATAATACATAAATACTAATTGCAGGTATAACAAAGGTTGATATAACCAACCTTCTATCAGAAAATACACGTTTTAATTCTTTACTAATAATATTTAATAGCATTATACACCCTCCCCTACATTTTCTTTATATAGTTCAAAAAAGGCATCCTCTAAGTTCGTTGCATTCGTTTGATTTAACACTTCTAAAATCGTGCCATCAGCAACCTTTTTTCCGCCAATAATAATCGCCACCTTATCACATAGCTTTTCTGCAACCGTCATAATATGAGTGGATACGATAATTAACTTGCCTCTTTCTTTTAACTTTTGAAGATAATCAGTCACTGCCCTCGCGGTAATAATATCTAATCCATTGGTTGGCTCATCAAATATTACCACTTCTGGGTCATGAATCAAGCTAACTGCAATCGATAGCTTCTGCATCATGCCTGTAGATAAATCACTGATTTTCTTATTGGCAAAGTCTTTAATCCCAAAGTATTCAAATAATTCCTCTGTTCTACTATCTATATCTTTAGCGCTCATGCTATGCAGCTTTCCAAAAAAAGACATTGTATAAGCAGGTGTAAAATGTGTATCCAACTTTAATTCATTTGTCAAAAAGCCAATTCTTCTTCTTACTTCTGTTGGATTCTTCGTAACATCGAACCCTTGCACTATAATCTCTCCCTTTGTAGGATTTAACAAGGTTGCAATGCTTCGAAGCGTAGTTGTTTTTCCTGCACCGTTTGGTCCTAGCAATCCAAAAATTTGTCCTTCTTTAGCGATAAAATTAATATGATCAACCGCTACCTTCTGGCTTGCTTTCAATTTCTGTTCTTTCATTTGCTTTTTAGACAAATGATAAATTTTAGTAAAATTCTTAACCTCTATCAAAATAGTACCTCCTGTTATTTAAACTGTCTTACCTTTTTTATATTTCAATATTAAATACTTGCTTAACCAATATTCCAATTACAAAGGAGATCGCTGAAACCCCTAAGCTGATTACGACCATTTCTAAAAATCTTTTTTTAAAGTCAAGGTCTTTTGCAACGGATACGTAGTAATTAAATACAAGTATTATTAGTACTGCAACGGTTAATGTAACCAAAAGACTTATAAATGGATTCTTTAAAAACAAAAATGGTGTAATTAATAGTGCTACTGTACAAACATAAGCAATCCCTGTATAAATAGCAGCTTTACGAGCCCTTGCCCCACCTTCTTCTTGTTTCGTGGATAAGTACTCGGATGCTGCCATTGAAAAGGATGCACTGATTCCTGTAATCAATCCCGTCAACGCAATAATCTTTGTATCTTGAAAAGCAAAGGTATACCCTGCCAACGCACCTGTAAGCTCAACTAGCGCATCATTTAATCCCAAAACAATAGAGCCAATATAGTTAAGCTTTTCTTCATTTAACATATCTATTAGTTCTTTTTCATGTTTTTCTTCTTCCTCTAATACTGTTGTTAAGAGAGGTAATTGTCCTTGGTATTTCGAATAGACTTGTTGACCTTCTATTTCTGTTTTTTCTAGCAGTTTAACACCAAAGGTCAAGCCAAAAAAAATACTAATAAGATAGAAAAAATACACTTTTATCATATTCGGCTTAACATCTTCACCTGTTATGCTTTTAAATTGGTTGTAATGACCTAATTCGTCTTCACTAATATCATGTAAAACTTTCGCATTATGGGTATTTTTTGTCTTACTCGCTAATCTCTTATATATAAGATGCCCTGTTATCTCATTTTTTTGTTCGACCAAAAGCATCTTAATTAGTTCTGGATCTACCTTTTGCATGTTTATTCCTCTTTTCATGTAAATATCTATAATAAATTGGTATTATTGGTTATAGTGTCAAAAGTATATAGTTGTTCTTTCTTGCACAACATAACTTACTTTTGACGCTACAACCATTATTTCATATGTAAGATTATTACTAACCTATATATCTCATAATTTCGCTTGGTGCTTTGATCAATACTTCAGGCTTATGCGCTAGAAGTTCTTCTTCTGTTCGAAAACCCCAGGTAACAAGAATGGAGTGCATCCCTGCATTTTTTGCTGTATTTAAATCCACCTCAGAATCACCGATATAAATGCACTCAGAAGGCTTTACACCAACTTCATTTGCAATATGAATGGCCGCTGCTGGACTTGGTTTGATTTCATAGTTTGCATCCGCGCCAATGATTTTAACAAAATTCCATTGACTTAAAAATAGATCCACAACTTTTTGTGCCATAACTTGGTTCTTATTCGTATTAATGGCCAGTATTACCCCTTTTGCTGTTAGTTCATTTAACACCGCATCAATGCCTTTGTAAATGGACATTCCTACAGCGTAATGCTCATGGTAGGCTTTTAGCATGTTATCATAACACATATCAACTGTTTCTGGATCCCTGAGATCTTCTGGCAACCCCCTAGAAACTAACTTTTTAATACCATTTCCCACAAACCGCTTATAATCCTCTACTCTATGTTGCGGATAACCTCTAGAAGCAAGCACTTTATTCATTGAAGTCGCTAAGCCATCAATTGAGTCCACTAAGGTTCCATCTAGATCGAATATTATTAATTTAATTGCCATAACCATCCTCCCAATCATATCCATGTTAAAGAACATTCGCCCTCTACATTCACTACGAGTTCCCAACATATAAATGAACTACAAAACAATTCATCATTTACCCAATATTTGTGTTCTATCAGAAAATATTATATCATTTTTTTTAGGTTTTGTCATTTTTATCTATTTTACTGCTTCTAAATACCTAAGTTCATTTTTAATTCCATTGGTCCGATTATCAATATTTATTTATCGATAATCAATAATTTATTATTGCTTTATGATGTATACTATGTTATTATAAAAAAACAAAATTATCAATTAGGAGGTTATTATGAAAGTGTTTCCCTTTAAGCCTTTAACCTTATTATTAAACTACCTTATGCTATTTCTAATGTTTTTTGCTGCTGGTGTGTTAATTTCCTTACCCCTACTTGTTAAAGGATATATAAATATGGATATTACCTATGCAATGCCAAACGCAAGTAAATTATATTTTTATATTTTAGCCATCTTATATGTTTCTGGTGTATGTGCGATTATAATCTTAAACGAACTAAGAAAGCTATTTAAAACTTGTGCACTAGACAATCCCTTCATTATTCAAAACGTTACCTCTTTGATGAAAATTTGTTATATGAGCCTTGTCATTGCCATCGTATACTTAACGAAGATAATCGTTCTTAATTCGTTCTTTACGATGATTGTTGTATTTGTATTCTTAATGGCTACAGTCTTTTGCTATGTATTGGCACAATTATTTGAAAGTGCCGTTTTATTTAAAACAGAAAACGACCTAACAATATAAAGGAGTGAGCTTATGGGCCAAATAATTATTAATTTAGATGTTATGATGGCAAAAAAGAAAATGGGTCTTACTGAGCTTGCTCAGGCAGTTGGCATTACCAATGCAAATTTATCCATCTTAAAAAATAACAAAGCAAAGGCAATACGTTTTTCAACCCTTGAAGCGATTTGTCATGTATTAGGGTGTCAACCAGGAGATATTTTAGAATATAGAGAGGATGTGTCAGAATGATTCGATTAGCTATAAAAAATAAGCTTATAATTTTCAGCGTGGTGTTAAGCATTTTGTTTAATTACTTTTTTCTCTTTTCAAAATTAGGTGTATCCGTTTTAATCTTTAATATTATATTACTGACGATTGGTTATTTTTGCAGTAAGGAGGTAGATGGTTTTAGCAAAAAGAAATATATGATCATAAGTGTAACGATCCTTTTGTTGTCTACCCCTTTTTTACGATATGATTTTGCTCTATTTAAAGTTTTTAACTTTCTATTAATAATCGGAATGTACGGGTTAATCGTTCATAGTATTATCCCATTCAACATTTTTCAATGGTTTTTACTTACTTTTCAAAGCTTACTATTGCCTCTAGGTAAATTAAATCAATTATTTTTAGATCTAGAGATCATTACAACCATTAAGAAGAAAGGATTTATCAATGTAATCGTTGGTCTTGTACTCGCCTGTATGTTTTTAATATTCGTTGTTCCTATATTATTATCCTCCGATGTGGTATTCAATACAATGATCACACAAATGGTAACGCTATCACTAACAACCGTTTTGCGCAAAGGGTTCTTCAGATTTTTTGTCTTTCTATTTTTTGCAGCTTATATTTACAATCATGTAGCAAGAAAAATAAACTATGTGTCGATTGATACATTATACAGCCCTAAGCGTGTATTTAATATAACAAGCTCTTATGTATTTTTAATATGTATTGACCTGGTTTATCTGGCATTTAGTTTTATTCAAATTAAATACCTTTTCCTTGGTAATCAACTACCTGAAGGCATTCATTATGCACAGTACGCTAGAGAAGGTTTTTTTCAGCTAGTTTTTATATCTGCAATTAATGTTCTAGTCGTTACCATCTTCAACCAATTTAAAAAAGCCCATAAATTAACCAATGGACTCCTTTTAATTACTGTAATATGTACCTATATAATGACATTTTCAGCTTTTTATAGAATGAGTCTTTATGAATCAACTTACGGATATACAAGACTCAGACTACTAGTATATTTATTCCTAATTGCAGAGGCCATTGCTTTGATCCCCATACTCATAGGCATCTTCAAAGCTAATTTCAAATACTTAGAGCTCGCCTCCATCTCCGTATTTATATTTTATATTTTATTGACGTTCTTAAATGTTGACGCCTTTATTGCGGTCAAAAATATCGAGCGATATTCAAATAATCCTCACGAGATAAACTTTGATTACCAATACTTAGAACAATTATCCCTAGATGCTAAGCCCGTTATCGAAGCCCATATGTCTGAATATCCCGTATATATTCAAACATCCTTCAAAAGAAGTTTTGAAGAAAAGCAATCAAACTACTCCGATCTAAACTGGTATGAATGGAATCTGGCAAGATAGGAGAAAGAAAGGACAAAGGGGACTGTCCCCTTTGTCCTGCTGTTAATACGATCTTCCCCAATAAACGAGGCTCTTTGCGGGTTCGCCGCAGCTCACGCAAGTGGTGCCTACGTTTTCTTGCTCAAAAGGCATACATCTTGCTGTTGCACCTGTTTGTTCTTTGATTGCATTTTCACAGGCTTCGTCTCCACACCACATAGCTTTAATAAATCCAGGCGTTTCATCCACAATCTTTGTGAATTCATCCATATTTGTTGCACCGTAGGTGTGCTCATTTCTATGGGTAAGGGCTTTATTTAATAAATCTATTTGCATTTTTTCAAGAAGTTCTTTTACTTCTTTCTCAAGCTGATCCAAAGCAACAATAGTTTTTTCTCTAGTATCTCTTCTTACAATCACAGCTTGGTTGTTTTCAATGTCCTTAGGACCAATTTCTACTCGTACAGGTACACCCTTCATTTCATACTCAGCAAACTTCCACCCTGGACTCTTATCAGAATCATCCACTTTAACTCTTGCAATTTTACTAAGGGCTGTTTTAAGCTCTGCTGCTTTTTCAAGAACACCTTCTTTTTTCTGCATAATAGGTACGATTATAACCTCAATTGGTGCAATTGATGGTGGCAATACTAGACCTGAATCATCCCCATGTACCATAATTACCGCACCAATTAACCTTGTAGTCATTCCCCATGAAGTTTGATGAACATATTGCAGTTTGTTTTCTTTATCTGTATATTGAATACCAAATGCTTTTGCAAAGCCATCCCCAAAGTTATGTGTAGTGCCTGATTGAAGTGCTTTTCCATCGTGCATTAAACTTTCAATTGTATAGGTTGCTTTTGCTCCTGCAAATTTTTCTTTTTCAGTCTTTTGACCTTTAACCATTGGAATGGCTAATACGTTTTCACAAAACTCTGCGTAAACATTTAACATTTTAATTGTTTCTTCTTCAGCTTCTTCTGCTGTAGCATGTGCAGTATGTCCTTCTTGCCATAAAAATTCTAAAGAGCGAAGAAAAGGTCTTGTAGTTTTTTCCCATCTAACTACTGAGCACCATTGATTATATAGCTTTGGTAAATCTCTATAAGATTGAATGATATTTGCATAGTGATCACAAAACAATGTTTCTGAAGTAGGTCTAACACATAAACGCTCTGTTAATTTATCTGATCCACCATGGGTAACCCATGCAACCTCAGGGGCAAAGCCCTCAACGTGATCCTTTTCTTTTTGTAGTAGGCTCTCTGGAATAAACATTGGCATATATACATTTTCGTGCCCTGTATCTTTAAATCTTTGATCAAGCTGCTTTTGAATAAGCTCCCATATTGCATAACCGTAGGGTTTGATAATCATACACCCTCTTACGCTTGAATAGTCTATTAATTCTGCTTTTTTAACTACATCCGTGTACCATTGTGTAAAATCTTGATCCATCGATGTAATCGCCTCAACTAACTTTTTTTCCTTTGCCATAATTAACACTCCTTTTTTTAAATCATGAAGGTCGACTGTGCCGGGCTATATCTAACTATTCTCTTAGTTTCTGTTACTTATATTTACCTTTTCAGAGACAAAAAAATACCTCCTCCCCAAGGGACGAAGTATGTCGTGGTACCACCCTAATTTAACAATAAACCTATTGTTATCTTTAAGCTTCGTAACGTGAAGTGACGTTATATTTTCATATAAAGCTCAAAGATAGGTTCAACAAGCGCTTTACAGAAATCTTACAGCCACGGACTTCTTCTCTAGGATAAAGCATCTTATTTACTAGTTCTTATCATCGCTACTTAGTTATTATTATAATAGTAGTAGTTTAATATAGTTCCCTGTTTTTGTCAAGGTGTTGAGCTTGCCTACTGAGCAAGATTCTGAGTCACATATAATAATGTCTTATAACTCATGCTTATGCTAAATCTCTTTTACAATATAAACCATTTTTCTAATTAACCATACCATTAGTCCTAATGCTAATATTGACAAAAGTGGCACAAAAAATGCTTGAAGCATATTAATACCAATAAATATCTCACCTACTAGAATAACTGTGCCTAAACTCGTTGATGTGCAAAATGCTAAAAATGTTGAAATAGATGAAAAAGCAATAGCAAATAAACACATCTCTTTCCAATATTTATTCTTATTAATATATAACAAAGAAAATAGCACCATTAATATCCAAATAATGATTGCTGCAATACTCATAAAAAGGTTTAATCCTTCAAAAGAAATATTCATGCTTGCAGCCTTATCCATCCATTGCGCCAAAGATTCACTTGTTTCTATATTATTACCCATAAATAAAAAACTTTTATACACTGTTACATTTGGGAGCAGGCCTAAAACAATCCCAACCTTTCCTAATATAGACACTGGTATATGTATAACCACCTTGATCAAATCTATTAAAGCAAAAAACAAACCTAATCCAAGGACTAGTCTAAATAATACTCTTGTTGCTCTTATGTAACTTCTTGGTTTTTTATTATAATTTAGTCCAATTATTAATTGTATTAAGACCGTTACAAATAAGGTTGTTAGTAGATTTTGAAAAGAAATAAAACTAACATTTATATCTAAAAAATCGCCCCTTGTAACAAGTTGTAAAAGCGTTAAAACTACTGTAAATACTCCGCTTGTTATAAAATATAACAAAAGATTCCAGGCATTAAATCCACGACCGACCCGTTCTTTATTTCCAACAGCAAAAAACGTTGAAAAAGGTAATATTGCAAACAACATCATACCAATCCTAATCGCTCCATGACTATTGAAAACTGATACACTCATTATGATTGATGTTAGCTTAATAAGCGTCCCAAAACCACTTGATCCACTCCCGCCCATTGCACCAATCATTGTAGTCTTAACAAAACTCATTGCAGTAAAATTAAGTAATAATGCAAGCACAAAAGATAGTAGATAGCAAACAACAAATGCAAATAGACCAGTTTTAAGCCCCTCACGTAAATTGCTTTTTATTCTAGCAATATCTAATTGTTTATGTTCTAACGTTGTATTCTCCATAACTTCTCCTTAGCCTTATTTAACAATTAAATTGATTATTTTAGCATAATCTCTACCATTAACTTCATAAGTACAAACCGCTGGGTCATAATCCTCATCTTCATTCGTATTAATAAAAAGGGTATCAACGCCAAAAGACTTTGAACTTACGATATCAGTATAATTTGAACTTATAATAATCGACTCTTTTTTCTTAACCCCTTCTCCTGCAAAAGCTGTCTCATAAAAATTACTGTCTGGTTTTAACATTCCAATATCAGAGGAGAAGAAGAATTCGTCAAAATACTTTCTAATTCCGCCTTTCCTAAGCTCATATAGTGCATACGTATTTTGCGCATTAGCCAAAATAAATACGTTCTTCTTCAGATTTTTTAAAGCCATTAGCATATCAATTACGCCTTCATATACATCTAGAGAATTCGTTGTCAACATTCTAAAAACCTTGGCTGCATCCTTAGCCATCTTCTTTTTAGGTTTAACGTCCTTATCTCTAAAAAGCTTATAGAACACATCTTCAATATCAATCTCAGGGTAGTTCCCTTGATTAGAATTTAATAGCTTTGTTACTATTTTTTGATATCTGCCTTGAAGTTCATAAGCATCATAATTAGCACCATAATAACCAAAATATAAAGCCATTTTTTCCCATACTATATCTGCTTCTTCATTCGTATCTACTGTCATCAAGGTTTCATATAAATCAAAATAATAATTCTTATACATAAATAGACCTCCTTATACAATCTTTGCTTTGTTTAGCCAAGTTAAGTTTACTCTTTTTCCTTCTTAATTTCAATGTTTTTATTGCAATACAATCTACCTGCTCTAAAAAAGGATGATCCTGCCGTATAAATAGAAGCCTTAGTGCTAGTTAAGTGTATATTATCTAGCCATCGGCACACTATTTATCCGTTATCGCAGTTTCATCCTAATGGATTAATATGTTAAAACATCATTATTTATCAAATTTGTAACCTGCTCTTACAACAGTTTGAATATATTCTGCTTTATCACCCATTTTTTTCCTAATCTTTTTAATATGTGTATCTACAACTCGATCGTCGCCAAAATAGTCGTACCCCCATATTGTATCTAGTATTTTTTCTCTTGATAAGACTCTTCCCTGATTTTCAATTAAATATAATAATAACTCATATTCCTTTGGCGCAAATTCAACCTCTACTCCTTGAATCTTAACAGTATAAGCATCTTTATTTATTTCAACTCCATCGAACTCAATAATATTCTTTTTACCAAAAGTTCCATTAGATATACGCTCTAACATGCGCTCACTTTTCGCTAACAATACCTTTGTATTAATCGGCTTTGTTATATACTCATCAACTCCAAGCTCATATCCTAGCAACTTATCAGAATCATCCTGCCTAGAAGTAAGCATGATTATTGCGACCTGGGAATGTTCTCTAATTCTTCTACAAACGGACCATCCATCTAATTTTGGCATCATAACATCAAGAATAATCAAATCGATTTCTTTTTCGTACTCATCAAAAATTTCAATAGCCTCTTCACCGTCTATTGCTTCTAAAACTTGAAATCCTTTATCCTTATATGCATGACAAATCACTGTTCTCATTACATCCTCATCTTCTACGATCAAAACTCTTTTCCACAAAAAAGTATACCCCCTTAGCTAGATGTAATTACTAACCCTTCTATTAATATATCTTATTTGCTAACAAATTTCAACTTCTTCTTTAAAAAAACTCCTTTTTCAGAATTTAGCGGTGTTTTAAGTCAATTCACAGGTTTTCAAGGCGAATATTTGCTAAATGCTTTGATTTACCAACTGATTACTCGTAAATTGGCTATTATATAAGTCTGAATAAAAACCTTTTTTGCTTATTAGCTCTTGATGAATCCCTTTTTCGATTACGCTTCCATTATTCATCACCAGAATTAAATCAGCATCTCTAATTGTTGAAAGTCTATGTGCAATTACAAAGCTGGTTCTTCCCTTCATTAACTTACCCATAGCTTTTTGTATTTGAATTTCTGTTCTTGTATCAACACTACTTGTTGCTTCATCTAGTATAAGAATTTTAGGATTCGCAAGAATAGCTCTAGCAATCGTCAAAAGTTGCTTCTGCCCACTGGAAATATTAGAAGCTTCCTCATTTAATACCGTATCATATCCTTCAGGTAGTGTTCTAATAAAATGATCAGCATGAGCTGCCGTTGCAGCATCAACAACCTCTTCTTTCGAAGCCCCTTCTCTTCCATAAGCAATATTATCGCCAATTGACCCGTTAAAAAGCCACGTATCTTGTAATACCATGCCGAAAATCCTTCTTAAATCAGATCGTCTCAAATCTTTAATATCTATGCCATCCACCGTGATCTTGCCATTTTGTATTTCATAAAATCTCATTAACAAGTTAACAAGTGTTGTTTTCCCTGCTCCAGTCGGACCAACGATTGCTACAGTCTGACCTACCTTTATATCAATATTCATATTTTCAATCAGTATTGCATCATCGGAATATCCAAATTGAACATCAATAAATTCAACCGCTCCTTCAGGAGAAGGAATCTCTGTAAAATCAACCTTTTCCTTAATTTCTTCTTTCTCATCTATTACTTCAAAAACACGTTCAGAAGCAGCAATCGTTGATTGAAGTATATTTGCAATATTGGCTGTTTGAACAATTGGTTGGGTAAACTGTCTTGAATACGTGATGAAAGCTTGAATATCACCTATTGAAATGCGCCCCTTTGTAACAAGCAGTCCCCCTACAACACAGACCATAACATACCCAAGGTTATTAATGAATGTCATCAAGGGCATAATTATTCCAGATATAAATTGAGCTTTAAATCCCGCATCATATAATTTTGTATTAAGCTGTTCAAACTTTTCAAGGGACCTCTTCTCATGTCCAAAAGCTTTCACAATCGTATGTCCCGTAAACATTTCTTCCACATGACCATTCATTTGCCCTAACACTTTTTGTTGGGCGGCAAAATGTTGTTGAGATCGCTTTGCTATGGCTTTTGTTATTATCATATATAGTGGCAATGTTAAAATTAATAGCAATGTCATAAAAGGACTTATAGTTAACATCATAATAATAAATCCAATTAATTGAACAACTGCCGTAATGATTTGCGTTAAACTCTGTTGAAGTGTCGTACTAATTGTATCAATATCGTTCGTAACACGACTCAATATCTCACCATGTGTTTTAGAATCAAAGTACTTGAGCGGTAGTTTGTTTAATTTACTGTTTACATCCTTACGCATATCATAAACCGTCTCTTGTGCAACTGAAGCCATAATATACTGTTGAATGTAGCCAAAAATAGCACTTATAACATAAAGTCCAACTAGAATTAAGAGAATAGATAAAATATAATCAAAATCAATAAAAGCACCTTGTACTCCCTTAAGCTTCATCATGACACCCTCATATATTTTAGTAATTGCCATGCCCATTATTTTAGGACCAACAATACTAAAAACCGTGCTTAAAATAGCAGTTAACCCAATTAAGACAAGCTTATATTTATACACACTTAAATAACGAAGAAGCCTCTTCAGTGAACCTTTAAAATTTCTAGCTTTTTCAGCTGGCATACTGAAACCAGGTCCACCACCAAATCCTTTTTGTCCACGCCCATTCATACCTTTATGTTCAGTTTCATGTTTACTCATGCTAATTCCTCCTCTGACAGCTGAGAAGCTACGATTTCTCGGTATACCTCACAGGTTTTTAGAAGCTCTTTATGCTTACCAATCCCAACTATGCCGCCATCGTTAAGAACTATAATTTGATCTGCATCCATTATTGTACTTACTCTTTGCGCTACAATAAGAACAGTAGCATGAACCTTTTTCTGCTTTAATGCTGCTCTAAGCTTCGCATCTGTTTTAAAGTCAAGGGCAGAGAAACTATCATCAAAGACATAGATTTTTGCTTCTTTAACTAAAGCTCTCGCTATAGAAAGTCTTTGTTTTTGTCCACCCGATATATTGGTTCCACCTTGTGAAATTAAACGATCAAAGCCCTCAGGCATATCATTAATAAATTCTGTAGCTTGGGCACAATTAGCTGCTTTTATAACTTCTTCTATTGTAGCTGTTTCTTTTCCGAATCTAATATTATCGGCAATCGTTCCATTAAAAAGAATCGTTTTTTGTGGAACAAACCCAATCTTACTTCTCAATGCCTCTTGAGACATGTCTCTAATATCTACCTCATTAACCAATATTTGACCACTATCAACATCATAAAAGCGAGGAATCATATTTATTAGTGTTGATTTACCTGAACCAGTTCCGCCAATAATCGCTGTTACCTCTGATGGACAAGCTTTAAAGGATATGTTTCTAATCGCAGGCTGTTCTGCTCCATGGTAACTAAAGGTAACATTTTTAAACTCAATAGTTCCTTTTTCACCTTCTTTACTATTTGGGGTTTTTGTGTCAGTAATCTCTGGCACAGTATCAAGTACCTCATTTATTCGAATAGCGGAGGCAGAGGCCCTAGGTATCATTATAAACATCATCGCAAAAATCATAATAGAAAACATAATCTGCATCAAATATTGGGTAAATGCCAACATATCACCAATCTCCATGTTCCCTGTATCGATTCGCATACTACCAAACCAAATAATCGCTAATGTCGTTAAGTTAATAACCAAAATCATCATTGGCATCAATATTGCCATGATTTTATTTACTTTAATTGTTGTATCTACTAGATTACGACTTGCGGTATTAAATCTTTTATTCTCAAAATCCACACGATTAAAAGCTCTAATTACTCTAATTCCTATTAATCCTTCCCTAAGAACAAGATTAACTCCATCAAGCTTAACTTGAATAGATTTAAATAATGGCATTGCCTTTTTAGCCACTAACAACATAAAAATTGATAAAACAGGTATAACTAAAATAAGCACAAGTGAGAGTTTAATATCTTTGGTAGCAGCCATAATAATGCCTCCAACACACATAATTGGTGCACTAATCATCATTCTTAATATCATTATAAGTACTTGTTGTACTTGATTAATATCATTTGTTGTTCGAGTAATAAGTGTTGATGTTCCAAACTTATCAAACTCATGTAGAGAAAAGCTTTCAACCCGAGTAAAAATTGCACTTCTAAGATCTCTACTAAAAGCCGCAGCAATTTTTGCAGATAAGTAACTAGACATAATTACTGCCCCAGTTCCTATTGCAGCTATCAGGAGCATCCATTCACCTATTTGAAAAATATATTGATGATCGCCTTTTACAATCCCTATATCAACAATATCAGCCATCAAGTTTGGTAGATAAAGATCTGATAGTGTTTTGATGAAGGTAAGAATAAGGACAATAATTATTGGAAACCTAAAGGGTTTCAGATATTTAAATAACTTTAACAATTTGATTTATCTCCTATTGAGTCTATATTTTTATTTTGCTCACTCGCACACATTAAGTTATCTCGTAGCTTAACAAATATTTTTTTGAGAAATTCTTCTTCTTCATTTGAAAAGTTATGAAAACACTCATGATGAATCTCTTCAATCACTTCTAGTACCTTCTTTTGTACATCTCTACCCTTTTCAGTTAAATAAACGCTTACTATTCGCTGATCTTCCTTATCTTGGATACGTTTTATTAACTTCGCGTTTTCCATACGTTTAAGCATAATGGTCATCGTAGCAGGTTTGATATTTAACTTACACGCTAATTCCTTTTGACTTAATCCATCCTTTTTCACTAAAGCAAATAGTAAAGGAGGTTGTCCAGGATAAATGCCTATTTTTTCTAACATAGCATGACTTAACTGAAAATGTGCCCTAATTACTTGCCCAAATAGTGCATGTAAAGAATCCGGATCTAGACAATTCATATTTTTTCTCCTCAAAAATATATTTTAAGCTAAACCAAACTTTATATTTAGTTAGCCGTCTAACTATTTTACTATATTATCACTAAAATGGTTTTTAGTCAATGTTAATTCTAATGTCATTTTTCTTAGAAAATAACCGCCTGCAATAAGCTTTCACCTAAGTTTCTAAAAAATAGTAACATTTTTTCTTTATTATATGGTATTATATGTTCGTATGGATTTTATTAACAATTTAATGGATAATATTAAGCTAGATTGATTTATAGATAGATTATAGAAAGTTATAGGTCTTTATTGACACTATGACTCATGAACCTAGAGGAGAGAAAATGATTTCAATTGCAATATTTTTGGCCCTTATATCACCTTTTACTGCACTTATTCCTGCTGCAGTTATGCTTTATTCTGTACATAAAAACAAAATGTTAATATACCTTAATCCACTAAATGTCGGAATCGTCCTAATATTTGGTTGTTCTTTATTATCAGGCCTCTTTAACAGAGATAAGCTGTCCACCATTGCTTCCTTCGGTATGCTTTTATACCTAGGTTTATGTATCTACTTTCAAAACAAGTATACGGATGAATCAAAGGTTGAAGCGCTTGCTCATAAGATTATGCTACTCTCTCTAATTGCAGTTGTAATTGGTATTTCCGAAAAATTCGCCTCCTTCTTTTTTGACATGACTTGGGTTTCTGATTTGTTTTGGAGCCCTACCTACATTCCAACAAAAGAAGCTTATCGAATATATAGTACCTTTGGCAATCCAAATGTTGCTGGTGATTGGTTTGCATGCATGTTCTTAATCTGTATTTACTTTGTTCAGAAATCTACTAAAAAACGTATTGGTTATGTACTATGTGCAATACTTTTTATAACGACAACCATCTTAACCGGCTCAAGAGGATCATTAATGGGTCTTGAAATAGCAATCATAACTTATGCAGTTTTCACAAAATGTAAACAAACTAGGCTAACGCTAATTACTACTTTCTTCCTTGTTATTCTAGTTGCGGTTTCGATGCCTGTAATGAATCATTCTCTAAACTCAAGAGTTGATTTATGGCAACAATGCTTAATCTTATCAAATAGTAAACCATTGCTCGGCTGGGGTCTATTTGGTATCTATAACCAATTAGGTGAAATTCATGGTCACAATATATGGATTACAATACTTGCAACGTTGGGATTTACTGGCCTATGTGTTTACTTAAGCATGAAATTATATTTGTTAAAGGGCATTATGAATCTATATTTAAAAGGTTCCTCCTTAGTACCATTGTTAGCTGCTATTCAAGCTTTTATTATTGGTCACGGGCTTGTTGATTTCACATTGTTACTTCCTCAAACTGGCATGTTGTTTTTTACAACCTCTGCAATTATAAGTAGTTTAGATAGCCAATACAGCACATATCCAATTGCAAATCTCACAAACTTGGGTACAGTTATCGAATCCCATCCCTCTAACTAGCAAAACAAACAACATTACTTTTAACCTAATGAAGGAAGTCCCGCACTTCTTTCATTGGGGGTAACGTAACCTTTAACGTTTTCCTTGCCTTATTAAATTCCCTGATGTAAAATGGAATAATATAGGACTAACGTAGGTCTAAAGTAATATAATCAAATTTTGAAACGAAAAAGGGGATGGCTTATGGAAAACGAAATTAAGATTCTAGTTTGCGACGACTCCATGACGGTGAGAAAAAAACTTGTACAATCCTTAAACACAATTCAACCTTGCATTGTTTTTGAAGCTGATAACGGTAATTCTGCAGTAAGTGAATACGAAAAAAATATGCCTGACTTGGTTTTGATGGATATTATGATGCCTGAAAAGGATGGTATAGAAGCTTTGTCAGAAATAATCGAAATGAATCCATCTGCAAAAGTAGTAATGTTATCTTCAGTTGGAACGAAGAGTAATTTAAAAAAAGCGCTTGAAGTAGGTGCTGTTGATTTTCTTCAGAAACCTTGTGAAGAAGATAAATTAAGAAATCTCATAAATACCTACAGTCGAAAGGAGTAGTTACATTATGTTTAGTGCATTTTTTGGTAATTACATTTTGAATAAAGGTCTTGTTTCTGCAGAAGATTTAAGTAAGGTCTTAAAAAACCAAAAAGAAACTCGATTAAAATTAGGCGTTTTAGCAATAAACGCTGGATTTATGAATGCTATACAAGTCCAAGAAATACATGAGCTCCAAGCTAAAATGGATAAACGTTTTGGCGAATTGGCAATTGAAAAGAATTACCTTTCAAAAGAACAACTTGACTTAATCCTTAAACAACAAAAATCTGAACATCTTATTCTTGCTCAAGCACTTATTGATGAAAATTTGATGAGTATGTCAACCTTTGAAAAAGAACTTGTAGAATATAAATCTACTCACAGCTTAACTGATGAGCAGTTTGATGCATTAAAAGATGGAAATGTAGATATTGTTGTAAATACGTTTTTATCTTTTGAAGAAGATCATGAGATGTCAAACTATTATCGAGATTATGTATCCTTACTTTTCAAGAACATCATACGCTTTATTGACTCTGATGTGCGAATTGAAGCTGCTGAAGCAATTTCTAGTATGCAATCACCTTACATGTTTACGCAAAAAATAACTGGTGAAACACAACTGGTTACTTCAATAGTTGGTGATTCAGAAACATTAATTACCTTTGCCGGTAAATATGCTGATGAAACCTTCACTACCATGGATGCATACGCTAAAGATTCCATTGGTGAGTTTTTAAATTTGCATAATGGTTTATTTACAGTAAACATGTCTAATAGAGGAATTGAACTTGACTTGACCGTTCAGGCTTGCCAAGAAAATACAACCCTTAAGGCAGATAAAGTTTTCTATCGTATACCATTTTATTTAAGCTTTGGAGAATTTGATCTTGTAATTGGCTTATAAATAAAAATGTTCGCAAAAAATAAGTCTAACAAAATATTGTTAGGCTTATTTTTATTATTATAAGGGCTATTAGAATTTAATTCTAGAACCTCTGTTTCTTTTTCTTTTATTAATAAAATGAATTACAAAAGAAATTCCTGCTACTAACACAATTGTCCCACCCCAATATGGTATGGAGTTGACGGAAAAAACAAATTCTATTATGGATTGCTTTTCTATCGCATGCTTAGCAACCAATTCAACCTCATTTAACACTGTACCATCTAATGTGTAAACAGCTTTTCCAACAGCCTGACCAACTTCAACTGGCGCTACAATAAGCGTTTCATTCCAAACAATGTTTTTCTCAACTCTTGGTAAATCTTTAATCTTCACCAAATCCGAATAGCCATCTTTTGCGACCACTTCTAACCCAGAAGGACCCTTAGGTGAATGTCTATCTACTGGTATCGTATCTACAAGTTCACCCTCAGCAAGAAACTGGTTAATTGAATAAAAATTAAACGCATATTCAAAAAGTGCTGTGCTTTCTGCCCATCTTTTATCTTTAGGGGTTTTTAATAGCACCGTAATAAGCTTAAGCTCATCTTTAGTTGCCGTTGCAACTAAGCATTCACCTGCTTCATCGGTATTTCCGGTTTTGCCTCCAGTTGCATATTGATAAAATATGTCACTGTATCTTTTATCTATTAAAAGATTTCGGTTTCTCCATAATACATTTCTTTGAGGTGTCGCTTCATAATTCATTGTATATTCTGATTGTCCAAAAACTTCTACAAACTTCTCATTCTTCAAGGCTTCTCTCGTAATTAAAGCTAAATCTCTTGCTGTAGAATAATGATTGTCATCATGATACCCACTAGGATTAGCAAAGTTTGTATTTTTCGCACCTATTTTAGAAGCACGTTCATTCATCATTGTTGCAAATTGATTATTTGCAGAAATAGCATCTATGTTTGAATTTCCAGTTGTTTGTTTTACAATATGGGATGCAACAACATAAGCTGAGTCATTTCCTGAAGGCAACATTAATGCAGTTAATAATTGCTCGAGTGTTAATTGATCTCCGATTACATGCCCTGCTTTACTTGCATCAAGCGGAACAGAATTCACCTCATTACCTACAGTAATCACATCATCTGGTTTGATATTTTCTAATGCAATTAATGCTGTTAATATTTTTGAAGTACTTGCTGGATACATTCTTTGATCGGCATTCTTTTCATATAATACCTTACCTGTTGATTCTTCTATTAAAATAACTGCTTCCGATTCTAGCGTTAGAGATATTTCTTCAGCTGAAACGGGTGTTATATAAAATAGCATAAGGATAGTTGCTAATACGAAGCTAATTTTTTGTTTCATAGTACATACTCCTGTCTGTTATATTTTGTGTATCCATTGTAACATAAAAGACTAAGAAATTACATAAAAAAACACCCATATTTTAAACACTTTTTCCTTGCGTTTATTTTATGGAACCCATTTTACAGAGATCGTCCTTCTAGATCTTCAGAAATAATCGCAAGAACTTGATGATCTTCCCAATTCCCTTTAATGTTAACATTTTTACGTGCTATGCCCTCTTTCTGAAAACCAGCTTTTTCTAAAACACGTATTGAACCCTTATTATGTGGCATAACACCAGCTTCTATTCTATGTAAATGTAAAATGTCAAATGCATATCGAAGCACTAGTGCTACAGCTTCAGTCATAAAACCTTTTCCATTATGTTCTAAATCCAAATAATATCCGATAAAGCAATTTTGAAGTGGTCCTCGTAGCACCTCAGATAAAGTGATGCTACCAATAAGCATATCTGTATCTTTTACAAAGATCCCAAACGTATACTTCTCGTCCCTTTCTCTTTGAAGAACATTGTCCTGAATCAATTGGGCCTGATACTTAATAGTATAAAATTCACTGGTTCTTGTAGAAACATATTGATCAAAAAACGTCTGATTCCTCAGTTGTAACTCCGTTACCGCTTTAACATCCTGATCCTCTAAAAACCTAATATATATAGCATTGCCTTCACATTTCATCGTATTATCTCCTTTCATAGTAGCGCCTGTGTTTCTCGACATATTTAATACAAGTATATGTCATTTGAATTGTACAATATCTTTACTAGTATTGCAATCCAAACTACTCCGCACCATTTATCTTAAGAATAAATTAATGATTTTTTCTAGCATTTCTAATCTAAATTTCATATACATTTGATATAATCAATTAAATAAGCAATAAATAGATTGGAGTGAATAATATGAAAAAAATATTAATAGCCGTTCCACTACTTGCATTCATCTTGCTAACAGGATGTGTTGATTTTGGAAGTGGTATGACAGAAAAGGATACAGTTTCGATTAATAATACGAATAAAATAGTGGTGGAATCGTCATCAGCAGATATCGAAATCATTCCAGAAGAACGTGAAGATATTTCAGTTGTTCTAGAAACCGATAAGAGAGGCCCAAAACTATCTGTATCAGATGGCAAGACTGTTTATATCAAGGCCAAGAAAAATACAATATTTAATTTTGGCATTTCAATATATGCATCGCCACTTTTAACTATTTATATCCCTAAAGACTATGCCGAAAGCTTAGATATTAATAGTTCATCTGGAGATGTGAAACTAAATGATTTAGTCCTTACCAAATTAAATCTTGATTTATCTTCTGGTGATGTTAAGGGTAACCAGCTAGTATTTGAAGAAGGTAGTATCAAAAGCGCTTCCGGTGATCTCAAATTATATACGATTGAATGCGCAAGCCTCGACATAAACTCAAGTTCAGGTGATTTAATACTAAAAGACTTTGACGGTAAATTGACAGGAACCTCTGATTCCGGTGATGTCAACATTCATTATAAAAATTTAGCTGAAAGCATTGATTATAAAGTATCAAGTGGAGATTTAATAGTAGATTTAAACAATTCTGAGCCCGACGCATCGTTTGATCTGAAATGTTCTTCTGGAAATGTTTCATTAAACTATCGTTTAGATAATGTTCAATTCGAAAAAAACAATTCTGTAAAAGGAACAAGCGGTAACGGCACTCATATGATTTTATTACGCGCTTCCTCCGGAGATATTACTATCAAGTAATAGACAGTGCAAAGGGGACAGGCACCTTTATCTTGTGCACTTGTCCCCATAATGTTCATGTTCCATATTTGTTATACTTTTGTTCCAATTTACCTTGATAGTATGCTAAGACTGAACATAAAATCAAATAGAAAAACGCTGCCTCTAAATATAGCCAAAGGGGTTCATAAGTACGTGCTGTTATTTGTTGCGCTTTATGAAACAATTCCGTTACCGTTAAGGTAGCTGCAAGTGATGTATCTTTGACCAACCCAATAAAGGAATTAGAAACCGGTGGCACAGCTACTTTTATTGCTTGTGGAAAAATGATACGTATTAAAGTTTGCCATCTTGTTAATCCAAGGGCATGAGCAGCTTCCCATTGCCCTTTATCGATGGATTCAATAGCCGCCCTAATGGTTTCAGAATTGTATGCACCTATGTTTAAGGTAAACCCAATGATCGCTGAAGTAAAGGCGTTTAACGTAACTCCTACACTTGGTAATCCATAAAACAAGATAAACAACTGTACCATCAATGGGGTACCTCTAATCAGCCATACATAGAACTTAACAATTGGAATTAATGGTTTAATATGAAATACCCTTATTATAGCAACCCCAAAAGCAACCAAAATACCTAGAATAAATGATATAATAGTCAATGGTACCGTAAACTGCAGCATTGCTTTTAAAAGTGGAAAGAAGGATTCCATAAGTATCTCAATGATTCTAATCGTACGTTCTTGCACCAGATTTCCTCCTTTTACTATTATTTAGATACATCATCGCCAAACCATTTTTGGCTAATTTCTAAATAAGTCCCATCTTCTTGCATTTCTTTTAATGCTTTATTCACTGCTTCTACTAATGTTTCATTTCCTTTGTTAAAAAGAATACCATTTTTATCTAAAGTATCCATTTGAGCTACAACGCTAATTGGCACCTCTGGACGTTGTTTTTTGTAATCTAGAAAAGATAAACTGTCATTAATCGTAGCATCTATTCTATTAGATGTTAACAAATCTATTGCTTGGTTGAACCCGTCTACGGCTACTAATTCAGCGCCAAATGATATTGCAATATCTCCAAGGTTACTAGTTAAGGATTGACCTGATTTCTTACCTTCTAAGTCCTCAAAACTTGCAATCTCATCATTGTCTTCACCTACAATTAAAACTGCTTTTGAAACAATATAAGGATCTGAAAAATCGTATTTCTCAAGACGATCTTCACGAATCGTTACTTCATTAACAACAGCATCAAATCTTTTAGCATCTAAACCAGCAAACATTCCATCCCATTTTGTTTCAATAAATTCGGCTTTAACGCCTAATCTATTAGCTACCTCTAGCGCAATATCAATGTCGAATCCAGTTAAATCTCCTGCCTCGTCATGAAAAGTAAATGGCGCGTAAGTTCCTTCAGTGCCAATTCTTATAACACCTGTTTCTTGAATTGCTTCAAGTAAGGTCGTAGATTCTATCTCTTTATCTTGTGCTTTTGAACACCCAACAAATACTACCGCCAAAAGTGTTATAACACCTGTAATTAACAATAATTTGCTTTTCATATTTCGATCTCCTTTAATCAATAGTATTCCTATATGTTTTATTAGTTTCTCATTTTACTACTATACTATACAACTTTTACTAAGTCAATAAGCAAATTAATTTTCAAGTTAAATTAGGGCAAGTCAAAGGGGACAGGCACTTTGTTCCTGACTCTACACCCTTAATTAGGTTGCAGATAAGAACAAAGTGCCTGTCCCCTTTGACTGCCCTTTGACTGTTTTTCTCTGTCGTTTTCATAAGACAAATGCTTTCTTATATTCCTTTAACCATAATTGTATCACAATGCGCACCGGCTAATCTATATTTCAGAATTTCTTGATAGGAATCTGAATCATACCATTCTTTTAAGTCCTTTTCCGATTCAAACTCAATAAGAACTAATCGTGAATACGTCCAATCACCTTCAAGTATCTCTGGATTATTATCTACAGAAAGATATCTGCCTTTAAATTTTGCAAACACCTCATCACATTTATCTAAATATTTTTTATATTTTGTCTCATCCTCTAATTTTATTTGCGCTACAAAATAATATGACATATGATTCCTCCCTAACTACACGGTCAGTCTGTTTTCTACAATGATACGCCTATACCTATTTATTGACAAAATTATTCTTCATCATGAACTTCAATTTTTTGAGCTACATGATCATATATGCTTACCTTAGTTTATTTTTAATTAGCATAACTAAGGTAAACTACAATCTCACTAATTTCTAATTCAATTTCGTCATCCTGGCTAATGTCCTTAATTTTAAATACAAGCGTCTCACCGATCTTTATGTTTTCAACTATATCTCTAAGCTCACCCATTTCTAACTGCTTATGCTCATTATTACTTGGTTCGTTTCGGGCTGAAATCGTAATTTTATCAACATTATAAACAAGTTGATAGTTTTTCTTAATTTCAAAAATATCTTTATGCTTACTGCTAGTAGGCGAAACCTCAATTGTAGTCATCTGGTTTCTTTCCGTTACACTAATGACTTCACCTATATAGTAAGCCTCGGTTTTTCTATAATACATTGCTTTATTAATACTTGCAATACTAACTAAAATACTTAATATTAGAAAAATGGCTCCCAATATCAGCTTTCTTTTCATCATTATTCCCTCCTGCACTTTATTGTTATATTTTTTCATCAAACCCTACTTAATCATTACTATTATATCTAATAGTTTAGATATACACAATTATTTTGTAACATAAAAATTTATACTGAATAGAATAATTATCACTAAATAAGAAGGGGTAATCTATTGGAATTCTCCGTTATTATAGAAAGTGTTATTTCTCTATTTATTATGATATTAGTTGGCGTTTATGGTAGCAAGAAAAAAATCATTACTGTAAAGATCAATAAAGGATTAATCGATATTCTTATACAAATAGCATTGCCTTTTATGATTCTTTCCTCTTTTATTTATACATATGATCATACCATTAAATCTAATGTCGTAAGAATGTTTAATTATAGCATTGTGGCTTATATCGTCATGATAACTGTTTCATATTTGCTACTATTACCAATAAAAAATAACAAGAAAACAATATTGCATTTTGCTAATGTGTTTACTAATACAGGGTATATTGGATTCCCAATACTCAATTCCATATATGGTGCAGAGGGTGTTATATATGGGTCAATATTTAATATGTTTTTCGTTATATTATTATGGACCTATGGACTTATTTTGTTTAAAGGGAAATTAGAAAAAAAAGAACTCCTGGCAGAACTCAAAAAAATCCTTCTAAATCCATCTATTATAGCTGTTTGCATAGGTATTATAATTATGATATTTAATATTGAAATATCAGGTGCCCTTTTATCTAGTATAAAATCTATTGGTAATATAACAGCCCCATTATCAATGATTATTATTGGTGTTATACTTTCGAATATTAAAGCAAAACAATATTTAAAAGATTGGACAATATATTATGGCTCAACTGCTAAATTAATAATTATACCTGCTATTATGTACGTAATCTCATTATCCATAGCGGGACCATCTAAAGTTATAAATACAGTAATTATTATGTCTGCTATGCCCGCCTCCGCAATGACTGCAATACTAGCAGAAAGCTTTGATAAAGAAAAAGAATATGCAGCTGTTGTTGTATCTATAACTACATTACTATCTTTAATTACTATTACTGTGTTACTAAAACTCATCTTATAGTTATGAAGATTAATTTGCTATTTTTAAACTTAATCAACTTATTTTTCTAAAAGGTGTCTGCCTAGATACACTCCGCTCGCAGCCGCTTGGGATAGTGAATAAGTTGTCCCAGAGCAATCTCCTAAAACATACAGTCCTTTTTCCTTAGTCTCAAAGTGTATACTAGTATTGATCTCAGGTTCATAAAATTTTGCATCTATTCCATACAATAAAGTGTCTTTATCAATTTCTGTCCCTATTAGCTTTTCAATTGATGCAAAAATTCTTAACAGCGCGTTTATGTAAACAAGTGGAATTTCCTCGTATAAGTTACCGCCATCACTATCAATCGTAGCTTGAATACTATTTTTAACAAGTTGTTCCATTGTAGTTGGTCTGTTTTTTATTAAATCTTCAAGTCTTTGAATTACTATTCTTCCCGTCTCTTTATTAATAGATTTAATTATACTTCTAGCATAATTCTTTGCTTCATTAGATGACGGAAAGTATTTAGGTGCGAAAATTGAGAAATTCAAATTACAACTAGGATGATCTGTTTCAAGATAATTTTGTCCATCTGCCATAACAAGTCCTTCTTGATACTTTTTAACTACTTTTCCTTTAGCATTCATACAATAAGTTGTAGCAGTAAGTTCGTTATCTTCGTAGCAAATCTTCGTTTCCAAATAATCTTGCAAAATAGATTTTAGCTGATCTCCCTTCATTTCAACCCTTATTCCTAAATCCACCCTACTTCTATAAGGCACAATATTAAAAGATTTGCAGTACTTTAGAAACTTTGCTCCTCCACTGATACCTGTAGCTAGTACAACTGTCTTAGATTTAAATACATTCTCATTACTTTTCAAGTTAAATATATCATTATTTTTGTTTATGGAAATTATATTTGTTTCAAATTTTATATCAACCTTAGTCTCAAAATATGCATACATTTTATTTAATATTTCATAGGACAAATTCGTTCCTAGATGTCTTACTTTAGTCGTTAATATTCTACAATTATTTTCTTTTGCCCTTTTACTAAGCGCTTCATTTTCTGTACTATATAATTTAATTTTATCTGCACCATAGGAGCATAAGGTTTTATCCACATATTCCATTAAATTCAATACCTTGTCCACACCTATTTTTTCATCTAAGTGTCCTCCAAAATCATTGGTATAATTAAACTTTCCCTCAGACCTGCCCATACCGCCAAAACCCTGAAGCCTATTGCATATATTACAATCGACACATTTGTCACTTAATCCGATTTCAATTGGGCATGTCCTATCTATAAGTTTTCTGCCCTTTTCTATCATTAGTATTTTCAATTTTGTATTGGTCTGCAACAGTGTATACGCAAGAAAAATGCCGCTCATACCTGCACCGACTATAATAATATCATACATATGTCTATCTCCTATACTACAATCTTTAATATGTCTTTTGAAACCATCTACAATAGTTCTGTTAATATAGATATTTACTAACACTTATAGAAGCTGTAACTTGATTGAGTCCAACAGCACCATTGGTTTCGATTTCAACAGATGAAAGCGATTTTACACTTTCAGAATAAGTTTGACCTTGTGTTAATGCAATCTGAGTTTGACCATTAATAATTAAATTCATATTTACATTTGCTTCAATTAATACAGCATTTATGATCACAGTTCCAATATTAAGCCCTGGTATCCCATCGGCTGACCATATCACTGTCGTTGAAGAAGCAACTGTGCTATTGATTGAAAAGGATGTACTTTCAAAACCATAACATTGACAGTTACCTCTAATTTCTACTATTGAACAACACTTACTCATTATAATCACCTCTTAATAAAAGATGGTTTGTACACTTCCCAAGAATATGAATTGCGTTACATAAACTCATATATTTATTATATGATAAGCAATTTTGGCTTGTACCAACAAATATAAAATAATATGTGCACGCCAGATCATTTTTTCCCTTATTGCATATTATGGAGTAGAGGGCACTTTCAAAACAATCAAAACCTGCGGGCTAACACCAACCGTTGATGTGTGGCCTTTTCATAAATTCAAGTCATTGTGTATACCGGAAGGAATGATCCTATAATGAATAACCATTGTTGCAATTGTTGTGGCGGAATCATTAATTCGACCAGCTCTAATTTAACAAATACTTCGGGTTTTGCAGCAAGTACAGCTGGTCAAATAATAGCTGTTGTTCTTGGTGGTACTTCAATATCTTTGCCCGATAGTCAAAATCTATCTTCAGATATTACCCCAAATGTTGCAAATACTGTTTTTACGATATCACCCTCTGGTAGGTATTATATTTCGTATCATGTAAATCTTTCAGCTGCACTAGCAGTAGGAACTAGGCTATTAATAAATGGCTCGCCTAATACAGCATCGACACTTACAGCTACTTTAACGCGCTCATCTTTTTCTAATAATGTTATCGTAACTTTACCAGCAAATTCAACAATTACACTTGAATTATTTGGATTAATAGGGCTAGCAACATTACTTAATGGAGGCGCTGGTGCTTCATTAACTATAATTCGTGTAGCTGCCTAATCTTGTTTTTTCAAGACCGACCTTATTATAAGTTCAAGACTCATTGCATCGTTATTTATTTTGACTTTTAAGGCCTTTTTAAAAAATATGATATAAATTCAATATACTATAGAACCGTTAGTTTAATTATATCATCATCCTTAAACCCACACAACTCCTTATAATATGACTTATATTGTCATACCCACTCAACTTTACAACGTTCTTCAACAGATATTTCAGCAACGTTTATAGTAGTTAATGTTAGTAGCCTCTAATATTTATTATTCCTCTGGTACAATCCTATAATCTGCTTATAATAAAAAAGCAACACGGTAGGCACCAATAAAAATAAAAGCCTGCCGAAAATGGTATTAGAAAAAAGTATCAATGCTCCTAACCAGCGATTTCTTCCACTGAATATGCCAATAATATTTTCTCTTTGTACAGTTTTCAACATAGCCCCGGGTTGAGACATAGGTGGATAATTATCAATATCCACTGCAAATATATCCTTTTCCCTTTCAATGACTCTTTCTGCATAAACAATATTATTTTCTTTAAATAGAATGATTTCTCCTACCTCAACCTCAAAAAGGTTATCAATTTTTTGAAAATAGACAAGATCATTTAACATGATAGAAGGTTCCATAGTGTCTGATCTGAAAATAAAAGGTATGACGCCTCGGATGGCAACTTCGTTGCCGGGGGTAGATGCATTGATTATAATAATAAAGATATTAATAAGCAGTGCGCAGCAGATAATAATAATAATGCCTACGGAAATTACCGTATGAATGATTTTACTATGCCCCTTAATTTCTTCATTACCATAGACAGACCTCCATCTTCCCTTTTTTGAATCTATATAGACTACTTTTGCATTTAAAGAAGTAATATTGTTTACATGCAGATTATAATACTTTGCCACATTTTTGGCCCTTATCATGCAAACCAAACCGGAAGCAATAATTATAATCCCAGCCGCCGGCATAAACCATGAGCGACTAATATTATATAGATTATATATATTCTGCATAATCACACGATTAGATAGCACCGTATAATATTTTGACATAATCTTTAAAGCTATAATGGCCACCTCAAAAAAGAAGGTTAAGTACCAGGCATTAAGAATGGTCTTTACATAGAGAGAAATTGTCATGGCTAATGTACTGATAAATATGAGATCCGTAAGCCCGGCAAAATATAATGAAGGAATATAAGCGAGTATAAAATTGTATTTGAGGAAAAAAGTAAGCAATATTACAAAAGCAAAACCAACTGTATATGTTAATATAACAGAATACAAGAGTGCAAAAAACTTGGAGAAAATCATCGTTACCGGATTATAGCCCATCTGTACCAAAAGGTACCATGAATTTTTCCTTATTTCTGAGAAAAAAAGATAGTCGTAATATACAATAAAATAAATTGTATTTAAAAAAAAAGATAAATGGATATATATATACAGTGTTGAAAAAAAACTGGGTTGCATAATTTCCGGAACAACATCAGCGATTACACTATTCTGAAGTGTTTGCAACAGAAAATAAATAGCAAATGAAATAAGGCCCATAAAAAGTGCAAAAGCTATTTTTCTATTAGAAGCAATTTTATTTTCCGTATAAATCTGACGAAGTTCCTTTTTAAAATAACTATTTTTGTAAATCATGCTCTACAATGATCTCCTCATATGCATTGGAAACCGTTTTAGGATTTATTTCCATATAATCTGGAACAATACCCATTTCTATGATTTTTTTATATATAGAAAGGGGATCATATATCTCTTCATTCAATCTGTTAATTAGCAGACTGTCGCTTTTTATGGATATTTTATACTCAGGAAATATCTCGATAAGCTTATCCATTATGCTATATATATTAGCATCTCTTATAATCACCATAACTTTATCAAAACTTAAGCAAAAGTTTTCAACTGTTCCTTGATATATTATATTTCCGTCTGCCAAAACGCTTATATGACTACATGTTTTATCAATTAAATGACCATTTTGTGTCCCAATTATGAGGCATTTCCCCCTCTTTCTCATAAAGTCAGCTATTTTTTCAATCGCATCAACAAGGACTTCATCAAATCTATAATCAGGAAAATTGAACACGATCATTACGCTGTCTGAATGGGCCGCAGCAATTAGGGTAATGACTGCCTTTTCCTCTTTTGTCAGCATTTTATTTGATGTAAGGGATATATGTCCTAATCCCATATCAATAAGGAATTCAAAAATCTGTTCTTGCAGCTCCACCTTGTCAGCTTTAAACTTAATTATCGCAAACACAAGAAACTCCAGTACATTCATATTCTCATAAATCATATCTGAATTTCCAATATAAAATACATGTTTTAGTATGATTCTTTTATGTCTAAGCATCCCTCTCTCTACCAGAATACATCTACCTGTATCGTATGCCCTTATATTTGCCATTATTTCCAATAGTAATTTGATTTCAAAAGCAGACTCACCCATTATTCCCCACGTCTCTTCTTTATTCATAAATAAATTGATATTCTTAAGTACTTGTCTCCGTTCTTTATTATCATATAAAAAATATTCTCTAGATGAAAGATTTTTTATGGATACAATGTTTTTAACTTGATTCTTTTTCTTATGATTTTTGATAGTGTCTCCCATATTCATCTCTCCATAGTGTTCTATCCTCTATGTCAGAGGGATTTTACCTATAAATACTGCTACTACCCTATCGGATGTAAGAAGCTCCCGATCGGCAGAATTTTTAGGGTTATCTCCCTTTGTTCGGTATGCGGTTATTCTCTCATCTACAACAACCTCTATAATTCTATGGGTAATAATATGCCCTGATAAATCCTTGAAAGTAACGATATCATTTACTATAAGATTATTAGGTTCTTTCGGCTTTCGGCATAAAATCACCGCTCCGATATTAAGCGTAGGCTCCATACTACCTGATTCAACCACAAAAAGATGAAAACCTAAAATCCCCGGAATCTCCCCCCTGTTTTTAGCCTTATTAACAGAGACCACTGTCAAGAGAAGCAAAAATATTACAGTCCAAAATATAACTTTCCCTCCCATTTTCAATGTAAATCCTATAATTTGTCTGTTCTCTTTTCTCCCTTGCGACATTTTCTGCTTCTCAAGAAGTATCTCCTGCCGCATTTCTTCAATTTGCTCCTTTGTCGTGTATTTTGTTTGCAATATAACCCCACCTTTCTAACATAAGCACCTGATTATAGTATATCCAAGTTTACTTATTACTATTGTAAAAATCCTTTTTGCCTATCTTGGTCCGATATAAGGTTCATCTCGCGCTCCATGAACTCTATATCTAACTTCAAACTAACTATATAATATTTCCTTAAAAACCATTCCTTAATCGTAAAATAGCAGAACTTCTCTGCGAAATCAAACTTGATATATGACGTCGAAACTTTCATGTTTTATTTCATTTTAGTTGGTGAATATATTTCATGAAAGGTTTCCTAGTCAAAAAAAGGCTGCCTCAATGGCAACCTTTTTATATTTTCTTCTATTTTTGTACGCCTGTTACAAATACGTTAACAGCCGTTCCATAATCTTTACCTGCATAATTAATATCAACTTCATCATTGCTTGTCCAATTGACGGATACGGTATATATTTTCTCCTGTCCGTCGGCAGTCAAAGCAAATTCATCATCAAATAGAATCGTTCCATTTGATGCAGCGGTGCCTACTATGTCACCATCTGAATTTTTAATAGTAATTACAAGCGGATTTATGACATCTTTACCATCAACCGCAACAACACCTACATTAAAGTCCAAATCCATTGCTGTTTCACTGACAATAGAGCCCTCAAAGTTCTTTACACTAAATTGCCATTCTATTTTTTCTCCCGGAGCAATCTTTACATTTTTTGTGAAGGTATCTGTTCCGCCTTTTGTCAGTACGAATTCTTTAGCCACAACACTAGCTTCTGCCAAATCATCTAAATTAGTAGTATATATTGCAAGCGTTCCGGCAGTAACTGAAACTGTTAACAATAAAATGAATGTGAAAATTCCAAGTGTTTTTTTCATATATATCCTCCTGATATTTTAAATATAGATCCATACTAATGAATTTTTTATTTCTTTTGTACCTATCTTAAGGCAAATCTCTACTGGACCTCATGGAAATCAGTAACAATGTCTATCCCAAAGTTTGACTGTGTCATATAGCTTGAAAGTGTTCCTACTGTTGAAGAAGCAAATATTGCTCCGATAATGGCAAGTAACAGCAAAATTTTTTTCTTCATTATTAATCCTCCCTATTTACAATCTTGTCTTATTTATTAAATCAATTTAATGAATTTTTGCCAAATTCATAAGTCAAATCCACATTACTATTTGAATTTATATTACTTCCTCCTACCTTGATGTTTTCTATGGCTTCAGTTCCATGCCCAAAGGCCGGTCCTCTGAAAGATACACTCTGTCCCGGCAGAATATCGTCTGTTGCCGTATTATTATAGTTTGGATTGACAAATTTGTAATATCCGTCAGACGATCCTGTGACCATATTTGCGTTACTCCATGCACGAATTATTTTGTCTAAAGGAAGTGTAAATGCAATGTTCCAGTCTTCAATAGTTGTGTCAGAGTTATTGGTAATCATTACTTTATATTCAAACTCATAGACACCGCTTTGTCCGTTTTGCCAAGGACTACTTGTTTCATACCGAACACTGACTTCATTATGCGCATCAGGATTTCCTACAACCGGGTCGGTATCGCCAAAAGGAATTTGTGATGCTATGGCCTCAACATTAACAGATGTTCCATAGTTCCCACCTGCATAATCAGTATCCGCATTTCCCTCATCCGGCCAATAGATTTCAACGATATAATCTTTTTCCTGACCGTTTTCCGAAAGCGAGAACGAATCAAGTACGTCAAGTGTGCCTACCCCTGAAACACTATTGCGTATATTTCCATTTAAATCTTTTACTGTAACAATTA
Organism: Firmicutes bacterium HGW-Firmicutes-7; assembly: GCA_002841375.1. Lineage (GTDB taxonomy): Bacteria > Bacillota > Clostridia > Lachnospirales > Vallitaleaceae > HGW-1. The sequence continues at coordinate 11,657 of PGZO01000001.1, read as the reverse complement.
AAGGTTCTATCGCATTTTTATTTGACGAAGCATTAATGTTGAAAATAATTTTATAGTATAAATCTGTTTCTGTTATAACATGATTCTCATAGTTTTTTATTTTAAATTGCCATTGCACGGTTTCCAAAGGTGCTATTTTCACCCCATGCTGAAAAGTATCCGTACCCTCCCCTACAAAAATGAATTCCTTGGCTACAACACTACCGTCTGCCAGGTTATCAATTGAAGTAGTATATATTGCAAGCGTTCCGGCTACCATTGAGCTTACTATCGTTAGCATAAGCAGTAATATAAATATATATTTTTTCATAATATCACCTGCAATCATATATAATATTGTTGTTTCCATTTTATTACTATATTTTATCTTTTATTTTGTTTTGAATCTCTATTGCTATGTTAACATGAAATGATAGCGATGTCTAAATGTAAATTAAGGTGCAATTGGCATAATATATGGACCTGGGGCCGATATAATAGGAATAGTAGATATCAACAGGGCATAAATATAACCACCTCTAGCCTTTAAAAAGATTAGAAGTGGTTATATTTAAGCGTAACGGTTCTATCTCGATGTCTCCCCAGACACCCAGTTTATCCCGATATATGATTAGAATGCCCAAAATGCCCTCTATCTGCCTTGCATAATCGATTGCCTCTTGAATTGACTCTTCGTTTTGTATTCGGTTCCCGACAGCTGTCGCCACTGCATCCGCTAAAAAAGTGTCTTTTGATAGGATCATCGCAGCATCAACCTTTCCAAAACTAAAAGAGTGACCGAAGGTACCGGCAGAGGTACATATGCCCAACGGTGTCTGTTCCCCTTTGATTTTAATGGCCAGCTTATTTGAAAAAGGCGAAGTGCCGGCATAGATTGCAATGTGGCGCTCTGCTGTAGATCGCATATAAAGATCACCACCATTTTCGATGATTAATTCCTTGCAAAAAGGGAGCATTTCACCGATATATTGAGCAACCGCACCGGCAACGGTTGCCATCGGACCGACTCCAGCTTTTAAGCTCGCTTGATGCATATGCTTAATGAGCTTCGGAGCACACTCGTGGCATTCAAGCGGCACAAGGGATTTGAAGAAATTCGGATGAGCAGAGCCATAATCTTTAAGAATGGCCCTGCATTCCTTTAGTGCGACATAAGCTTTTTTTTCGATGTCTTCGGAAGCCAGAATGAGGAGATCCGACTCCCCCTGGGCAACCCGGAAGCGAAATAAATCACGGTTAAGGTGATAGTCACGATAAAAACGTTCTTCATAAACCATGATTATAAAACCGCCTCAATTGCTCGTTTTGGACAAGCCACAACACAAGTTTTACAGTCTAAACATTTTTCATTATCAAAACTTAAGCACCAGTTATTATCCATGTAAAGCGCACCCACCGTACAAGCTGCCGTACAAGCTCCGCAATTGATACACTTCTCTTCATTAATAAGAATCGCCGCATTGATTTCACGTACCTCCACGTTGTTTTCAAGTAAAAAATCCAATGCTTCCTTGCGGCTGCTTATGTCCCCTATGACTTCAATCAGAAGAAATCCCTGGGCGTTAAAATCAATGGAGGCTCGTAGAATATTGACCTCTAATTGGTATTTCGTAATTAATTCATAAGTAATCGTATGTCCTGTTGCTTCTGCCGGAAATGTTAATAACAACTTTTGTTTCAATTCCTTAGCCCTCCTTCTTAACAATTTTAAGTCCGTTCAAAGTACAATCCGTCTGGAATTGATCCACCGGTTCTTGAATGAAAAATTCACCTTTTTCAATCCAAGCCTTTAACTCACCAGCGATTTCCCGCGCCTTGTGTAAACTTGACAGAGGTGCTGTCCGCACGCGCTTACCTTGAACTTCTATTTCTCCGCTTCTCAAATCCTTGTAACTGACTCGTGCTAGAACCGGTTTTGGTCCTTCAAAAACACTGTAATCGACAACGTTTGTGAAAATATCCTCGTCTTTTACAGCTACATGACGCATTATATTCTCATCTAGGATCGGTATCGGAATGCCGATACCCACAAACATCGACGTCCCATAGCGCTCAAAGACAGCTGGCTGGATGTATTTTGTACTCATCTGCTTCAGATCTCCAACCAAAGCCAACGTACCCGCAGGAACCTGGGGCAAATCCTTTTCATCCCTTTCTACACCTGACTTAAACTGCGTACCTTTCCAAGCAACATAACCGACACCACCACCAATGAATATCCTTGTGCCGATTCCAATCGTTCTGTACAAGGGATCATTAAGTAGCGGACTTAATTGACCAGATGTGGAATAAGTGACAACACTACTGTTGGGGTTTAAAATTCCCATATAGGTAAAGAGCCTTTTGCTAGAAGTATTGATGGCTGCATTATAATTTTGATAGCAGTTTCTTGGATTGTAAATGTACGCTTCGTTGATGCTATCCTTTGTTATGTACGTATCGATGGACTTTCTCGGGTAACAATCCGTTCCCTTTCCCGTTGCCTGTAAATGTACCTGCTTACCATCAATTAAATCACAGATGACATGAGCACCGCCATATTCATAGCCACGGTCATCAGACTCCTGCGTTGCTCCGATATAGGCGTCCACCGCTGCAAGACCGGCATAGGCATTCACATTGTTTAGCTTCACTTTTTCCATACGAATCGCCGGATCCGAATGTCCCAAGTTTAAAAAAGCACCGCTTGAACACATCGGTCCAAATGTAGCTGTTGTGACCACATCTACGTACTCGGTAGCCCCTTCGATTCCTTTTTCTTCGATTATATCCAGTACTTCCTCAGCTGTTACGACAACCGCTACCCCATTTTTAATTTTCTCATTGATCTGAGCATATGTTTTGGTGACCATTGTTCTTTCTCCTTTACTCGTAAATTCAATTCCAGTTGGAGGACGCCCTTATGTGCGCGTTTCTCGTGGGCTAGGAAAGTTTTCCCCCACTAGCAAGACGAATTTTCCTAGCCCAAAACAAAGACCTCTCGAAATAGAGAGGCCCTTCATTTCTCATCTTTCGGTATCTACCGCTGGATTTGGCACCATGTAGTTAAACTACTGGTTGCCGGGCATCTTTGGGCCAGTCCCTCCGCCACTCTGGATAAGCATATTTATTCAGTTGTTGTTATTTTATCTCAAAGTGTAATTTCTGTAAAGGGTCTTTATAAATTATGTCACTTCACTACGGATCAACGGTTACTCCACAAGGAGATTGTTGACACCTCCAGACTATTGTGATAGTATAAATTATGGGTATACTACCGCAATAGTCTGGAGGTTCATTATGACAGAAATAACATTATTTGACTCAGAAATAAAGATCATGAATATTGTATGGGAAGCAAAGATAATCACAGCAAAAGAAGTCAGTTTAATTGCTGCAGATTCAATTGGGTGGAATAAGAATACAACTTATACAATACTTAATAAATTAATTCAAAAAGGTGCAATAAGTAGAAGCCACCCGAATTTTACATGCCAGCCACTTATTAGCAAAGAACAAGTACAGATTAAAGAAACAAAAAAATTAGTGCAAAAACTATATGAAGGTTCGGCAAAAATATTTTTAAGCTCTTTTATTGAAAAAGAAAACTTGTCTGACGCAGATTTACAGGCATTAAGAGATATCATTGATAAAAAATTGTAGAGGTGAGATTGTTGATCGGAGAAGTTTTTTATTATGTGTTGAATATGAGCATTATGGCTGTATTGGTAATATTTGTTCTTTTTTTTCTACGGGTGATCGCCAAAAAATGGTTTAGCAAAAGCATGGTTTTTATACTATGGAGCTTTGTAATATTTAGATTATTAATACCAATATCAATACCTAGTTCATTTAGCATATTGAATTTTTTTGATGTAACCCTAATTAGAAATGTACCCGTTAAAACAACTATTCCTCTTATTGAAGAAAATATCTCCTATAGTTTTTCAAATATTATTCAACAAGCGGAATCATATACTCCTATTACCTATGAAACACCTACAATAGGAAATCTTTTTAATATTTTAGGCAGTATATGGATTACTGGAATAATTATATTTTTTACAGTTTTAATAATCTTATGGCTTAACGTGAATAAACAGTTATGTAAAATTCCGTGTAATGATTATAATAATTTACTTGCTGTTACTAGTAATAAACTGAAGGTTTTTCCCAAAATCCAATGTTTCTATTCTGATTTTTTAAATACACCCATTGTTGCCGGGATCATAGCCCCCAAAATAATACTACCCTATGGGCTAGATGATTCGCTAACAAAATATATTTTCTTACATGAAATTTGCCATATAAAAAGACAGGATAATTTATGGAAATTATTGTTTTTGTTAACCGCTTGTATTCATTGGTTTAACCCATTCGTATGGCTAATGGTTACTATATCAATTAGAGATATAGAATTGGCCTGTGACGAGAAAGTGCTTAGGAATATAGAGGATGAAAGCAGGAAAGATTATGCTGAAGCACTCCTTTCTTTCTCAGAAAAACCGACGAAACTCTCTACTGCATTTGGAAATAACAAATTAAGAAAACGCATAGAAAGTATTATTGAATATCAGCGCATTTCTACCTATATGGGAATAATAATGGTTGTCGTATGGAGTATTTGTGGGATTATATTAATTACAAATTCAAGTTTATAGAATTTAGTAAGACAAAATGTTTGAATCTACGGAGGTAAGAGATGAAAATTATTAAAATAAGTGTTGGTATTGTATTTGTAGTATGTTTAATTCTTTTAGTTGGTTATAAAAATGATAGTGAAAACACTTATACTAATGGGGATTTAGATACCAAAATTCAAAAAGATACATTACTTAAAATTAACTTTAACCCATCACCAATGCGCCTTAGCCCAAGTACTGAAGATGAATTATTTCAAAGCTTATCCCTTGATATGAATTATACTGTTCTTGAAAACATTGCCACACATTTAATCAATGAAGTTGCACCCAACATTATTTTAGAAGATAATAGTATACCGCTCGTTGAAGAAGTTTCAGATGGATATATTATTGGTGTTATGGAAACAGATTCTACAAAAGAGTTATCTGAAAATGAAAGGTTACTTACGAATAAGAACCCAGTTATCTATAAAATTGGAAAAGATGGGCAGCTACTATGGAAACAAACCTATGATTATTCATTTATAAGTGGACATATGACCAATCTAATTACTTATGAAGATGGACGAATATTATTTTCCATATCCAACTGGCCTACAGTGTCTATGGGTTCTCCCTCTTATGAAAAAGTCCATTTAACACAATGTGACCAAGATGGTAATGAATTATGGACGAATACCTATGATGATTATATTGGTAGCCTATTCAAATATATTTTTCTAACTGAAAATGAAGAAATCATAGGTCTAGGAGAATGGCTTGCTATTGACAATCATCAAACTTTAGATGCAAAATCCAGTGATATTGTAGTAACTTATATAGATGAAATCGGCACTATCGTTACACAAAATAGTTTTGGTGGAGAAAACAATGAATACTGCCAAGGGGCTGCGTATCATCCAGGTGTTGGTGTTGTTTTTACGGGATGGACTTTATCAAAAACAGGCGATTTTACCACACATAACAGTAATAATAATTATTTAGATTATATTGCATGTATAGATGAATCCTTAAATCTTAAGTGGGTAAAGAATACTAACGAAAATGAAAGATATGAGTATGATCAAATGTTGGTTAAAGACAATGCCATTTATACAATTGGCTATTCACAAACGAATTATGGATCCGATGAAGTTCTAAATTCCCAAGTGATTTTTTGGCAGAAGCTAGATAAAAATGGCGAAGAAATATTGAAACAATATGACAAAGATCGTATGTTTGGTGGCTGGGCAAGGTTATGTGTTCTTGAAAACAATTATGTTGTTATCGGAAGCGGTAGCCAGAATCAAGGAACCTTGGTTATTTATAATAATGAAGGTGAAATTGATAGTAAAATGGATAATCTAGAATATGCCCCTAATGAATTGATTGCTACAAAAGGTGAAGGCTTTATTGTAAAGTCAATCCGTGAGATTAAGGTACTTCCACAACCCATTTACATCTCAAGTATTTGGATGGATGTTGAAGTTGCCATTATGAAGTATAATAGTAATTTTAATCTTGAATGGCGTAAAATATATGATGAGTACAACGATGAGCTAAGAGTTGATTTTGTTTTACCAGTCGGATGTAAAATAAATTAAAGTTCATTTACCTTTACATCTTTAAAGAAAGTAATGATGCCTCAAAAATAACTTCGAATATAATTATTTATCGGTTTCCCAAGTACAAATAGAAATCATATATGCTTTATGCGGTTGAAAAACATCTTCTTTTATCTGATGACTACTAAATGTGCCCCCACTTAAGAAGTGGGGGACTTCTTCCATTTGGTTAAATAAACCTTTCAAATCTGTATTCAACCCCTCTCCAGTTAATTTTAAAAAGCTTTCTTTTTTCGTCCAAAGGCTGTAGAATTCAGCTTCTGGACTATTTGAACTTAGTATCCGATCCAGTTCTTCCGGACTGCAGCAATATTTCCCCAATTCCAAATCAAAGGCTTCAACTTTCTCAATATCAATGCCCACCTCATTGTCTGAAATCGCACATACGACGCCAACCTTACAGTGACTAATATTAAAATAAATATTGGGATAATTCTTTAAATAGGGTTTCCCGTTTTTACCATAGGAAAATGCAAGCTCTTCAAAAATTCCATATTCCAACCTTAAACCATAAAGCAAAAGCATATAGCCTATTGCTGACTGTATCTGGTCAATGGAAAATTTGAAAGCTCGCACTTTTTTCCTTCGTTCAAGTGGGAGTACCCTGATTATTTTCTCAAGGTACTCATCTGTTATACTTTCTAACTGATCAAATAGGTAAATCATAATTTATATCCTTTTCTACTATCCTTCGTTGGCTTATCATACATCAAAAAAACCAAGTCCATCTACCGCTTCTATTGATTTTTTAATATATTCCTCTGTGGTAATTGGCCATCTAAATCCAAGTCTTAAAAGAATATTTGAAGTAAATTTATTATCAATTGTAACCCTATATAATTGAGTAGCTTCCTCATTTCTTTGATAAGCAAGAATGCCTAATAGATACTTTAATTGCTTTTCATCCTTCATTTTCTCTTGCAGTACTTGATTAAACTGTGCATTATCAACAATATCAATTTTAAATCCATAGTCTTTCATTGTAGCCATCACATCGTACATATCGACTTTATGCGTATTGACAGGATGATAAATAGTGAACCCTTCCGAAGTTGCAGCAAGCTTTACTAAGGCCTTTGCCGTTAAATCTATTGGGGAAAACTCAACCAATTCATCAACTTCGGATATAGGGAATGCGCCTAATAATTTATAAGCTCTCAAGCTATTCATAAAGCCATTTCCATTTACATTTATTTGAAATTCCCCGTCTGAATCCCTTGACATTAAATTTCCTACGCGCATTATTTTTGCTTTGAGCCCTTTTGTTACCGCTTCCAATACATATCTTTCAGCCATAAATTTGCTATAGATATACTTATTTTCTAAATCCTGATTAAAATAGAGCATGTTTTCATCAAATATTACTTCGCAATTTACTTCCTTTGTACTACCTCCTATACTAGTGGTAGATACTTGTATCAGCGTTGCATCATTTTTTTTACAGTAATCTATTAGATTAATAACCCCACCAATATTTATTTGATCTAATTCATCTCCTTGAGCGAAATGCTTTACATTTGCTGCACAATTTATTACCGTATTTGCCTCCACAGTAATTGTTTCTGGTTTTGTGGCATCTCCTTCAATCACTATAATCCGATCACTGAAGCATTCAGCATAATCTTTTTCGAAATAATAATGCAACAATGATTTCAGTCTATCTTCTACTGAAATACCTTTCTTTGCCCTTACTAAACAATATACTTTATTTAGATGGTTTTCAATAATCTCTTTTAAAACATGAATCCCTAAGAAACCAGTTGCTCCTGTAAGTAAAATATCGCCCATAGGTTGTGTTTCGATATAAGCTTTTGTCATATCCGGTATTCGATTTTGTGATAACACTTGATTTATCTCTTTATAGTCATATTGAGCTTGATCTAGGTTTTCCTCTACCCTATCATGACCATGTTGAGCTTTTAGCATTTCACACAGTTTTCTTGGTGTTTTACATTCAAAGACATTGCCATATACAATATGGATTTCTTGATTTATGCATTTTCCTACAAGGCTCATTGCAAGCAGTGAGTTCCCACCTAATAGAAAGAAGTCGTCATTAATCCCAACTTGATCAAGCTTTAATAGCTCCTCAAACAGATGACATAGCTTCTCTTCTAGCTCATTTCTTGGTGCGATATATTCTGTGGCACTCGTTATCATAGGATTTGGAAGAGCTTTTTTATTTACTTTCCCATTCGGAGTAAGTGGCATTTTCTCAAGTTGTATAAAGGCTGTAGGCACCATATATTCTGTTAGACTTTTTTGCAAATATTGTTTCAGCTCTTCAATATCAACTTCCTTTTCTTGTGTATAATACCCACAAATATGTTGGACATTTCCTACCATCCTTACATCTGCTGCTACACTCGTAATTCCTTCATATTTTGCCATAACACTTTCTATTTCACCTAGTTCAATTCTAAATCCTCTTAATTTTATTTGTGTGTCGATTCTTCCTAAATATTCAAGTTCTCCGTCTTTGTTCCAGCGTACTAAATCACCGGTTCTGTACATCTTTTCATTTTCTGCACAATTTTTATATGGATTATCGATGAACTTTTCAGCCGTTAAATCCAATCTGTTGTGGTATCCTTGTGCTATTTGTATTCCAGATAAGCAAAGTTCACCAGCAACCCCTATTGGCATTAAATTAAGGTGACTATCTACTACTATACTCCAGGAATTGGGTACTGGTCTTCCTATAGGAATGTTATGGTACTCTTTATCTTGATCTACTACATGAAAGCTTGAGCAAATGGTAAATTCTGTTGGGCCATAGCCATTATACAACTTCGTATTTGTTTTCTTAACTGGCATAAGCTTCTCTCCACCTAACATAACATATTGGAGCGATGTTTCAAACTGGTTGAGAAATTCCATTCCTACCTGTGTGCTAAGTGCACAACAATATATTTCATGTTCATTTATATACCTTTGAAAGCAGTTTAAATCAAACCGCATCTCTTCACTTGCTATATGCAGTTCTCCGCCTACCGTAAGCGCTGGAAACAAATCAATCACAGATGCATCAAAGCTTAAACTGCAATAACAGCAAGCTTTATCCCCTGCTTTTAATTGATACTCTATCTTGCACCAAGTGATGAATGCTGTTAATGACTCATGGCAAATCTTAACACCTTTTGGTTTTCCTGTTGAGCCTGATGTATAAATCATATAAGCTAAGTCATCTGGTCTAGGCAAGGCTAACCCCAAACTTATTTCTTTGTTTTCCCTTTTAAAATCATACTCTTCAATAAATATTATTTTCCCTGAATCAATACTTGTATCTCCAAGAAGCTCTTTTGTGGTGATAAGTACTTTTGCTCCACTATCTTTTAGCATATGTTCTATTCGATCTTTTGGATATTCACTATCAATTGGGATATAGGCACCGCCTGCTTTCATCGTAGCTAATACGCTGATCATGAATTCTTTTCTACGTGGTAGCATAATACCAACAAATACATTATCACTCATTCCTAAGTGAACGAGATACTTAGCCAGATTTTCCGAATATTGATCCGCTTCTCTATACGTTACCTCGCTTATTTCATCGACGATTGCAAGGCTTTCAGGCCTTATCTTTACTTGTTCCTGAAAAAGACTGATAAAGGTGGCTGTTTTATCATAATCTAATATTTCACCTTTCGATATTTCCAAAATCTCTTGTTCTTCTCCCTTTGTCATAAAAGAAATTCTATCAATAGTTTTATCTGGACTTTCTATAAAGTATTCTACGCAGCTCTTCATCGCTTGGGCTAAACTATTTATGTAGTCATAGCAGTACTTTTCTCCGTCGTAATCCATTACAATCTTATATTTATTTTCTTCAAAAACATTTACAGAGAGTGGCATCTTTACAGCATCTAAGCTTAAACTCTCTACTTGATACGCTAACTCTGTTTGATTATTTTCAATCGTACCTCCTTGAAATGCATACATTATATTGGGTTTGAAGCCAAACTGGGCTGACATTTGGGTCAATGGAAAGCTTTCATGCTCGATCGTTTCAAAGGCATTGCTTTGTACTTCTTTTATAAATTCTAGGATTCTTTTTTCCTTTTCTAGTTTGCTCACTACAGGCAGTGTCTTCACGAACATACCAAAGCTATTGGCAAGGCGAATATCTCCTCTGCCATTGGATATTGTTGCAATACTTATAGTCTCTTCTCTTGCATAGGTGTTTAACACCCTTAAGAAGGCTGCCATAAATAAATTGCTTGCTGTAATGCCGTTCTGCCTACAAAAATCTTTTACTTTTTTTAGTTCAACGGTAGCTTTTGCTTGTCCTATTTTCTTATTATCTTTAGTTTGTGTCTGTTCTAAATCAGTTGCTTGGGTTTCTAATTTATTTTTGAAATATTCTTGAGCTGCTTGATATTTTTCACTTATACTTTCTTTTTCCTCTTTTATGGCAACGTCAAAAGCCGTTATCTTTTCTCCTTCTAACGCTTCTCCTTGATAGGCTTTTAATAAATCTTGAATAAATAGATTAGCTGAACCGCCATCAAAGATCATATGATGGATATCGAACAATAAGGTCGTTTTATCCTTTTCCTCGATCACTAAAAATCTATATAGCGGTGTGTTAAGCATAGTAAAAGGACGCAGAAATTCCTGCTTGACTTGCTCTATGCTTTTTTCCAGATTATATATCACATCAATCTGAACTGCTTCTTCGTCTTTTCTTTGCTGCACAAGCTGGTCCGATTCATAAGACAATTGGGTTTTCATATAGGAATGTGCGTTTACTACTTTTATAAGAGCTTCCTTTAATTGTTCTAAGTTCATCGCTTTTAAAAACCCTATACACATAGGAATGTTATAAATCAAGGTATTTGGATTTTTCTCACAATCAAAGTATAGCCCTAATTGATTTTGTGTTAGTGAATAATAATCTCTTTTTTCATAGATTTCTTCCCCTTGTCCTGCTTGAGCTATCTGACTTGCCTTTGCTATGTTTTCAATGGTTTTCCCTTTTATGATTTCATTTGTTGGAATGCTATAGTTTAATTTGTTTTTTAATAGAACTGCAACTTTAATTGCCATCAGAGAGGTTAAACCCACTGTAAAAAGATCATCGGTAACCCCTATATTTTCATTGCCTACCAATTCACTGATTAGGTCATATATGGCTTGCTCTTTTTCATCTCTTGGCTTGACCGACTCTCCTTGTATAATAATCGGGTCAGGTAAGGCTTTCTTATTGATTTTGCCATTTGAAGTCAATGGCAGTTTCTCTAATCGTGTAAAAGAAGATGGAATCATAAATGATGTGAGCTCTACTGCTAAGGCTGTCTTTAAAGCTTCTAGGTCAATATCCTCCTCAGTGCTTACATAGTAAGCACATAAATACTGGGTTCCTCCAATTTCTTTGACAGCTACTGCACAATCTTTTATGCCTTCATAATTATTCATCTTACTTTCGATT
>PGZO01000047.1 GCA_002841375.1 Firmicutes bacterium HGW-Firmicutes-7 | reverse complement strand
TATAGTGCCAAAAGTATATAGTTGTTCTTTATTACACAATATATAGTGTATGGATGCTTTAACCATCCACTATATGTTGCGTAATAATTAGAACAACTTGCTTTTGACACTACAACCATAATTGGTTATAGTGTCAAAAGTATATATTTGTTCTTTATAAACCTTCAGATATTGACTTATCTGGAGGTTTTTATATATACTATAAAACAAGACGGATAATCAAAAATAGAAATAGATAGATTATTCAAATTGGGGGATCAAGGCGTATGGATAAGAAAATTTTTTTTGAGCAACTAAAAGCTGTTCATAATATATCTTTAACAGAACAACAGTATAATGGAATTGTTAATACTGAAGGAAAGCATCTGCTACTTGCTTGTCCAGGTTCTGGTAAAACAACAGTTATGGTAATTAAGACAGCTTATTTAATTAATGTTATTGGGGTTTTGCCGTATAAGATTTTATCGATAACTTTCAGTAAAGCAGCAGCTGGAGATATGAAGATCAGGTATACTAAACTATTTGGTGAGCATTACATGATGCCGGAATTTCTTACGATACATGGCTTTTGCTATAAGTTAATGAAGCGATACCTTGTAATAAACAATATGAAAAAAGAAAATATTGATGGTAAAAATAGTCGAAATGATTCTAAAAATAAGGTATTGGGTATAATCTATGAAAGAATTTTTCGCAGGAAAGCACCTGAAGCGTTTTTAGTAGAAATAGCTAGTGCGATTTCATATATAAAAAATTTCATGTTATCCTGGGAAGACTTTGATGAATATCAGTTTAATATAAGATTTCTGAAGGAAATATTTATTGAATATGAAAGGTATAAGGAGCAATATAATTATTATGATTATGATGATATGCTTTTGATTGGTTATCGTATACTTGCAAGTGACAACAAGTTATTAATTAAATTAAGAAAGCAATTCTTATATATTCAAGTTGATGAAGCTCAAGATAATTCTAAAATTCAAAATGAATTAATCAAATTATTAACTTCAGAAAAATCCAATCTCTTTATGGTGGCAGATGATGACCAAACAATATACGAATTTAGAGGAGCTTATCCAGATGGGGTATTAAAGTTTAAAGAGACGTATTCTGGCGCAATTATTCATCTTATGGAACAAAACTTTCGTTCCAGTAAAAACATCGTTGACATTTCAAATCTCTTCATACAAAAAAATCAAAACAGATATTATAAAAAATTAACAACTCAAAACCCTTCAAATAATCCAATTCAAATTATTAAGCTTAAATCAACTGAAAATCAATATGAATATGCAATTAAACAAATCACCGATAAAACAAATTTGTCAAAGGTTGCTTTTTTGTTTAGAAATAACTATTCTGCCATTCTTATTGCACATAAATTAGAGGAGGCAGGATTGAATTTTTTTGTTAAGAGCTATTACCAAGAGTTCTTTAATCATTTTGTTGTAAACGATGTTAAAGCATTTTTGCTTTTTTCTATAAGAAATGAAACTGAATATTTTGAGAAGATTTATTACAAAAACTTTGCGAGTATTTCTAAATATCATTTTGAAAGAGGGAAAGTTAACTGCAGAAAAAGGCAATCTATTATAAAAGATATTTTACATAATGATAAGTTGAGTGCCTCGCAAAGACATAAGTTGATAGAACTTAAAAAGCAGTTCAAGATCCTTGCTAAAAAACAAGTACCTCAAGCATTGTTATTTATCAGAAAAGAATTAGGATATGAAAGATGGGTGAAAAGTTTGGACCGTTCGGGGGACGGTTCGATGGAAGGTATAAATAATATTTGGAGGACATTAGAGGCTATAGCGAAGGGATCATTAGATTTTTATGATTTCATAAATCGTATTGATAGACTACAGATTTCGTTGAAAGCAGCTTGTATACGTCCAATCAATAATGCAATACATTTGACTACACTACATGGATCAAAAGGATTAGAGTTTGACACAGTTTTTATGGTTGACTTAGATCAGGGTGTAATTCCTTCATCAGAAGCAGTGGAGGGCACTCAAGAATTAGAAGCTGAACGACGATTGTTTTACGTAGGAATGACAAGGGCGAAGTATAATCTATTTTTACTTAGTACGTCACACGATGAAGGTAAGAGGTCACTATTTGTTAAGGAAGTAGAGATGATACTACAACATTTACAAGAAAATATTTGACTATTTAGTTAAAAAACTATATAATTATGATTATAATGTATGGTTGTAGTGTAAAAAGTAAGTTATTCTAATTCTTGTATAACATAAAAGAGAAAGGCCAATATTGATTTGTATTGGCCAAACAACCTTTTATTGGCTTTTTTTTGGGTATTTTAAATGTGTAGAATGATTATCTTCTTTGTCAAGTGTTTCGAAATCATCAGGGTTAAGATTGGTACTTCTCATAAAATCAGATTGTGTAGGTTCGTTTTTAGTTTTGTTTTTATCTTCCTTCAATTTATCACATCCTTTCATATATAATAATAGTATTATGAGCTAATATATTAAAAATATTAATAATTATCAAGTTGGCACTGATTACTTGCTTTCTGTTTCATGGGCGCATAGAATCATTACCATAAACAAAAAAGAAGGATGGAGGTATTAAAATGAAGGAAAGATCTAAGGGTTTAAGGGTATTTGTAATAATACTCGTAGTAACCATCATGACGATGATTACAAGCTGTGGTAAAGTCAAAGACAAAATAAGCGACAAAATATCAGAAAAAGTTAGTGAAAAGGTTACAGAAGAAGTCCTGGGCGGTAAAGTTGATATCGATAAAAACGGAATGACAATTGAGGGTGAAGACGGAAGTTTTCAAACAGGGGAAAATCTTGATTGGCCAAAAGACATAATGGGTAAACTACCTAAGCTTAAAGGGAATATCATTTCGATATGGAAAGATGAAAGTAATTGTTCAATTATGATTCAAGATGTTGATGAAGGCGATGTAAGAGAATATATTGAAGAGTTAAAGGATTTGGATTTTAAAGACGTTTTAGCAATAGACGATGATAATATGTTCATGTATTCTGGAGCAAAAGAAGAGCAAGAAGAAACAATTAGTGTTACGTATTCTGGCTCTGACAGTTTGGTTACAATCGCCTATAGTAAAGAGTGATTTTTTTAATCTTTTGTATTATGAAATATCTATGACATAAAAAGAGAGCGATTTTGGTTCATAATCGCTCTCTTAAAATCTATTCTTAAAGCTTAATATGCAACGCCTTGTGCCTTCATAGCTTGTGCAACTTTCATGAATCCAGCAATATTTGCGCCTATAACTAAATTGTTATCAAAGCCAAATTCGCTAGCAGCAGTACTTGCGTTTTTGTAAATATCTATCATAATTTGCTTGAGTTTTGCATCTACTTCTTCAAAAGTCCATGAATATCTCATTGAATTTTGACTCATTTCTAAGCCCGAAGTTGCAACGCCACCGGCATTAGCTGCTTTTCCAGGACCAAACACAACATCATTTTCAAGGAAGATTTCAACAGCCTCTGGAGTAGAAGGCATATTCGCACCTTCGCCTACAGCAAAGCATCCATTTTCAACTAATATTTTTGCTGCTTTTTCATCTAGTTCGTTTTGTGTAGCACATGGAAGAGCAATATCACATTTAATTGACCAAATACCAGAGCATCCTTCGATATATTGAGCGTTTTTGTGATATTTAACATATTCACTAATTCTCTTTCTTTCCACTTCTTTTATTTGTCTTACTGTTTCTAATTTGATTCCATCTTCATCGTAAATATATCCGGTTGAATCACTGAGTGCTACGACCTTACCACCTAACTCTTGAGCTTTTTGCGTTGCATAAATTGCAACGTTTCCTGAACCTGATATAACAACAGTTGAATCTTTGAAAGATTTACCTTTAATAGAGGTCATCGCTTCGTCCATAAAGTAACATAAGCCATAACCGGTAGCTTCTGTTCTTGCTAAGCTACCACCAAAGTTTAAGCCTTTTCCAGTAAGTACTCCAGTGAATTCATTTCTCATTTTCTTATACATACCGAACATATATCCTATTTCACGACCACCAACGCCGATATCACCAGCAGGTATATCGGTATTTTCACCAATATGTCTTGATAGTTCGAACATAAAACTTTGGCAAAATCTCATAACTTCTCCATCAGATTTTCCTTTTGGATCAAAATCACTACCGCCTTTACCGCCGCCTAAGGGCAATCCAGTTAGGGAGTTTTTGAAAATTTGTTCGAAGCCTAAGAATTTAATAATACCTACATTTACAGAAGGATGGAAACGAAGGCCACCTTTATAAGGGCCAATTGCGCTATTAAATTGAACTCTAAAGCCGCGATTAACAATTACTTTTCCTTGATCATTAACCCAAGGTACTCTGAAAATTATTTGTCTTTCAGGTTCAATAATTCTGTCAAATATACCAGCTTCAATATATTCTGGGTATTTTTCCGCTACAGGTTCTAATGATTCTAAAACCTCTTTTACTGCTTGAAGAAATTCTGGTTCATTTGAATTTCTCTTAATTGCCTCATCCATAACACGTCCTAATTTGTTCATTTTTTGCCTCCATAATAGTATTTATCTAACTGATAATTATTCCTTTTCCTAATTTCATATTATATCAAAAAAAAAATGTAAATGCAATTTCAAATTAGAATTCTTGCAACAATATATTAAATATAGTATAATTCTGTGCATATATATAGGAGCTAAAGTATAATTCCTCAAATAAATGCAAGATTATTATTCATTAAATTGCAAATATAAATAAAATCTGTCACTTTCTCATAACAGTTTATTGAAATGGATAGATTCTTATGTAAACCTAGACTATAAGTTTATATTTAATAGGGCGGTAAAGGTATTGACAAGTTGTTAATACTTTGTTATATATTACCTACTACTTAATCTTAATAGATAGATAATAACATGGGGAGGCAAGTATGTTAGGTGAATATATTAAAGCGTTAATTCTGATCTTTGTTGCCGAAATGGGGGACAAGACCCAGATTTTAGCTATGATGTTTGCAACACGCTTTAAGGTTTCAAAAGTAATGTTAGGGATACTTATTGGCTCTTTGTTAAATCATGGATTGGCGGTAGTCTTTGGTAGATACATTGGGGGAAGAGTACCTGCTCATTTGCTACAAATGATAGCTGGTATAGCCTTTATTATGTTTGCAGTATGGACCTTAAGCGATGATGAAGAAGAAAAGGATGAGGGATGTGAAACTAAGTCGAATAAGAAAAAATATGGGGCAATAATTACTGTTGCTTCAGCTTTTTTCATTGGTGAGTTAGGGGACAAAACACAACTTACAGCAATTACTTTAGCGGTAGACGCAATTTTTCCTGTAATTGTATTGTTAGGAACAGTGACTGGAATGCTTGTAACGAGCGGAATGGGTATTTTTGTTGGAAGTAAACTTGGAGATAAAATTCCTGATGTACTTATTAAGATCATATCAGGGACTGTATTCTTAGCTTTTGGGATACAAAAACTTTTTTCAGCTACACCGGCTAGGTACATCAATTCATTGACGATAAGTATTTTTGTTTTAGTAATCCTTGTAACGATTACCCTGTTAATTCGAGCGATCATTTTAGCGCATAAATCAGGCAAGGTATCTCCATATAAAAGGGCTGCAGCATTACTGCATGATTATGCTCTACAAATGAATAAGTCAGTAGACGATATTTGTTTAGGAACGAGGTATTGTGGACATTGTCAAGAGGGTGCCTGTGCAATTGGATATATTAGAGAGTTGACGAAAGGCCTCATAAAAGTTCCTTCAAGTAATACTGAAGAGAGCTTACGTGAAGAAGTTAAATACTATAAGAATAAATTTGATGTATTTAAGCTTACATATTTGTTGGCAGTGACATTGAATTATTTAGATGTTAGGGAAGATCATCAGAAGGCATTAAGGGTGAATGAAATTAGAAGTGTGCTAGAAATGATGTTGTTTGACCGCAAAGTATATTGGAATGATGATATAAAGGATTATTTGAAAAGGGCACAGAGGTATAATGAAGAAGTTAAGGTGTTGTTGGAAGCTCATTTATTTGATATTAAGAAGCTACTTTGAAAATCAAGGTAGTTTTTTTATGTAGTTGATTATTTTTTGATGATAAAGTTTGTATAAAATGTCAACAATTACAAATAATAAGAGTGCAATACATTATTTTATATACTGGAGGTAAAAAGTGAATCAGAAGAAAAATGCGAATGGAAATGTTAATAAAGAAAATAAAGGAGGTGAAAAAGCAAACCCAACAATTGATACCTACACGACAAAACCTAAAGTAAGAGATGCTGAATACAGCAGAGAACTTTCAGAAGTACCAGAAGGATATGCACAAAGAAAAGATAAAGAAGATAATCAAGATGAAGAAAATTTTGATTTTTAAGCAGGTGATTTAAATGCAAACCATGTTTAAAGGTGCAATTAGCTTTGGTTTAGTGAATATCCCAATAAAGATGTTTGCTGCTACAGAGGATAAGGATGTGCGATTTAAATATCTTCATAAAACTTGTAATACACCAATTAAATACCAGAAGAAGTGCCCTACTTGCAATAAAGATATTCAGCAGGATGAAATTGTAAAAGGCTTTGAATATGAACCTGGTCGTTATGTTATTTTAACGGAGGAGGATTTTGATGCTGTAAAATCTGAAGTGCATGGTCGAGTTATTGATATCTTAGACTTTGTTAATCTAACAGAAATAGACCCGATTTTTTTTGATAAGTCATATTATCTTGCACCTCAGGAAATTGGCGCAGGTGCAAAGGCATATAATTTGTTGCGACAAGCTATGCTAGCATCAGATAAGATAGCTGTTGCTAAAATAACGATAAGAAACAAGCAAACCTTAGCGGCACTTAGAGTATATAATAAAGTTCTTGTATTGGAAACAATTTTTTACCCTGACGAAGTACGTGATACAAAATTAATACCTGGTTTGCCTGAAAACATGGAAGCAGATTCGAAGGAACTTGAGATTGCTGGAAAATTAATCGATCATTTAACGCAAAGTTTCGATCCTATTAAATATAAAGATGATTACAGAGAAGCTTTGAAAGCATTAATTGATAAAAAAATACAAGGGAAGGAGGTTGAAATGGCTCCTGATGTGCCAGAAAAGAATGTAATCGATTTAATGGAAGCATTGCAAGCAAGCTTGAAGGAAAATAATAAGAAAACGGTCAAAGCAACTAGGAAAAAGGGAAATCAGAAAATTAGTGATGAGGATAAATTAACAAAAGTTAGGTGAGTTCATGGAAATCATTAAACCAATGGAGCCTATTTTATCTAAAATAATTCTTCAATCTGATGAATGGATTCATCAAATTAAATGGGATGGTATAAGAGGTCTGAGTTATATTAATAATAATTCAATTACAATTCTTACCAAAAAAGGTAATAATCGCACATCTTTTTATCCTGAAGTGCACGAGTCTATTAAGTTGCTTAAAGGAAGGTCTGCAATCTTAGATGGTGAAATGGTCGTTTTTGATGTACAAGGACGACCATGTTTTAAAAATATACTAATGAGAGAACGCATTAGAACAAATGAACGAATAAACCAATACTTAGTGCGTTACCCAGTAAAGTATATTGTATTTGATCTGTTGAATTTTAATGGAAAAGACTTGAGAAGAAAGCCGTTAAATGAGAGGAAAAAGTTATTAAATGATATTATGAGCAAGAGCCCAAACATTTCTATAACAGATGATTTTGATGATGGTAATGCGCTCTTTAAATTAATGAAAGAACAAAATTTTGAAGGAATCGTATCAAAGAAAAGTAGCAGTCACTATTTAGAGGGTAAGCATCATAATGAATGGACGAAGATTAAAGCATTAAAAAAAATATTAGTTATTATAGGTGGGATTAATCTTAAAAATAATTACCCGAGTTCCTTAATGGTAGGGGTCTATCGGGATGATCAATTAGAGTACATCGGAAATGTTTCGTCAGGGATGAAGTCCTCAGATTACCAACTCTTTCAATTCTATAGAGATGAGCTTAAGGCCGCACATAGTCCGTTTGCTAATTTGCAAAAGACAAATGAAGGAATATTATGGCTAATACCTACTATTACTTGTTGGATACAATTTATGGAATGGACCTCAACAGGTGGATTAAGACATCCTAAGCTCGTTGGCTTTAGTAGTCAAGGAGTGCTAGAAGCAAATGGTAGGGAATATACATTAGACTAGTACATTATTTATAATAATAGGAGGATGTAATGGATATTGAGAATGTTCAACGTATAATGGAGTCTAACGGAGTAATAGAGGTAGATTACATGGGTGAATCAATATGGATCCAGGGCTATAATAAGGAAGATCAGACAGTGGAAATAGGATTGATAGGTAGTAAAGAAAGCAAGGTGGTAAATGCAAAACATTTAACAGAAGTAAAGGACTAATAGTGTAAAAAGACGTAATATTTACGTCTTTTTTAGTGTATATTTATTCAATGATAGTGTGTGTAGCTTGACAATCTACATAATATAGCATATAATAACAAATAGTGAAGATATAATTGGGGGGAACAATAGGCTTGTGATAAAAGGATTGTTCTATTTTTTATTTTAGCGCTAAGTCTATTGCCATATTGTCTTTACGAATGTAATAAATAATCAACGTGAGTTTTAAAAAGTGCTTATTTAGTTGATAACTATTTAAACAGGAACACAATGGTATATTATTATAATCAGGGGAATTTATCGACTGTATTACTATAACAATGGGGTGGTGGAATAATGAATTCTAAGACGAAGTTTTATTTGGTTTCAGGTATTGGTATTATTGCAATTCAAGGCATATCATTTATGCTAGAATTGAGTGCATTAATTAATCTGTTATTCACGACAATAGGAAGTATTTTAATTGTGTTTTTTGTCTATTGGGTACTTCATAAGACCAAACAAAAACAGAAAGCAAACAATGAGCAGCAGACGAATGTGGTTGCTTCGGAAGTAAGTAAGAATGGTCTTGATGAAAAGCTATTTAATATAGCGGAGGATATGGGATTTGATTCCCAACAATTATTGTGGCTTTCACAAGATAATATCAACACTTTTGAAAAGCTTGCAAAGATATCTTATGAAATAGAAAAATTTAGTGAACAAAATGCTGCGAGTTCTCAAGAAATAAATGCTAGTATTAATGAGTTGGTTGAAACTTCAACAAATCTTAATTCAAGTGTGATTGGAATTGAAAAGCATTCAAAAACATCTATCGAAATGCTTGAGAATAACAAAAAGACAATCAATAGCATTGGTGATTTTATTTTGAGCTTAACGGATGTAATCACGATTGCCTCAGATAATAATGTTGAACTTCAAAGTTCTTCTAATAAAATAAATGAAATTGTTGACTATATTAGAAAAATATCTAGTCAAACCAATTTGCTAGCTTTAAATGCTGCAATAGAGGCTGCAAGAGCTGGTGAAGCTGGTAGAGGGTTTTCAGTAGTTGCTAGTGAGATTAGAAAACTAGCAGAACAAACAGATGATGCAATTTCAGTTATTGAAGGTGTTGTAAAAAATATACTTGGAAAAATCACAACATCTAATAATGCTATGAGTGAAATTGGCGAAAAAATGAACAATGTTGATAGTGTCATAAAGGAATCTTCGGTTGTAATTAGTGAGATAGGATTAATACTGAATGAAGTTAATAATAATATTGCAGACTTAAGTGAATTATCCCTTGTTCAAAAAAATACTGCTATGGAAATTGAAAAAGCTGTTGAAGATGTTGCAATAGCAGTTGAAGAGACGCATAACGTTACATATCAATCAATACAAATGGTAGACTTACAAAACAAAAAGAATAAGGAAGTGCTTGTGTTCTGTAATAAGATTAGTGATGTGGCAGAATCCTTACAAAAAGAAGCAGTTAATTTTAAAAAAAGTAATGAAATCATATTTGGAGTAAATCCATTTGTGGAACCACAAAGTATTAAAAGAATGTACATTCCAATTCTTGAAAGAGTTTGCGCAAGTATTGGCTATAAAGCTAGAACGATAATTGTTAGAAATTATGACGCTTTAAGTGAAGGTGTTGAAAAAGGAATTATTGATATTGGATGGTTTTCGCCCTTTGCATATGTTAATGCCCATGAAAAATGTGGAGTAAGAGCAGTAGTCACACCTAGAGTTAGTGGTAAGAGTTCTTATAATGGATACATAATCGCTCGTAAAGATGGAGCAGTTAAAAATATGAACGATTTAAAGGGTAAGTCATTTGGTTATGTAGATCAAAATAGTGCTTCAGGTTATTTATATGCAAGAGATAGTATGAAAAACAGCAATCTAAATCCGGACAAGATATTTAGCAAGGTTGTATTTTTAGGAAATCATGACAATGTTATTAATGCAGTTATGCAAAGAGAAATTGATGCGGGTGCTACCTTTGATGAGGCTTTTCAAAAAGCGGGCACAAATGGCGTTTCAATTAATGATCTTAGTATTATTTCTAAAACAGATGATATTCCAAAAGATGCGTTAGCTGCTAGAAAGGATCTTCCAGAAGAAGTGGTTGAGCTGCTCAGGAAGGCGTTTGTTGAGTTTAATGACTACGCTGGTATAGATACGACGGTACAAGGCTTTATTGAAAGCAGTGATGAGCAATATAACATCATAAGAAAGGTAATGAATAAGTAGTTAAACTGTTCTTGACTATAAAGGAGTGGAATTCGTAACAATTCCACTCCTTTTGTTATGCAGTAGGAAACCTTTCATGAAATATATTCACCAACTAGAATGAAAATGAAACATGAAAGTTTCGACGTCACATATCAAGTTTATTTTCGTAGGAAAGTT
>PGZO01000046.1 GCA_002841375.1 Firmicutes bacterium HGW-Firmicutes-7 | reverse complement strand
AAACGCTATTGAACAATACATTGAAGCCAATAATAAAAATCCGAAACCATTCATATGGACAAAGACAGCAAATGAGATTCTTAGAAAATTACATAACTGAAAAGATACTTCCGTTACAAGACACTAGTTTTTCATCACATAAAATGTGCGGAATCAAAGGGCTAGGAGGTATTGCTATTAGTGATATCAATAAAATATGCCCCCTTATTCATGGGGGTGGACAGCAAGATGGCTTAAGAGGTGGAACAGAAAATTTTCCGGCGATAAAAGTTTGGGGAGAATATTTAAAAGAAAAAATTATTTCTTATAAAGAAGATCAGAAAAAGATAAATATATTAGATAGTTATTGTATAAATGCTTTTAAAAGAGAATTTAAAAATAGGGTTATTTTTAATAGTTTCCTTAAAGGGAAAAGACTTCCAGGAATTATAAATTTGTCAATCAAAGGTATTCCCAATAATGAATTAATTGCTTTTCTTTCAGAAAGAAAAATATTTATTGGCAACAGTTCGGTATGCAATAATATTCATTTTGAAGAATCAAAAGTATTACATGCAATGGGTTTCTCTGGCGAAAAACAGAAAAATATTTTAAGAATTTCATTTGATGAGAATAATCGTATAATAGATTTTGACAAATTAATTAAAAACATTAAGCTTTTTGAACATAATTTAAAAACGGATAAAAGTCTAAAGATGGATAAAAGTGAAGATTTGAACGATGTGCTCCCTGATTGCGAATCTTATCGGAAAATTGCTTTGAAATATTGGTTTAGTCAGATAGGAAAAAATAAAGACAGAAAATAAGTATGTCTTAATTAAATTAAAGGATTGGATCTATGAATGAAATAAAAGAAATGTTGTTTAATCAGGGTGCTTCAATAGTTGGTTTTGCAGATTTGAGGGATTTGCCAGAGAGAGTTCGCTTTAATCTCGACTATGGAATATCTATAGGGATTCGCTTGAATCCCAAAATTATTGAAAATATTCAATCTGGTCCTAATAGACAATATCATCAAGAATATCTTAGGGTAAATCAATTACTAGACCAACTTTCATCTAAAATAGCAAGTATTTTAAGAAGTAAAGGTTATCAAGCCATGTCTATCGCGGCAACAGTAGAGGGGATGAATAATTATGATCTCTCAACTTTATTGCCTCACAAAACTGTGGCTACAAAGGCAGGATTGGGGTGGATAGGAAAAAATGCTTTATTAATTACAAAGTCTTTTGGCTCAGCTATTCGTTTGACAACCGTTCTAACTAATATTGAATTTTCTTCAGCAGAACCTATTAAAACTTCTTTATGCGGTAGTTGTCAAGCTTGCGTGGAAGGCTGTCCTGCTAATGCAATCATAGGTAAAAACTGGCATCTGGGGATACCAAGAAACAAGATTTATAATACATTTTTGTGCAGTGATTTTATGCAGAAGCTGGTCAAAAAAATGAAAATTAATAATCGTATATGTGGTCAATGTATCGTTTCATGTCCCTGGACCAAGAAATATATTATTAGATATAAAAATGTTGAAGAGTTTTAAGAATTTATCTAGGTAAAAATATTAGATATATATTTCAGAAGTTCAAGCAACGAAATTATTGGATATTGAATAGAATAACAATGAAATATTAATCGAAAAATCGTTCGCAACAAATTTTTATTTATGCATTAAATAGCAGGAAATAACAGAGAGATTTGTTTAATAGAAAACAAATTTTAAAAAAGGAAAGAATATTTATATCATAGCTAAATATTCAACTTAATCATTACTTAATATACATTAGAAATTTATTAAAAATGTATTATATATTTGGAAAAAAATAACTTATTTAAAATGTTTGAAAGGAGTTGTTAAATTCATGCTATCTGGAGTTTTTGAAATTATCGGACCAAAGATGATTGGACCATCAAGTTCTCATACTGCTGGAACAGCAAAGATTGGGAGAGTTGCCCGAGGCATCTTTAATGAGGAACCCGGAGAGGTAAATATTTACTTTGCAGGTACGCTCGGACAGAAAATGAATCCTTTAGAAGTAATTTTGCTATTATGGGAGGAATTTTGGGTTATGATATCGATGATCCAGAACAAAATAAATCCTTACAAATTGCAAAAAAAGAGGAATAAGAGTAAGTATTGAACCTAAGATTATAGAAAATGCTCATCCTACAGCCGCAAAAATAACCATGATATCAAAGGATATTAAAAGAAAGTTTGAATTTAGCCGGAATATAAGCTGGTGGAGGCAAAATAAAAATTATTGAATTAGATGGTTATCAGGTCTCTATTTCTGGAAACAATCATACTTTAGTGATTGTAATGGATGGAGACAATAGGATAGCAGATTTAATTCAACTGTTCAAGGAAAAGGGAATTAATTTTTCTATAAAGGATATTTTACATCAAAATAATGTGGTTGTTTTAGTTGTTGATTTGGAAAGTTCCATAAAGAGTTTTTTAATCAATCAAATTAGGAAAATTCTTGGGATAAAGAAATTATATCAAGTACAACCACTATTTGGTAAAATTAAAGATATATCTCCTCTATTTAAAAATATAAGTGAAATGATAAACCTGGCGAAAAGAAAATAATTGTAAAGTATCCGACATTGTCATTGAACAAGAAAGTGCTCGCTATGGATTAACAAAGGGAAAATTGTTATTAAAAATGTAATCAAATTTAGTTATAATGAAAAAGGCAATTAAAGATAATTTAGAAAATCCCCAGAAGACAGTAGGTGGTTTAATTGGTGGAGAGGCATCGATGCTTAATAAAAAATAAATATTCAAAATTTTTTAAGCGGTAAAGTGATGATGTTTGCTGTGGTAAAAGCAATGGCTTTAATGGAAGCAACTACTTCGAGGAGAGTAGTTATTGCTGCACCTACCGGAGGAGCAGCAGGCGTTCTACCTGCAGCTTTATTAGCTGTAGCCGAAGATCTCGCGGTAGATGATCAAGCAATCGTTCATGCTTTGTTTACCGCAGGAGGAATCGGAATGGCCATTGATCAATTAGTTGCTATGAGTGGTTCTGTGCAGGTTGTCAAGCGGAATGTGGTGGAGCTTCTGGTATGGATGCGGGTGCTTTGGTTGAATTGGCTGGAGGAGATGTTGAAGCTGTGGGGAATGCAGCTGCAATCACTTTAAAAAATACACTTGGATTAGTTTGTGACCCTGGTGCTGGATTAGTAGAAGTCCCATGTCAGAAAAGAAACGCAATTTTAGCAACGAATGCTATAGTCGCTGCAGATATGGCATTGGCAGGAATTAAGAGCGTGATACCTGTTGATGAAGTTATTGAAACACTGAATCAAATAAGTAAAGTTTTACCAGAGAATTTAAAAGGAAATGCTTGTGGAGGTTTAGCAATAACTTCAACTGGGGGAAAAATAAAAGAAGATTTAAAGAAGATACAATGAAGAAATGAATTGAGATTAAATTTTCAATAAAAAAGATCTATTCGAAATAGATTTGTTTGTAAACTAAACTATTAATTATGTTAACCAAAAATTGAAAGTTAAAATAATATAATTTAATTAGATTAAGGAGGAATAGTAAATGAATCACCATATTACATCTAAATTTGCAGCTAACATTCAAGATTTTGATTTTGATAAAATGCCTAAAGATGTAATTATACAAGCTCGGCGAATATTGCTTGATACTTTGGGAGTTATTTTGAAGGCAACATCACCGGAATATTCTGCAGGTAGGATTTTAACGGAATTAGCGAAGATAGAGGGAGGCAACCCGGAATGTACTTTAATTGGAAGAGATTTTAAAACTTCCTGTATCCAAGCTTGCTTAATTAACGGAACCATGGGTTATTATTGTGATAATGAACCTCATCATTTAGGAGCAATCTTGCATCCTGCTGCTGTATGCGTGCCAACCAGTTTGGCTTTTGCGGAAAGGGGAAAAAAGAGCGGTAAAGACCTTTTAGCAGCATTAACTTTAGGGATTGAAGTAAGCTGTAAGGTTAGCTATGCAATTAATCCACAGGCTTTATATGCAAAAGGTTTACATCCTACATCCATTTCTTGTGGTTTTGGTGCTTTTGCCAGCGGGTCATATCTTTTAGGCTTAAATCATCAGCAGATTATAAATGGTTTAGGTTTGGTAGGGAATCAAGCTTCTGGTTTGCTAGCGTGGGCAAGTGACCAAACAGAGAATTCTCGACCTTTTAATCCGGGAATTGCTGCTCGCAATGGTGCTACCGCTGCTTTACTTTCCGATTTGGGATTTGGAGGTCCTATTTCAATTTTTGATGGCAAATACAATGTTTTCAAAGCTTTCTCAAATGGCAAAGAGCGTCCGGAAGAGCTTTTTAATCAAAAATGGAGGATAAAAGAGTTAGCAATCAAGTTGTATTCCAGTTGTTCTTTTACTCATCCTGGCTTAGATGCCTTATTGGAAATAATAAATGAAAATAATTTAACCTCTTCTGATATAGAAGAAATTGATTTATATTATCCTCAATCTGGAGCACAGATGATAGACAATAATGAACTGAAGTCTCATTGTGCTCAGTATATTTTTGCGGTTGCTGCTGTTAGTGGGAAGGTGGATATCGATGATATCTTGAAGGATCGTTTAGAAGACCCCGACATAGAGCGACTTTCTAAAAAGATGCGCGTTATCGGGGATGTTTCCTTGGAGAAAAATTATCCTGACCAGTATGAATCGATTGTTAAATTAAAATCAAAGGATGGAAGAACTTTTAGTAAGTATATAGATTGGCCTAAAGGAAGTCAGCAGAGACCTTTATCTTATGATGAATTAAAAGAGAAGTTTTTTCGAGTCACCTCAAATATTATATCAAAGGATAGGGCTGAGGATATACTCGCTTGGGTAGAAACTGCTGATAAACAAGGTGATGTTGAAGAGCTTTGCCGCTTACTACGTTTGTAGTTATTTAAAGATATATTAGATATATTAATAATTAAAATTTTAAAGATGTCTATTATCTCTATCACAATAGCACGACATTAGGAAATTAATTGAAAATAAGTTAAGATAAATTTAAAAATGGGTTAAAGGCAATTAAAGCTAAAAAGTCAAAAGTACTTAAAAGAAATAATCGATCTTGATTGGAAAATAAAGGAGTGATTTAAATTGAAAATAACGAGAATTAAAACAGATATTATTAAAATACCGGTAAAAAACCCTTATATTTTTTCTCATGGAATTTTAAAAGAATTTAGTAATGTATTAGTTAGGATATGGACAGATGAAGGAATTGTAGGTATTGGGGAAAGCTCTTTTGTTCCCGGAGGTGGTGTATCGGAAGAGACACCCGAGAGTGTAAAACCTATCATTGACAATTATTTGGCTAAGGCAATTATTGACGAATATCCCTTTAATTTGGAGTTAATCCATAAGAAAATGGATGCAATTATTCCAAGAAACTTAATTGCTAAGTCAGGAATTGATCTTTCCCTTTGGGATATAATGGGTAAATCTCTAAATATGCCGGTCTATGAACTGCTTGGAGGTATCTATGAATCTCAAATTATTGCGAGCTATACTCTCAGTATAGATACACCGGAAAAAATGGCTAAACAGGCAGTTTTTCGCAAACAGCAGGGTTACTTAACCCTTGTGATAAAAATTGGTCGTGATTCTGAATATGATTTAGAAAGATTAAGACAAGTACGAGAAGCTGTGGGACCCAATATTAAAATCCGACTAGATGCAAATGAAGCTTATAGACCTGATCAGGCGATAAGAATGATTAAACAGATGGAAAAGTATAATCCTGAATTTATTGAAGAACCGGTTAAACGCTGGGACTTAGACGGTATGGCACAGGTTGCACATGCAGTGGATACACCCATTAGTTCTGATGAAAGTAACACTTCTTTGGCCAGTGTTCGGAAAATTATCGAGAAAAAAGCTGCAAGTATCATCAATATAAAGATTTCTAAAAATGGAGGGATTTATAGGTCAAAAAAAATAGCTGCCCTTGCAGAAGCTGCCGGTATTCCCATTATTGTAGGAGGGGCTAACACCTATGAAATTGGCAGGCAGGCTAGTCGGCATTTTGCAATATCTACAGCCCAGGCTCAAATGGGATTGGGTTCTGAAGGTTGTTCCCCTGCCTCTCAATCTAAAATAGATGATATCACCAAAAAAGTGGTTACATATGAGGATATTTCAAAGATGAAAGGATATGTTGCGATTTCATCAAGTCCAGGATTGGGTATTGAAATTGATGAAGATAAAATTAATAAATACAGAATTTTATCATAAATTTTAGTTTCTTAATTAGAAACATAATAGGAATTAAAAATTTTTGCGGTTAAAAAAGATGGGGTTCTAAGTAAAACAAAAAACAAAAGCCAAATTATAAATATAGAATGTAGTTTTTTTATAATAAACTAAAAATAAAAAACAAGGGAGAGTAGAAAAATGAAAAAAGAAAATTTATTTAGCAAGAATGTTCCTGCAACCATTAATGCTCAAGCAGTGAAGGCTAATGGATTTATTTTTTCCACACAAATAGGGAAAAATGCTGAAACAAATCAAATGGAAACAGGTATGACAGCTCAGGCAAAGCGAATTATGGAGAATATTAAAGCAATTCTTGAAGAAAATGGGTCCTCATTGGAAAAGATAGTTAAAGTTACTGTTTTTATTAGTGATTTAGAAAAAAGTAAAGAATTTAATGATATTTACTATAGTTATTTTAAAGATGAAAAATCGAGACCAGTCAGATGTTGTATACAGGTTGCAAAACTCCATTCTGGTTTCGAAGTTGAAGTAGAATTTATAGCCTTAGCTTAATTCTATATTTTACTTTCATTACTGTTAATAAATAAGGAAAGAGTAAGGTAAAATTAAAAAATAAATTAGCAAAACACAAAAATTTCTGCAGCTATTAGCCCATATCTGCAGGTAATAAAAGTTGGAAACTTATCATTTATTTCTAGTCAGATTTCTATAAATCAAGAAATTAATGAGTTTATTGATAATAATATTGAAGAACAGACGGAACAAATATTAAAAAGATAAAAGCAATTTTATAAGCAACAACATTCAATTGCTAAAGGATGCAGTAAAAGTTATAATATAAAGAATATAAAAATTAATTTAGATTGAGGTTTTATTATGTCAGCATGGACTAAACGTCAAAGAATAGAATCAATAATCAATGGTGAACTAGCAGATAGACCGCCCATATCAGCATGGAGACATTTTACTAATAGTGAACAAAATCCTAAGGATTTAGCAAAAGCAATGGTCACATTCCAACTTAAATATGATTGGGATTTTATGAAAATTAATCCAAGAGCGGTATATTATGCTGAAGTATGGGGGAATGAATATGATTTTTCGATATATAACGATGTGCAGCCTAAGATGGTAAAACATGTTATTAATGATGTTGAAGATTTAAGAAGAATTGATGAACATCCAGGAGATGAAGGTGTCTTAGCTGAACAATTAGAAGCGATTAAATTAATTAAACAAGAATTGCATGACGAAGTTCCACTTTTCCAAACTATTTTTAGCCCAATAGGAGTACTGTTGAATCTTTGTGGAGAACAAGCTTTAGGTAGATATAGAAAGTCAAATAGAGAAGATAGTTTATTAATTAAACTATTTAAAGAAGATAGAAAAGGTGTTCATAAAGCTTTAGCAGCTATATCAAGAACTCTATCTAAATATGCATCTTCAACTACTAAAGCAGGTGCAGATGGGGTGTTCTATGCGGCATTAGGTATGGCAAGAGAAGGGTATATGACATACGAAGAATGGGAAGAATTTGTAAAACCGTATGATTTAATTGTTTTAGAAGAATTAAAATCCTCACTTACTATTTTACATACTTGTGGAATATATAGTAATCCGCAGCGATTTGTAGATTATCCAATAAATATTTTACATTGGGCTGAAACTGCTCCAGGGAACCCTTCAATAGCAGATTCTATAGAATGGATTGGAAAGAAGGTTGCCATGGGTGGTCTGGATGAAAGATTGTTCGGAACAGGATCAGAAGAAGAAATTTCTAGGAGTGCAAAAAAATCTATCCAAACCCATTCGGGCAGGCCTTTTATACTTGCCCCTGATTGCTCTGTATCTATCAGGTCTTTAGACTCTGAATTTAGAGCATTTAGAGAAACAGTAAATTGTAAATCCTAAAAAGATACAATATTTATGTTATAATTATATAAAAGGTATAATAAAAAGAAAGCATAGAAATTATTGAAGATATTGAAAATCATTTTATTGAATTAAATGAGTTAATTCATTTTAATTTAGAAATAGGATTTTATGCGCGAAAATAGAAATTGAGACTACCGCTACCTTTGATAAATGATAATTAAAAGAGTTTATTATATTGATAATACTATTAAAGAGGTGATTTAGTTTGGATCCGTATGTTAGTGGAGTATTAAAAAAAAGTCCGTATGTAAATAAAAAAGTAGTTAAGGGAAATATAGTAGTAATACTAAGTTCTATTATTGAAAACCGAGGATTAAATTTGATTACACCTCACTCTAGAGTAGTAAAGAAAAATGAGGTCTATGAAATAATGACAACTTCAGAGAAAAATGCTGCTCCAGGTGAAGTAGTAAATAGTGTTGCTTATATAGGATTCTTTGAAGTAAATGAAGGAGGAGTAATATTAACCGGAGATGATGTTTATATTGAAGGAAAATTAATAGGTAAAGTAGTTGGTTTTGATGATACTCACATGCCCAATCACCAAAATATTGTTCTTTATAGTTCAGAAAATAAAACTGGTCCAGAATTAAAGATTAATTTAAGTGATAAAATATTATTTAAAATGGTTGAATCAAGAAAAGAGGCTTAACTAAAAGTATGATAAGGAATTTAGGTATTTAAAGATATCTATTTTTTATAATAATAAAATAGAAGAAAGGTGAAAAATAGAATGTCTGATTTTAAATTTAAGTTTCAAATGTACAAACATCTTCAGGAAAATATAGCGAATATTTATTCAGATGCAAAAAAAGCCGCAGATGAAATTGGTATACCCAAAGATCTGCGAGGTAAATTTGGTTTAACCGGAGCTATTTCCGGTTGCCATGGAATACCTTATAAAGAGGTAATCAAAGCTATGGATGAGGCAGCTACGAAGATAATCCCGAATAAGATCCTGGATGAAGAAGTTAGAGAAGTAGTTAAAGATGTCTATGGAGACAACCATGATGGATTAACCGTGAATACTTGTGAAGGTGGATTATGGATGGCTTTTGATGTTCTGGCTGCACCACCCATGCAGGGCAGAGGAGAAAATTACCGTACCAGATATATTATTCCCTATGAAAAACATCTTCATCATCATGGTGGTTATGGTAGACCGTTCCCCAGTAAATATAAAGACATTTTTGCTGACCGAGGTAATACGGCAGGGGAATTAGGTTTTTATGGAAAAAGACAGAATAATTTAGATACTATTATAGTTCCTTTAATAGGTGCAAAGTATGATTGTCATGGAATAAAATATCATCCTACTGTCCAATTAACTAACGTAGATCCGGAAGCCTCTATAAAAAAAATAGCAAGTATTGCAGAAAAACAAGCAACCATGTTAACTGCTTTTTCTTCATTAGGTTATGATACACCTGGTTATGGTTATAAGGTAAAAGATGAAAATGGATCACCTCTTTTGCTAAAATTAATCGGTTCCTTAGCTAATGAATATAATGTCCCTTATATCGTAGATAATGCATGGGGTATTCCTTTTATAGGTACCGATATTAGAAAAATTAATGCTGATTTAATGTTGTATAGTATGGATAAAGCTTCTGGTTCACCAACCGCAGGTTTAATTGTTGGAAAGGAAGAGATAATGATACCCCTTCGTAGGGCTTTAGGAGTACATGGAGATAGATGGGGGACAGGTACTTCTCACGGAAAAGCTTCCTATGTTACCATTGACCCGGGAAAAGAAGCGTTAGTCGGAGTAATTGCTGCTCTTAAGGTTTTAAGAGATAAACCCGAAAGAGTAAAAAAACCGGTAGATGATTTATATCAAATAGTTAAAGAAGAATTTTCGCAAATTAATCCAAAAGTAAAAAATGAATTCTTAATTTCAAAATCTTATAATTCTGGAGCAGTTGAGATTAATTATGAGAAGAGCTGGGAAGATGGGTCAAAAATTCCTATCTTCTCCATTGAAGATATGTATGCTGGAACCAATATCTTCCAGACTGGAATGGCTCAAATGGGTGTAATTCCAACTATTGCTTATGATGCTAATATCTTTATATCCCCGGGTTTAGGTACAACTGATTTGGATGGAAACTTGATTGAAGAAAGAGCAAGATGGGCGATAAAAGCAATGGTAAAACTTATAGAAATTACTTGTAAGTATGCGGGGATACTTTAGAAATTATGAATAGTACTATTAACACTTTCAAATCTTTATCTACAATATATAAATAGTATAGAATTAAGAGGAAGGACTTTTATGGTAATAAACGTACAAAATATAGAATTAAAAAAGGGCAGTGTTTTAGGGATTGAGATAGATTATCCAAAGACAAAGTTTTTGTCTATTACAGTTTCAAATATAGGATATGTTATGTGTGGTATTTTAGATGTCAAAATTCTTGATGCACTTCATCTAGAGAGAAGAATTATTGCTGCCAAGATACCAGGAGCAAGTAATCTTATGGACCTTCTAAGTCTTCAAATTACAGAAGTTACAGAAACAGCAGCCAAGATTGGCATTAAAGTAGGAATGACCGGTGAAGAGGCCATTAATGGAATGCTGGATGCTAAGATACCAAAGTAGACATCTTAAAAAAATTATAGAAGCAAAGATGAGAAGAAAAGATGTCTCTAGTGTCACGTCACATTTCATACGTCGGATAGAGTCGTTTTAATTTTATCCGAGCTTTATTTGTTGTAAACTGCCAATTGATTTTTGCATTCAGGTTATTCCGATGATTCTGCCAGGCATCAGTCTCTCTTCTGATTATTGGAATATTATCAATTCTTCTGTTTAGACATTGTCCAGTAAGAACATTAAGTTCTATTTCTGCCATATTCAGCCAGCTTCCATGTTTTGGCGTATATACAAACTCAAACCTGTCC
>PGZO01000069.1 GCA_002841375.1 Firmicutes bacterium HGW-Firmicutes-7 | reverse complement strand
AGGATCTCAAGAAGGGAGGAGGTAAACTTTAATTTTTTTGTTTTACAACTATGGAAAAAAGTCTGGCTTTTACTCTGGAATTTTGCTTGACTTTGAGGCGTACGGAGACGGGAAGAAGAATGCATTACAGGACTCAAAGTTGTGGATTATACCTGCATACAGACGGCAGCGTTTTGTCAGGGTTTCTGCCATTGGAACAATCCGCTCTTTTCCGAATTTTGTATCCCGTATAAATAAAGTCCCTTGCTTCAAGTCAACATCATTAAGTTTCAAATTTACAGCTTCTGAAATCCGCAGTCCGCATCCATATAACATACGAAACAGGAGTGCAAGTATCAGATGCCGGTTGGGAGAAGCATTGGAAACAGGATAATTGTCGCATACAGTAAAAATACTTCTTAACTCTTCTTCTGAAAAAATGTAGGGGACATAGGAATATCGGTCAATCGTAATAGCAGCAGCCGGGAAAATGTATGCCTCGTAACCAAGACGCACCATATATTTTGCAAACCCACGCACTATTGAAATCCTTCCATTTCTGTTACTATCTGTTTCGTTTGGTTTTTTTTCCGTCCAAAGTAATATCAGTTCTTTGGGAAGTTTCTTTTCTCCCAAATGTTCTCTGGTAGCCAACGTGTCAAACTGTTTCAAAAGAGAGGATGCTTTTATATATTTGTAGCCCACAGCCCTCTTTTCCTCTATATATCCGGCAATCAGTTCACCAAGAATGCTTTCAAAAGCAACTGTTTTTTTAGGCATTCTCAAACACCTCCTCCGGATCAATGGCACATGACCGTAACCCTTCTATTCCTGTATGCAGATAAACCCCTATAAACTTAGAATTGAAATGTCCAAGTATTTCGGAGATTACGGGTAAAGGCGTCCCCTGTTCAAGTAGAGAACTTGCAAGTGTATGACGAAGCGAATGTAATCCGTGCTTTTTACCCTTTGGAACATGGATTCCGGCAAGTCTGGTATATTTCGTGATAATGTTATGAAGATTGGCATCTTTTCCAAAAGCCTCATAAGGCGCATTCATCCGAATAAAAAGAAAAGGTGACTCACTAATAGGACGTGCATTTTTCAGATACTCAATCAATGCCCAGCCTATATCATTTAAAATGGGGTAGGTGACGGTATTCTTTGTTTTATTCTGCCTAATTTCTATGGTTTTTGACTGCCAGTTTAAATCCGATAACTTCAAAGATGTAATGTCACCAGCTCTTATCCCAAGCCTGGTTACCAGAAGCAAGATAGCATAATCTCTTTTACCAGTAGGATTTCCTCTGTCGATGCTTTCCAGCATATGCATGACATCTTCCTTATTCCATACGGAAGGAACAGGAGGATAATAATACTTACTTTGTTGTGGGACTTTTAAGGAAAGGTCTTCATCCGTATATTGATTAAAGTAGAGAAACCTTAAAAATACCCTGAGTGTTGTTAAGATGGATGCAATACTTTTTTCATGATGCACATAGATTGTTTTTACATAATCGGATATCATTTCCGAGGTAATATCATTTACATTCTGTACGCCTCTGGTATCCAGATAATCTACGAAGAAAAACAATCGCTGTATTCGTGTGCGTAACCCTCTTTTTGAATAATCGTTATTCTCGCATTCCTTTTCATATGCTGTTAGTTCTTTTTCAAACTGTGGGGGTTTAACGTATCCAGGCTTTTTTACAATTCGTCGGATTATCACACCATGTAACTGATAATCACCCAGAATCCGTATTCTTCTAATGGGTTCTTTGCAAGACTTGGGCATAGCTTCAGTATAATAGTTGACTGTACAGTTATACCTTTCTTTTAAAAAAGCACTTCCAAGTTCTTCTGAAAAATAAAGTTCCTCCTTTTCCTTGGCAAAAGCAATCACTCTCTTGTAAAAGCAACGAAATCCACAAAGCGAGTTGTGGGAATAATTCAATCTTTCAAGTTCTGCCAACACTTTATCAACAAGTTCATTGATGGTT
This sequence comes from Firmicutes bacterium HGW-Firmicutes-7, assembly GCA_002841375.1. Taxonomy (GTDB): domain Bacteria; phylum Bacillota; class Clostridia; order Lachnospirales; family Vallitaleaceae; genus HGW-1. The sequence continues at coordinate 267 of PGZO01000069.1, read as the reverse complement.
AATTTTGTTTCCATAAGGCACCTCCTAGATTATTTTTTATAATCTTATTGTGAGGTATTATGGAAAGAAATAAAAGTATATTTCCACTAAAATAGGCATATGCCCTTATTTCTTTTCATAAACAAAAACTTTCGATAATTACCGTTATGGAAAGCTTTCCATAACGGTAAAACTCATCTATCCATAGCTATCGGATTGAAGGCCATACAGGCAGGCTATACGGTATGTTTCGAACGGGTGGCTACTCTTATCAAGTGGTTAAAGATG
>PGZO01000018.1 GCA_002841375.1 Firmicutes bacterium HGW-Firmicutes-7 | reverse complement strand
AAAATCATATAGATTAAAAGATCATATTAAACAAGAATCTGAGTAAAAAACTACATTCTTATATGATCAAAAGTTTGCATTTTTAACTTGACATTTATACATATGACGAGTTTCAATTCCTCATAGGTAATCTAAAAACAATTAATCAAAAACCCAACAAACGGAGCATATCAAGGTTTCAATTCCTCATAGGTAATCTAAAAACCACCTAGGTCAATACAAGCACCACAAGCAACGCCATGTTTCAATTCCTCATAGGTAATCTAAAAACACATAATCATCAAGACATATGAAGATGTTGAACCAATGTTTCAATTCCTCATAGGTAATCTAAAAACTTCTCTATCTGTCACCAGTTCTTTAGTGATCTCATTAGTTTCAATTCCTCATAGGTAATCTAAAAACGGAGAAATTATAGTAAGAATGTTATCTTTACCAAAGTTTCAATTCCTCATAGGTAATCTAAAAACATTGCAAATTCAACTTGTCCATTTACTTTGTAACTGTTTCAATTCCTCATAGGTAATCTAAAAACTAGAAGAAAGATTCACAGAGGTAATGCTCTGGTTTAGTTTCAATTCCTCATAGGTAATCTAAAAACCAAGTACTAAGACATGGACTTATCCCATCTACACTGGTTTCAATTCCTCATAGGTAATCTAAAAACACAGAATAAACCTTAACAATGGGGAGTTAATCGAAAGTTTCAATTCCTCATAGGTAATCTAAAAACGAGTTAATTACGACAAAGTTACGGTTAACCCTACTAAGTTTCAATTCCTCATAGGTAATCTAAAAACTTTGCTCAATGATTTCGCCTGTGACACAATCACAAGTTTCAATTCCTCATAGGTAATCTAAAAACGAGTTCCATTAACCGTTAAGTCAGTAGTTGATGAGTTTCAATTCCTCATAGGTAATCTAAAAACCAGATGCAGAAAGTGCAGTAGGTGCAAACGCCGTTGTGTTTCAATTCCTCATAGGTAATCTAAAAACCAAGTCACCAAGTCATTAATCAAGTCATTATATAGAGTTTCAATTCCTCATAGGTAATCTAAAAACCCAACCCTTCTAGTTTCTTGCAAGCAAAAAATATTTGTTTCAATTCCTCATAGGTAATCTAAAAACTTAGCAAAATTGAATGGCTATCATCTTGATATTTCGTTTCAATTCCTCATAGGTAATCTAAAAACGTCATTTAGGTATTCTTGCATTGTTTCTTTTCCCCAGTTTCAATTCCTCATAGGTAATCTAAAAACTGTCATTATCGTTAATTTCTTCACCCGTGTATGCATGTTTCAATTCCTCATAGGTAATCTAAAAACTAATAGAGAGTAGGTGCCATTATGGATGATGAAAAGTTTCAATTCCTCATAGGTAATCTAAAAACGTATATTTAAATTTATATTGTTACAAAAGTGTTAAAGTTTCAATTCCTCATAGGTAATCTAAAAACAACCTAAGTTTAGTTAGGTAAATACCATTCTATCATTGTTTCAATTCCTCATAGGTAATCTAAAAACTTGAACAGTGATATAGCAGATGGTTTTGGGTTATTATGTTTCAATTCCTCATAGGTAATCTAAAAACCTATCAATGATTTTTACAATACAATTACCAAAGGTTGTTTCAATTCCTCATAGGTAATCTAAAAACCTTAATACACCAATCATAAAAAGATACGTTTGGTTTGTTTCAATTCCTCATAGGTAATCTAAAAACGATTTATTTTTAACTTCAAGTGATGGTATAGTAACGTTTCAATTCCTCATAGGTAATCTAAAAACGATCATTGGAATCGTTATGATGAAGGTTGTAGTAAGGTTTCAATTCCTCATAGGTAATCTAAAAACCATTAAAAAGTAATGGTGATATAATACCATTCAATTGTTTCAATTCCTCATAGGTAATCTAAAAACATTAGTAGGAGCTTTACTGATCGTAGGTAAAATTATGTTTCAATTCCTCATAGGTAATCTAAAAACCCGTTCTGACGAAGGAATACAGGACTATGCAAATGGAGTTTCAATTCCTCATAGGTAATCTAAAAACCTACGAGCCAATTCAACCCCCAAAAAGCCCTCACCCGTTTCAATTCCTCATAGGTAATCTAAAAACAAGAGAAAACATCATGCTGTCACAAAGCTCAACCTTGTTTCAATTCCTCATAGGTAATCTAAAAACAGATTATTAAGAACCTCACAAGTGACATTGACGGATGTTTCAATTCCTCATAGGTAATCTAAAAACGAGCCAACAACATTAACATAAATGATGTTATCAAGTTTCAATTCCTCATAGGTAATCTAAAAACAGTTCTTGAAGATGGTTCTATCAGAAGATTTACAGTGTTTCAATTCCTCATAGGTAATCTAAAAACGATGTTGGTAAATTTGTAGCGAGAGAAACAAGAAAGTTTCAATTCCTCATAGGTAATCTAAAAACGCGGCTACATCTTATGCGTTAGGAACTATCTCAGTGTGTTTCAATTCCTCATAGGTAATCTAAAAACAATATTACCAAACCCTACTACAGTCACTCATCCTAGTTTCAATTCCTCATAGGTAATCTAAAAACCCAAGAGACCACAAGTAATATTTAAAACGCATCAATGTTTCAATTCCTCATAGGTAATCTAAAAACTATATAAATGTGATCCTAAAAAGAATATTAAATGCAAGTTTCAATTCCTCATAGGTAATCTAAAAACGTTTATGGTAGTCCATTGTCAGGAAAGACAACATTAGGTTTCAATTCCTCATAGGTAATCTAAAAACCTTGACGGCTAATGAATTATCACAGCTATACCATTGTTTCAATTCCTCATAGGTAATCTAAAAACTGTACCGTATGATGCAGAAAGTTATTCATGTGCCAAGTTTCAATTCCTCATAGGTAATCTAAAAACGCTTTTTCATAAGTTTCGTTAAGCAAATTCATGTCATGTTTCAATTCCTCATAGGTAATCTAAAAACAGGTTTATAAACAATGAATGAAGAAAAAAACACAATGTTTCAATTCCTCATAGGTAATCTAAAAACCGCATTATTGATAAAAGACCAGAAGAAAGCCAGTTGAGTTTCAATTCCTCATAGGTAATCTAAAAACTATTGTTTGTTTATGCTTTACTTTTAGATATCCCTGTTTCAATTCCTCATAGGTAATCTAAAAACAAAGCAGCTGCGATTACAGCCATAGCACCAATAATAGTTTCAATTCCTCATAGGTAATCTAAAAACTTAAATGAACTCATGGATATATGTCCTGAATGCATGTTTCAATTCCTCATAGGTAATCTAAAAACATGGATGGGAATGTGAAACAACAGAGGAAACATAGTTTCAATTCCTCATAGGTAATCTAAAAACTAGCTTGTCCAATATTCCTTTAAGCGGATTTTGATAGTTTCAATTCCTCATAGGTAATCTAAAAACTGGTGAAGCAATGTATATTTTAGATGTCAAAGTAGCAGTTTCAATTCCTCATAGGTAATCTAAAAACTAACTGAACATTGTCCATTATGCGGGCGTTAATTGTCGTTTCAATTCCTCATAGGTAATCTAAAAACTGTTCAAGAAGTCATTGTATGGGAAGTTGTTTAATGTTTCAATTCCTCATAGGTAATCTAAAAACTATTGGATGGTGATAATATGCAGTATTGTATGTACTGTTTCAATTCCTCATAGGTAATCTAAAAACGATTTTCATTTCTTTTATTGCTTTATGCTGTTTCAGTTTCAATTCCTCATAGGTAATCTAAAAACTATTTAATTCGCATGGTGGGACAAGTCAACCATCATGGTTTCAATTCCTCATAGGTAATCTAAAAACCCTGTTATATATGCGAGTATTTTTATTGATTGCCTTTGTTTCAATTCCTCATAGGTAATCTAAAAACGTCTATGCTATAGTGTGTGCCTATAGTGTGTGCCTAGTTTCAATTCCTCATAGGTAATCTAAAAACCAATAGCAAAATTAAGGTATAAGCACACACTAACGAGTTTCAATTCCTCATAGGTAATCTAAAAACCCCTAGCGCCTTGCATGATACCGATATAGCATCCGTGTTTCAATTCCTCATAGGTAATCTAAAAACAGATTTTGATTTAGGCGACATAGTCACTTGCACTAGGTTTCAATTCCTCATAGGTAATCTAAAAACGATCTACATCGTTACGCTTGACTCTTTCGTAAAGATGTTTCAATTCCTCATAGGTAATCTAAAAACTACATACAGCAGAAGTGGCAGAAATTGAGAGAGGTTAGTTTCAATTCCTCATAGGTAATCTAAAAACCTATCTGCCTAGTTGTGAATACTTGCTTTTCATACTTGTTTCAATTCCTCATAGGTAATCTAAAAACAATTTCAGCCGTTCAAGCTGGCATAGGTGAAGCGTGTTTCAATTCCTCATAGGTAATCTAAAAACCCATAAAAATGCCCAATTTATAGCATCCTTATTTGTAAACAAACTATTACTTTTCACGCCAGATTTAAATAAAAAAATAGATACACTCAATAAACTCAGCTATTTCAAGCATTAGAACCAATTGTCGCTCTCCCAGAAATTTTGCGTCATAGGACATCGACAACTATAAAAACATACTATGTCCACCTTTTTTCACTCCTATTATCTCTCTATTATAGTATTTTACCGTTCTAAAAGTATAAAATATAAATGAATCCACATTTTCATCTGCAATTTTCTTTAATTCATCCTGTAACCTTCTGTAATTGGCATCCGAAATTTCACCTTCTAGTACGGAATTTTGAACCCAATTTAGATATTTTCTTGCAGTTTTAAGTACTTTTGCAACTCGCCTTTCTCCAACATCATATACCAATATTGCAAACATATCAATCACCTACCACTTACTGATAAAAGGATCATAGTCTTTTTCACCCATGAAATGTTTTTCTAGTTTGTAAAGTTCCATTCGAATAAGCCTTCTATACGAAACATTGCGTTCCAATTCCTTATGCAAAAAAGTTGATTGTAGTTTTTCTTCATATTGAGCTATAAATATCTTTCTACCCTCTTCATTTAACAAAATAGAGTCTATTTTTTTATCGAAGTGTTTTGCTTGTATCATCTTCTTTGCAATCAATGTAAAAATAACTCTATCCACTAACAATGGTTTGAAAATCTCAGCTACGTCCAAATTAAGTGTAAATCTCCTATTATTTGTTGAATGAAGGTATCCAATTCTTGGGTCGAGGTGGGTTTTATATATTTCACTTAACACTGTAATATACATTAAAGAATTCCCAAAGCTAATCAGTGAATTTATTTTATTTTGAGGAGGACGTCTTGTTCTTACTTCAAAAGAAAATGTATCGTTTTCTAGAATATTATCAAAAGCTCCATAGTAGACTTCTCTAATATTTCCTTCAACTGCCATCATTTGCTCAATAGTGAGTTCTTCGTTTAATTTATTTTCTAGCTCAATTATTTTATCAACTTGCAGTTGTACAGCTTTCTCTCTATTGCTATAGTATTTTAAAACATTAAGGATATTTTTAACACTCCCATCTATGAACTTATAAGCAAGCTCCTTTCTCTTATTAATGTCCAAATAATATTCTACCTGCCGTAGCAGCATATACCCCGAGTTGTAATGTTCTCTAGGATAGTAACTTCCAACATAATATTCATGATAATTAAAATAATGTAGAATAATCTGGTGTGTTGTGCAAAATTCTAGAAACTTTTTGCTTGCACCTACCTCCCCCATTATACATATTTCACTAATATCCTCAACAGGAAGATATTTTTTACCTTCTTCACTTTCAAAAAAAAGTGTGTTATTTTTACGATGAAGTTCACCTTCATTGAAGATGTAAATTGTTTTCTTCATAATATAGCCCCCTTAAGCCCAACAGAATTCTCCATAAGCACATTTCTTACAATATTTATTCTGAAGTGGTGCTGGCGGATATTCTTCTGCCACTATTCCTTTAATACCTTCAATAATAGCTTCCAGCCTTTTTCTATTTTCAGAATCAAGTACTATACTCTCTCTCTTTTTTTCCTCTGGAAATAATAACACCCCTTCAGCAACAATATCGTTATCTTCCAGCTCTTTCAAATAAAACAAGAGTTGCATTCTAGAGCTGTCAATATACCTTGAACTTTTCTTGATTTCTCCAACGATGAGCTTCCCATTTTCCTTTGACATAACATCAAATTTTGAGTGTTTAAATTCTATTTCTTTACTTTCTCGCCCATACGCTGTTTCATGTATGACACTTCCCATCTGCATATTTTCGTCCTGCTGATCTGCTTCTATCCCATGAGCCAAAAGCCATACTTCTCTTTTACAGATGCAGTAATACCATATATAAGTACCGCTTACATTAAATTCACTCATTAGTACAAACCTCCCCGCTCATGCCTAAAGCAAATTTGCTAGTAGTAATAAAGATTTGTTTCAACCCCATAGCCCGTTTCCGTACTATAGAACTTATCAATTTCACTTTTTGCGACGTAATAATATACGTGGTTTTCATCCATCAAAGGCGGCCTATTATATTTATTTTTTGTTGCTACACTAACATCCACCATATATTCTGACATCTTTCTGGATATCGTTTTTAAATTCATTCTATGTTCCCATTTATCTACTTTTTCATGGGTTATAGCTGTGTATTTCTTCCATAGCTTTTCTGCCTCTTCATCCAGCTCAATGAATACTGTAACCTTTTCACCATTATCTTCAATCAGTTCAAAGCTATTTAAAGGTAGTATCTCATTTGTCAAAATGCAAGCCTCTTTATCGCCATAAAACCACTGTGAAGCCGCTCCTTTTATCAGTGCATCTGAAATATGTTGAGATTTTACATCACCATCCGCCATCTTATCAAAGTACGTTTCAATGATTGCCATGAATTCAGATTCTTCTAGTCGCTCATAATCTTTTAAGATTTTTTCTGTTATGTCTAAATCAGTTTTTGCATTACGATAAACCTTATCTGCATAATAGCCATTACTATCCTTTAGTTTAATGAGATGAACCTCACCTTTATTATACTCTCCTCCTTCTCTATTTGCTCTTCCAGCACTTTGAAAAATAGAGGGTAACGGCGCAAGGTCTCGATATACGACATCAAAATCAATATCGACCCCCGCTTCAACCAATTGTGTACTAACAACAATATCATATTTTTTCTCTTTAATTTGATGGATTCTATTTAACCTTTCTTTTGGTGGCAACATCGTGCTAAGATATGTAATTTCCGAGTCAAAGAACTTATCCTTTAATAAGTTATACATTTTCTTAGCACTTTCAATCGTATTCAGTATAAACAAATACCTTTTATTACTTTGACATTCAATACCTTCGACAAACTCTTCAATCGTCCTGCTGAACTTTAACTCATTAATGATAATCGTCCTTGATAATTGGGAATAGTATTTCCTATAATCACATAAGGCTTGGCTAGTCCCAGTTTCAAATATATGGGGCTGTGTTGCTGTCATAGCGATGACCTTACTCTTCATCAATGCAGCAAAATCCGTCAACATTTTTCCAATGAACTTATAATACTTTACAGGAATTGCCTGAATCTCATCAATAATCACTATGGTATTACAAAGCTTATTAAACTTTCTTTGCATAGAGTTCTTATGCCCTGCAAGTGTTGAAAAAAACTGTTGAAAGGTGGTGATAACAATCTCACTATTCCAGCCTTCAATCAATATTTGAGCATTTTCATTTTCTTCTAATGTGTTTTCATTTGTTATCCAAGTGATTTCTGTTAAATGATGATGCTTACATAACATGCTGCTTGTTACTTGTGTATTGCTTTCTTTCAAGACCTCTTCAATGACATTGGCATTTTGGTCAATGATGCTCATGAAGGGTATAACATATATAATTCTGTACCTTGTATTGTACTTTTCATATAGTTTTTGACGCAACCTCAATGCATAGTTAAATGAATTCAGAGTTTTTCCCATTCCAGTTGGCAATGTTAGGGTGAAGAGGTTCTTCTCTACATCCATATGATTATTGACTTCCTCAAAGGCCATACTTCTCAAAGTATTCAGTTTTGAAGCCTTTGTCGCTTTTCTCTTTATATGTTCTGCCACATCCGCCTTTAAATCCACACGCTGGGCCAAGTCTCTATGTCCTAACGTAACCTGACTTTTATCTGCATCTGTTAATAATGAAAACAATACCTGCATCGTAAAGTAAGCTTTCGTAGAATAATCTCCCTGTTCTTTTTGTCTCTTAAGACGCGGCCTTTCACTATCTAGACGCTTTCTTCTACACTTTAAGAAATCGGATACTTTAGACGTAAAACAGACTTTATCACCATTGAATATCTCATCAAGAATTTCTCTATCCAGCCCCAGCACTGCTAATTTATCCACTAAAATACTCGCATCAATCGTACTGTATTGGGTTTCCAGCAATTGTATCTTGTCATTGATCATATAGTTGTTTACATCTGAAAATTTATTCATATCTCCATGATGTCTTAAAATCGCATATGCCATAGCTACAATTAAGTCCTCGTTATCTGCAACCGTTTTCACTAATATATGGTAATATAGAAAAAGCATTGCTGAAAGACCAGCATGACTTTTTAAGTGCTCCTGAACGGGCTTCCCTTGAATGTAATCTTGAAAAAAAGCTGTACTCTTACCAATATCGTGAAAGATAAAAAAGCTTTTGATGATATTATCATCAATGTTTTTTAACAGATCACAAGCTGAGTTCTCTTTATAAAAGATACCCCAGGATTTTACTTCTTCAAGGTGGTCTTCTAAGTTCCGATTTGGGTGTGATAACAATCTTTGCATTTTTTATCCTCCACGATTGGTCATGTACGGTAATCTTAGGGTAGGCAAATACTCGTATATGGATTACTCGTTTAAAAATGTAAATATATAATCTTGCATTTGATATACTTTTTTACACTTAACCTTGATCTTCCTGCCATTTGCAGAAAATAAAACGTCTACATAGTCTAATGGAACCCTATTTTTACCAAACTGTTTCACATATCGTTCCCTACAATACTGTATATCTGGTGAAATATGAATCTGTATCTTCTGTCCAGATTCTTGAATATTTACTGCCGAATCTACTTCTTGATATTCTTCCTTTTCTACCTTTTGCACCTCTTCAAAACATATGAGCTCAGCATCTGCAATCAATCCGGACAACCCTAATGAGATGCTGTAGGCAAAGCAATGCTCTTCTAGTCTTATAGCGAGCTCTTCTAAGAGTCTTTCATCTTCCATAGCCGCAAATATCAGATATTCCTGTCCAACCACATATTCATATTTTGTAGGTGTCCTAACGCCACTGGTATTTCTGCCAGTAGGTACCCAGTAATTTCCTTTTGTATTGATGAGATTTGTGCTCATAGATACCTTTTTTACTGGAGTTATTACACCAATACCAACTCTCAATCCTGCCTTTATCAGCACTTGATAATAAGAATTTTCGATTTTCTCAAGTCCGAGAATTGCGCCAATCAGTCCAAATATGGAAGTTGGTGGCATCAAAGAATAGGTTGTAGGAGAGCTAGTTGTATAGTACGGTCTAAAGTGACCATAGTCACCCTTAAGTTTAAAACACACACATTTCATACAGGTACACCTCTCTTAGGCGATAACATCGACTCTAATGCCTGATTTTTTAAGTTCTTCTACTAAATCAATATCTGATTTCAACTCTGAATCTATTCTGATTGTGACTGTGTCGATGTGTTCTTTATTATTTACAAGGCACTCTATGAGTTTATCAAATTGAATCTCTCCATCACTGATGGCACGAACCGCTTCACCACTCATTGCATATTCGAATTTTATCTTCTTATCTAAGCCACCAATATAGAAATCCTTGGCCCTATATGATACACTGATTAAAAGTCTTGGCACTTGTCCAGCCTTTGTTCTTGTGATGAGATTTCTTGTTCCCGACCATAAAGCATCTAACAGAAGTGTTACATCATGCTCTGTAAGCCCTGTATATTCTGCTGCACGATCATTAACTATTCCATAGAAATTAATGAGACTATATGGCAAGAAGTACTCTTGACGGAAGGTTTTTTGATCCTTGCCTTCTCCGCTTGCAAACGCACCTGTGCCTTTGACAAATTCTAATTTTACCGGATGCATGGAATAGCCCATTTTGAATTGAACTGGGCCTGTATATTGTAAGCTTGCATTTTTTATGTCACTAGGAAGTACGCATCCAAACATTCTGATATCTACACATTGTTTTACATTGTTCTTGAAGGCTTCCAATTCCTCTTGTGTTAATTTTTCTTTATCACCTTTTTTATTTGCTTTTACTTTTCCCGATTCAGACAAGAAATCCATACCTCTGTGTTTTCCATCTGCTAAAGTTCTACTTTCTGTCATAGTATCCTTTACTAAAATTTCATAACCTCGTGCAATAAGTTCATCTCTTACTGTTCTCTTCAAACGCACATCCGTTACAATATTAAGACCTGTCTCAACATCAATCCTTGGTTTATTCGCATCATTAGGGTCTCCATTAGGATTCCCCCATGCGATATCATATAAAAATATTATTTCACTTCGTTTTGCTATTGACATATGCTACTCCTCCTTAAGCTCATCGTATATTTTTTTGCTTAATGCCATTCCTCCGGCAATATAGAAATTGATTTCATCTGTAGACAAATTCCACTGAGCAGGTGAACTAAAAATAAGGTCAGTTATTGTCTCCATAATAAGTTTTGATCCTTTTGAATATTTGTCATATTCTTGCATCTTGGTAACCGCTTCAGTGACCATACCCTCTACATCTGGCTGCCTCAGTTTTAATCCTTTTAACCTAGTAAAAAAGGGTGTAGAGCCATTCAGTTCATGTGCTTGAATATTCATTACTTTTTGTGCAAAAGCTCCTGTAAGCACCAATCCCTTCTTGAGCTTCGTATCCAAACCTGCATCATAAATGAATAGAACTTTTTCCAACTTCTCATCCATACCTGTGTTCTCCCTTCTGTAATCTACGCACCCTATCTCGTGCAAATATATTAGACCAATCCAAGCTCTAAGCGTAGTGTGATATAGATAATCACCATTTAAAAACGCTCGTCGTATGTCTCTCATAAAGTGCGGCAGTAGTGTATTTAGCAGTACTTTTTCTTCGGTAAAAATCGCATGTGTTAGAGTAAGAAAGCTTCCATCCAAATCATATGTTTTACTGGCTGGCTCTGTCTTCGATAGAAACTGCCTATAATATTTAAAACTAAAATTTTCTTTTGTTAGCTCTTTATATGTCTGTTCAATGTGGTGTTTTGCAGAATACAGTGCTGCAAATCTTGATGGAAATATATCCTTCATGTCTAATATAATTCTTTCTGCGGCATTATCTTTCTTAAAAAACAAGATTCTGTAAGAGTTACTATCTCCACTCTCTAACAAATCTTCAAACATATCTCCGCTTAAGCTGCTAAACTCACTTTCGGAGGATTCCTTAAAAGAAAAACTCTTATAGGATATTGCTTCAAGCCGATCAACTAATAATTCTTGAGTGTCCTCATTGCAAGTGGAAGAAGGTATGAGATAGTATACAAAACCAAAGAATCTAAATCGCAAATGTTCCATCATGTACTTTTTGCCTTCTCTTAAAATAGGCTCACAGGATATACATACAGGGCAATTTCTCCATATATCCTGTTCAGAAAAACCACCACTTACAAATCCTGGCTTGTCCACCGTGTAAAATTTAAAAACATCTACCTTCGGAAGAAGTTCTACATTGTTTCTACCACACAGGCAACAGGTTCCTGTATGGTTATCTTCTCCAACAATCTTTTTCATGACTTTTTTCGAATAATATTGGAAGAATGGCTCTACCTCTAAAGGGTATTGTCCATTTAATCCTACAGCAATCATATTTTGTATATTTTTTCCTTTCGGTGCTTTTTCGTTGATTTCCGAAATGAAATCATCCTTGTTTTTACTAATAAGGTCATGAATTTTTGAAAACAGATTGTGATCACTCTTATCACCTACTTCAGTACTCGCATCTTTAAACCATGCAGCAATCTTCTTTAAAAGAGTTTTCTCTGTTTCAGTTAGCTGAGCACTTGGCCCAAAATTAGCTCCATTTGCAGAAGCCTTTCTAAGTAAATACTTCTGAGCATCTTTTACAATATAATCCCTAACCTCTACACCTGTATAACTTACCTCATCTCCTTCTTGTGTGAATTCCAGCCAAATAACATTTGTAATATTCTTTGGTGTTTCTGGCATAAGTAAGGGGTCTATATCTGAGTCGTTAATACCACTAATTGCATGTCCAACTCTATAAACATCATAAATCACGTACTCACCTCCTGTCCTTTTTAACCTCAATGCAACCAAAACCTTGAGAATTCTTTCCCCCTATCCCCGCTGCATACGCCATCCTTTGCAATTCTAGCCCTCCTTCCATTTCCATTTCACAATTGTAGGCTAATATATGAAAGTCTTTATAATTGACTTTAGCCATTTTGACTGCTCCCGTAGGTCTAATTTCAAATCTTGTGTCGTCTGGTTGCTTTCCGTAAAAGGATTCATGTTTATGTAATAGATTATTGCGTATGTATTCGCTGAATTCATAATCAAAAGGATTGTAAAATCTTGTTTGCTTATTGTCCATTGTTGTATAAGCCGTACAAGGGGATAGGGTATAGATTTTTGTCTTCTCCGTGAAAACAGGAGCCTCTTTGACGTCAACTCTGCTGATTTTCACTTCTGCTCCGCCAACATTTATGGTTTCATTTTCAAGAAGAATGCTGTTAAGTAGATATCCCATGAGTTCATCTGAGGCAGAAGAAATGGTGATATGCATGTCTTTGTAGAATATAATTTTTCTTAACTCCTTATCCAGCCGATATATGCCATTTATTCTCGAGAAGGTGAATAGTTTATAAATCCTTTCGTTGAATTGGTAGCCTTTGTCGTGGATAAATTTGCTGTATCTTTCGTCCTTTATCCATGAATAAATCATGGCCTGTATGATATGGTTGTACTGAATGGGTATCGCTACAGGGTTTTCTTGGTCTAAAAAAATCTCAATTCTCATGCTTCTTCTCCTGTTTGTCTTTATTGGACATAGTGGCAAGATACTGCTATTATTGCTTGATTTCATGATGTTATAGCGAAGTATCTATACGTGCATTTTAAATAATTTCAATTCCTAATAGGTAATCTACTATACTTCATCAGCACACAATTAAATTATAATTTCAATTCCTAATAGGTAATCTATATAATATAAAGACACCTTAATTGGTAAAAACAATTTTAAGAAAATTACTATAGGCAATTAATATTCGTTATTTATGTAGAATTTCTTTTTTTGTTTTAACCAATGAAATACATTTTGTAAAATGTTGATAATCTTTTTTATATATCATTTTTGTTGAAGTTATCTTTGTAACTTCTTCATCTGATGAAAATTCATTAATTCTATTAAAAATTGTTGGTTTTGGCATTTTATAATTTCTACTGAACATCGAAACCAATCTTCCAATGTAGTAAAATTTAGTAACTTGTATTTTAGATTCATTGGTATATTTTTTTACATTTTCGTGCATTTTTTAAGCCTCCTCTAATTAATATCTATATTACTAATTTATTCAGAAGTGCTATTAATATGCAAATACACAATTAATTTATATAAAGGTATTATATTATAACTTCTAACTATTATCCAAAGAGATTCTTTGTCTCAAAATAATAAAGCTATAGATATCTCTTTATTTAAAAGATAAGATCTTAAGTAAAGAAATCACTGTTTATATATTTATAATTATACAAATGCATCTCATTGAACAATGCCTAGAATTATAATTTTTATTTAAAAAGGGGGTTTTTTAAGATATGTATATAGATATTTGCTTTCCCCACACCTCATCATTAATTTGTAGTTTTATATATATTACGACAATTGTACATACATATTTTATCATTTTCTTCCATATTTTGTCAATTGCCTTTTTTTAGAGGCCGCGTTTCTTTATTGTAGGAAAAAGAAGGATAGATTGATCCCCTTAAGATATTATTAGAATACTGTTTTTTATTTTAATATATCTTCATGAATTTGTATTTATATTTTTCTAAGACATCCGTTTGTCATTGACAACGAGCCTCTGGGAGTATGATTGTTTTCCATCAGGGCATCACAATGAAGAGAGGGTGTAACGCCCTGATTTAAGCTATCATACTCCTTCACTCATTGTAAATGATTCGCTTTGCCAAACTATTATCCGCAAAAACCCCTTAATGATTTTGTTGCGTGATATAAACCTGTCCTTTTGCCAATGTTTGCGGATATACTTTGGTGATTCCATACATCTGTGTATTACTCTCGTTTTTTTCGTATTCTTTGATCTATCGCTTCTCTGATTTCCTCTTGTATCTCTCGTTCTTGCTTCTCTTTTTTATATTTAATAAGATCATGAACATTGCCTCCATTATGTCCGGTGCCATAACAAGATCGCCTATGCCCTTAGAACCATCTTCTAAAAATTCCTTGATAATTTTTTCTATTTTTCCTACACCGAACTCATTAAACTGTTGTATACTGTTATACATAAAGAAAGCACCTCCATTGTTATTTTTTAGTCATCGGAAAACTAATAATAACATAAAAGGAGCTTTCTTTTTTATTCTCTTTTTCCTACAAACTTTACGCTAACGTTTCAAACAAACCTAACAAAAATATTAACGTATAATTATCATTGATAAAAGAAAAAAAGAATGAGCCTATTGATTACCAGACTCATTCCAATGTATTGTTTCTTATAACTTAAATTTTTGAATATGCATCTGTACAGTCTCCGCAATATTAGCTAGGCCTTCACTAGCATTTGCGACTTCTTCTATCGTCACTGAAAGTTCTTCCATAGATGCAGATGTTTCCTGTGTTCCTGCTGCATTTTCCTCTGCTATAGCAGATAGATTTTGCATTAAATCAATAAGCATATTTTTATTTGTTTGCATCGAATAAACAAAAATCACATCTTAAATTTTGATACCAAATGAAGGAGTTTTTCCGAATAATTATTTGATTCATTTGCTTGTATCTTCAATTCATTAGATTTTTCAGTAATTAGCAGTACCCTTTGTGCAATATCACTTGTACTCTCGGCACCGTCATTAGATGCCAAAGCAATTTCATCTATGGCTTTCATCATGCTTTGAATAGAAACTTGAAGCTTTTCTGCCGTATTACTAAAGCCTGTAACTATTATATCTAAATTCTTAGCATCATTATTATATTCATCTGATGCATTTAGCATCAAATCATAATCTGTTTTAACATTAGTCTCAAAAAAGTTCAAAAGTTGAATTGAGTTATCAGATAAATTCCCTACCGAACTTGTAACCGTTTGTATAATATTTTGAATGCTACTTGCAGTGCTCTTGGAATCCTCTGCAAGCTTTCTTATTTCATCGGCAACCACAGCAAACCCCTTTCCAGCTTCTCCCGCACGTGCAGCCTCAATTGCTGCATTTAGCGCAAGTAAATTTGTTTGGTTCGTAATTTGCAAAATTACATCTGCCAAAGCATTAATCTGTAAGACAGACTTGGATTCTTCTATCGCCTTGTCCAAATTTGTTTTTGATTGAGTGTATATTAAATTACCCTTATGTAAGGCTGCACTAATATTGGATTTTAACGTACCTGCTCTTTCACTTATTTCACTTACTGATTGAGCCGCTTCGTGTGCTTTACTAGCGATAGATTCTATAGATCCAACAATTTCAGTTGTTGTTGCGCTCATTTCTTCAGATGCTGCTGCAGTTTCTTCCATTCCGGCTGAAATCCCCTCAGTACCTACGGCTATTTCTTTTATTTGTTTATTCAAATCTGACATATGCGTTTCAACAGTAGTGGCAGAATAAGAAACATTTTCAGATACTTGGATAACACCATCAATAAAGTTTTTAACCTGTGAAGACATCTCATTTAGTGTATTCGAAAGTAGGCCAATTTCATCTTTAGAATTTAATTGTATTTGATGTAGTCTAATTTGCCCATGTTCATCCTTTTCAAAGCCTTTTACAAGCTGAACAATTGGATCAGATATTTTTTTACTTAGAATGATGCCAACTATATCAATAGCGACTAACGAAACAAGTATAAAAAGTATGATGGCAATTATATTTTTATTCAAATTTTCACTTAGAACCAAACGCTTTGAATCAACAATTGAATTAATATCATCCACATAGTTTCCAGTACTAATCACCCAATTCCACGGTTTAAACAGTTGAGAGTTTGCTCTTTTGGGGCTGAGCTTACCGGTTCCAGCATCCTGGGGTTTTTCCCACATATAATCCGTATAACCAGCGTTTTTATTATCTTTTGCAGCGTCTATAACTTCTTTAATTAACTCAATACCATTTGGATCTGTAATATCAATTCTATTTATTCCTTCTTGATCCGGTTGTATTGGGTGTGCAATTAGGTTACCATTTATATCATCTATCCAGAAATAACCTTCTTTATTGTATCTCAATTTCTTAATTGCTTTTTTTGCTGCTTCTTTTGCTTGATCTTCAGTTATTTGACCTTCTGAAAAATCATCATAGTATGTATTCAATACACCTATAGCTGTTTCAACCTGATTTTTAACCATTTTATCATAATCATCAAATAGTATCGTTCTTATTGTCTCTGTTTCCATTTCATTCAACTGCATCAAATTTACTATGCTATAAACTCCAGTAAGCATTATAAAAATTGAAGAAGTGATTAAAAATGCGAATAAAATCTTGTATTTTATCTTTCCCATTGCAATTCCTCCTGTTTATAATTCTAGCGTAAAGTGTCAAAATCTAGTAATTATCATTGTACTATTTATTCTAAGTTTGTCAAGATTTTTGTTAAATTATTAACAAAATCATTATCATAATTTAACAAAAAAATAATTATTCTAAATCCTATTTTATCGAAAGTATTTTTAGGTACATTTGACATAAGAAGTTTTGATATTTAAAATACCCAATATGATAGATCATTGCAAACTATTACTTGACACAATCAACAAAAATAAATAATATTTAATTTATCTAAGAAATATGATAAAATGAATACATCAAACAAATAAATGGAGATAAACGATATGATAAATAGCTTACAAGATTGTACTACGCTCAATAACGGTATCAAAATGCCTTGGTTGGGTTTTGGTGTAAATAGGATTCATTCTGGGTTTCCAATGCAAAAAGCTATAAAAAATGCACTTGAAGCGGGTTACAGAAGCTTTGATACCGCTACACTTTATCTCAACGAAAAAAGCTTGGGAGATGCATTGAAAAATATTGATATACCACGAGAAGAACTTTTTATCACTTCAAAGCTTTGGACTATGAGCCAAAGTTATAGTGCAACCTTAAAAGCTTTTGAAAAAAGCAAAAAAAATCTTAGTGTAGATTATATAGATTTATACTTAATCAATAGTCCAGTTACTAAATATGATGAAGCTTGGCGTGCAATGGTAGAGCTCTATCATACTGGACAAATAAAAGCAATTGGTGTTTGTAACTTTAATATTTCACATCTAGAACACCTTCAATCAATTAGCGAAGTTATTCCTGCTGTAAATCAAGTAGAGTTTCATCCTTGGCTTACACAAGAGAAACTACTAGAATACTGCCAAAAGAATGAAATTCAAATGGAAGCATGGAGCCCATTAGCACGTGGTGAAGTTCTGAAAGAAAAAACACTGCTTGCATTAGGTAAAAAACACAAAAAAACATCTGCCCAAATAATCCTTCGATGGGCTTTACAACAAAAAGTTGTAACCATTCCAAAGTCGGTACATAAAGAATGGATTTTTGAAAACACAAATATCTTCGATTTTAACCTCTCAGATGAAGATATGTTAGCAATATCAAGCTTAAACATAAACAAGCGATGGATGTGGTCATACGGTATGTAAAATATACACCCGTAACAGCGTTTAACGTAAAGAAAAAAGTTACCCCCACCTCTATTAGGTGGGGGTAACTTATGTAGGGCAATTCTTTTTATTAATCCTTCATCAAATTGTTTACTTTACCGATATCTCTTTTTCGAAATACAATTGGTGTTTCATCTTGTTTATATATATTAAGTTGTTCTTCAAAAGAAGACTTCCCTTCTTTTTGATATAGAATTCCTAATGCATACATATCCGTATTTACAACCTTCTCCATTGCATTTTTAATTTCACTCGCATCATAGTCTTCATCAACATAATAGGAATGATTTTTATACCAGGAAAAAGTATTAAGCTTATTGAAGGTTACACATGGGTGAAAAATATCAACTAGTGAATATCCTTTGTGTAATATTGCTTGCTTGATAATGTTTTTCGTTTGCTCTAGATCCCCTGAAAAGGCTCTTGCGACAAACGTTGCGCCAAGCAATAGTGCTACAGCTAAAGGATTAAATGGCTCATTCGTTACACCATTAATTTGAACCGGCGTAACAAAATCCTTCTGACTTGTTGGTGAAGCTTGCCCTTTGGTTAACCCGTAAACCATATTATTATGAACAATATGGGCGATGTCTGGATTACGACGAACGTTATGTATAAAATGATTTCCCCCTTCTCCATACATATCTCCATCGCCCCCTTCTGCTATAACTGTTAATGAAGGGTTACTTGCTTTTATGGCAACTGCTACCGGCAAACCTCTACCGTGTAGACCATTAAAGTAATTCGCATTGATATATTGTGGCATTTTAGCTGCTTGACCGATTCCTGATGAAAAAACTACATTCGTAGGTTCAATATTCAGCTCTTGAAGTGCACTAATTAAGGCAGTTCTAATATTGAAATTTCCACAACCAGGACACCAAGCAATATCCGTTTTAGCGTCTAGTTCAAATTTTTTCATGACAGCACCTCCTTTAATCTTTTCTCCACTTCTTCAATTGAAAAAGGTTCTCCGTTATATTTCAAGATTTTATCATCTACTTTTATATCTAACTCTAATTTAAGCAAGTTAGCAAATTGACCTGTAGCATTATTCTCAATAGCAATTACTTTTTGTGCTTGATCAAAATAAGTTGTCAAGTTCTTATGTAGTGGAAACACCTGCTTAACATATAAAAATGCGACATCATTGTTCTCATTGGTTTCAACAAATTCTTTTAAGACGCCATAAGTAGATCCCCAACCAACGATTAGATACCGGTAATCAGAAGGTCCAATTAGTTCTGCATCTGAATATTCTTCTAATAATAGTTCTCGTTTCATTAAACGTTTTTCGTTCATTTGTACTCTTACATTAAAGTCTTCAGTAATTCCACCTGATTCATCATGTTCATCACTGTCTACCTTCACTAGCCCATTGCCATATCCTGGAATCCCCCTTGGAGAAAGAATTTCCTTTGTTAATAAATACCGTTTATATTCTTCCTCTGTCTTCGTAATAAAGGATTCTAAATATTGATCATCAAGTTCAAAACGTTCCATTTGCCCTAAAGATTCTAGAAAGAATTGATCTGTTAATATAAAAACTGGAACTTGATATTTATCAGCTAAGTAAAAAGCTTTTTGACTTAATTTAACTGCATCTTCCAGCTTACCAGGTGCAAATACAATTCTTGGAAATTCTCCATGTCCAGCATATACAACGAGATTTAAATCAGCCTGTTCTGTTCTAGTTGGCAGACCGGTTCCTGGCCCAGGTCTCTGAGCAACATGGACAACACAAGGTGTCTCAGTAATTCCCGAAAGACTTACAGCTTCTTCCATTAAAGCAAACCCTCCACCTGAAGTAGTAGCAAGTCCTCTAGCTCCAGCATACCAAGCACCAATTACCATATTCAATGCAGCAATCTCGTCCTCAGCTTGCTCAACCAATATTTCAAAAGCGTTAGATTTTCTTGCTAAATATGTCAATACACCCGTTCCTGGCGACATTGGATAGGAAGCAACAAAATTACATCCCCCGGCTATAGCACCTAATCCTACTGCTGTTGTCCCATCACTGATTTTATATGTACTTGTGTCTGAGGACTTCATAAATTCTTTTTGCAACGGATATTTGACCCCTCTTTTGTATCCCATATCAAAGGCGGTTTGGTTATCGTTGATTACTTTTTCTCCTCGTTTTAAAAATCGTTTCATAATTTGTTTTTTGCAACTATCTTCATCAAGTTCAAGCATTCCAGCAATAAATCCAAATAAAATCGTATTAGCTAATAATGCCCCTCCTGCTTCTTTTGATAACTCTTTCAAGTTAAAAGACTTAAAAGTAGCTCTCTTTTCATTAATTACCAATGGATCAGCAAAACCCTCTTCACCAAAAATAATTGTTTTATCTGTGATACGATTGGTTAATCTACTAAATGAGTGGTCATTCAGCAGAAAAAGCATATCAATTGTATGTTGATATGCATAAACGAATTGATCAGACAATCTAATTTGGACCGTGTTATTGCCTCCTCTAACTCTACTCATTACATCCTTTGTCGAAAATACGTAATAAGATTGTGCTATTGCCTCAACTAGAAATTCTTCAGTCGTTTGTAGACCTTGACCCGCTTCTCCTGACAAGACAATTGTCAATGAATTTTTCATAATAAGACCTCCTTCATATATTTAACTTTGCAAGAATACAAAGCATTTTATCGTATTATTATTAATCGATAATGATTATCAACTAATAACATTATACTCATATTTCACCAAAAATGTCAATGTATACAATTAATTTGAACTTATTTCATTTAGAATTGCTGGTACATTATAAAATGGCACTACCCATTCTTTAACCTATTCCCAATGGATATAATCAATGGTATACTTTTAATATCTTTAAATACAACGGAGGGTTAAAAATGGAAAAAATACCAAGCTTTACAATAGATCACCTTAATTTGATACCTGGGATTTATGTTTCTCGTAAAGACCATGTGCACAAAAATACGATAACAACTTTTGATATTCGTATGAAGAGACCTAACTTCGAACCGGTTATGAATACAGCTGAAATGCATGCTATTGAACATTTAGTGGCAACTTTTTTAAGAAATGATAAAGAATATGGAAGTAAAGTAATATACTTTGGTCCGATGGGATGTAGAACAGGTTTTTATCTTCTACTTAGTGGGGATTACGAATCAAGAGATGTCGTTGATTTAATTATTAAGACCTTTGAATTTGTATCCAGTTTTCATGGTGACGTTCCTGGCGCAGCTCCAAAAGATTGTGGAAATTACTTAGATATGAATTTGCCAATGGCAATCTATGAATCAAAGAAGTTTTTAGAAAATATTTTATATCATATTTCAGATGTCAATCTAAATTACCCTAATGCTTAAGCATTAGGGTAATATTGTAAAGTATAAGCAAATGTGTTGGATAAAATATATAAAATAGATATTTTAGTCTTAACCCTTTTTTTCCATTATAGCTAAAGATAATGGGCAATGCAAGAATTTGAAAAAGTTGTGCGCCACTTCTGAGGGTAAATTCATTCGCATACGCTATTTGAATGGATACGGAAATCCCATTAATGATCAGTAACCATAATAATATCTTCATCCTTTGATTTCTATAATGATAAAACCCAAGTATTATTAATATTCCAAAGATGTTGTAGTCACCTCTAATAACAACATTTAATAATACACACATCATTGTACCAACTACAGCTAGCGGTAGATTTGAAGCAAAATATTTATCATATATAGCAATTGCTAGAAGACCAATTAAAAGGGTGAAAAATACATTTTGATAACTGAATTCTAGCCATGCACCATTAAAAGCTCTATCAAAGGGTATTTCTGAAACAATGGCAAAAAGCGCTAACCTTATGATATATTTTTTTAAATTCTTAGTATGAAAATAACCTTCTACAATTAGAAACGCAAACATGGGAAATGCAAGTCTCCCAATTATCCTTAACAAAAATACTTGTGGATATAATAAGGCACCTATATGGTCTATTAACATAATTAAACACGCTGTAATTTTTAAGTTTGAAGAAGTCATCTGACGCCCTCCTTTTAATCATTATCTAAAATATTCAACCCCTGATTCAAATATCTTTTGATCCTTTTCACCAAGAATATTTTTATATACAAACCTTCCTATTCTCTCTGAATGACCCATTTTGCCTAAAATACGTCCATCTGGGCTTGTAATGCCTTCTATAGCATAAACAGATCCATTAGGATTATACGCAACCTTCATTGATGGTTTGCCTTTCATATCTACATAAGTCGTAGCAACTTGACCATTATCATACAGTTTTTCAACTACTTCCTGTGAAGCCAAAAATCTTCCTTCCCCATGAGAAACAGGAATGGAAAATATGTCCGATACCTGTACATTAGATAACCAGGGCGATTTGTTAGACATTACTTTAGTTCTAGCAATAGATGAAATATGTCGACCAATCGTATTATAGGTTAACGTTGGTGCTTCCTCCTGAATATCGACTATATCACCATACGGTACTAATCCTAGCTTAATTAGCGCTTGAAACCCATTACAAATTCCTAGCATCAGGCCATCCCTATTATGCAATAGGCCAGAAATGGCTTCTTTTATTCTAGCATTTCTAAATGCAGTTGCAATAAACTTGCCTGATCCGTCCGGCTCATCACCAGCGCTAAAGCCACCTGGCAGCATAACAATATTGGCTTCGTTAATTAGCTTTGTCATATAAAGTACAGATTCTTCTATATGTTCTGCTTTTAAGTTTTTAAATACGAAAGTAGAAACGTCTGCACCTGCTTCCTCAAAAGCCTTTTTGCTGTCATACTCACAGTTGGTTCCTGGAAAAACAGGAATAAATACCTTTGGTTTTGCAATTTTATTTTTACATATATATATTTCTTTTGCTTTATACGGTAGATCTAAAATATCTTTCGTAAGTACTTTAGTTTGTGTTGGAAACACAGACTCGAGTTTATCTTGCCATTTAATTAATACATCATCTATCTCAATAATTGTATCTCCATAAGAAATAATTGAATCTTTTTTAGTAACACCCACGTCAAAGTATTCAATATCAACTAGTAGTTGATCAATATCTGTTCCCTGCTCAAACTCTAATACAATTGAACCATAATCTGGTGCAAAAAAATTCTGTTCAAAAATGATATGATTAATATCAATTCCAATCATGTTTCCAAATGACATTTTTGAAATTGCTTCGCTTAAACCACCAATTCCTATCGTATGTGCAGACAAAATTTTCCCTTCATGAATCAATTGATGAATACGCGTATAATTTTTTCGCAACATACTAAAATTAGGAAGTTCATAATGATCTCGACCTAATGGTACGCAAACCACTTGGCTTTGAATTTTCTTAAATTCTGGAGAGATCACCTTCGTAACATCAACGATATTTACTGCAAAAGATACCAACGTAGGTGGAACATCTATTTCATGAAAGGTACCAGACATGCTATCTTTACCACCAATGGAAGGTAACTCAAGTTGATCTTGCGCATAATATGCACCAAGCATAGCACTAAGAGGCTCTCCCCATCTAATTGCATCCTTATTCAAGCGCTTAAAGTATTCTTGAAAGGTAAATCGTATTTTTGTATAATCGCCTCCTGTAGCAACAATTTTTGCTACAGATTCAACGATAGCATATACCGCACCATGAAAAGGACTCCATGATGATAAATATGGATTGTAACCATAGCTCATTGCTGTCCCTGTTGTTGTTTCCCCTTTTTCAAGTGGAATCTTAGCTACCATAGTTTCTGTTGGTGTTAACTGATACTTACCTCCAAAGGGCATAAATACTGTTGAAGCACCAATTGAGCTATCAAATCTTTCTATTAGACCTTTTTGTGAGCATACATTCAAGTCTGCTATATTTAACAACCATTTTTCTTTTATTGATTTATCTGTTGAGGCTTCATCAAAAGCAGCTCTAAAATAACTCTTCTCATGAGGGGACTTTACTAAAGCTTCTGTTTCATCAGTTGCACCATTTGTATCTAAAAAAGCCCTACTGATATCAACAATGGTTTTATCCTTCCATTTCATTACTAATCGCTTTTCTTGTGTTACCTTCGCTACTACCGTAGCTTCTAAATTTTCATCATCAACATATTTAATAAATTTCTCAATATCTTTTTCATCAATTACAACTGCCATACGTTCTTGAGATTCTGATATAGCAAGCTCTGTACCATCTAGTCCCGCATATTTTTTTGGCACAACATCAAGATCAATGATTAAACCATCTGCTAGTTCACCAATAGCTACAGACACACCACCTGCACCAAAATCATTACACTTTTTAATCAGTTTGCTCACTTTATCTTGCCTAAATAAACGTTGAATTTTTCTTTCTGTGGGAGGATTTCCCTTTTGCACCTCTGCACCACAAGTATGAATAGAATTCTCTGTATGTTCCTTTGATGATCCTGTTGCGCCACCACATCCATCTCTTCCTGTTCTTCCACCTAATAATACAATATAATCACCAGGATCAGAAGATTCTCTAACAACATTTTCTCTTCTTGTAGCTGCGATTACTGCACCAATTTCCATCCTTTTTGCAACATAATTTGGGTGATAGATTTCTCTAACCTGTCCTGTTGCTATACCAATTTGATTGCCATAGGAACTATATCCATGTGCCGACTCCGTTACTATTTTTCTTTGAGATAACTTTCCTTGTAATGTCTCTTCAAGTGAAACCGTTGGATCAGATGCACCCGTTACTCTCATCGCTTGATAAACATATGAACGACCAGATAGTGGATCTCGAATAGCACCACCCAAGCAAGTTGCTGCGCCACCAAAAGGTTCAATCTCCGTTGGATGGTTATGAGTTTCATTTTTAAACATTATTAGCCATTCTTCATTAACACTGTCCACATCTACATTAACAATAATGCTACATGCATTGATTTCATCTGAAACCTCTAGATCTTCAAGTTTTCCCTCTTTCCTTAGTTTTTTCATGGCTAGTAGTGCAATATCCATAAAACAAATATCCTTTTCATTTGCCTTATCACCAAGCACAATAGCACGATCCTTTAAATATTTTTCATAAGTCGCTTTAACTGGTTCATTGTAATATCCATTCGCAAAATCGACTTTATTTATTTTAGTTAAAAAGGTTGTGTGTCTACAATGGTCTGACCAATAGGTGTCTAATACTCTAATTTCTGTCAGACTTGGGTTTCTACCTTCTTCATTCTTAAAATAGTCTTGTGTAAACTTTAAATCCCTATTTGTCATGGCCAATCCTAGCTCTTGCCATAAATTCAATATTCCTTCTTCATTTAAATCAATAAATCCATCTAATATTTCTACATCCTCTGGTGTTGTATACTTAAGTTCTAGTGTTGTTGGCTTTGCGAGTTCTGTTTCTCTTGAATCTACTGGGTTTATGCAATATTTCTTTATCTTATCGATCTGTTGATCGTTTAAGTTACCTTGTAAAACGATTATTTTTGCTGTTCTAACAATTGGTGCTTCATTCGCATTAAGTAATTTAATACATTGTTCACAGGAATCCGCTCTTTGATCATACTGCCCTGGCAAATATTCAATACCAAATATTACTTCATCCTCTGAAATTTCAAACTGTTCTTCGTATAGCTTGTCTACAGTCTTTTCCGAAAAAATAGTATATAACGCTTGCTTATATGCCTCTTCCGATATATTATCAACATCGTATCTTTGCAAAATACGAACTTTTTTTAATGGTTTAATAGATAGGTTGTGTTGTAGATCCTCTAACAAATGCGATGCTTCTACTCTACATCCCTTCTTTTTTTCAACAAATACTCTTTTAATTGAATTCATAAAATACCTCCATCATTGGTTATCGTAGTTGTTAATTGAATCATAGCACACCATTATTTAGAAGTAAAATTAATACTGCTTATCACTTTGATTAGCTGTGCTTATAAAAATCTCTTTTTCTATTTTATTTATTATGTTATGATGAATTTATCAAATGAATGGGGTGAATAAAAAAAAATGGAAATTAATCTCGAATTATACAAAGTATTTTATCAAGTAGCCACACAACTTAGCTTTTCTAAAGCATCAAAATCATTGTTTATTTCTCAATCTGCGGTTAGTCAAGCTATTAAAACACTAGAGGAAAAACTAGATACGACACTCTTTATTCGCTCAACCAAAAAGGTATACCTCACACCAAAAGGTAAGTTATTGCTAGATCACATTGAACCTGCCATTAACTTAATAAGAAATGGACAATTAAGTTTATTAGAAAGCCCTTCTTTATCTAAGGGAAAGCTTCATATTGGTGCAAGTGATACGATTTGTAAATACTATCTAATTCCTTATCTCAAGGAATTCCACCAAAGTTATCCCAACATACACCTACAGGTAACGAATAGAACGTCAATTGCATGTGTTAAGCTTCTAAAACAAGGAAGTGTTGATTTTATTGTTACCAACTTACCTAATAAGGCAATAGATAACGATTTACAGATTATTCCAACCATTAACTTTAATGATGTTTTTATAGCAGGAAAAGCCTTCTCACAGCTAAAAGAATATAAACTATCCTATTTAGACCTTGCCCAACAGCCTATTTTAATGCTAGAAAAAAATACGTCTACCACTGATTATCTAAATCAACTTTTTGAAGAAAGAGGTGTTCACTTAACCCCTTCTGTTGAGCTTGGTAGTATTGATCTTCTTGTAGATCTCGCTAAAATTGGATTAGGTATATCCTTCGTGCCTGAATATTGTTTATCTGAAAATGAAAGTGAGCTATTTAAAATAAACTTGTCAGAGACGCTACCTTCTAGACAATTAGCTATTGTGACAAATCGAAAAACGCCTTTATCATTAGCTAGTCAGAAATTCATTGAAATAGTAGCACAGGCTACTTAATTTTGGAATAAATCTCATCTGCCGCAAGATTAATAAATGCTTCTTTCTGTTCTGGAAATTGCTTAATTAACCCTTCTTTGATTTCTTCTAATGCAACAAAGTATAATGCACCTTCGTCATGTTCAGTAATATCAATTTTTTTGTTCTCATAAAATTGATCCATATTATTTGTATTTTCATACCAACTAACCATTTCTCCCACATTATCTGAAATTGCATTGACCTTCTCTTCAATACTTGGAATTTTTTTCAAAGTTATTATTCCAAGTACAATAAAGCCCACCCCAATTATTAGCATAATACCTTCTGATAACCCTGATACTACTTTCAGAATGTTGACTATATTTAAAAGATCAAATAATAGTATTGCTCCACCAAAAACAAAAAAAGTTGTTGCACTTGAACGCATTTCTTTTAATTTTGATTCGTTACTATATACATCATCTAATCTCTCATCTTGCACCTTAGGAATTAATTCTTCACTTTCATTTAAATCTTCTTGTTCCATAGCCTCTTTCTGCAAATTATACAAATAAACATTAAGATGTTTAGAAGCTTTCTTCACATCTTTTTCATTTACTAATACTTCGCAAGTTTGCTCCTCTTGATTTAACTGATAATCATTAACACCTGAATACGCCAAATACTCTACCACGCCTTTAACAATTGAAGCATCTAGCTTCACTAAGGATACGTAGTTTACATGTTTCGCTAAATCATCAACTAATTCTACCTTACACTCTACGCATGATAAAACACCTTTCTCATATTCGCTTTTACACTTTGGACACCAAGGCATATTGTTCTTCCTCCAATTTAAAAATAATTTAAATACTAATTGTAATTTGTGACAAAAAATATTATAATATGTTCGTGGGGATTTGTTGTATAAAAATATTTTTTTGTGTACAAAATTAAAGATTTGCTTATTTATAATTATAAACAATTATTTTAATTTCGCAATATTTATATTTTAAAACATTGTTAAGAGTGTTTTTATAGGTCTTGAAGTAACTAATAATCGGAAGGGCGTATATTTTCATGAACACTTATATTCACTTATTTTCAAACATTAACTTGCTTGAAGATTACATCGAAAAACTGAAGATAGATTACGAGACAGATCTTTTGGTACAAATATATGCCAACAGAGATGACTTTTGTGACCTCAAAAACATTCATAGAACTATCACCTCTTCTCTACCTAATTCGCTTATTATTGGTGCGATAACCAATCGAAATATAGCAACGTCAGATCTATCTACATCTAGAACAATGATTACTTTCACAACTTTTTCTAAATCTTCATTTAGAGTTTTTGCATACAACCTGGACTGCGCTGATCCGCATTCCTTAGGCAAAAGTTTTGTACATAATGAACTTACATGTCTTTCAAAGGTTGTTATTATGATTTCTAATATTAATCCTTATGATTGTGAGTTACTGCTTTCAAGCATTAAATCAGAGGCTCCTAAACTTGTTATTACAGGGGGGATTATACCAGATTATGAAAAAGAAAGACTATTTGCCAATGATAGATTCTATGATAACGGTATTGTCGGTTTTGTTGTAGATAGTACATACTTACAAGTAAATACTTTTAGCAATACGAATTTCATGCCTATCGGGCGCTCACATGTTATTACAACAGCAAAAGATAATATTATCAAATCCATTGATCATACGCCTGCTAAAACCTTTTATGAGAAATATTTAGGTATGATCATGGCTGATTCAGATAAAAAATCAGATATTGGAATTGGTTATATTTTCCCTCTACTATTACATGATGGCTCAAAGTTAAGACCCAAACCAATGATTTCAATCACTAAACAAGGTTACATTGTTACAAATACTTCCATTAAAAGTGGTGATGAAATCACCCTTGGATATGGAAACATTCAAAATTCTATTTCAAACATTAATGAAACCTTATTACAATTAAAAAAAGTACCACTCGAAAATTTGATTGTTTTCAATGGACTTGTACGACTAAATACTACTGAAAAATATATTAAGTATTATGCAAACGATTTAACACTACCAACCTGCGGCATGTTTACCCATGCTGAATTTATTACTGAAGGAGATAAATGTTTCATTTCAACTGGTACTTTTAGTGCCACAGCACTTTCCGAACGCAGTGATTGTTTTCTTAAAGAAGATTATATATATTATCATACTGAATGCAATTATGATGATGAGCAAGTAACCTTACTAAATCTAGTTGAAAACACTTCAAAAGAACTGAATGTAATTAATCAAACACTAGAAAACATGGTTACACAAAAAACAAATGAACTTCTTGACCATTATTACATCGATGAATTAACTAAACTGCCGAATAACAACAAATTAAACGAAGATTTATCAAGAAATGAAACGAAATCCTTAGCTTTTATTGACATTAGCTCTTTTGTTAATATCAATAATTTTTATGGCAATTATATAGGAAATAAGCTACTATCTGAACTTTCAAAGGTAATTGCGGTCTTCTGTTACAAGCATGAATATAATACATATAGAATTCATGCAGATATTTTTTCAATAACAAATGACCATCATGACAATGATACTTTTAATAAGGCAATGGTAGTTTTACAACAGCATATTCATAAACACTGCTTTATGGAGTTAAGCCTAGAAATATATATTGCAACGGTAATTGCAGTTTCCCATCACAAAACACATATATATGAAAACACAAGTATGACTTTAGAATATGCAAAAGGTCAAAAATTGCCCTTTTTAATATACGATCAGTCCTTAAATATTGAAGAATCAATTAAAAGCAACCTTACATGGACTTCTAAAATAAGAAATGCAATAGAAAAAGATAAAATTGTTCCTTATTATCAGGCCATTTATAATAATGATACGAAGGAAACTGATCACTTTGAAGTGCTCATGCGCCTCATTGATGAGGATGGTACGGTTGTGACACCTCATAACTTCCTTGGAATTGCAAAAAAGGCAAATCTATACAAATCCTTAACAAAAATTATTGTTGAAAAGGCATTTAATAACTTTATTAATTCTGAATTTAGATTCTCAATTAACTTATCCTCTGAAGATATTCTTGATAAAAATATGCGACAATATATCTATCAAAAGCTTGAAGAATTCCCGAAATCTCATCATGTTATTTTTGAAATTGTGGAATCAGAAGGTATAGAAAACTATGATGATGTAAAAGAATTTATTAATATAACCAAATCGTACGGTGCGCAAATTGCAATTGATGATTTTGGGACAGGGTTTTCTAATTTCCACTATCTATTCAAGTTAAATGTTGATTTAATCAAAATTGACGGTTCAATCATTCAGCAAATAAATGGTGAAAAAGCTGCAGCTCTTGTAGCCGAAACGATTGTTGATTTTTCAAGAAAAATGGGCATAGCAACAGTTGCCGAATTTGTATCTGATGAGGCGATTTTCACTAAGACAAATGAACTCGGAATTAATTATTCTCAAGGTTATTATGTATCTCATCCTAAGGAATCAACAGATGGAATGTAGATCATTAAAAAAGTGAGGAACTTCCTTCTGAAAGGAAAAAAAGATCGACAGTTTTAGGTGTACGAATACCTACCTGCCGATCTTTTTGACTATACTCACTATCTTACATAGGTAAAATAATCGTAAATTCAGTTCCTTCATTCTTCTTACTTTTCACCTTTATTCTACCCCCATGCCCCAAAATAATTGCCTTAGCTATTGATAATCCCAGTCCATGACCTCCTGTATCTCTTGTCCTTGATTCATCTGAGCGATAGAAACGATCAAAAATATAAGGTAAGTCTTCCTTTGAAATCCCAATACCGCTGTCTTTGATATGAATAATACAGCTATTATCTTCAATGAAACATTTTATATAAATTCGTCCAGCAGGAGGCGTATATTTAACTGCATTATCAACAAAAATCCTTAGTATTTGTTTCATCATTTGTATATCTAAAAACACTTTTATTTTCTCGCACTGCTCACATTGGTCGCATATTATTTCTTGTTTTTTAGCATTAATCATCTGACTCTCTATTGTTACTTCTTCAATAAGTTCATTCATATAAAACTCTTCTTTGTTAAACTTTAAAGATTGATTGTCTGCACGCACTAGGGTTAATAGATTTTCAACTAATACTTGCATATTTCTTGCTTCATCAATAATCGCTTCAATGGATTCGTCTAAAATAGCTTCATCTTCTTTCCCCCATCTTTTAAGCATATTTGCATATCCGTTTACTATAGATATGGGTGTACGAAGCTCATGTGAAACGTCAGAAACAAATCTTTTTTGTTTTTCATAATCTACATTTAACCGATTGAGCATATCATTTAAGGTAATTGCTAAATCTCTTAATTCATATTTTGCTTGGCTAACGTCCAGTCTTTCATTCATATTTGTAATAGATATCTTCTCCGCAGTTTTAGTCATTGCATATATTGGCTTTAATATTCTTTTATTGTTTACACCACCAAAAAACCAAATAAAGAAAAACCCAAACATAATACAGGTAAGCAGCATAATAGATAATGTGGTCAGCTTTGTATAGTAAAGTGTTATTGGATGAATAATTTTCAAAGTTGCTGTATCCATAATATCAGTTGTAGGATTAATATAGTATATAATCATCTTACTTGAATACATCTTATTAGAAACTAATGTCCCGATACGATCCAGAATAGAATCAGGATAGTTAAAATTGTTGTATCGTTCGCTTGAAATCACATTTTCTTGTTCAGTTAGAAAAGTAACCTCAATACCGCAGTTTTCAACTTCTGCGATTGCATTAATACGATTGTTTATTTCTTGATAATTATAAATGTCTGCCTCGTATTTATCAAAGATATTATCAACGTAAATATAAACCTTATTACTTTTCAGATTAAGTTCATAATTCATATATCCGCCTACCATAAATATAAAAGTAACCATCCCAGTAATGAAATACAACGATAGGTAATTAAGGGTGATTTTTCTTCTAATTGAGAATTTTAAGCTCTTGAAAATATATTGAAGCACATTTCTAATACCCTTTATAATATAAAATGGCAATAAAATAATGTGTAATGGTAACTTCAATAAGAACTTTTTATTAATCCTCATAAATTGCATAACCTACCCCTCTTACAGTTTTTATAAGTTCAACTGAATATTGTTGGTCAATCTTTGACCTTAAATACCTAACATATACATCAATTACATTTGTATCTCCATAATAATCATAGCCCCATACCTTTTCGAGAATTCTTTCTCGATCTAGCGCAATATTTTTGTTTTCTAATAGATATTTAAGTAATTCATATTCTTTTTTGGTAAGCTCAATAAGGTCACTATTATAAGTAACTTGTCTTTTTATGTCGTCAACTTCAAGACCTTTAAGTTTATAAATTTTCCCATTGCCGTCAACTTCTTTCTCTGTTTTTTCTTTCCTTTTTAATGCAACGCGAATTCTTGCTAGTAATTCTTCGATAGCAAATGGTTTGGTCATATAATCATCTGCACCCATATCAAGGCCCATTACCTTATCAGAAACATCATCCTTTGCTGTAAGCATAATAATATGCGTTTCATTACCACCTTGCCTTAGCCTCCTGCATACCTCGATGCCACTCATTCTGGGTAGCATTAAATCAAGAAGAATCAAATCATATTGACCTTCCTGGGCCATTTCTAGACCACTACGTCCGTCATTTACTAGTACAACCTCATAGCCTTCGTATTTTAACTCTAATTCAATAAATCGTGCAATTTTAACTTCATCTTCAATTACGAGAATTTTATTTTTCATACTTTCACCTATTCTTCAATGACAATTTCATAATAGTCATTATCTGCCTCATCAGTATTATTTAAAGATTGTTGTTTTTCTGTTTCCAAATTAGGTTTATTTGATGTTTGTTTTACTGTTGGATCAATCTTTGTTGGTTTAATTGTTCTATCATCTTGGGTTTGTTCTCCTGATTCTACCTGGCATTCAGGTTGTGTTTGCTTTCTTGCTTGAGCTTGATTTCTATCTTGTGTTTGATTTCCTGTTTGTGTTTGATTTCCTGTTTGCGTTTGATTTTCTGTTTGCGTTTGATTTCTCGTATATGTTTGTTTTCCTGTTTGTGATTGATTTCTCGTATATGTTTCTTTTCCTGTATGTGTTTGATTTCTCGTATATGTTTGTTTTCCTGTTTGCGTTTGATCCTCTTTTTGCTCTTGATAATGGTTCTTTTGAATTTTCACCTCACATTCTGTTAGCAACGCAACAATTACAACAAGAATAATAGGGAATATATGCTGTTGAATTCCATTTATAAAAATAAATATAGCTAATATTAAAAGGGGTAAATTTATTAATGTCTCCCCTCTTCTCGTCATAATAAACTTATATTTCAACAAATCGTTAAGAGATACTTTAAATCTTTGCCATGATGAATCGCGTTTTTTCATTATTAAAAAAACAGCCATATTAATATCGCCTTTTGTTTTTTTTAAATAATATTCGGCTTCTTCATAAGTTACGTCAATCCTTCTTTGCAATTCTCGTATTAATTCTTCCGAAATAATCATAAGTATACCTCCTTTACAATATGTTCTTTTCCTTATTATAAACCTTAATCATTACTTCATCTTTAGTGTAAGATTAGAAAATCATTAAAAAAGCTTAAATAATTTCAAAAATAATACCCAAAAGAACAAGGATATACTTGATAATAGCGTCGTCAAAATAATAATTTGACCTGCTAGTTCAGAATCATTCCCCATATTTTTCGCCATAATAAAACCTGAGATTGCACTAGGTGATGCAAAGATTATTAAAATGGTACTTAATTCAACCCCCTTAAATCCTAACAATACTGCAACACCAATTATAATGATTGGTAAAAATATTAACCTAAATAATGTAGCTATAAAAGCAAGTTTAAGTCTTCCATGCAATGCTGAAAAACTAAATTGCCCTCCAAGTAGAATTAATGCTAAGGGCGTTGCAATTCCACCAACATCCCCCATTGCACGATTTAAAAATGTAGGTATTGGTATGTTTATTATTGAAAAAATCAAACCTAAAACTGAAGCAATGATTAAGGGGTTCTTCAAAATCGCTACTATTAGCTGAACATAAGACACCTTGGGTTTTTCCTTATAATCCTCATTATTAGCAAATACAGTTAAAACAAAAACTGCTAAGAAATTATATACCGGCACAACAATTGGGAGTGCTACAGAAGCTACCGCTACACCTGTTTCCCCAAAAAGGTTTCTGGCAAGTGGTAACCCAATTAACAAAAAGTTGCTTCTATACGCTCCTTGAATGAAGGCCCCATGTTTGTCTTGATCCTTAATGAATTTTGGTACTAACCACACTAACAATGTGACCATAACTACAATACTACATACGATAAAAATCAATAAACGCCAATCTGTTTCTCTACTAAAATCTATATGATATATGTTGTAAAATAACTGTATTGGAAATGCGACTAAAAAGCAAAATTTATTACACTTATCAATAAAACTATCATCAAGAATTTGTATCCATTTTAAAAATGTACCTAATGCCACTATCAAAATTAGTGGGAATACAGCGTTAAAAGAAAATAATAAGTTGTCCATAATGTTCTCCGAGTTGATAAAAGAAGCAGGTTGTCAACAAAGGTTTTGTATTTTAACAACTTGATTCTTGATTTATTCATATTTTAAAGGAATTTTAATTAGTATGTTAAAAGCTACGCGCATTAAGTAAAAGTGAACCCCCTGAAAATAGTATTCCTATAACAAATATAATACCAACAATTATAAATGCCTTGCTTAACTTTAATCCGCCGATCTCATGAATTCCATAAGCAACCAACGTTAATTTCCATATATTAAATACCTCAACATCTAGCAGTATTCCATATAAAAAAGTCATATTCATGCTATCCGGCAACCAACTAGCTAAGCTGGTTACTGGCTCACTGATTAAAAATTCCCCTGTTAATATCGTCATAATTCCCGTAATTACCAAAGATAGTAATGATATTAGTCCAACGTGGGCCATTAGAGATACATACTTCATATATACGCCTTTTCCTTTAAAGAGCATAACACCCAACCAGTAAAAAAGTGCCGTTAAAAATGTTCCTATTGCAATTATTACTGGAGCAAATCCAATAGCAACACCAGATATAATGGTTGTCATTTTCTCAATATACTCTACTGAAATAGACTGTCCACTTAATTTGATTACTTCCATCAACATTTCTTTAAATTCACCGAAGAAAGTTAAATAAAATAACATAGTAAATAACATCGTAATGATCATTGGTAACCAAAAATTTGGTTTATCATTTATTGCCTTAAATACCTTTTTGGGAGAATAAAAAATACTCAGTACTCTACTACTTGGCGTAAGTATCTCTATTTCTTCTCCATTAATTTCTTTATTTTCATAACTCATTATAATACCTCCATTTATTCTTTAATTTATGTTTTAGTAACTTCATTTATCTGAATCACGCTAGTCTACTACCTAATCAACAGTCATTATCTTCCATTTTAGGACCAATTAATTATATCACACTATATTATTTTAGTCTAATAATGCAGCTGCTAAAGGACTCGATTATTATAACGTAATATCTATGTTTCAGCATTTCCTTAAGGATATAAAAAAAGCAACCTAAGTCGCTTTTTATATATAAACGTTGCCTTTTGGATACTTGAACACTTAAAGAAGTGAGGGGTTTTCTTCGATAGGTTAAATTTTAAACCTATTTACCTCTTTACTCAACTGTTCTCCAATAGTCGCTAAGTTTTGTGCAAGCTTAGCAACATCATCAATTGCAAGACTTTGCTGTTCACTAATAGCAGCAACCTCTTGACTGCTAGCAGCTGATTCCTCTATAATAGCTGCAATGCTGTCTATTTCATCTGTGGCCTTATTAGAAGATACATTAATATCTTTTATAGCTGCTACAACCTCCTGAACTTGATCCGTAACATTTTCAAATTCATTCATAATTGCAACAAATGCCTCTCCCGAATTAGATACTGCAACTACACCATCCTTCACATCTTTATTTCCATGTTCTATTATTATTACCGCCTTGCTCGTTTCTTCTGCAATTTCATTCGTAAGTTGACTTACCTGCTTTACTGATTCAGTACTTTGCTCAGCAAGCTTCCTAATTTCTTCTGCCACCACTGCAAAGCCCCGACCTTGTTCACCTGCTCTTGCAGCTTCAATTGCTGCATTTAGCGCTAATAAGTTCGTTTGATCTGAGATGCTATTTATAACATCTGCAATACTTCCAATACGATTAGATAAACCTTCTAATGAAGTGATTGCACAAGTAATTTTTTCAAACACTTCCATTACTTGATTAATTTTATCTCCGGCAGTCTTAGAGAGCTGCACACCATTTTCAGCGACTTCCGTTGTTTTTTTGGTGCTTTGATTCACTTGGTCTGTGTTTTCTGATACTTTCATAACCTTTAGGTTAACATCATTAATTAGACTAGCGGTCTTTTCAATGGCATCCGCTTGTTGTCCTGTACCCTCTGCTATCTGGGTAACTGTTTCCGTTACCTCTCTACTACCTGCACTTGTTTCTTGTGAGGTTGCTGAAAGTTCTTCACTTGAAGAAAGCAAGTGTTGAGAAATATCCACCACTTCGGTTATTAGCTTCCTCAAATTCTCTCCCATCTTATCAAAAGCATTAGCAAGGTCCCCTACTTCATCATTTGATTCAATACTGAGTGAATATGTAAGATCGCCACTAGCGTAAATATTTGCACCTTGAACCAACTTCTTAATATTACCTACTAACATTCGTGAAAATAATAGACCAATAATAATACTACATATAGCTATAAGAATCATCGTTATAACCTGTACGCCAGCAGTAAATCTAAGCGCGTCCATCATGGTATCATTTGCACTGTTTCTTTCAGCTTCAAAAGAAATTAAAACTTGCTCCAACATATTAAGCATTTTATTTTTCTCTTGTTGTGTTCTTTTATTAACGGTCATATATTTATATTTTCGTTCAACATCCGTTAAGGAATTATCATCATGGATAGCAACGATATCATCTACCGCAGTTATATATTTATCCATAACAACTTTCAGTTCAGAAACAATCATGTTTTCTTCATCTGTATCGGCTGCTACCTCAATTTCAACAAGTACTTTCTCCATTTCTTGCACATTTTCTTTATATGCTTTATGGTGATCTAAATCAAAATTAATCGTCATATCACTCTGAAAACCATACAATATCTCAATATATGTTCTTAAATCATAAGCGTATTCAAGATCAATAACTCTTTTATTATTATCGATAGCAGCTCTTTCAATTCCATTTGCAACAATAAAATTGAATATATTACTTAGTAAAACAATTGTGGTAATTAATGAGAATCCTATCATTACTTTTATAGTTAAAGATAACCTTTTCTTTTTTCTCATACATGTCCTCCTTGAGTCAATGTTAAAAAAATTTGGCTTACGTTAGTTTAAATTAATAATATTAAGCATTATACTCTTGCTGCAATTTCATAAATCATTTTATGTGTTGCTTCCCAACCAATACATGGATCTGTAATAGATTTTCCGTATACATTGTCCCCTATTTGTTGAGCACCTCCAACAATATAACTTTCAACCATCAAACCTTTAATATATTTTTTAAGTTTTTTATCATAGGTTCGATTGTCAAGGATTTCACGCGCAATTCTAGGTTGTTCCTTATATTTCTTATTAGAATTTGCATGATTTGTATCGATAATAATCGCAGGATTCATCAATTGTCGTTTTTCATAATGTTCAATCACTGCTACTAAATCTTCATAGTGATAATTAGGAATATTCGTACCATATTGGTTTACCGCACCTCTTAAAATCGCATGTGCAAGAGGGTTTCCGTCAGTACCCACTTCCCAACCACGAAAAATAAAGGTATGTTCAATTTGAGCGGCCTTAATCGCATTTAGCATAATGGAAATATCACCACTTGTTGCATTTTTCATTCCTACTGGTACATCAATACCACTAACAGTTAAACGATGCTGTTGATTTTCAACAGACCTAGCACCAATTGCAACATAGCTCAAAATATCATCTAAATATGCATAGTTTTCTGGATACAACATTTCATCTGCACAAGTAAGGTGTGATTCTTTCATTACGCGAATATGCATATTTCTAATAGCTTTTATACCTTCAAATAAGTTTGACGCTTCGCTTGGATTTGGTTGATGAAGCATTCCTTTATACCCTTCACCCGTAGTCCTTGGCTTGTTTGTGTAAATCCTTGGAATAATAACAATCTGATCCTTAACTGTTTCCTGAATTTTAGCAAGCCTCTCAACGTAATTACACACTGCATCCTCATTATCTGCCGAACAAGGACCTATAATAAGTAAAAATTTGTCACTATTCCCTTCAAAAATTCGCTTTATTTCAGCATCTCTTTGTTTCTTAACCTCAACTAAATCTTTTGGTACCGGTATATCCATAAATATCTCTTTTGGAGATGGCATTTCCTGTATATAAGAGAATGGCATTTTAATTCCTCCTTGGTTGTTTATCATTAACATTTCATCTGTATATCAATATGTTAAAGTGTATTATATATGTATTGTACTAGCACTGTCAACCACGTTTTCTGAAACATGAACGATTATGCATGTTTTCCTTGATAACCAATCCAATTTATAAGATAATAGGCTTATATGAAAATGGGAGGTTAAAGAAATGAAAACTTATAAATGTACGGTATGTGGTTATGTTTATCGAGAAGAAAAAGGAGAATCACGGTGTGATGTACCACCTAATACAGCTTATGAAGACTTGCCCGATTATTTTAGGTGCCCTACCTGCAATGAAACAAAGATGGCATTTATACTAAATACAAAGCAATAAGTTTTATAAAAACAAAGCAATTAACGGTTTGCCTACAAGATACCATAATGCTGGTACGAGTATTGCCGGTAGCATATTAGCTGTCTTTATTCGAACAATATCCAGCATAGATAGCCCAATACCTACAATTAGAATGCCCCCTACTATGGACATCTCTCTAATTATGTCCGCTGAGAGGTATGGTTCAATAGTACTTGCAAATACAACGATCAATCCTTGATACATAAATACAGCAACTGCTGAAAAAATAACACCAACACCTAACGTAGTCGTTAGTATAATTGATGTAATCCCATCAAGAACTGCCTTAGCAAATAACATATTATGGTCATTTCTTAGGCCACTTTCTAACGCCCCAATGATTGCCATAGTCCCAACGCAAAAAATTAAACTCGCGGTAACAAAGCCTTGGGAAATATTATGTTCACCATTTTTGATTTTTTTCTGCAAAAAAGTGCCGAGTCCTTCAAGCCTTTTTTCAATGTCAATCCATTCTCCAATTAATCCACCAATAACAAGGCTTAAAATAAATAGGATCGATTCGCTTTCAGGATTTAATAATCCGCTAATCGCTGATGATGTTCCAATGAACAAAACAGATAATCCAATACCTTGCATGACGGTATTCTTATATTTGTCTTTAAGTCCATTTTTAATTAACAAACCTAATATACAGCCAAATATTATTGCTGCTGTATTCACAAAATTTCCTAACATATTACACCTCTGATCCTTCTATTTTTATACATCTCCATCTTCAATAAAATCTGCTACTAATAAATCTACAAACCGTCCA
This sequence comes from Firmicutes bacterium HGW-Firmicutes-7, assembly GCA_002841375.1. Lineage (GTDB taxonomy): Bacteria > Bacillota > Clostridia > Lachnospirales > Vallitaleaceae > HGW-1. The sequence continues at coordinate 43,295 of PGZO01000018.1, read as the reverse complement.
TAGCTTTTAATGCCTTCTGGTTGATTGTATGCTTTAAGATAAGCGTCATTTAAATGGTTTGCTACCTTTGATGTTGCTTTTTTTTGTGCTCTTTGCCAAAATTCACGAACATACATAATATCATTTTGTACCTGCTCATCATAACTTGCAGTTAACTCATAGTATATTTGTGGATCGACGGTAAAAATCGCATTTCCAACATATGTCATTGCAGAAAAATAACCTGAATATTGAAATATCAAATCTTCATTATTCTTACATGCCAAAAATCCTATGTAATTTGCTGCTTCTTCTTGGGCAAAACCTTTTTGATGAGCTATTTCATGACATGCAGTATGTGGAATAGTAAAAATAGGCGCTTGTATATTTACACTCGGTTCACCTACAAAGAATAAATATATACCAGTGTATCCACTCATAGTTTGAATTGGAGAAGATAATAAACCCTTCACCAAAACAATATCCTTACCAATAAAGTCATATTGTTGATTTACCCCATCATAACCCTTATATGCATTATGTAATATTTCTTGCTTACTTAGACCCCAAGCAAGGTTATTATCATCTTCTGAAAGCTCCTGCCTTAAACTATTGGTCTTGATGATCAAAGCTTCAAAAGTATCCACCAATGCCTGCTTGTCATTATTTTCTATTGAAAGTGACATTAAATCCTCAATATTTGTTCTGTAATTATTAAGTAACCATACCCCATCAAATATACAAAATAATAAACTACTACAAAAAACCATATAGGATATACCGAGAATTAGTTTATGGTACTTTTTTTTGATGATATAAGTTATTAACTTGAAAGTCACAACACATATTCCAATTACAAAAACAATAACAAGGACCTCCCCAATAGAAAATGGTACCTTGTTTGATATACTTGTCAATGCTTTTGATATAATTGGATAAATACCTCGAGAATAATTTTTTTCGATAAATTCGGTATTTTCACTCGCAAATTTGATGACAAGCGTTTTTATAAATAGTAAGGATAAACTCAATATCAAGAGCACAATAATTTTTTTGTTTTTCATAATAACCACTCTTTCTATAGGTTATTTAAATAGCACAATCGTTTAATTAAATTGGTTAAAGGGATACTCATTTGTATCCAATGTAAAAGTCATTAATTTCCCAGTTTTCGGATGTTCAAAGGATAGTAGGTGGGCAAACAGTGCAATAGGAAACCACTCCTTGGATTCCATCAGGTTAAATAATTCGTTATATTTTGTATCACCCCATATCGGATTTCCAACAAAAGACATTTGTACCCGTATTTGATGATGCCTACCTGTTATCAATTTTACTTTTAAGAGAGAAATATCTCCCCATCTTTCAACCGTCTTTGATTCAATAAGTGAATATTCAAGGATGGCTTTCTTCGCTAACGGTGTATTTTCTGAAACAACTCGAGATAAGTTATTGGTTTGTTTTAATAGAAAATGAGTTAATCGTTCCGTTTCTTTTATTGGGTTACCACAGACTACCACCAAATATTCTTTGTTCATTTTATTAAGTCTGATTTGCTCAGATAACCTAGCATTAGCAAATTGCGTTTTTGCAAACACCATGATACCTCCAACAGGCCGATCTAGTCTATGAATCAATCCTACATATACTTTCTTACCATTCATATTCCTTTTTTGTAGATGCTCATCAACTAATGATGCCATATTTTCATCCCCACTTCTATCCTTTTGTGATGGGACACCCGGGGGTTTATTTACTACAATAATGTGTTGATCCTCGAATAATACACTTAGATTCATCTTTGTCGTCATGCACTTCCTTCTTTAGGTTAAATACCCTCGCAAATAGGCGAGGGTACAAGTATATCTGTTTATTAATTTCCTGAGCTATAATTAGGTGCTTCCTTTGTAATTTGAATATCATGTGGATGACTTTCTTTTAAGGAAGCTGCAGTAATTTTTATAAATTGACCGTTATCAATTAGCGCCTGAATTGAAGCTGCTCCACAATAACCCATTCCTGCACGAAGACCTCCAATTAATTGGTAAATTGTATCTTCTAGTAGCCCTTTGTAAGCAACTCTACCTTCAACGCCTTCAGGTACTAGTTTTTTCTCATCTTGTTGAAAATAACGGTCTTTACTTCCTTTTTCCATTGCGGCTAAAGAACCCATACCTCTATATACTTTGTATTTTCTACCTTGATACAATTCAGTATCTCCTGGGCTTTCATCACAACCTGCAAATATACTTCCGAGCATACACACATTTCCTCCAGCTGCAATTGCTTTTACAATATCTCCAGAATATTTAATTCCACCATCTGCAATAATTGGCACACCATACAGCTTTGCAACTTGAGCACAATCGTATATTGCTGTTACTTGAGGTACACCTACCCCGGCCACAACACGAGTAGTACATATAGAACCTGGTCCAATACCAACCTTGACAGCGTCCGCCCCTGCTTCTATTAACGCCTTCGTAGCGTCTCCTGTAGCAACATTGCCCGCAATTATTTGTAACATAGGGTATTTATCTTTAATCCTCTTAACTGCTTTTAAAACATGCATAGAGTGTCCATGTGCAGTATCAACTACTACTACGTCTACCTTCGCACAAACTAATGCGTCAACTCTATCTATCATATCTGAAGATATGCCAACTGCTGCACCAACTCGTAACCTTCCCTGTTCATCCTTCGTTGAATCAGGATATCTTATAGCTTTTTCAATATCCTTTATCGTAATTAAGCCAGATAAATTTCCACTACGATCAACGATAGGCAGCTTTTCTATTCTATGCTTACCCATTACTTTTTTTGCATCTTCTAAGGTTGTCCCTTCTGAAGCCGTGATTAGATTTTCAGTGGTCATTACTTCAGCAATTTTTTTATTGAAATCTGTTTCAAATCTTAAGTCTCTATTTGTTAATATACCAACTAGTTTTCTACTTCCAACTTCCGTTATTGGAACACCTGATATTCTATATTTTGCCATCAGCTCATTTGCTTCATAAACATAATGCTCTGGAGACAAGAAAAAAGGGTCTGTTATAACACCATTTTCTGATCTCTTCACTTTATCAACTTCATCAGCTTGTTGGGTTATAGTCATATTTTTATGAATAATACCTATCCCGCCTTGTCTAGCAATTGCTATGGCCATTTTAGATTCAGTTACTGTATCCATACCAGCACTCATAAGCGGTATACTTAATTTAATCGTTTTAGTTAAATCAGTTGAAAGATCTACTTCCTTAGGTAAAACTTCTGAATGTGCAGGTATAAGTAGCACATCATCAAAGGTAATACCTTCTTTAACAATTTTATGCATTTTAAGAGCCTCTCTTTCTTCAAATAAATATTGACTTTTCATAAGTTGTTTGTGAGTGTAACAAAAAACCTCTTATTTGTCAATATCTTTTTCATCTAAAATAAGAATAGAAGGGTTCGTAGATAAATCAATTTCTTCAATTAACTTCAAACTATCAGGATCTACCATCCTTATAAATGGTCTAGTTGGAAAGTTTTGATTGATCTTAGAAACGATGCCAATCTGATTATTGCTAAGTATAACACCACTACCAAGTGGATATGGTGATATGGAATTCGCAAAGATTCTTACAACCTTTGGATCAAAGCTAGTAAATGATTTAGCAATAATTACTTCAATAATTTCGTAATGCTTCAGACTTGTACCAAATGGCAGGTTATATATTAAGTTATCATATTCGTTTGCAACTGCTACAATACGCGCAAATTCATGTATCGCATCACCTTTCAGCCCTAAAGGAAAGCCTGTACCATCAAAGTTCTCGTGATGCATTCTTGCAACATTAGCAGATAATAAGGAGGCGTCTGGTATCAATTGAATCATTTCAAAGCCTTCGTCTGTATGTTGCTTATAAAGATTGAGTTCTTGTTCTATGTAATCCTCTCTATAACGAGTGCAGTCCATTTTAATGTTAACTTTTCCTAAGTCGTGAAAAAGCGCACCTATTGCAAGATGCTTAAGTTGCGTTTCATTGTACTTCATTTTCTTTCCTAGTAAACATGAAATTACAGATACGTTTATTGCATGCATTAATGAATAGTCACTTCTATTTCGAATCTCCTGAACACTAACCATAACCCTTGGATTGGCAACGATTTCTCTAATCATACCTTCAACTTGCTTAATGATTCCATCACTTGAGGCAAAGCATCCTGATTTAATCTTCAACAAACTATCTTGAAGTACCTTTTTCGTAGCGATTTTTGTTTCTTCTTTAATAATTTCATCATCATTAATGCCACTTGATAATTCATCCTTAATATATATGTGTTGAAGGCCAGTACCAATAATTTTTTCTATATACCGATCAGATAGCTGTACCCCTTCACTCAGTAGGATAATTCCATTACTTGAATAAATTGGTTTAGAAATAATCATTCCTTCTTTTAGCTTATCTACATGGATTCTCCTCATAACAGCCCATCCTTTCATATAATTGATTATAACACCTTGCTTTTGGCATTACACTTAAGTTTATTATTATATTATATCTGAAAGGTTATGTCGTTACAAGTGAATAAACATAAATAAAATGAGACGCTGCCAATAATTTGCAACGCCTCATTACGTTATAAGTTAAATAATGGATATTTTATTTATATCAAAAGATATATTTACATCATTCCCATGCCAGGTGCGCCACCCATTTGCCCCATACCATTATCAGATTCAGGGTCATCAGCAACAATAGATTCTGTAGTAAGTAATGTTGATGCCACTGAAGTAGCATTTTGTAGTGCGCTTCTCGCTACTTTTGTTGGATCAATAATTCCTACTTTTACCATATCTACATAAGTTTCACTTAAAGCATCAAATCCAAATCCAATCTCTGATTCTTTTACTTTATTCACAACAACAGATGCTTCTAATCCAGCATTTGTAACGATTTGACGAAGTGGTGACTCTAATGCTTTTAATATAATTGTAGCACCCGTTTTTTCGTCTCCTTCTAAAGTCGCAATAAGTTGTAAAATCTTTTTGGTAGCATGAATATATGCTGTTCCACCACCTGGAATGATACCTTCTTCAACTGCAGCTCTTGTAGCTGCTAATGCATCTTCCATGTGAAGCTTCTTTTCTTGCATTTCAGTTTCAGTAGCTGCTCCAACTTTAATAACTGCTACCCCACCAGCTAGTTTTGCTAGTCTTTCTTGTAGCTTTTCATTATCAAAATCAGATGTAGTTTCTTCAATTTGCATTTTAATTTGATTTATTCTTGCATCAATCTCTGCTTTATCGCCTGCACCATCAACAATGATTGTGTGTTCTTTTTGAACCTTTACAGTTTTTGCTTGACCTAGTAAATCTAACGTAGTTTCTTTTAATTCAAGACCTACTTCATCAGAAATTACTGTGCCACCAGTCAAGGTTGCGATATCTTGTAACATTGCTTTTCTTCTATCACCAAAACCTGGTGCTTTTACTGCTACACAATTAAATGTACCTCTTATTTTATTAAGTACAAGTGTAGCAAGTGCTTCTCCTTCTACCTCTTCTGCGATAATTAATAACTTAGCGCTTGTTTGAACGATTTGTTCTAAAATTGGTAGGATCTCTTGGATATTGCTTATTTTCTTATCTGTAATTAAAATATATGGATTATCTAAAAGTGCTTCCATTTTATCCATATCTGTTGCCATATATGCAGATAAGTAGCCTCTATCAAATTGCATTCCTTCAACTAACTCTAGTTCAGTTTCCATAGTTTTTGATTCTTCAATAGTAATAACACCATCATTAGATACCTTTTCCATAGCATCTGCTATCAATTGTCCTACTTCATCATCACCAGCAGAAATTGCTGCTACTTTTGCAATTTGATCTTTTCCATTTATCTTTTGGCTCATACCTAGTACAGTTTCAACAGCTAATTGAGTTGCCAGCTTCATACCTTTTCTTACAATAATTGGATTTGCACCAGCTGCAATATTTTTCATACCTTCATGAATCATAGCTTGTGCAAGGACTGTTGCAGTAGTTGTTCCATCACCTGCAACATCATTTGTTTTTGTTGCAACTTCCTTTACTAACTGAGCACCCATGTTTTCGAATGGATCTGCTAGTTCAATTTCTTTTGCAATCGTTACACCATCATTTGTAATGAGTGGAGTACCAAATTTTTTATCTAAAACAACATTTCTTCCTTTTGGACCTAACGTTACTTTTACTGCATCTGCTAATTGATTAACTCCTGATTCTAAAGCAAATCTTGCTTCAGCACCAAATTTAATATTTTTCGCCATTTTGTTTTACCTCCATACAAATCTTTATTATTCAACAATTGCAAGTATGTCACTTTGCTTAACAATTATAAAGTCTTCACTTTCTAGTTTAACTTCTGTTCCTGCGTATTTGGAATAAATAACTTTATCACCAGTCTTCACTTGCATAATAACTTCTTTACCATCAACCATGCCACCTGGACCTACAGCTACTACTTCTGCTTGTTGAGGTTTTTCTTTCGCTTGGTTGGGTATTACGATACCTGATTTTGTTGTTTCTTCTGCTTCAAGTTGTTTAACTACAACTCTGTCTAATAATGGTACTAATTTCATAAGTCAACCTCCTTATATTGGTTATGTTTTCCTATTTGTTAGCACTCTCTTATGACGAGTGCTAACTCAAGGTATATATTATTAAATTCGTTTGCAATATGCAAACCTATTCAATAGCTATTAGACATGATTATATCCATTTATATCCAATTAACAAGCTCATTCTCCATATCTCTTCATTTTCCTAATTTATTATCTCTTGCATGATAAAATAAATATTGCTGAGCAAACCCAGCATACTCACCAAAATAGTTTTTAGCAAATTCTTGAATTTTATCCATACTAATTGTTTGTTGGAAGTAATAGTATTCCACTATTCTCTTTACCCATACATCCGTTGGAAAAACTTCATATTTACTGTATGCAAATAACAGTACACAATCAGCAATTTTATCGCCTACACCTTTAATTGATTTGAGAATTATTTTTGCTTCATCATACTGTAAGGCTTCAAGCTCTTGAAGTACAATAGCACCATCTATAATTTGTTTTACCGCATCAACAATATATGTTGCTCGAAATCCAGTTTTAAGTGCTCGAAGATCTTCTTCTGTTGCTACCATTAGCTGATTAGGTGTTGGAAATGTATAATACTTTACGCCTAAATATTCAGCCAGAAAGTCTCCATATTGAATGGATAATGCCTCAATTAATTTTTTAATATGGGGAATTTGTTTTGTTTGAGATAATATAAAGGAAATAAGCATTTCCCAAGGATCTTGTTTCAAGAGTCTTATTCCATGTTTTTGCGTGACCGCTTCCCTTAGAAAGAGATCCTTATCAGCTAATTTTTTTTTAATTTCACTATAGTCTCTGTCTAGGTCAAAGTAGTCTTTCCATACGTTATTAAATTCTTCTTCTGAACAATAAAAGTTAAGTTGATCCTCCACTTGTTTTACATTCAGTAGTCGATTTTTTGCTATTATAATGTAATCTTTTTCTCCAAGCTTATAAAATCTAAAACATTGACCACATTCAAGTATTTGTTCAATACAAAAATCTTTTAGTATTAACTGTACGTTTTGATTTAGATTAGAATCGTTCATCTAATCATCACCTCTCTCTATTGTAAGCTAATTGTTACACTAACATTCCTATTTTCATAAAGGTTGCCTAGAATTTTTCACATTCCTAGTAGTCTCTTCCAATTACTAGGAAAAATCTACTTAGTAAAGGAAAAGGCCGCTTGTCACGCACTGGACAAGAAAAAGCGCCTTAATTGGCACCTTTCACTTGCTTGATTAATTCTTTTGACTCCAACGCTCTATCTTTCAATCTTCTGCTGGCTACTTTTGAAATAATAACTTCTGAAAGCCATTTCAGAGCATCTTCATTTTTTCCAATTCTTCTTGACAATTCCCCAATTAAAAATGTAACTGTAAGATCATCAAGTCCCATTGACGGGAATTTTTCTTTAAAATGAGCAATTTTAAAGCCGTCCAACGCATGCTCTAAAAAGGTATTTTCATTTATTTCATACTCTTCTCTTTTTTTATCATCGCAATTTTTTTCCTGTTCTAGATATCCTCTATATAACCATGCTATCTTAAGGCAAAGATAAGCTTTTTCACTATCCTTAACCTCCATTACAATAGCATCTAACAATGCTAGCTTATATCTTTCTATTGCAATTTCATAATCGTAAATATCCGGATAGGTTCTACCAACGAATTTTGCAGATATATTATTCTTAATTGAGTCTATTTTTTTAGACGTAATTGATAAAAACATTTTCTTAAGTGCTGCATATCCACAAACATTACATACAGCAACTTCATATATTGATGGATCAATTATATCATATATTGGTCGCAAGTCTAAATCCGTTTTCACTAACCTAATTTTTCCGGACTTAAGTGTTCTGAACAATATTTCTCTATGACATACTGGACATTTAAGCTTCGCTGTATAGAGAATGCTTTCAATCAATTCAAGCTTTGCTTTTTCAATCATTTCTTGCTCATCAACTTTCACGTCGTTAAAAACCTGAAAGTTCTGTGCCTCGTCTAGTCCTAGACTTTCTAAATCAGAAAATATACCTGCCAAAACCATCACCTCTTTTGATTACTTTTTATTATGCCTTATATGAGCTCTTTAGAGATACTATTCTATTAAAAACAATACGCTCTTCATTGGTTTCTTTAAAATCAACTGCAAAATAACCATGTCTTAAAAATTGAAAACGCTCACCCATTTCCACTTCCTTTAATGCTGCTTCTGCAAAACAGTTATTTATGATTTGCAATGATTTTCCATTAATAACGAAGTCTTCTGATTGTGTTTCAGATTCAACAAATAAATGGTCATAAAGTCTTACCTCAACTTGTTTAGATTCTGTCGCACTTACCCAATGGAGCGTTCCTTTTACTTTTCTTTCTGAAAAACCAGTACCACTTTTTGTCTTTGCATCATAGGTACACCTTAGCTCTATTACTTCACCTTGATCATCTTTAATAACCTCTTCGCATTTGATAAAATAAGCATGTTTTAATCTAACCTCATTACCTGGAAACAATCTAAAATATTTCTTAGGTGGGTTTTCCATAAAGTCATCACGCTCAATGTATATTTCTCTAGTAAATGGTACGTTGTGATGGCCTAGCGCTTCATTGTCTTGATTATTTTCAACATTTAACCACTCTATTTCCCCTTCTGGGTAATTGGTGATTACGACCTTAAGTGGGTCTAATACAACCATCATACGTTTTGCTTTAGGTTTTAAATCTTCCCTCACACAATGTTCTAACATTGCTACATCAACTGTACTTTTACTTTTTGCAACCCCAATTAAATCACAAAAATTTGTGATAGCTTCAGGCGTATATCCTTTTCTTCTAAGCCCACATATCGTTGGCATTCTGGGGTCATCCCAACCATCCACGATTCCTTCTTCAACTAAAGCTCTAAGCTTTCTCTTGCTTGTTACCGTATTTGTTAGCTCTAATCTTGCAAATTCTATTTGTCTTGGGGGCGTTGGCCACTCTAATTGTTCTAATATCCAATTATACAGGGGCCTATGGTCTTCAAACTCTAAAGAGCATAGTGAATGTGTAATGTTTTCTATTGCATCCTCTATTGGATGTGCATAATCATACATCGGATAAATACACCATTCATCACCTGTAGTATGATGGGTTGTATGGGCAATTCTATAAATAACTGGATCTCTCATATTAATATTTGGAGAGGACATATCAATTTTAAGTCTTAATACTCTCGTACCGTCTTCAAATTCGCCTTTCTTCATTCTCTCAAATAGATCTAAGTTTTCTTCAATAGAACGATTTCTAAAAGGACTTTCTACGCCAGGTTCAGTTAAAGTACCTCTATATTTTCTAATATCCTCTGCAGACAAATCACAGATAAAAGCTTTACCATTATTAATCAACTGGATAGCACATTCATAAAGCTTTCCAAAATAACTAGAAGCATAATACAATCTATCTTGCCAATCAAATCCTAGCCATTTTACATCTTCCATAATAGACTCAACATATTCAATATCTTCTTTTGTTGGGTTTGTATCATCAAATCTTAAGTTGCATAAACCATTATATTTTTTTGCAGTTCCAAAATCTATGCATATGGCCTTTGCATGTCCAATATGCATATAACCGTTTGGTTCAGGAGGGAATCTTGTATGAACCTTTGTATACACTCCATCCCTTAAATCCTGATCAATTAAATTTTCAATAAAATTCTTTGAAACCTTTTCTTCCGATAGCTCAATTGACATTCTAATTTGCTCCTTATATTGAAGTTCAATAACAAAATCTACTAATTATATGTTAAATAGGCGATTACATTTCCAACTTATTCATATTTAATAACCAACAAAAAGACCAGTTAGTTACTTTGTCATATTATGATATCACATTTTTCGTTATGTTTCAAAGGTTTTTATACATCCTCATCCTATCTATTCTTTTTATAGAAAACGCCTTTTAAACCCATTCAACCTAATGAATGAAAGAAGTCCCCCACTTCTTATATGGGGGACTTCCTTCATTCATTAGATTAAATGTCAGTTTTAAAATGCTCATATGCTTTTATATCTGCAAACTTATGAATAAATCCACAATCTAGACAAATATAATTTGATGTATAAAAGTCCGTCGGTTTTTTTAACTCGAGCTCTTTTACAAGTAAAACTACATTTTTTGTAGGCATTCCTTTTTCTATACGATTTCCTCCACAAAATAGACATTTATTTACAACTATTTTTTTCATAAAATCCCCCTACACAGTTAAATAATGATAATGATAATGATAAGGTTTATTTTATCATCTACATATTTATTTGTCAAAATTTCTTTCCTTAACCATTATACCCTCTTCCAATTGTTCTACAGGGGATAAGATGATTTTTTCTAATGCGATTAAACCACTGATAACTTCTACCTGTCTCTCACTTTCCAATCCCTTTTCAATTTCTCTTAAGTTTGCTACGCCTTCTTCAATTACAAAAACATAATCTTTCCCTGCAATTTCAAATATAGCATTTTCAGGTATTAATAATACTTTTTCTTTTCGATCAACAATTATCTTCACATCTAAATCATAGCCTGGTCGTAAACTTTGTAAGCTATCTTCAATTTTAATCTCTGTTTTAATTCTTTTTTGTTCAACACCTAAATCGGATATCTTACTAACTGCTAAAGGATATATTTTTGTTACAATTCCTTTAACATCCTTGATGCCTAAATTACTATTTTCAATTTTTACTGTTGAACCTACATTAATATCGCCAATATCTTCTACTAAGATGTCACTTTCAATGTATAGTTCTCCTAAATAACCCATTTCGATAATAGCTGTTCCTTGCTGTATATAGCTTCCTGCATCAATATTTTTCATAAATATTGTTCCATCAAAAGGGGCAGTAAAAACAAAGTCACCTGCATTACTTTTTAAAGCTTCAATTTGAAGATCAAGCTGTAAAAGCTGTGCTTCGATTTGTTTTAAAATGTTAGATGAAGTTGGTTTTCTTAATAACTCTAAGTCTAATCTAGCTTTTTCAACCTCTCTTTGTTCAGCTTCGTAATTTAATTGTAAATCTTTGTACTCTTGATCGCTAATTATTCCTTGATCTAACAATTCCTTTTGGTTATTCAAATTTATTTTCGACGCTTCAATGTCCTTTTCAAGGCCTGAGAGTACTAATTCTAACTTTTTAATTTGTGTTCCATCAACTGGTTTTTGTACATCATTGTATTTAGCCTTAGTCTCAATTTTCTGCGCTTCTAAAATTCTAACATCTCTTTCTTGATCTTCACTATCTATCCTAACTAATATGTCGCCTTTTTTCACTTCATCTCCAACATCAATCAAAACCTCTATTACCTTGCCAGAAAGATTCGCGTATACTGTTGCTTGTTGATTAACCATTACTGTACCTAATTCTTCAACATATTTTTCTATTGTACCTTCATTAACCTCATAAGCTTCTACCTCGATAGAAGTACCTTTTCCCTTAACTAAATAACCAATAATAGCTATGAAAGCTACTATGCCGATTATAATAATTACCTTCTTTAACTTTTTCTTGTTTTTAAGTTTTTTCATAATTCGTCACATCCTTCAACTAAGATATTCTGTTTTTTAAAGCATCTAAAAAGTTCAACCTATAAATCTTTCTAACTGTAGCAAGTTGTGCAATTATTACAAAAGATAAGGTTGCAATTGCGGTTATAACATAACTACTATTTTCTATTATAAGTGGAATAGTTACCATATCCATAGCCAAAGATGCTATCATCCCCTTACACATACTATAGCCTAGCGGCATACCAATTAAAATACCAAAGAAAGCCATTATACCATTTTCTCTACTGACCATTTTATAAATCTCTCTTTTATCAAACCCCAAAACTCTTAATGAAGAAAACTCCATCACTCTTTCACTAATACTTATAACATTAACATTGTACACAATAGCAAATCCAAGAATTCCACCAAAGATCATCATTACACCTACTGAATAGATCATCATATCCATAAATTCTAAAAAGCTATTTTTCATATCTTCTACTGATTGCACTTGCTTAACATTCTTAACATCTTTTAGCTTAGTAACTACGTCATCCTTTGAGTTTAATAAAACGCCTGTTATCAAACCTTTTTCACCAATCAGTTCATTCATTGTATCAATGGTCATATAGGCATTCGTACCTAGGTACTGCTCGACGACACCTTTTACATTTATATATGTATCATCTCCATCTGGCAAGAAACTTTTCATAAGAATATCATCACCAACACTTGCCCCAATTGCTTTAGCAAGTCTATCTGATAGTAAAATCCCATTTGTTGGCAATTTTAACTCCTGACCAGACATACTTTCAAAATAATAAAAACTTGTATTTTCTGGTAGTGCAATGACACTCACTGCTTTCTTTTTCCACCCATTTCTTAGTTCAAAAGGAATTTCTGTCTTAGGCTCAATGGAATCTACGTCAATAAGCTGTGAAATCTCTCTTATTACTGAGTCATTCATTGGAATTGTAAAGTCAATATTATACCCCATTGTCTGATACTTACCATACTGAATCATAAAAACATTTCCCCAAACAGATGACATGAATATAGGAACCATGGTTATTGAATAAGTTAGTGCAATGCCTAGTATTAAGAATATTGCTCGCTTTTTTTTCCTGAAAATATTTCTAATGACCATTTTCCAACTAAAAGAAATCCTATTCCAAATAAACTTTATTTGTTCTAACCATATTCTATGTCCTGCCTTAGGTATTTCAGGTTGCATCGCACTTGCAGGCAGTATTTTCAAAACACTTCTAGCACCAATTAAGCCTGAAATGATACAAAACACACTCGTTAATACTATTCCATATATAAAGTACTTTTCATATAACGTCATTTCAAACATAGGAATATTCATATAGAATATATATAAATTTGTAAAGGCAGCTGACAAGGGTATACTTAAAACTATTCCAATAATTGATCCTAGCAGCCCGATAGCAAGAGAAAATTTAGTATAATGCATGAGAATACTAATATTGTTATAGCCAAGTGCTTTCATTACACCTATAGACATTCTGTCATTTTTTACAATTCTAGAAAGCATGATGTTAATAATTATTGCAGCAACAATCAAAAATAGCAATGTAATTGATGTAGCCATAGCTTCTAATTGTTCAACTTCTTGCATCATCATACTGTGGCTTAATTGATCTTCTCTCTTAACGATACTTTTTACACCGTATCGGTCCAATTGATCTTCAATATCATCCACAATGTTGTCTACACTATTATAATATTCGGGGTTAATTTTAACCATTATTTCATTATAACTTCCCTGGTAGCCTAATGCAGATTGAGCAAAATCTTCCGTAACATAAAGGATGCCGAACTTTTCTGGTGCAGGTATTAAACTTTGTTCATTTTCCATCAAATAGATATATTCAGGACTACCTACTATGCTAATGACTTCTAATGGATACTCTCGTCCTGCAATATAAGGCCTTACCCTATCCTCTAACACGATACCTCTTGCATCAGAAAACTGCTGTAAAACAGCTGTTTTCTTAGAATCAACCTGAAGATCTTTACCTTCAATTTTATATAAATTGTTTATTATTTTGTCTTCATTTGGAACTGATACAATACGAACCCTTACTTTCTCTTCTGGATCTTCCACCCTTAAAGGAACATCTGCACTTATTCTTCCTTGAGCCGATTCAATACCTTCAATGGTGTAAAGCTTATCAATTGCCGTCTTCGGTACGCGAACTACCTCTATAAAGACATCACTAAAATTTGTCTCTTCATAATAGTGATAAATAGAGTTATATAAGTTATCCGCCACCATATTAAAAGATATGTAAATTGTTAAAGCTATGATCACCATAATGGATATCGAAAAAAACTGTCCTTTGGAGTGCTTGATTAGCCGTAGTAATCTTACATCTAGTCTTTTCATCACCATTCAATCCCTTCTGGAGGTATTGGATTATCATTTACCTTTGTTTCGATAATTTCTCCACTTCGCATCTTAATAACTCGATCTGCCATAGCTCCTATTGGCATATTATGCGTAATAATTATGACAGTTTTATTATATTCTTTATTAATCCTCTTAAGTTGCGATAATATTTTTATTCCTGTATTAAAATCTAATGCACCTGTTGGTTCATCACACAACAGTAATGATGGATTTTTTGCAACTGCTCTTGCAATTGATACCCTTTGTTGTTCTCCACCACTCATCTGAGCCGGAAAATGATCTTTTCTTTCTCCTAATCCAACTGCCTCTAAAACTTCATTAACATTCAGTGCATCTGAACATATTTCTGTTGCCAATTCAACATTTTCAATAGCCGTTAAATTTGACATAAGATTGTAAAATTGAAAAACAAAGCCAATCTTCTCTCTACGATAAATCGTTAACTTTCTATCACTATAATTAGTAATTTCTTCGCCTTCCATTACAACCTTACCTTCTGAAGGTAAATCCATACCTCCCAGTATGTTTAACAATGTACTTTTACCAGAACCACTAGGCCCTAAAATTACTACAAACTCTCCTTGATATATATTTAAGGATACATCTTTTAAAGCTGCAACCGTAACTTCTCCCATCTGATAGAATTTACTAACACCCTCAACTTTCATTAACACTTCTTTGCTGTCCATTTTTATTCACCTCCATACCACCTAATAGGCCATATTTCAAAATATCAAATATATTTTTTGTCATATCTTGTAAATCGTCCTTCGTTTCAATAGAATTAAAATATTTTTTCCCAATTAATTCAACCATTGTAATTAACGCTTCTGCAACAAAATCTGGATCTAGTTTTCTTATCTCCCTCTTTTCCATCCCATCAACAATAATTCTTTTAAAAAGCACTTTGTTTTTTTTGTTTTTTTCTATCAATACAGTATTCATGATTTGTGGTATCGTCATTATATCTTTATAAAAATCAAGACTAAACTCCTTCGCTCCTTCTAAAGAATAAAACATAAGATAATTAATTTTCTCCATCGTACCTGTAATCTTAAACAATTTATTTTCAATTACTTCATAATGTCTATTCATAAGGTCAAGAATGACTGATATAAATAGCTCCTCTTTTGACTTAAAATGTTTATAGATGGTCATTTTACTAATACCTGCTGCTTCAGCAATTTGATCCATTGAAACTGCTTTATAACCCATTGTAGAAAACAACTCTTCTGATGTTTCCATTAATCTTTTGTACTTTCTTATACTATTAGAAGACAATTTCAACACCTCTATCCTTTGTCAACTTTGTACTATTTAAGTTCGATAGTACATTTTTATTATATACCCAGTCAAGATGAAATACAACTATTATTTTTCATAATTCTCTCTAATTCAATTGATATGTTTCCCATTGCTCGTAATCAATTTGGAGTTCTATTTCAATTTTTTCTTTCTCTTCAAAAAGCTCCTTGAGATGGTTGGCATTTGAACTATGCAGATGCATCGCTTCATTTAGCTCTTTTATTTTTTCTTCCTTTTCTTCAATTTCTTTTTCGATACACTCTAGTTTCTTGGTTATAAAAGTTGAACTTATATGTTTTTTTAAAGGCTTTTGTATTGGTATTTTTCTTGCTTCTGGTGTATTTATATCACTTTGGTTTAATTCATTTTCTAGAGACTTTTGAATTTCCTCTAAGTAATAGGTATAATCTCCGTTATAGATTTTGATACTATTATTTTCAATAGTCATCATCCTATCAGCAACCTTATTAATAAAATAGCGGTCATGTGAAACAAATAATATCGTCCCATCAAATTCTAATAGGGTTTCCTCAAGTACTTCTCTCGAATCAATGTCTAGATGATTGGTTGGCTCATCAAGAATCATAAAATTTACACCATCAAAGGTTAAGGAACAGAGCTTTAACTTGCTTTTTTCTCCACCAGATAAGGACTTAATTTTCTTATTAACATCATCTTTAATAAATAAGACTTTTGCCAACTGGGATCTTGCTTCTCCCAATGTTAAGTCGTGTAGATGTGAAAAATACTCAAGCACTGTTTGTTCTTCATCCTCATAAGTAACATTTTGAGATAAGTATCCTATTTTAACTCTTGAACCAATTTTAACAGTACCACTATCAGGTTCAAGCTCCCCAAGTATCATCTTTAAAAGCGTTGTTTTACCACTACCATTTATCCCAGCAATACATACACTGTCTTGATAAAATATTTCTAAATCAACACTATGAAGAAGCTTTTTTTCACCAAAACTTTTTCTTAGGCCTTCTGTTTTAAGAACAATCTTACCAGTTCTGCTAACCATGTTAGCATCTAAACGAACCTTTCTTTTTTCAAATACTGGACGATCAAATACATCTATTTTCTCAAGACGCTTTTCAAGTTCCTTAGCACGTCGAAACATTTTATCACTATCTCTCATAACGCCCCAAATACGATAACGCTCAATTTGTCTTTCCATATTTTCAATTTTCTTTTGCTGATTTTGATATTTTTTATACTCCAGTAGGAATCTTCGTTCTTTTTCTACTAAATAGTAGCTGTAATTACCAAGGTAAAGAACAGCCTTATCAAATTCCAGTTCTACTATTTTACTAACAACACTGTCTAAAAAATAGCGATCATGGGACACTACAAGAACAGAACCTTTATATTCCTTTAAGAAACCTTCCAGCCATTCGATAGCTACTAAATCTAAGTGGTTTGAGGGTTCATCAAGCAACAATATATCAGGCTGCTCAAGTAAAATTTTTGCTAGAATGACTCTTGTTTTCTCCCCACCGCTTAGGTGTTCAAAGGGCATTTCTTTTAATGTTTCAGTTATTTGAAGGCCTTCAGTAATCTTGCTGATTTTAGTTTCGATTTCATAACCACTTAAGGCTTCAAATTGCACTACCAAACCGCCATAACTACTAATTGCTTTTTCTAAGGCATCTCCTTGAAGTTGACTGAACTTTTCTTCATAGAACTTCATCTTCTTCTTAATCTTATAAGCATTCTCAAAGGCAAGATTAATTACTTCCCTCGTTGTTGCGCCTTCATCATAGACTGGAATTTGATTTAGATACCCTACCTTGGTATCTTTGCGAATAGCAATGTCTCCTTCTTGATATTCTTCTAGTCCCATAATAATTTTCATGATCGTCGTCTTGCCACAACCATTCTGTCCGATTAAGCCAATTCTTTCATTTGTTTTGACATCGAAGGAGATATTTTGAAATATTTTATTGGCACCGTAATATTTAGTTAAATCTTTTATACTGCATTCAATCATTTTAATAATCCTCACTTTTTCAGTTAATCATGGCTACTCGCCCTTGTTAGGTTAAAAAACTCCACAAAAAATCCCAAAGCCTATAAGCCTTGGGATATCATTTCAATTTATAAAATCAAATCAGTAACCTTCTTTATTTTAAAATGAATTGACCAAAATACTCATATGGTTGTTAATAATTCTATTAAATTTGGACAGACCCATAGCGTAAAATTGAAAAATCCAGGTCATAATTGATTCAAATTTAATCCATCTAAGTGTTTTGTTCATGGTTTACCCTTTCAAAAAATATTTTACTGTTACTATTATATTCCATAATATTAGAATGGTCAAGAAGATTCCCAAGTCAAGAAAATCGGCTAAGCCAAGTTGTTGAATAGCGAACTTTCCTATTTTTAACAAAAAAAATATGTAATACACATTTGTGCATACATATCCCTTGGAAGCTGATAATGGGATTTGAACCCATGACTTCTACATTACCAATGTAGTACTCTACCACTGAGTTATACCAGCATGTTTATTTAAATATAAGTTTCCTTATAATTCTTGTTTATCTTTAATAATTTGCTCAACTTTCTTCTTAATACGTTGCAATGCATTATCAATTGATTTGATGGGTCTATCTGTCATCTCTGCAATTTCAACATAACTAATGCCATCAACATACAATTGCAAAATTTCATTTTCCATCTTGCTTAATCTCTTTGCAAGCTCATCTTCAATAATGTGTTTGGTTTCTTCTCCAATAAAAACTTCTTCGGGATCTACGATTTTACTAGAAGGCATCACTTCAAGCATATCTGTCTTATCATTATCTTCTTCAAAAATTGGTTTATTAAGTGAAATATACGTATTAAGGGGCATATGTTTTTGCCTTGTTGAAGCTTTTACAGCAGAAATCATTTGTCTTGTTACACATAAATCAGCAAAAGAATAAAAAGACGCTTCTCGGTTAGGATTGTAGTCCCTAATAGCTTTAAACAAACCAATCATGCCTTCTTGAATTATATCATCTTTACTAGCACCTATTAAATAATAAGATTTAGCCTTTCTTTCAACAAGAATCTTGTACTTATTCATCAAAAAATCCAGAGCGAAATCGTGCCCACTTCTTATAAGTCCAACAAGCTCTTGATCATTATACAACGGTAACTCTTCAAATGCAATAGCTTCTCCCAAAAAACCACCTCCATTATTCTCTTCTTTTCTTTTCCATCCACGCTAGTACCGCATCATCTAGGTGGCCTTCTAATCTATTATTGTTTAATTTAACTGTTTCTATGTATTTCTTTCTAATATTTTCCTTATTGAACCGAACTTCTGCTTCAAGTTCTTTAGCCGATACTCGAATTGCTCCTTGCGCCAATATAATAATCTGCTCCAGCCCATCTGATGTTGCCACTCGAACATTCATTTCCTTGGCTCTAATAGCGGCAATTCTTTCAATATAATGATCCGCTGTTTCAGTATCCTTGGTGTATACAACCTCAACATTATAATGCTTATTGCTTTTTCTTTGCCCGCGTTTAACTTTATGCGCATCAAACACAATTATTATTTCATTTTGATTTGTACCTTGAAGGTTCGACATCTCTTCAATGAGTTTAATTCTAGCATTTTCCAAACAATCTGCCTCGGCAATGACTCTTAGGCTGTCCCACGCATGTATGATATTATATCCATCAACGAGTAATAGTTCTTTTGCCAAAATCAACCGCCTTTCAAAAGTAATATAGATAATATCTAGTATACTACATAGTACGCTTTTTGTTAAGTCCTATCTAGAATAAGTTGTTTTATTAAGTACTTATATAAACCTTTTGCTAAACAATAAAATCTCTTTGTCTTAGCGCTTCATACACCAAAATTGCTGTTGCAACGGATGCATTAAGAGAGTCAATATCGCCCTTCATTGGTACCTTCGCAATTAAATCGCATTTTTCTTTTACAAGTTTACCAACACCTGCACCTTCTCCACCAACTACAATGGCCAAAGGACCTTTTAAATCCACCTTATACATGACCTCACCATCCATATCAGCACAAGCAATCCATAATCCCTGTTTTTTAAGGTCTTCAATTGTTCTTACAATATTTGTAACCCTTGCAACAGGCGTATATTCAATCGCTCCTGCTGAAGTTTTTGAAACTGTTGCAGTTAGACCAACAGCCCTTCTTTTAGGAATAATTATACCATGGACTCCTGCAATATTTGCAGTTCTAATAATAGCACCTAAATTGTGAGGGTCTTCAATACTGTCAAGGATAATTACAAAAGGTGGCTCCCCTTTATCCTTAGCTCTTTGGAGAATATCTTCTACCTCTACATAATCATATGCTGCAACATATGCAATTACCCCTTGATGCTTGTTTGCCGTAGATATTTTATCCATCATTTCTTTTGTTTCAAATCTGACTACGATACCTCTTTTTCTTGCCTCTGCAATAATGGCTTTAATTGGACCACTTTGTTGTTCAGAATCAATTATAAATAACTTATCAACACTGCGTTCTGCTTTCAACGCTTCTACCACTGCATTTCTACCTTCAATAATCAGTTCATTATTTTCCATCTCTATCCTTCTCTTTCATAAAATTTTAATTTATAGGAGCTTTTTTCTATCAAGAAAATCAATGATTTTCTTATGTTTTGGAAGTATGCTTAGTTCTTCTCTCGTAAAGGTTTTGGTAAACAATAGTACCGTAAAATATAAAATTATACCAATCACTACCGTTAATAATGTTGCTACAGCATTGTTAAGTCCACTTGCTTTTCCACTAACACTAATTAGTAATCGCTCTATTCCTGAATAAGCAAAAAATACAGTAACGAGCATTACAGCCGTTGCAATTAAAGGCTTTACAAAAACAGATAGTTTGTCAAGTTTGAAGGAGGTATTTTTCTTAAGTACAAAATAGCATATTAACAAAATCACTAAATAATATACAGTTGAAGCGATTGCAGCGCCTACGCCCTTTAACGAAGTAGCAATCAACAGGTTATTCAGGATAATCTTCACTATAATTGCTACGCCCAATGCAATAAGCGGTGTATTTTGTTTAGATATTCCTTGCAGTATACCAATTAAAGTTTGTCCAACAATCATAAAAACTAAACAAATACTATACACTTTCAAATATATAAACCCATCTGGACTTGTTGGGTATAATAACGTCAATATTGGCTCTGCTAACACAAACAAACCTACCGCAGCAGGAAGCGCTAACATTATTGCTAGCTTTATACCTTGTTGAATTTTGCTATTTAACTCTTCTACATTATTCGTGGCAATAGATTGAGATATGGCAGGAATGATACTTGTTGAAAGCGCTAAACTAATTGTTAAAGGAAAATTAATGATACTATAAGCCTTTCCCATTTGGCCAGTAACTTCTGTTGCATATATATTATCAAAACCAATTTTAGCAAGTTGACGAAATAAGGTTAAATTATCGATTGCACTCATAATTGAAAATATGGCAGCAGCAATAGAAACAGGAATTGCTAAAATAAATATTCGTTTTAACTGAATTGCATAACTTCGGTCACTTATTTCTGAAGTCTTCTCTTGAACGAAGCTTTCATACTTTCTATGCTTTGACTTGAACATATATACCATAAATAATGCAGACATAATAAAACCTACAGAGGTACCAATTGCTGCACCTCCAACTGCCTTTGACAACAATGCACCGTTATTCAACAAAATAAATGCAAGTGAAATACCCACTAATACTTTCGCAAAATTTTCAATAATTTGAGAAATTGCTGTGGGATGCATAATTTGAAAGCCTTGAAAGTACCCTTTAATTGCACCTGCTATAGATACAAATACCGGTGAAATTGCAAAACCCCAAATCACATACTTGGTACCTTCTGGCCATCCAGTAATTTGGATCACACGATTTGTACTAATAATCATTACTATACTAATAATTAAGCCAAAAACAATACTTATCACTAACGTACTCTTAAAGGTTTTCCTAGCTCCTTGAATATTTCCTAATGCCACATCTTCAGCGATTAACTTTGATAGTGCGTTTGGTATACCAATTAACCCTGCAGAAATCATAATTGAAAAGAACGGTAGCACCAATTGAAAATATCCGATCCCTTCATCTCCTACCAAGTATACTAAAGGAATTCTATAAAAAACACTAACGAATTTCGCAATAATTCCTGCCAAAGATAAGATGATGGCACCTTTTACAAATCTTTCTGTTTGCTTTGACATCCTTTTACTCCTTCTGAAACTAGATCTGTCATACGCTTAAAGTCTTTTTTTAAGTATAAATACCCTATTAAAGCCTCAAACCCCGTTGCAATACGATAATCATTAAGAGAAGCATTCTTCGCTTTAGTCCCTGACTTAGCATTTCTTCCCCGTTTGAATACGTTAGACTCCTCTTCATTCAACAGTTTTTCTATTATAAAGTAGATTTCTGCCTGAGCAGAAGCCTTTACTAAATCCTTAGACATTTTATGCATCTTGTTAACTTGCATATTGCCTTCATTGACGATAACTGTTCTAATCATCATTTCATAAACAGCATCTCCAATATAAGCAAGCACAAGGGGAGAATATTGATTCAGTTTAATTTCTTGCATATCAAATTTTTCTTCAAAATAAGCTAGTATATTATCCACACTTCACCTCAAGTTACACTCTTTTATATTTAACGCCTTCTCTTGTATCTTCTAACATAATTCCTTCTGCTTCAAGCTCAGTTCTAATTCGATCTGCTTCTGCAAAATCCTTGTTTTTCTTCGCTTCTTTTCTTAATGAAATTTTATCTTCAATATATTTGATTTGTTCATCAGTAAAGTCTACTTCTACATCTTTTAGTAAATCTAAACATAATACTTGATCAAAATCTTGAATTAAATGAAGCTTTTCATTGTTATTTAATATTGAAGATTTGATTACTTCATGTAGTACAGTTATTGCATTTGAAATATTTAAATCATCCTCTAATTGCTCTTTAAACCTTAACTTAAAAGTTTCTATCTTTCCTGTTATCTGTTCTATACTATTGTTACTATTTTTCAATGCAATAACTTTAGCTTTTAGCTTGTCATAGGCTGCCTTTGCCATAGTTAAGGATTCAAAAGAAAACACCAATTGTTTACGATAGTGTGAGTTTAACACGAAGAATCTATAAATAATAGGTTCATAGCCTTTCTCGCCAAGTAGACTTAACGTTAAAAATTCACCTTTTGACTTGCTCATTTTTCCTGTTTGATCAAGTAAAAATTCACCATGCCACCAGTAATTTACCCATGGTTCCCCTGTAAAGCTCTCTGTTTGCGCAATTTCATTCGTATGATGCACGGGGATATGGTCTACTCCACCGCAATGAATATCTAATGACGTACCCAGATATTTAAGCGCTATCGCAGAGCATTCCATATGCCAGCCTGGATAACCTATCCCCCACGGAGAATCCCATTTCATAGCTTGGTTTTCAAATTTTGATTTGGTAAACCATAGTACAAAATCTTGTGGGTTCTTCTTGTTATCATCTTGAGCCACATCATCTCTAGCACCAACTTGTAAATCTTCTAAGTTCATTTTAGAAAGTCGTGTATAGTTTGGAAACTTTGATATATCAAAATATACATTACCATTGGTGAAATAAGTGAACCCTTTTTCTTCTAATACAAGAATCATATCAATATAGTCCTTGATAGAATCTGTTGCCTTTGCAATAATATTAGGTGCTTTAATATTAAGCTTGTCACAGTCTTCAAAAAAAGCTTGTGTATAGAATTCCGCAATTTCCCATACTGTTTTATTTTCTCTTTGCGCACCTTTTAACATTTTATCTTCACCATCATCGGCATCCGATTCAAGATGTCCAACATCTGTAACGTTCATTACTCTATTCACATCATACCCAACATACTCTAATGTTTTTTGCAAAATATCTTCTAAAATATACGTCTTTAAATTACCAATATGAGCAAAGTGGTATACAGTTGGACCACATGTATACATACGTACTTTTCCTTCTTCTAGTGGTGTAAACAATTCAATTTGTCTAGATAGCGTATTATATAGCTTCATTCGTTAACCTCTCTTAATATTATCAATTATTCTGCTTCATTAACCATACAATCACAACCATTGCATCTTTCTTTATTAATACATTCCTGTTCTTCTTGGGTTAACCCACCTAGCTTTTTCTCTATATACTCTATTCTGTGGGTAAGTCTACACATTTCCATTTTAACAGGGTCAGGCAAATGAACTTGATCCAAGTCATCATTTGGATGAATCTTCGCATTATTTAGCCTTACTATTCTCCCTGGTATACCAACAACTGTCGCATAAGGTGGAATATCTCTCAAAACTACTGAACCTGCTCCAATTTTCGAGTCATCTCCTATGGAAATTGAACCTAGTATTTTTGCTCCTGCACTAATCATAACATTGCTTCCTATCGTTGGATGTCTCTTTCCAGTTTCTTTTCCAGTTCCACCTAAGGTTACACCTTGATATAAAGTAACATTATCACCGATCTCACAAGTCTCACCAATAACTACACCATGTCCATGGTCAATAAATAATCCTTTCCCAATCGTTGCCCCAGGATGAATCTCTATACCTGTCTTTCTTGCAGATCTTTGAGAAATCCACCTGGATAAAAAATAATGCTTTCTTATAAATAGCCAATGTGCAATTCTATGTCTTAGTATAGCATGAAAGCTTGCATACAAAAACACTTCTGATGTTGTTTTTATGGCAGGATCACGTAATTTAATTACATCTATTTCTTCTTTAATATATTTTATTATCCCCATAAAATGCACCTCCTTACTGTAGTATATGAATCCAATATAATGAACGAAACAAAAAAGCCTCTCATCATATGATAAGAGGCGAATTAATCCGTGGTTCCACTCTAATTAGAACAAATTGTTCTCACTTAAAGCTAATTAACGTTTAGCTTCCGAGTTAAGCTACTCTTTTTCACCTAACTAGCTCACAGAGGCACTTCGTTTATATCAGTAATAAAACTGCTTTCAGCCGCTGACAGTTTCTCTCTATAAAACCTCAATAAATTACTCTTCTGATCATTGCTTTTAATATGATTTACATACACTATATACCAAAAAGTATTCTAAGTCAACATTTTCAAACACGAAGCATTATATCGTCGAATTATCTCCCAAAAATACCTCTATGGGCTTTGTAATAATAAGATCGTCATTAACATAAACCTCAATTTTTACATCATCTGTAACCTCTACATTATGGAATAACGTCGGGTGTAGAACAAAGAAATCGGTGTAGGTGATCACTTCGTTAGAGTTTTCATTTGTAAGTAGAACAAGCCTTTCCTTTTCTTCAATAACTTCTTCACCATTCTTAAGTACAACTCTTATACCATATTTCATTTCCTTATCTACATCACCTAATTTATAACTAAAATCAAAAAACGAAAAATCATAGTATTCAAACTTATTTGTAACCTGTTTAACTTCATCGAACAAATAAGTATCTAATGTAATATTTTGAGGTTTTATTTCCGTAAAGTTGCTTTTTTGAATAACAAAATCCGTTTGGGTGTAAAGCTTATCATCTGCGTAAATCTCCAGTGTATACTTACCTTCTTTCCAACTAATTGGATCTGACATATCTATCCAAAAATTAGCACCACTTTCATTAATCCCTGCTTCTATTGGATAACAGTGATAATATGTTAATACCATATCTGGTCCTTTAATTATACTTTTAAAGAAAATCCCCTTATCCGCTTCAAAGGTCTTTGAAGTATAAAAAGTAAGGTTATAGCCAAAATAATGATCACTATTTTGTTTATACATTTTTTTATTGTTGATGTTACCTGTTTCAATATAATAATCTGCATCCATCATTACCAGTTCATGCTTCTTAACACCAAAATCTTTAAACTTCGTATCGTCTTTTATAATAAGTGTATTGGCGTCAATTAGTACATCGTTTAAATAGAATTCAACATCATATTCTCCTACGCCAATTTTTTCAAGTGAATAATAATCTACAGCTCTTTCAATTGTTGTAGATTGACCTTTTGATATGGACTGCTGATAATAATCATAATATACAACTGTATCCAAATAACTATTTCTAATAATTATGGTTCCCCAGAACATATTGTCTCTTAATTGAGGATTATGTTGTAAGTTTATTTCCCAGCTTAAATATTTATAATCACCAAGGGTAAAAACATTATTTGGGAATGAAGTCTTTTTATCAAAGTTGGTTTGTGAGTCCTGTGCAAAAACTTCCAAAGACGATTCTCTATATCCGTCAATTTCTAATGAATTATAAAAATCAATTTCCTCTATCGTTGCCTCTGTAATAGGAATATGTTGATTTTTTGTATGTATGATACTCGCAATATTTGCTACTGGTATAGAAAGATTTAGATTCTGAGAAAAATAACCAAAGGTATCACTATTAATGCCAATTACCTGCCCATACTTATTAATCAAAGGTCCTCCGCTATTCCCCGATGAAATAGGTGCAGAAATTTGAATGTAGTAGTTATCGTCTACCTTCCTATTATTCGTACTAATTATTCCATCACTCATAGTCATTTCTAATCCAAAAGGGGAGCCTATTGTAAAAATCGTTTCACCTGTATTAATTTTTCTAGAATTACCGATTGGCGCTGCTTGATAACCCGAGCCTTCAATGTTTAATATTGCAATATCTTTGCTACGGTCATAATTATAAATATCTACAACCTTTTTAATAACTCCATCCGAAAATTTCACTTCTAATTTGTCTGCTGATTCAATGACATGATAATTTGTCAGTATTTGTCCGTTATTTTTTATGACAACTCCAGTTCCGAGTCCATAAGGATCGCCATTTTTATCATAGGTTAACACTGTAACAACTGATTTTTCAAACTTTTTGTAAATTTGTTCTCCATCTAATATTTCAGAAGTTGGCTTCGTCTTTAATGAGTCTAACATTCTAATTACCATAACCGAGGCTTCTGCACGCGTAGCAATATTGTTAGGTATAAATCTATTATCTGGGTAACCAGCGATAATTTTCTCTCTATCTGCTATTTTCACAAAACCTTTTAAATCAGTAGGTATTGTTTCGCTATCTGAGAAATTCAATGTGCTCCCATGATCATTTACAGCTGCATATTCTTCCCCAAGCGCTTTTGTTACCATCGTGGCAATCTCTAATCTTGTAATATTTTGATCAGGATTAAAACTCGCATATCCCGTACCATAATCCTCCACGTCAAGAATACCGTAATCAACCGCTGCACTTATGTAATCATTTGCCCAATGATTTTCTGTATCCTTAAAATATGTTTGTCCTACTAAATCAATATTCAACGCAAGAACGATTACTTTAATAAAGGCCGCTCTTGTCATTGTATTATTAGGTTTAAAGGAGCCATCAGGATATCCATTAATGGCACCCATATTGACTAGTTTATTAATGTCTTCTTTTGCCCAATGATTAGATATATCATTTGGTTGAGTCGTTTTTGCATTTACAATCTTTGGTTCACCCCATACTGTACTTAAAAAACTACCACATATTAATGATAGTGCCATTACTATTGACAATATTTTTATTCTTTTCATAAGTCCCCCATATTATAATAAAGTGTCTCTACAAATTCTATATTATTTTATATTATCAAATTTGTCAACACGACTGTTATCATACTACTAATATTTATATTGCTATATCATCTTTGCAAAAATTTTTTGTGCTCGCTCATAATCTTCATTATGCCTAATAGAATAGTGATATTTTCTTTTATCTTTCGTTACGATGGCTAGGCCATTTGACAGATCATTTGTTTTAATGCTTTTTATATTATCTTTTGATATTTGGATATAATTAATACAGCTATTAATAAGCTCCTCAAGCATCATTGTATTAAGCATTTTTTTAAGAATACCTTCTATTTCCTTTTGCATATTTAGCCATTGCCATTTACTAAGATTCATTCCTGAAGACTCAATACCAATTTCCTCTAATGGAACAGTAATGGCATATATATTCTTATTCGTAATCAACAAAGAATTTTCTGGCGCCTTATTCTTTCCTGACCCAAGTATTTCATATGCGTTAGCGTCACTATCATATTTCCATATCCCAGCTATATAATTACACAGCACCTCATCACTACCTATATTAATAACAAATTTGTCTTTTTCACCTGAAATGTAAGGTGTAGATATAGTAGTTGCTCTCCTATGTTTTACATTTGATTTCAGTTTTTGCGCCCCCCTCCTCATCTAACCAGCTTATTATTATATTCCTATTATACGTCAGTTGTTTAGTTCTTTATTCATCTATACAACTAAATTTACAGGGTTGTGTCAACATTGTATTCAGTGTATACTATAACATATTAACTTATTAAACAAGAAGGTGAGCCTATGAATTCTGAACACTTTAAAGCTTTGCTCCATGAAAAAATTATGATTTTAGATGGTGCAATGGGAACGGAAATACAAAACTATAAACTAACAGAAGACCACTATAGAGGTCAGCTTCTCATTAACCATTCTCGTAAATTAAAAGGTAATAATGACATTCTTGTCTTAACTATGCCTGAAGTCATTGAACAAATACATTTAACCTTTTTAGAAGCTGGTTCTGATATTATTGAAACGAATACTTTTAATGCAACAAGCATTTCACAAAGCGATTATGGCACCGAGCATTTAATATATGAGATTAATAATTCTGCGGCAAAGCTTGCTAAAAAATGTGCTGATCAATACACTACCCTTGAACCAAGCAAACCAAGATTTGTTGCAGGTTCCATTGGTCCTACTAGTAAAACAGCTTCGATTTCCCCTGATGTAGAAAACCCAGGATTTAGAAATATTTCTTTTGATGAACTTCAATTCGCTTATGAAGAACAAATTAAAGGGCTAATAGATGGTGGTGTAGATTTACTGTTAATAGAAACAATTATTGATAGTTTAAATGCTAGAGCTGCGCTTGTTGCTGCAGAAAAAGTATTTACGCTCGTTAATAAAAAACTACCCATTATGATTTCTGGAACACTTACAGATAAAAGTGGGCGCACTTTATCTGGTCAAACCCTTTCAGCTTTTGTTACTTCCATGAAGAACGAAAATGTCATAAGTTTTGGCCTTAACTGCTCCTTTGGTGCAAAGGATTTAATTCCATATATTAAAGAACTATCAAAAATAACCAATAAATTTGTTAGTGTATACCCGAATGCTGGACTTCCAAATCAAATGGGTGAATATGATGAACTGCCAGAAGAAACTGCTGAGTTATTATCTTCCCTTATCGACAATGAATTAATCAACGTTGTAGGTGGTTGCTGTGGTACTACACCAGCTCATATAAATTCTATATATAACCAAACAAAAGGAAAAACGCCTAGAAGTTTACCCTCTTTTCACAAGGAAACTCTTTTAGCCGGTTTAGAAACGTTAAAAATTAGTAAAGCTTCTAATTTTATTAATATCGGTGAGCGTACAAATGTCGCAGGCTCAATAAAATTCGCTAGGTTAATACGCGAAAAAAAATATGAAGAAGCACTTAGTATAGCAAAAAACCAAGTTGAAAATGGTGCTCAAATTATTGATTTAAATTTTGATGACGGCTTATTAGATGGCAATGAAGAGATGGATATCTTTTTAAAATTAATTGGCTCAGAACCTGAAATATCAAAAGTACCCGTTATGATAGACTCCTCAAAGTGGGACGTTATTGTGACGGGTCTAAAAGCGATCCAAGGAAAAGCAATTGTAAACTCAATTAGTATGAAAAATGGTGAAGAAGAATTTTTAAAACAAGCAATGTATATTAAAAGCTTTGGCGCCGCTGTTGTTGTAATGGCTTTTGATGAACAAGGGCAAGCTGATAGCTATGAAAGAAAAGTCGAGGTAGCCCATAGAGCCTACAACCTGCTTATTAATGAAATACAATTTCCACCCGAAGATATCATATTTGATGTTAACGTATTGGCCATTGCAACCGGCATAAAAGAACACAATAACTATGGTGTTGATTTTATACGTGCAGTAAAATGGATTAAGGAAAACCTTCCGTATGCCAAAACAAGCGGCGGTCTTAGTAACCTTTCTTTTTCTTTTAGAGGAAATAATGTAATAAGAGAAGCGATCCACTCCGTTTTCTTATATCATGCAATTAAAGATGGCCTCGATATGGCAATATTAAATCCTGGTATGATTCAAATATACGATGATATTAATTCAGAATTGCTTTCCTTAGTAGAAGCAGTTGTTTTAAATAAAAGCGAAGATGCAACAGACTTATTACTTGAGTATGCTAGCACTGTATCCGCTAATACTACTGAGAGAAAATCCATCAACAATGAATGGCGTTTAACAAGTAATGTAGAACGTCTAAAGACCTCCGTTGTAAGAGGTATTACCGAATTTCTTGAAGAAGATCTTACTGAAGCTAGAAATTCTCTTCCTTCCGTTATGGAAATAATTGAAGGCCCTCTAATGAATGGTATGAAAGCTGTAGGCATTCTTTTCGGAGAAGGGAAAATGTTCTTACCCCAAGTTGTAAAAAGTGCAAGGGTCATGAAAAAAGCTGTAGCATTTCTACTTCCTTATATCGAAGAAGAAAACAAAAATACAAAGAATAATAGTGCTGGTAAAATATTAATTGCAACCGTAAAAGGTGACGTTCATGATATTGGTAAAAACATCGTGAGTGTTGTTCTTCAATGTAATAACTTTGAAGTTGTAGACCTCGGAATAATGGTTGATCCTGAACTAATTATTCAAACTGCCAAAGAAGAGAACGTTGATATTATTGGCCTTAGTGGTCTCATTACCCCGTCCTTAGATGAAATGGTGACAGTTGCTCAAATGTTGGAAGAAAACAATTTTAATATTCCGCTTATGATTGGTGGTGCAACAACTTCCAAGCTTCATACAGGACTTAAAATTACTTCTCATTATTCAGGTCCTGTCATTCATACAACCGATGCTACTAAAGCAGTTGAAGGAGCCAAATCGTTATTGGATGAACAAAAAAAGGACGCTTATATTAAAGACATCTATGCCGAGTATAATAAGGTAGCACATATGTCACAAACCTATAAAGGCAAGTTAATTGACCTTGTTGAAGCACGCAAAAATAGACAACAAATAAATTGGAACGATATCAACATTCCAACGCCAACTTTTATTGGCACAAAAATAATAGACAACATTTCAGTTCGTGATTTAACACCTTATATTGATTGGAGCTTTTTCTTTAGTGCATGGGAATTTCGAAAAGCTTATCCTGCAATATTAGAAGATGCTAGACTAGGTAAAGAAGCTTCTAAGCTGCATCATGATGCGTTAAATATGTTAACACAATTACAAGAGTCAAATATACTTAAATGTAAAGGCGTATTAGGTATATATCCTGCTTATTCAATAAATGAAGATATTCACTTAATTCATGATCATCAAATCACTATAATTCCTACCTTTAGACAGCAAAAAGTGGGCAGTGAATATATTTCTCTAGCCGACTACATTGCCCCCCTAGATTCTGGAATCACCGATTACATCGGATGTTTTGCAGTAACAGCTGGTATAGGTGTTGATGAAATAGCTTCAAACTACAAGAAAGACGGTGATGATTATAACGCCTTATTAGTTAAGACCTTATCTGATCGTTTAGCAGAAGCATTTGCAGAAAAGCTACATGAAATGGTTAGAAAAGACATTTGGGGCTATTCAAAAAATGAAAACCTCTCTAAACCGGACTTACTAAAAGCCAAATATCAAGGAATACGACCTGCCTATGGCTATCCTTCCCTAATCGATCATTCAGAAAAAACGAAAATTTTCGACTTATTAAATGCTGAAATAAATGCAGAAATAACCCTTACTGAATCCTTTATGATGCAACCAGCCTCCAGTGTAAGTGGCTTATACTTTGCTAATGAACATTCTAAGTATTTTGATTTGTATCATATCGGCAAAGATCAAATTATTGATTATGCAAAAAGGAAAGGTGTACCTATTGAATATGTGGAGAAATTAATTAGTACAAGAATTAAAGAATAAAATAAGTCAACTTAAATACTAACGTGAAAGAGGCTATACGATGTGCTTGATTACGCTGCTAGCTGGGTCCCTAGGGACTTCTAGCGCGATAAAACACAAAGTATAGCCTCTTCATATAATTACAAGGAATTCCTATCCCTCAATTAATCTAGCTTTTTCCAGAAGGTTCTATCTTCTCTATGTGGCAAAATAGATGATCCTTTTCCTCTTGGTGTAACATCCTCAACTTTCATATCTTGTTCTTTAGCAATAATATTAGCAACTCTAGGTCCGCAAAATTGACCTTGACACAAACCCATTCCTGCACGCGTTCTTCTTTTAATTGCATCTAAGGAGTCTATATCAATTCCTCTATGAATTGCATCAATTATTTCTGCTTCTGTTACCTTTTCGCATCTACAAATTATATTTTTATCAGGAGAAGGCGCATCAATAAATCCATCAAAATCTTTATCTTTATGAACGATTATTGCTTTTCTATAAGGATTAAAATCAGGGTTTTCCTGTAGATCTACACCCATGGTTTTAATTATTTCAATAACGTATTTTCCAATTGCTGGTGATGAGGTTAGACCTGGAGACTCAATACCTGCAACATTTATAAAACCCTTCACTTTACTTTCTTCAATAATAAAATCTTTTTTATCTGAGGTTGCTCTAATGCCAGAAAAAGATGTAAGTGTTGATTTCAATTCAAAGTCGGGCACTGAAAGTCTTGCAGTATCTACAATATAATCAAGTGCTTCAAGCGTCGTTCCAATATCTTCCTTGCTTCCTACCTCTTGTGCATTTGGTCCAAGCATCAAGTTTCCATGATAGGTCCTTGTAACCAAAATACCTTTACCATTTTTTGTTGGGGTTTGAAAAAGAACATTATTTGCAAGATAACCTTGGCCTTTATTAAGTAGTACATACTCGCCTCTTCTTGGCGTAATTTTGAAGTGGTCAACACCGACCATTCCTGCAATCTTATCACTATAAACACCAGCACAATTTATAACATATTTACTACTAAATTCACCTTTGTTTGTAATTACCTTAAAACCACCTTCTGCCTGCTCAATGGCTTGAACCTCTGACTTTAGCCTTAACTCCACACCATTTGAGATAGCATTTTCAGCCAATGCAATTGCCATTTCATAAGGTGATGTTAATCCTGATGAAGGACAATATAGTGCTTTCATTACCTTCTTACTCACATATGGTTCCATTTCCATAATTCTATCTGCATCGATAATTTCTAAATCATCTACGCCATTTTTAACACCATTTTCATATAGTTCACCCAGTACGTCTATCTCTTCTTGAGAAAAAGCAAGAACTAGACTTCCTCTTTTTTCGTATCCAAAGTTTAGCTCTTCATTAAGCTTTGGATACATTAAATTGCCCGCACGACACAGCTTACTTTTCAAAGTGCCAAACTTGTCATCAAAGCCACCATGAACAATAGCACTATTTCCTTTCGTTGCTCCGCAGCTTACATCATTTTCCTTTTCAATGAGCAATACTTTAACCTGATACCTAGATAATTCTCGCGCGATCATTGTACCAATTACACCTGCACCTATAATGATGAAATCATTTTTTTTCATAATATTACCTCCTCGTTCGTTCATGATTTTTGTTAAAAGCATAAAATGACGAAGTCTTATTTACAATTCATAAACAATTATAGAAGCCTTCATATGGTATTATTATATATCATAATTAAAAAAAATGCGATAGAAAGTAAGTGATTAGGTTAAAGTATAACGAATAGCACAAAAGTCGTACCAATTGCTGTTAGAACTGATAAAACCATTCCGCCCTTAAACCAAGCAACCATTCCCGCCACACCGATACCTAATAAAGTAATAGGTATTCCAATATTTCCTGATTGCATAATACCTCTTACAATTAAAGCACTTAAAGCTGTATAAGGAATATATAACAAAAATCTCTTTATACGAGGATGTATAGGTCTATCTGATAACGTAATAAGCGGTAGCAATCTTGGTATATAAGTAACAGCCATCATGCCAATAATCAGTGGTAAATAACTTTTCATATAACTTCCTCCTCGTCCTTTAATACCATTAACCCAATTCCTGATGATAAGATAATCGTACCAATTAAATCCCATCCCGATGGTAGTAAATGAAAATAGTAAATTATAAAATATATTAATCCAGAAATAATGGATAATATAAGTACGTTGAGTGATTTTCTTATTTCAGGCGTAAGTATTGCAGCAAACATTGCATACAACCCTATTCCCAAGCTGCTTTGTAACGTCATTGGCAATACTGCGCCTACTAAATATCCAACAACCGATCCACTAACCCACGCTATGTAAGAAAGTCCTTGTAGTGCTAATAAAAATGCTCTTGTAAGGGGGCCTTTCTTCAATGATGCTACCGCAAAGGTTTCATCCGTAATACCAAAGGCAATAAAAAGCAACCATTTTTTCTTGCTTTCCTTTAATCTTACTGACAAAGAAGCACTCATCATTATGTGCCGAAGATTTAGTAAGAGCGTTGCAATTATAATATCACCCGTAGCGATGCCTGCTTTTATAAGATCTAATGCCATGAATTGACTCGCTCCTGCAAATACTAGCAATGAAAACAAAAAGCTATCTAATAGAGATACATTAACCGTCTTAGCAAGTAGTCCAAAAGCCATTGCTACAGGAAAATAACCGATAATAACAGGTATTGCTGATATTACACCTTCCTTTAAACCATTATTATTTCGTTGCTCAATTTCTTCCAATTTCTTCTTCCTCCTGTTGCCTAATATTTACATAAACAGTTAATATTTTAATGATCATATGATTAAGGTGTCAAAAGCATATAGCTGTTCTTTTTTCTACAACATATTGTATATGGATGCTTTTGCCATCTACAATGTGTTGTAGAAAAATTAGAACAACTTGCTTTTGACGCTTTAATCATCGTATTCCTTTAATACTTTTGCCAATCTTTTAAAACCTTCCACTAACTGACAATCTGTTGCATTTGAATAATTTAATCTAAAAGTGTTATGCCCTCCACCATTAGGAAAAAATGAGTGACCTGGAACAAAAGCTACCCCATTTTCTAAACATTTTTTTAATACCTTCCCAGAATCCATCGTCTCAGGTCCCTCTACCCAAGTAAATAAACCACCCTCTGGAATTGTATAGCGCATAAAATCTGGAAACTCTGTCTTCATAGTCTCTACAGCCAAATCTCTTCTTCTCTTATAAACCTTTTTAATAATTTCTATATGTTCATCTAAATCATAAAGCTCCATATATTTACTTATTTCACGCTGACTTATATTAGAAGTATGCAAATCGCTACTTTGCTTAATTAAAATATATTTCTGAATAATGTCCTTTGCTGCTGCGATCCAACCTATTCTCATTCCTGGACATAATATTTTTGAAAAAGTTCCTAAGGTAATGACAAGTTCTTTCGTATCAAAAGCTTTAAGCAAAGG
Organism: Firmicutes bacterium HGW-Firmicutes-7; assembly: GCA_002841375.1. Taxonomy (GTDB): domain Bacteria; phylum Bacillota; class Clostridia; order Lachnospirales; family Vallitaleaceae; genus HGW-1. The sequence goes on along the minus strand of PGZO01000018.1, from coordinate 7,913 downwards.
CATAATTTCATTTCTAAAGGTTACTTCACCATAAGGATTATCCTCTATTACAGGAACTTCATATTTATTAACAATTTCAATAAAATCTTTTCTACGTTCTATACTCCAGCTCTTACCCGTAGGATTTTGAAAGTCCGGAATTACATATATTAATTTAATTTTTCCATTAGACTTTAGTATCTTTTCAAGGGCTATAATATCCATACCTTCTTCGTCTGATTCAACCTCTATAAATTTACAGCAATAGGCTTTAAACGCATTAATAGCTCCTAGATAAGTTGGCTTTTCACAAACGACAACATCATCCTCATCTAAAAATAATTTTCCAGTCATATCAAGCGCTTGCTGTGAGCCACTAACTATTTGTATTTCTTCTAGGCCCAATTTTGTTCCTGATTTTTCATTCATTCTATTTGCAATTTGTAGTCTTAATGGTTCAAATCCCTCAGTCGTTGTATATTGAAGTGCTTGGCTTCCACTTTCCTCAAGTACCTTTTTTGATACGATCTTCATTTCCTCAACTGGAAATAACTCTGGTGCAGGAAGTCCCCCTGCAAAAGAAATAAGTTCTTTCCTTTGCGTGACCTTAAGTATTTCCCGGATCTCTGATGTCCTCATGTTTTCCATACGACTTGCATAATTTCGTTCCATAATAGCCCTCCTTAATGTACCAATAAATGGCACAAAGCCTCAACACCCATTGATTTCGAAGTAAGTTATCCCAGCTTAAAGAAGTGGGAGACTTCCTTTGCTAGGTTAAAACATTGGATTTACTTCAACCTTTTCACTAGCAGTATCCTTTGTCATTTCAAGCGTATCTAAAATTACCTTCATTAAAATTTTAATCCCTTTTTTTATATCGTCACAGGATGGAAAGGAAAAATTCAATCTAATAAAGTTTTGTCCTTGCTTACCACTATAAAAGGTTTCTCCAGGTACGTAAGCAACCCCTGCCTCAATCGCCTTCATCAAAAGGTTTTTCGAATCAATTCTCTCTGGAAGCTCGCACCAAATATAAAAACCTCCTTCTGGAATGGACCACTTTACACCTTCTGGAGCGTACTGTTGTAGCGCATTTACCATTGTATCCCTTTTAATCCTATATACTTTAATAATTTTTGTTATATGTTCATCTAATTGATTATTCTTTAAGTATTCTGTGATTAACCATTGTCCCAAGCTATTCGCATGAAGATCCATCATTTGCTTTCTAATTGCTAATTGCTTAATAACTGTAACAGGTCCACATAGCCATCCAATTCTAAGACCTGGTAATAGAAACTTTGAAAATGTATTTAAGTAAAGCACATTACCCCTTTTATCTAATGCTTTAAGCGTTGGTATTTCATTACCATTATATCGAAGCGCTGAATATGCATCATCTTCTATTATTGGTACTTGATAAGTATATGACAATTCTAAAAGTTTAAGGCGATGCGCCATATCCATCACGCTTCCTGAAGGGTTTTGAAAGGTTGGCATCGTATAAATGAATTTCGGCTTATGCTTAGTTATTAACGCCTCTAATATATCCATTCGTATACCTTTACTATGCACTGGAACGCCGATAACCTTCACACCTGCTGCTTTAAAAATCTGAAGAGCGCCAAGATATGTTGGTTCTTCAACAATAACGGTATCACCCATATCTAGATAATTTCTAGCTATCAAATCAAGTGCTTGCTGTGAGCCTGATAGTACGATAACTTCTTCTGGAACTGGGCTAATTCCCTTACTTTCCATTAGCTTACATATGCCTTCTCTTAATAAATATAACCCTTTCACTGGAGTATGTAAAAATGGTTCGTAGGAATACGCATTGACTATACTCGAGACTGCTTCAAAACTCTTAATAGGGTAAAGTGCTGGATCAGCAATGCCCGCAGCAAATGAAATCAACTTATCTTTTGAGCTCACCTTCATCATGTTGATCAATGAAGTATCTTGTGCGCGTAAAGCCTCTTGACTTAACATATGGTGCCAGGAAATTGGAAACACTGGTTGTTTAACACTTTTTTCTTCATTATTTTCAAGTGGCATAATTTGCGTTCCTTGCCCTATATGTGAATCGATCAAGCCTTCTGCTTTTAACTCTCTATATGCATTAAGAACTGTACTTCTATTTACCCCAAGTTCATCAGCCAGCTTTCTTTCTGAAGGAAGCAGCTCATAAGGCATAAGCTCTCCCGAATATATCCTCTTTTTTATTTCCACTTTAATCTGCATATAAATCGGGGCCTTATTATTTTTATCAATAGTAATTTTCATATAAATCTCCTCAAAATCACTCAACCAATTTCGTTATTGGATTCATCCAATCAGTGTTTATATTAGTATATTTAATATTTTCCTCTTAGTCAACCACCAATTACCCCTATTTTATACCAACCAATTAAATACTACTTATCATGGGTACCTGTCTTATTTCTACCTATTATTGTGATTTTTTATTCAGGATACAAAAAAAGCACAAAAATATAATTGTACATTCTTGTGCTGAAAATATATGCATACTATTTACAACGACACCTTTTTTTAAATTTTCAGGATCTCTTTGAGGATTGTATTGCCTTTAGAGCGAACGACATCCGTAGCGGTGTAAACGACTTTTTTGAAGTATATTACTCTAGTAAATAATTTTCATTTTGGCGAATTAGAATAAAGCTTATAACAATAGTAACTGCTTCTGTTACAGGTGCCACCAGCCATACACCGGTCATACCAAACAATGACGGTAGCGTAAAGATACATATTAATAATACCACCAATCCTCTGGATGAAGAAATGAGCGCTGACTCTTTTGCTTTTCCAATAGATGTAAAATAGAAGGCAGTAATGGTATTGATGCCTGAAAATAAAAAGGAAAAGATAAAAATATGGATACCAGAACGAATCAAAGTTTCAACACTTTCACTGCTGACAAAAACACTACTATACCAGTCAGAAGCAATTAACATAACGACCATGACTACTGCACCTGATAAGAATACAAACAGATTTGTCTTCTTTCGAATCGTTTTGCTTAGTTCAATTTCTTGTGCACCATAGGAGAAACTGATTAGGGGACTTGCACCTTGTCCAAAACCAATAATAACCATACTAAATATATATGCCACATAACCTACTATGGTAAATGCAGCCACACCAAGAACACCTTCTGTTCTCAAAATTACCCAATTATATGCAAACATAGAGATACTCATTGACATCTGTCCGATGAATTCTGAACTGCCATTTAATACAGTATCCCGTAAGACAGTTTTGGAGAATTGAAATTTCTGGAACTTATAAACACTTGATTTTTTCAAGAAAAACATAACCATACAAAATAACCCGATTATGAGTGAAATCAACGAGGCTGAAGCAATCCCCTCTGTTCCAAAATGGAACCAGCGTATGAATAAATAATCCAAGAATATATTACATATTACAGTTAAAATATTAATCATCATTAAAAGCTGGGGTTTACATTCTCCTCGAATAAACATGCCAAGCGTAGAATTTACAATCATAATAGGGTACGCTATTATCATAATAGAATAATACTTATCAAAATAGCCGGCAACATGTACATCCATATTGATTGCACCCATTATAGGTCTGAAAAAAGCACCTACAAGCAAACTTATTATTATCGATACAATTATGGCGGAAATAATAGTTTGGTTAAAAACATCATTACTTTTCTTTATGTCCTGTGCTCCTAGTGCTATTCCCGCAATTACAATTCCACCCACACCAACCATAATACCAATTGCCAAATAGACATACAAGATAGGAAGACCAAGATTAACAGCCACGATACCTTCCTTCCCAACATAATTTCCAATAAAAAACCCATCAACTATGGTAATGAGTGAAGTTAACACCATTGCAATAATAGAAGGGATAGAAAACTGCAAAATCGTCTGCACCGTTTTCTTTTTAATACTTTCTAAATTCATAATAAATAAACTCCTTTCAAATTGAACTAAAGTTCAGTGATAGTTCTAATTATAGTAAGAAGCCTATTTTTATACTTCTGAATTCTTGCTCTATTTAATAGGTATACATAAATCCATTACAACATGCATATTTTCTCTATCAACAGCCCGATAAATATCCAAACCATATCTTTCATCCATTTCATAGTCACTATTTGGCAACCAAATATTAAAGATGCCTTGAAAAGCGACAAAAATCTCTTGTATCAATCCCTCAAAACGATAAACCGCAAACTTGCCACCTTGAATAGTGGTAACATTATCAAGCAAACATTTTTTATCAACCGTCATACAGATATCGTATAAACATTGCTCTACACTTGAAATAGAAGGATCATCATAAGACCTTTCAATCAAAAGCGTATCCTCTTTAAAATAATCTTTATATTTTTCAGTGAAGTCGCACCAGTTTTTCCCCAGCTCAATATAGTTACCAATATGTCTTTCATAGATAACCACAAAGTCATTCAATTTCTGAATTACAATCTGTTGATCGTATTCTTCAAATGATTGAAACCTAACAAGCTTATCAGGATAAAAGGGATGGGATACACATATACCATTTACACCCTTTCGAAATTCCGCAGGAGAAATACTATGGTGCTTCTTAAATGCAGAGCTGTAATTTGATGGGCTATATCCATAATCAAATCCAATATCCGTTATTGACTTGCATTTTTCAATCTTAAGTCTCAAAGCACTTTGATCCATTTTTAACCGTTTGATAAAGCCATAGATACTTTCTCCTGTTTCAGCCTTAAAAACTCTGCTAAAATAATACTTTGAAAAATGGCAGTAATTTGCAACATCTTCAATGGAAATCTCCTCATCTAAATGTCTCATGATATAATCTATACTTTTATTTACCAATTCGTTTGTAATCATAATACCCAACCCCCATTACTTTTCTGCTGTTATCCTACAATAACATAATATAAGCAATAAGAAATTCTAAGGATTGATTTCCTACATACTCGTCATAATATTAAACTGCAGTACCCTATCTGAAATATTGAAATAGACCCTACATCTATTGTTTGTTATTTATTCAAGTAACAAGTAACACAATATACTTCTCCATCTTCATCGTTGCTATTCACTAATTTCAGTTCTTTACCACACTTTTTACATTTTGAAATCACAATTTTTTCTTCTTCATAATCACTAATATAATTATCGCAAGTTAGTTCACACCCATCCTCTTCACATTCAGAACAACACTCAGATGGGAACCCATATTTACAATCATATTCTTCAGCAATACCGTTTTTGTCGATTTCGTTTTGGTCAATAATGCTTTTAAGATTCTTACAGCTACAACAAATACATTCACTCATCATATCACCTCCTCAAAACCATTCCATACATTGGTTTTAGTGTCACCAACACTTTTTTCTTATGACCTCCAAACCATACAATTGTATTATATCAAACTCCTGAAATACAGGCAATAAATGCAATTATTTCTTTTATTAAAAACTCTGCTTAAAAACAAATAATTCATCAAAATAAAAAGAGCGCTTGTCAGCGCGTTATGAAAGATTATAATTTTTCAACGCTCTTTTTATGGCTTCGTAGGAAAGTAGAACTTTCCTACAGGACAAGAAAATCGCTGCGCCGACATATTCATTCTAGTTGGTGAATATATTTCATGAAAGGTTTCCTAGTAAAAAAAAGTACCGCATGGGATACTTTGTTTTGAATCTTAGGCTATAATATCAATCGTTTTGATCTTACTATTTTATAAAATCACCTACTAAACCTAATTGTTCTACTCTATAATACTCTAGACTGTATATATAAAACACGTGTATTTTTGATTCAAGCAAGTAGTTATTCGCTAAAATATATTCCTGATCTCCAAATAGGATTGCTCTAATTGCTCTTGGCATGTGACGTTTGAAGATCTCATACCTTTCATTCATACTATATTTACTGGCTTGACAAAAAATAGGACAAGAAACACTAAAAATAATTTTATTGTTTACTAGGCACCACTCAGAAGTAACTTGATCATTTAATTCATCATATTCTTCTTCCGCATATGTGCTGTCTATAAATAAAAACCTCATTCCAGTCTCGTCAGAATGGGTAAGGGTATATTTTCTATTTAATGCGTCTTGAACGTTATTTATTATATTAATCTCTAACTTATGCATTACTAATGTTCCTAAGTTTAATAGGCATTATTTTCATTGCAGTGAATGAACCAAATAATCCAGCTATATAAACAGAAATAACACTAATTAATAGGGCAAAATAACCTTCAAAGATGTACCTAGGACTATTTACTACAAAGGTTACTACAAAAAATGTACCTATAATCCCACCCACAGAGTATATTGGAGCACATAATGCTATGATAAAATTCGAATGATATTTCCTTGTTACTACAAGCATAATAAGTTCTCCAATAATACCCCCAATTATTACAGCCATACTCATAAATATTGAAATATATGACATTGTAAGTCCATAACCCAATGCAAACATAATCATTGTACCAGGCTTTCTAATTCTATATAGCATAACTGCTATAAGGAAGCTATAAAATGGCGCATTAATAATTCCTCTTGTAAAAGGTATTACGCTATGCAATATCCCTAACACCTTACCCAGAACAACTGCTATTGCAATACATACACCTATTGTTGTTAAATCTTTTGTAGTCATATTAGACTTCATTTCTGCTAACCTCCTTATAATAAACAATATGGATCTTCATCTAGCCAATCACCTGAATAATTAAAAGCTCTTGCTCTGCATCCCCCACAAATATTAATATATTTACATTTTCCACATTTCCCTTTATAACTCTTGAAATCTCTAAGCTTTTTGAACGTTTCATTATTTGCCCATATTCTATCAAAAGCTTCTTCTTTAACACTAGCTACTTTGACGGGAGCATAAGGACATATATGCACATCTCCATTTGGAAGAATAGAACAATAACTTGTTCCAGCTATGCAACCTCTCATACCTCCCTGCGAGTTAATGCCTTTAAGAAGTGCCTCTACTTTATACTGTGGTGCACAAGTAGGCTTTGTACGTATGTCTAAATTTTTATCTAATATGCTATTAATTGCACGCTTATATTCTTCTTTACTTAATGATGTCACACTTAGATTTCTACCTCTTCCGACTTCAACCAGAAAAAGCATATGGCAAGAGGTGGCACCAAACTCAGAAGCAAACTCCATTATACTGTCCATTTCCTTTAAATTCTCTTTTGTAATAGTACAGTTAATTTGGACATTGATTCCTACATCTATACAATTTCTAGCACCAGCGATTGCTTTTTCAAAGCCTGAACTGGATCCCCTGAATTCATTGTGCTTACTCGCATCTAAACTGTCTATACTAATCGCGATAGAATTTAAGTAGTGGTCTTTTAATTTTATAGCGCACGCTTTTGTTATAAGTGTGCCATTACTACCCATAAGCGTGGTCATTCCAAGCAAACTTGCATATTCTATTAACTCAAATATATCTTCTCTCAACATAGGTTCACCACCACTAAATACGATTACCCGAAATCCAGCTTTATATATTTCATCCAGAAGCTTTTTTCCTTCTTCAGTAGATAGCTCATCCTTACTTAATTCATCCGGTCCTGAATCTCTATAACAATGCTTACAATATAAATTGCATCTTTTTGTTGTACTCCATGATATATGATTCATTTAATAACCTTTCTTATAATATCTTTTATAGCGAATGCTTCCTATACTATTTCCATTTTTTATGTCATTTATACATGTAACAAGGCTTCGGATCATTTAATCGCCACCATAATAAAAAGAGCACTTGTCAGCGCGTTATGATAGATTATAATTTTTCAACGCTCTTTTTATGGCTTCGTAGGAAAGTAGAACTTTCCTACGAAAATAAACTTGATATGTGACGTCGAAACTTTCATGTTTCATTTTC
>PGZO01000017.1 GCA_002841375.1 Firmicutes bacterium HGW-Firmicutes-7 | reverse complement strand
TAATTATTACGCAACATATAGTGGATGGTTAAAGCATCCATACACTATATATTGTGTAATAAAGAACAACTATATACTTTTGGCACTATAACCAATGATTAAAGTTTTTGCAATATTCTTGCAACATGAATACCACTTGCTGCTGCTTGTGATAAAGAATGAGTTACTCCAGAACAATCACCTAATACATATAAGCCTTTGACGCTTGTTTCTAGATTCCCATCAACTTCAACATTAGAGTTATAAAACTTAACCTCAACCCCATATAGAAGTGTATCTTCATTTGCGGTGCCTGGCGCGATTTTATCTAGTGCATAAATCATTTCTACGATATCGTCTAGCTGTCTTTTAGGTAACACAAGACTCAAATCTCCAGGCGTTGCATTTAATGTAGGTGTTAAAAAGGATTTAAGCATTCTTCGATCACTACTTCTTCTTCCTTTAACTAAATCGCCGAAGCGTTGCATTAAAACACCTCCACCTAGCATATTGCTAAGCCTTGCAATTGATTCACCATATTCGTTACTATTTTTAAAGGGCTCAGTAAAACGATTGGAAACAAGTAATGCAAAGTTCGTATTTTCGGTGTGTAATGCCTCATTGGCATAGCTATGCCCATTGACAGTTACTATATCACCATAGCTTTCAGTTACTACCTTGCCATAGGGATTCATACAAAAAGTCCGAACAACATCATTATATTTTTTTGTTTTATATACAATTTTGCTTTCATAAACATCATCTGTAATATGCTTAAATACTAACGCTGGAATCTCAACCCTAACCCCAATGTCAACTCGATTATTCTCCGTCTTAATATTAAACTTCTCACAAACCTTTCCAATCCATTTAGAGCCTGTTCTTCCAGTTGCTACAACCAATTGGTTACTTTCATAAGTCTGATCCTTGGTTTCGACAACAAATTTATCTTTAACTTTTTCGACATTAATTACTTCTGTTTCAAACATAATATCGACTTTATCTTTTATATAATTATACATATTTTCAGCAATAACTAAGTTTCTATCTGTACCAAGATGCCTCACTTTTGCATCTAATAAATGCAAGTCATGTCTTAAGGCTTTAGTCTTTAAATCACTATTACCCGTAGAATAAAGTTTTGCATCCGCACCACCCATTTTTAGATTAATCGCATCTACTTCCCACATGAGTTCTATTGCTTTGTCATTTCCAACAAATCTAAATAATTCACCGCCAAAATTATTGGTTATATTATACTTACCATCTGAGTAACCACCTGCACCATAAAAACCTTCCATAATACTGCAAGTCTTGCACTTACATTCCTTAACATTTGATATCGTTTTAGGACATTTTCGCTTGTGAAGAGGGAACCCTTTTTCTATCATAAGAATTTTTTTATTTGCGCCATCTTTAACTAGTTCATAAGCACAAAAAACTCCTGCTGCACCTGCTCCAACAATAATTAAATCGTACATAAAAGCACCTCTATTTCTTTCATAATTTCACTTACATCCCATTATATCAAATTTTAGGGCAAAAATATACAAAAAAATATTAGGGCAAATAATTCGCCCTAATATAATTATATGGTGCTTTATGATTTATTATAAATATTAGTTTTGAACCAATCCAGGTGTATCAGCTGCTGCTAATAATAGCCCTTTTAATTCTGCATCTAATTTAAGTACACTAATGGAGAATCCTTCCATATCTAATGATGTCATGTAATTTCCTACATATGTTTTAGCAATGGTAACGCCTTTTTCTTCTAATACACTTGCTACCCTTAGATTCGCAATGTATAGTTCCATGATGGGTGTACCACCAAGACCATTAACTAAAACTGCAACTTCATCGCCTCCAGCAAGGTTTAAATCAGCTAAGATTTTATCTAATAAATGATCAACAATTTCATTTGCGGATCTAATTACCTCTCTATGTGTACCTGGTTCACCATGAATACCCATTCCAATTTCAACTTCATTTTCTGGAAGGACAAAGCTTGGTTTTCCAGCTGCTGGTACTGTACAGGTTGTAAGTGCCATTCCCATAGATTTTACATTTGTTATTACTTTTTCTGCAACTCTTTTAACTTCTTGTAAGTCACCACCTGCTTCTGCCTTCGCACCAGCAATTTTATGTACTAATACTGTACCTGCAATACCTCTTCTACCTGTAGTCCAAGTACTATCTTCTACTGCTACATCATCATTTACAACAACGTGCTCAACTTGAATTCCTTCTTCTGCTGCCATTTCGGCTGCCATTTCAAAATTCATTATGTCACCAGTATAGTTTTTAACTACCAATAAAACCCCTTTGCCACCATTAACTGCTTTTACTGCTTCAAACACTTGATCAGGCGTTGGTGATGTAAATACTGCCCCCGCAACAGCACCATCAAGCATTCCCTTACCTACAAATCCGCCATGAGAAGGTTCATGACCGCTACCACCACCACTTACTAATGCAACCTTTGGTTGTGGACTATTTGCTCTAACAAGTATTTCAAAGCCTTCTACGCGCTTAACATAACTTGGATGAGCTGCCACAATACCTTTCAACATTTCATCTACTACATTTTCTGGTTGGTTAATAATTTTTTTCATAACATATCCTCCTATTAATTGATAGTATCATTAATATTATTAGCAAGAATCGTGCCAGATAAGAATTCTCTTATCTTTGATGCCTCCGTTAGTGTCAATACATGTTTTAAAATTTCGCCGTCTCTTCTACAATTTCTTATCGCTTCTTTAATTTTAGGTATAGATGGAGCACTCATACTAAGTTCATCTATTCCCATTTCCAAAAACAATGGTACTGCTAGTGGATCACTTGCCATTTCTCCACATACACCTACCCACTTACCATTTGCATGCGCTGCTTCTGAAACTTGGGCAATCAAGTGAATAACTGCAATATTAAAGTGATCATATAAATAACTTACTTTTTGATTTCCTCTATCAACAGCTAATGTGTATTGTACAAGATCATTCGTCCCGATACTAAAGAAATCAACCTCCTTTGCATAAACAGAAGCCATAATTGCAGCTGCTGGTGTTTCAACCATAATTCCTATTTGAACGTTATTTGCATGTGCAATAGAACTTTGAGTGAGTTCATTACTCGCTCTTTTAATTAAAGCTTTTGCTTGAACTATTTCTTCAAAGTTAATAATCATGGGAAGCATTATCGCTACTTTACCATAGACACTAGCTCTTAATATTGCTTTAATTTGAGTAATAAATATGTCCGTTCTCTCTAGGCAAATCCGAATAGCACGCCAGCCTAGAAACGGATTTTCCTCTTTTCCTATTGATAAATAGTCAAGAGGTTTGTCGCCACCAATATCCATTGTTCGTATAACACATAACTGTCCATTTGCTTTTTCAACTACATATTTATAAGCCAAGAATTGCTCATCTTCAGTTGGCAGCTGTTTCTTACCCATAAAGATGAATTCTGTTCGATATAAACCTACACCTCGACAGCCAAATTTCAATGCATCATCTATGTCTTTTGGGTTGCCAATATTCGCAGCAAGGGTAACATTAAACCCATCTTTAGTGACTGCTGGCAACTCTGATAAGCTTAAGTAATACGCTTTTTTTTGTTTCTCTATCTCATGTCTTTCTTGATATAATTTCATTTCTTCTATACTTGGCTTTAGAATTAACGATCCTTCATATCCATCAATAATGACTTCTGTTCCATTCTCAAAGTCATTAATTGCCGTTCCTATGCCAACAATCGTTACAATACCTTTTGCTTTTGCAATAATAACCGCATGGGACGTTGAACTTCCATTTCCCATAATAATTCCTGATACACAATCTGAAGAAAGGTTTGCAATAAGAGATGGTTCAATATCTTCTCCACATAAAATAATACCCTCTCGGTCAATTTTAGGTTCTTCTATACCAAAGATTCTCCTAATCAATCTCTTGCCAACATCTTTAACATCTGCAGCCCTTTCTCTTAAATAAGCATCCTCTAAGCTTCCTAACATATTTGCCATCTCATCTGAAGCTTTCATTACAGCTTTTGGTGCAGATTCTCCTAATTCAATCAATTGATTTATTCGATCATCGAGCATTGGGTCTTGAAGCATAAATAAATGGGCTTCCATTATTTGAACTTGTTCGTTGTTGTTTGCTTCTTTAGCCTTCGATACGATTACTTTTAACTGCATAACTGCTTCTGATAATGCCTTTTCATACTTTAATTTTTCATATTGTGGATCATCTACACCATATTCTTGAAGCAACTCTTCAAACGAGTCTTGAATGTATTGAACTGTTCCTATTGCGATTCCTTCAACAACATTTTTCCCTATTATTTTCATTCAAACACCTCTAATCTTCATAAAAATTGTTAGATATAAGAAGACTTAGAGCGTCAATTGCCTCATCTTCATCTTTTCCCTCAGCAGAAACGACAAATTCTTGTCCATTGGTAACGCCTAATGACATAATCATCAACAAACTTTTAGCATTTGCCTTTCTCTCATTTCCATAAAGTGTTATACTGCTTTCAAACTGTGATGCTATTTTAGCAATTTCCGCAGCTGGTCTAGCATGTATGCCTAAAGCATTTCCGATAGTAAATATAGCCTCTTTCATACGCATACCTCCAGTCAACAATTGTTAGTTATTTTTTTATTGTAATTATTCTTATAACAACTTTAGCACTTCACGAGCTAACTCAGCCGCTTCAACAACTTCTTTCATACTACCGCCAATAAATGCTTGAACTGCCGCACTTATGGCCCCCTCCAATATCGGTGCATCCGCTAATGTAACCTGGGTATCTATTCCATTTTCTTGCAGAAGTTCTAATGCTAAATTAGAACTTATGACTGCACTCCCTAAATCAACTAAAACAACTACACCTTGACCACTATCTGCACTTTGTATAGCATCACAAATTCTGACAGCATCCGTACCAATTCCGCCGTCCTCCATACCACCAGCACAAATAATTTTTTGTTCTGGACCAACCATTTGCATAGCCAGATCCTTAATACCTTCTGCAACTTTTTTACTATGAGATACAATGACTATCCCTACCATATTAGACCTCCAAAACTTTTGTTTTATAATGCGCTGTTACTGCTTTTAGTATAATTAGTGATGAGGTTGCTCCAGGGTCTTGATGTCCTATACTTCTATCTCCTAGATAACTTGCCCTACCTTTCGTTGCTCTAATTGATTTAGTAAATTCTACGCCCTCTTCTGCCGCTACAATAGCCATTTCCAAACATTCAATAAGCGAATTACCATTTTCAATTCCAACCCGAACTGCCTCAAGGGCAGGCTCAATTGCATCGATCATCGTTTTTTCGCCCTTCATTGCTTTACCTCTATCCTTAATCCCAGTTAATGCCAATGAAATCATTTTCTCAACTGTTTCTGAATCAAGTCTTGTCATTCCTACAGACGCTCCTCCAGCCTTCATAAAAGCAGTTCCATATAGTGGCCCAGCAGCACCCCCAACGGTTGAAATCAACGTCATGCCAACCTTTTTAAGTGTTGCCCCAATATCGGTATCTTCATCCGTTATTTTTGTTACTACAGCATTAAAGCCTCTAGCCATATTGATTCCATGATCTGCATCTCCAATTAATCCATCAAGTTCAGTTAAATATTCCTTATTCTTATTTAACTCATCATTAATTGCATTAATGAAGCCATTAATCGTTGTCATTTTATTCCCTCCATTCATTTTAACTTTTCATGATCATAATAAATCTGATTCTATGCAATCGCCTCCTATTTATTATTCCTGCATTAATATAATAAGCAAGAAGCGTGCCAGCATAAAACAATATACCCTTTCTGAATTATTTAATTCCGATATTGTATTTTCTTGCCTTAGACGAAACGGTATTATGCGTTAGCCCTAACGCTTTACCCGCTGCATTAAAGCTTGAATGTTTATTTAGCGCCTTTTCAATTATGATCTTTTCATATTCTTCCCATGTTAATAGCTCTTTCATATTTAATGCATCTTCCATTTTACTGCCACCACCTTCATTCTCATAAATATATTTTGGAAGATTGTTTAGTCGTATTGTATTATCTTCTAACAAAATCATTGTTCGCTCCATAATATTTTCCAACTCTCTTATATTACCTGGCCAATCGTAGTAAAACAATGCATCTATAGCTGCTTTGTCAATTTGAACCTTCTCCTTACTTAATTCATCACAAATCTTCTGTATTAAAAATTCTACCAAGACTGGAATATCTTCTTTTCTTTCTCTTAGCGGTGGCAACCAAATAGGAATTACGTTTAATCTATAATATAGATCTTCTCTAAAATCGCCAGTTTTAACCAACTCCTCTAAGTTTTGGTTGGTGGCTGCCACAATTCTTACATCAACCTTTATTGTTTTTTCGCCACCCACTCTTTGAAACTCCTTCTCTTGAACTACCCTCAATAACTTAACCTGCATACTTCTATCAATTTCTCCAATTTCATCCAAGAAAATAGTACCTTTATTTGCAAGTTCAAATCTACCAAGCTTCGTTTTAAACGCACCTGTAAAAGCTCCTTTTTCATGTCCAAAAAGTTCGCTTTCAAGAAGTGTTGGAGGAATAGCGGCACAGTTAACTCGTATAAAGGGCCCCTCACATCTAGCACTCGAATAATGAATGGCCTCTGCAATTAGTTCCTTTCCCGTTCCACTCTCACCACGTACAAGCACTGTATAATTACTCATTGACGCTTTTGCTGCAATAGCCATAGAATCAAATATCTTACCGCTAATTCCTATAATACCATCAAATGCAGGCCCTAACTTTTTCGTTCTAATTAACTCTTCTTGCAAATAATCTGCCTTTGCTGACACTTGATTCAACTTGTCTGCAAGGACTTGAACCTCTGTAATATCCTTTATTACTGAAATTGCACCTAGAATCTGTCCATCAACAATAATTGGATTAACATTTGCTACGACAACGACTTGATTTTCTTTCTTCCTAATACTTCCAAGTATTGGAAGACCTGTACGAAGCACGTTCATCCTATCTCCTTTTGGAGAAATCTGAACAATATTCTTTCCTATAATATTTTCTAAAGCTTGTCCAGTAATTCTAGTATATGCAGTATTTACATAGGTAATCTCGCCTTGATCGTCTAATACACAGATGCCATCTTGAACAGATTCAAGGATCAGCTGGTATTTTTCTTTTAATTCCTTTATTTCCTTTAACTCCCACGAGATATTTACTAGTTTTGATATATCTTCAAAAATACTTACTGCTCCCTTGATTTCATTTCCAACTAGAATCGGCGTACTATTTGTCACTACAGTATAGTTACCAATACGTTGTGTATAGGCAATTACAGATTTTTTAGTTCTGTTAATTTCAGGTAGCCTAGAATCCGGGAATACTAGTTGTATATTTTTACCAATGACATCATCAGAAGACATACCAAATATTCGCTCTGCCTCTTGATTAAATAAAATAATCACTTCATTTTCATCAATCACCAACAATCCATTCGCAATATTATTAAAAATATTTTCAGTCGTAATAATGTTATCTTGTAATAAATTATCTACCTCACTTATTGAATTCTGATCATAAACAAAATCACTTTCTAAGAAATCTCCCATTAACTGTGATGCACCCTGAACATTCTCACCAACAGTAATTATCTCAACTTCATCATTTACTTTGATTTTCATTGAAATCAACAATAAAATACTGCTTAACGGAACTTCTTTAAATGCACCTTTTTTAACCTTGAAAATGACATTGTATTTATTTTGTAATTCTTCAGCTTTTTGCACAATCATAGCTGCAACTCTCGCATGTAATCCTTTTTCATGATGTATTATGATTTTTCTTGTCATCTCTTGCATCTTCATGTTTTCTTTACTTCTCCTTTTCGACCATATTATACTCATTTAGCAATAAGCATACCAGCTACTATAACTAATCCAGCTTATTTCGTACGATGATCGCCTCCCACTCAATTATGTCAAGAAAATCTACACCAACGCAAAGAGGCTGAAAACTTTTAATATGGTTAGAGGGTGCATTAATCCATTAATAGGGTAAAAATTATCAACAGAATCATATGTTGTCAATATATACCCGGTCAATGATACAGAACCTCCGCATTCTATAGTTTCAAAAGATACTCGCCCTTCGACTTCCCTCGTTAAGTTAAAAATATGATTTTCTAAGGTCTCTTGTGGGAATGTTTAATTGCGCACGATATTTCGCAACAGTCCTTCTAGAAATAAATATATCCTTTTCTTTTAATCTCTCACATATAGCTGTATCGCTTAGTGGCTGTGTTTTATCTTCCTCCTCAATGATTTCCCTCATAATTAATTTTGCATCTGAAGAAGAGGTATCATCTGCACCTATTTTTCTAATTGTTTTACTCGAAAAGAAATGCTTTAATTCAAATACGCCCCATTGACACATAAGATATTTTTCATTTACTGCTCTACTCACAGTTGATTCATGTATTTCAAGGCTATAAGCAATATCTTTAAGTGTCAAAGGCTTCAAATATTTTCTCCCATATTTAAAAAAATCAATCTGTTCAAGTAAAATAGCTGTTGATACTCTCTCTAGTGTATGCAAACGTTGTTCAATACAACGTATTAACCAATTTGCACTACTATAGTTTTTGTTAATATAACTATATTCTTCTAAACTAAGTTTATTTCTTTTTGCTAGTAGCCCTGAATAATATTCGTTGACACCTAGAACCGGAAGTTGCTCCTTATTTACCTTAGCTTCAAATTGATCATTATTTTTACACACGATAACGTCCGGCTTAATATACCTTGTATCATCTATTGAAAATGCACTTCCTGGTTTAGGATCAAAACTTTTAATAATTGTAATAAGCTCATTTATTTGTGAAATCCCAAGACCTAATTCTTGTGATAAGTAAGGAATTCTATTCGCTCCTACATCTTCTAGATGGTTGTCTACCATTCGCATTAAATTTGAATCAATAATATTATTCCTTACTATTTGAAGCCTTAAGCATTCCCTAAGATTTCTGGCACCAATTCCTGGTGGATCTAAGCTTTGAACGAGATCAATTGCTTGATTAACCTCTTCAGATGTGCAAGAAATATTCTGTATTCCTTTTTCATCTATTTCTAAATACCCATTAGAATCAATACTTTCGATAATATACTCACATAACTCCATCATTCTTCTAGTAACCTTCGCTGTGTGAAGCTGTAACATTAAATGTTGCACCAGATTTGGTTTAATACTTGATAGATCCGGTATCGAATTTATGTATTCTAGTTCATCACTTTCATTACTTTTATAGTACGACGTTTCATATAAGTTATAATTGGTTATTTTATCTTCTATACGCTTCACTTCTTCACTCGGCGCTGAAATATTTTCACAATATTCCAATAATGGATTTGTATGAATTTCTTCCTCAATAAGCTCAATTAATTCTTCATTATTAATTTTAAGTATTCTCAGTGAATATTCTAACTGAGGAGTCATCAATAACTTCTGATCCTGAGAAAGATTTAAATTCATTTCTAATTCCATTTTATGTCACCTCGCAACCTAACTGAAGGGAAGAAATATCCCACTCTTGAGTGGGGTGCTAATACTATAATTATAACTTGACAATCTAAAAAAAGCAAGAAAGAAGGCCTTAACGGCCTTCTCAATATCTTTATTAATAGCAAACAAAATCAGAAATATTGTCTAGATCTGTTCCAAAATATACCCATCCATATCCAACCCAACGATAGCCCGCAATGGATCTTCTTCCAACAAATACCAACCATGACCAAAAGCTTCTTCCATCTTCTAACCAGATATACGTGTATTTATATCTACAGTTCCAAATAGCGCCTGGATCAACTGCATATAAACTTGGTCCACCAAGAGATCTTCTTGGAATTCTATCTGGAGGCGGTCCTTGGGGCATTCTGCCTTGCGATGGACCTTGTGGAGGCCTACCGGGTGAAGGCCTACCGGGTGAAGGCCTACCGGGAATTGTATCAAATGGTGGTCGCCTTCGTCTTCTAGGCATTCGTCGACCTCTAAAATCGTAAGGTTCAGGAAGATCAAAATCTCGTTGCATGCTTTCTATTTCGTTATAATCATCAAACTCCTCTAAGTCTTCAAAATCATCATAATCGTCATACTCGTTATAATCATCATAGAAATCTTTATCTATAGCCATTTTCTTACCTCATTATTAAGTCTTAATTTATCATATTCGATTCGACCCAAGCTTGGTACAAGAAATGACTACATTATATGTAATTATTTTTACGTATAAAAAGGTTCGAAGTGAACAATAAGTTGAATATTACTATTTAAATCTTCCTTAATTTTTTCCTCAATATTATGCATAAGCGTGTGAGATTCTTCAATACTCATACCTGGATCTGTTAAAATATGCATATCTACAAAAATATCATCTTTTTTACCTCTACTTCTAATTTTATGGGCTTCTTTTACTTGTGAATAACTCATAACAATTTGCTTAAGCGTATGCTCATCTATTACTCTTTTATCAACTAGAACACTACTTGCAGATATAAATATTTCAAAAGCTGCATGGAAGATAAAAGCAGCAATTACCACTGCGCTTACAGCATCAATAACAGGCGATACCCCTAGCTTAATACACAAAATGGATATAAGCACGCCAATCGATACAAAAATATCACTTCTTGTATGGATAGCATCTGATATTAAGACCTCACTATTTAGTACTAAACCTTTTTTATATTCGTAAACTGCTACAACTAAATTAATACCAATCGTAATAAGTAATACCACAACACTCTCCATTGAAATGATGATTGGCCTAGGATACACAAGTCTTAATATACCGAAGTATATTGTTTTCAATGCAATATAAAACAGCATGACTGAAATAAAAAGTCCTGACAAAGTTTCAAATTTCCTATGCCCATAAGGGTGTTTTTCATCAATTGGCCTTGCAGCAATTTTAATACCAATTAACCCTACAATATTTGATGTAGCATCTGATAACGAATGAAATCCATCCGCAGTAATACTCACACTATGAACTACACTACCTATAAATATTTTCATTACTGCAACTAGCATATTTGCAAATAGCAAAAACCATAGCACGCTTGCGATTTTAACAAAACGTTCTCTCACCCTATTTTACATCCCCAATTAAATCTCTGTTATTATAATATGTTATTGTTATCTAAATGGTGAATCAAAATATCTTAATCTATATGCTTGCATTGCAACATTTGCAAGTTGTTTCATTAGCTTATTATTCGCATATGCACCTACTACCGCACCAATACCTGGAACTAATTGAAGCATTTTAGCAAAGTCAATATAGTCCCTATATTCTTGTTGAAAAGATCTCCAATCGAAAAAATCTTCCTTCTCTGGAAGGCTTTTTGCATACTGCTCCCAATTTTCAATTATTTTATAAACCTTTTGTCTAGATTGCTGGCTTGAAAATGCCAATTGAAAAACATACAAAATAAAAACACGCTCTTTATAGTTTTTCACATCAAAGCCATACAAACTAGCTACCTCAAATAAATATTTCACTTTTATAGATAATAGTATTGGAAAATCTGCCATGCCAAGCATAATACCTCCAGCCCCAGTTCCCCATCCACTTGCTATGGCGATCGTTTTATAATGATCTGTTTTTTCTAATACCTTCTTTTCCCTAAGCGAAAGTGGTGCTCCTTTTAAAGGTTTATTTGTCATTAACTCAGATCCAAAAAGAACCAACTTAACTGTCTTCTTAATCCCTTCAGTGATGATATGATGCACCTTATTTGGGACCATACTATTTACTTTGTTTTGAAAACCTTTAGCCAAGAGGTTGGTCATATTAGGATTTTTTAACATTTTCTTTTCCCAAAGAAGCATTTCTTTTTTTACTAAATTATCATAGGTCATACACTTTTCTCCTAATTCATTTTCTATTTAGGTAATTTTATGGTAAACGATGCACCTCTTTCTCGTTCACGCTCAACATATAAAATACCGCGGTGCTTATTCACAATAATATCATATGAAATACTCAAGCCAAGCCCTGTTCCTTGCCCTTCCTTACACGTATAAAATGGGTTGAAAATTTTATCTAAATTTTCTTCTGGTATTCCAGGTCCATCATCTGAAATTCTTACACAAACATATTGTTCTTCTTCGTAACCAATAAGATGAACATGCCCCCGCCGTTCTTTATCTTCATTCTTAATTGCCTGAATAGCATTTATTATAATATTAAGAATTACTTGACCGATTTCACCTGTGTTACAAGAAATCTCAGGAAACGCTGGCATTTCTTTCGTTATTTCTACAACTTTACTTGCCTCATTTCTTATTACCAACAACACTTGCTCAATAAGCTTGTCCAATCTACACCTACCAGAATTATCCTGTGGGTTAATCCACGAAAGGTTTAAAAGAGATTGAACAATCTCAGATACATTAGTCAGTTCCTTTTGTAATACATTGATTTTGCAATCAATACTTTCCGTAGTATTTGCAACGCTTAATTGCACATAGTTTTTTTTCACAGCTTCAATTAGTGCTAATGTTTGTTGATCATCAATTCTTTTAGCTATCTCCTCTAGAAAATTCGCATTTAAATTAAGATATTCCTTTAATGTTTTATTATCGTCTATTAATTCCTCTAAGTGATTAAATGCAGTTCCAATAGGTCGTGTAATATCATGGGCGACACCAGTGGCTAATTCTCCTATTGCAGCCATTTTTCCTGACTGAATCAAATGAAACTGTGTATCCTTTAGTAGCGAATTTACTGTTTTCAATTCCACGTTTTGTTGTTTCATTGTTTCTAACATTTCCCTTAACATTCGGGTATTGTTTCTTGCTTTTGCTGCTGCATTTAACCTTGCTTGAAATTGGGTAGTATCTATAGGCTTTACAATATAATCATTTGCTCCTAATTCAAAACAAGTTTTAAAACTCTCACTATCATCAAGAGACGTGAGCATAATAACTTGAATATCACGGTACCCTTCTATATTTCTAATTTGCCTCAACAAATCAACACCACTCAGTTCTGGCATTATAATATCCAGTAAAAGTATATCAATATTTTCTGTTTCTAAAAGATGCATTACTTTTGTCGGCTCTTGACAAAGAATAACATCATAATCCTCGAAATAATTCTTCAAAAAACCGTCAGCTACTTTCAAATTCAATCTATCATCATCTACCACAAGAACTCTCATAAATCATCACTCCTAATATATTAATTTCATAAAACCAAAAAAAGTTTTAAATGTACATGATCTGTACTTACATTATCGCCCTGTTCCGACTATATAAAACTAATCATATCACTTATTGAAAGAGTTGTAACTAATTAAAGTTACTGATTATTAATCCTCGTATTCATTAATACCTTTCAAGAAAGCCTTTATCCAAGGTGCATTTTCTTTATTTAGAACTAGTGCAGTAATTAATACTATATAACTATTGAAAATACGCATTTGTTATGTTATACTGCTATCGTAATGCGATATCGACTTTCGATATATTGATTATATATGAAGGAGAACTTAAATGAAAGACCAAGTTTTAAGGAAATTTTTTCTCGGATTTATACAAATTCATATACTTCATCACGCTAAGAAGGAAGCCTTTTATGGTGTTTGGATGATTGAAGAGCTTAAAGAACACGGATACGATATGAGCCCTGGAACACTATACCCACTTCTGCACAGTATGGAAGCTAAAGGGCTCTTAGCGAAAGAAGAGAAAACTATCGAAGGAAAAATTAGAAAATACTATAAAATAACGACACTTGGTAACGAAGTTCTTGATGAAGCTAGAAAAAAAGCATACGAATTATTTAAAGAAATTAAAGACTAAAAATAAAAGGAGGAAAATCCTATGTTTTCCCTTAAAGAAGTAAAATACAAAAATATTCTTAATGTTAAACATCTTCACATTAAGAAAAACAAAATAACTTGTATTATAGGTGAAAGTGGAAGCGGAAAAACCACATTATTAAGACTATTAAACAAACTTATTAGTTGCGATAGCGGGGAAATCACTTATAACGAACAATCCTTGAAGGTTATAGATTCTGTTGAATTACGACGAAATGTTGTTATGCTTCCACAGGCACCTGCCATTTTTAGCGGTAGTATAAAAGATAATTTATTAATCGGATTAAAGTTTTCCGAAAAACCACTCCTTTCAGACGATCATTTAACAGAAGTATTAAACCTCGTTAATCTAAATAAGGAACTCCATGACAATGCGGAAAACCTATCTGGTGGAGAAAAGCAAAGAGTAGCACTCGGCAGAGTCATCCTCTTACATCCTGAAGTTCTTTTATTAGACGAACCTTCTTCAGCACTTGATGAAGATACAGAATATTTGATTATTGATGCTTTAGTAAATTATACGAGAGAAAACAATAAAACGATGATTATGGTTACTCATTCTAAAAAAGTAGCCCATCAATTTTCTGACGAAATCATTGAAATAAAAAGAGCGCTTGTCAACGTGTTATGAAAGATTATAATTTTTCAACGCTCTTTTTATGGCTTCGTAGGAAAGTAGAACTTTCCTACTGGATAAAAAGAGCGCTTGTCAACGTGTTATGAAAGATTATAATTTTTCAACGCTCTTTTTATGGCTTCGTAGGAAAGTAGAACTTTCCTACTGGATAAAAAAAGCGCTTGTCAACGTGTTATGAAAGATTATAATTTTTCAACGCTCTTTTTATGGCTTCGTAGGAAAGTAGAACTTTCCTACTGGATAAAAAAAGACATGATTATAAATGAAGGGGAGGTATAAGCTATGGAAGGCGTAATTGAATTGAACATATGGCAAATGGCGGCTGCCTATATTTTCATCGTTATATTACTTGTTATCGTTAAAGCAAGAGGTATTTCTAGAGAAAAAGAAATTATTATATCCTCTATAAGAATGACCATCCAGCTTGTTTTAACAGGCTATATCCTTGTTTATTTATTTAACAACATGCATCCATTGTATACCATACTAGCCATTTCAATTATGGAGATTTTTGCTATTTATAATATTTACAAAAGATCAAAGACAAAGCTTTCAAAATCTCTTAAGAAGATTATTGCTCTTTCCATGCTATTGGGAACGCTATCTAGTCTAATATATTTCTTGCTCGTAGTCGTTCAGATCTCACCTTGGTATAATCCAAGATACTTTATACCCATTGCAGGCATGATTATTGGCAATTCAATGACAGGCATTTCACTTGGTGTAACAAGACTTGTTGATGGTATTGACACACAAAAGCATCTTGTTGAATCAGCTTTAATGCTTGGGGCGACACCAAAAATGGCTACAAAATCAATTGTAGATAATACCTTTGATTCAGCAATTCTTCCGACAATTAACTCTATGGTAGGAATGGGAATTGTATTTCTACCAGGAATGATGACAGGACAAATTTTATCCGGCACGTCTCCTGTCACAGCTATTGGATATCAAATAGCCATCATGCTTGGTATTCTTGGGAGTGTTTCCTTAACGGTTATATTATTTGTTCAACTAGGATACAAGACTTTCTTTAATGAGGAAAGTCAGTTGGTCGTTGGTGAGTAGTAATATATATTGATTTAGATTATTAGTTTATAGTCATCGACAAAGAGGTTATAGTAATTGTTTACTATAACCTCTTTGTCTCTTTCTTCAGTTAATCTAATTTTTATCTAAAACACTTTTTCTTCTTAAATATTCTTCTTCCGTTATTTCACCTTGTACATACTTCATTTTCAGCACTTCTAGTACGCTGTTATTATCTTGTTTGTGTGTGCTTCTTCTTGAAAAATAAATAATTACAACTGCAACGATCAATAACACGCCTACTAAGATCATGGGGTGCCAAAAGCCACCCATAAAATCATATCCCAAACAACGTCCATATCCTCTACCAAACATCATAATATAACCTCCTTTCAATGGATACTCGCCCTCCGCATTCGCTACGAGCTCGTAACCTAACGCAAGCTTTGCTTGCCCATCAGTGGGTGCCACCCACTGATTTTGGAAGTAAGTTACCCCCACATAAAGAAGTGGGGACTTCCTTCGTTAGGTTATCCGCGAATTGTTTTTAGCATTTTTATATAGGTTTCTTCATCAATTTCTCCATGAACATATCTTTGTTTTAATGTGTCTTCGGCTGTCGTCTTATGATTTATCTTCTCGTTTACATTCTCTCGGTTTGTTAATAAATAGTAAATACCAAACCCTAGAAGCACCCATATAAATATCATCATAATTTATACCTCCTCAATAATTAAGGTTATCTTTACGGTTATGAAATTCAAATATGACATATGTATGTCAGTATTTATCTCTTCCAGTTCTCAAATAGATAGGTGTTTTGTGCTAAAAAGTCTGTTGAAATACTAATATTGGTTCCATCATCGACTTTATTCTCTGCCATGATTGGTACAGGGTTACAACCACCTTTTATAATTTCCACTTGGTCTGATTTAAATCTATTGCCACAGTTCTGGCATATAAGTTCATCGCCTTCTTGAACATAATAGCCTCTACCTGAGTTGTAACAAACTTGGCAGGTATTAAGTGCAGTTCTAATTGTTTTATCACTTGCCATAAATGCTATTACTTCCATTTTGATTCCACTTAATTCATATGGATAAAACTTCGCCTGATCTGTCACTTCGCTTTTTAAGATTATTAAATCATTTCCTGAAAACTCTGCCGTTGTCGCTGTTATATTTTCTTCATTTGCGTCTCCCTTGTTCAAAAGAAATATAATGACAAGTCCAATTAATGCTACCGTAACAACAGCACCTATTTTCAATTTCAATTGTTTTTTATTATTTGATTGTCTTGACATATTTTTATACACCTCTATTTTCTAATGATTCCTTCATTATAACAGGGAGATATGTAGATATTATGAAGATTGTCAATGATACAAAACGCCAATATTATCTACAGTATCATAATCCCAAATAGTAGCGAAGCTACTATAAGCCAAAGCGCTAACTACGCTTGCATATCAGTGAGACAATTTATATTTTTATAATCCAAAAGCCCCTATTCTAGATTTTTAATCCTAAAAGTAGGGGCTTTTCTCTTCTATTCATTTAATATAAATTATCTAACGTTGAAGTTGCTTTAAATAATCCTTTATAATGCAAGGCCCTAGACTTATTAAAATATTCTAGTTCTGCATATCTGTAATAATCTATCGAATTTGCTGCATTCGCCATTTTCAGTCTTGCATAATGTTCTGAAAAGGCTGCATGTTCCAGAAATTTTTGTTGATAGTACCTTTCATTATTATTAACTTGGTTTTGCTTATTGTTCTCAGGCATTGTATACAGTTCTCTTTAAAGTCTTATTTCTACTATATTCTGAAATTAATACAAAATAGACCTTAACAATAAAAAATCAATGCTTTTATTGTACCCAAGATAACCATCAGCTCAATTTGTCAATATAGTAAGACACCTTCTTTTCTCCGATCTCTTCACATAACACATTATAGGCATAAGGATCAAAAACGATAGTTTCTCTTTGTGTGCCTTTTTTAATATCTTCTATTGCATCATTCTTTATATAGTTCTCTATGTTTTCTGCTAATCCTAAAAGTAAATATTCTGCACTAACTGGCTTTTGCCAAATCGTTACTTTATTAATTCTCTTATCAGCTATTAATAATGGTGTAAATTCTGCACAATTCTTTATTAGCTCTTCTTTTTCATTTATGATTAGCTTATTAATTTCATCTTCCATTCTTAAGTACCTTGCAAAAAAGCTACCTGCATAGAGATATACTGGAACATCTACCTTTAATTGCTCACAATAATCTAAAACACTCATTATTTTAAAGTTATGCACTAAACCAAATTTTTTCACAAGTACTTTCCAGATGTAATGTGTTTGTCCTGTAAGTGTTACAATGGTATCAATACCTGTTCCTTTTAGTCCCTCAATCATATTTGTCAAATAGTTATAGCCTTCTTCAACTAATCCATATGCAAAATATTCCCATCCTGGAAAAGTTGCTTTGATTTCAGGGTAAAACCTTATGTCTTTCTTGCTAAAAAATTCCCCTAATGATCGTGCTGATTCACTTGCATATGCATACGTAGCATCGTCGAGCATCAAGTATACCGAAGAGTTTTCTGCCACTGGAATATACTTTCTCCATTTGATATCTTTATCAGGATTTACTTCGACAATATGTCCACAATTTTTATCTATAATAGCCTTTAATTGATTCACAATTTCTTTTCCAAAGCCTTTTTTAATCATCATCTCTCTAGACAAAATCATGGCATCTGTAAAATCTTCTGGATTCTCTCCAAAGTTTTGCCACCTTTCACCTTGCCTAGATAAAATAGAATTAAGTAAAATATTTGTAATATACTCATTGGCTTCTAATTCACCTTTATATACAGCCCTTGCCAATTGTAGTTTTCTAGATGGATAATCATGCATCATTTTAGTTGCACGAAACTCAGGGCAATAACTCACAGCTTGATCCATATGCACAACTTGTTTGTTCATTTGATCTTCATAGTTTTCTAAGGTGTAATTTCTCATAGTCCTAATACCCCCTTATTTAGAATGCCTGCTGGGTCTAAAGCCTCTTTTATCTTTTTCATCACTCCATAACCAGCATCTCCATGTTCAAGATGTAAATAAGGCGCTTTTGCTTTTCCTGATCCATGATGATGAGATACATTTCCGCCATATTTAAGGCTTGTCTCTATTGCGACTTTTAGACATTCTTTATATCGCCCTTCACCATCGAAATCTGTACCATATGTTTTTGCATGAAAAATCACATAAACACTTGAACCCGTATGATAAACATGTGAAAAATGACAATCAACATCTACACATAAAGGTGCTAATGCTTTTCTCATTTCAGACCAAACTTTTACGATACAGTCCCAAGGTGCTGCAACTTCAATTGCATCAGCTGTGCCACCCTTTAATCTATCAAAATCTAGCATCTTTTTAGTGCTAAATCTACTTTCAAACCACTCTTTACCTGCTTTTTCACCTTTGTAAATTCCACTATATGCAATACAAGTATCGTGAACAATCTTTTGCTCAAGATCAACCATTTCTTTCAAACCTTCATATCCTACAATAAGTAGAGCAAAACCTTTTTCGAAACCATACGTATGAATTTTATGTGATGCTTCTACTTCATCATATAATCTTATAACGGCTGGTTTAATGCTTTTTTGAATAAAGCTTCTAATTGCTTCTAACCCGTTTTCCGTTTTTGCAAAAGTATAAGCTTCAAAAAATCTTTTTTCTGCAATTGGATAAATGTAGATTTCTGCCTTCGTTACAATACCGTAAACGCCTTCACTGCCTAAAAATAATTCATTTAGTTCTGGTCCAGTTGAACGTTTAGGAGCTTTATGAGTTGAAACGATTTCCCCTGTAGGTAAAACGACTTCAAGAGAATTAATCATATCATCCATTTTTCCGTATTTAGTTGAAAAAGTTCCTATAGCTCTTGTTGCTACCATTCCACCAATTACTGCACTTTGAAAGGATTGTGGATAGTGTCCACAAGTGAAGCCTCTTTCATTTAACATATTCTCAAAGTCAGCCCCTGTAACTCCTGCACCTCCTGTAGCTGTGCAATTGATCGGATTAACAGAAAATTCTTGGAACTTCTTCATATCAATCATCACTTCTTCGTTTTCAGCAATCGTACCCCCTACAATACCTGATCCACCACCAAAGGGAATAATTCCTACCTTATATTCATTTGCAAGCTTCATAATATTACTTAATTCTTCTGTACAGCTTGGAACCAGTATTGCACTAGGTAAATATTTATATTTTCCTTGTAAAATCCACTTATACTCGACCGGATAACAGCCATGGGCATAAATTAAACATTCTTCTTCTCTATCTAATATTTCCACTGCTGGTAAGTCTTTTCTGATTTTATCTATAAATGCTTTTGTATTTTCTTTCATGCCTTACCTCCTAAGATTTTATTTTCATGTCTCTTGCTGCTATGATATTAACACCTGTATTTAATATATTTGCTACAATGATGTCGCCCTCTTTGATTGGTGCTTCAAGCTTCGTACTATAAAGATAGTTCAAACATGCAAATAGCTTATCTTTATCCACTTCGTTGTCACTTACTACAGGTAAATTTGAAAATGTACCATTTAGCATCTTAACTGTAGTAGTGAGCATTCTTTTTGGAGACCTATACTCATTAATTGCATATTCAATTCCTCTTTTACAAATATAACCTGACGTTTCAAATTCATTATTGTCCTTGACAATGAGTTCTCCCTTACAGCTTTTGGGACATACGATACAAGTATACGAAATCTTCTCCATAAGCCTATGACTCCTTTCTCATATGAAAACAAATGTCTTCATCCGTGAATTGTGCAAGTTCTTTTTCCCCAAGTGTTATATGAATCATCTCTGGAGGCTTAACCATACTAAATTTACCTGCCTGAACCAATTTATCTGACCACTCAGTTTCAAGCTTCATTTTTTCATTTTCCTCACGAACTCTTAGGAAAAAATCTTGCTTATTATCTAAATTACTTTTTCTGATTTTTTGTGGTATTAATACCGAAACATTTTCACCTGAATTTACGGATATGTATGTATTGGTTAAATCTAAGGTGCCGTTAATATATTTCATAGCACCCTTTGCTGCGATAACACCAGTTTGAGATACATAATCTACAAGGTCAAATACTGCAACAACATTACCAGCTGCAAACACCCCCGGTATTGAAGTCATCATATTTTCATCTACTATAGGACCTTTTGTTAACGAATCGAGTTCAATACCTACATTTTTAGACAATTCATTTTCAGGAATGAGTCCAACTGATAGTACAACCATATCACATTCAATATAACGATCTGTTCCTTCAATTGGTTTCATAGACGCATCTACTTGAGAAACAGTTACACCTTCTACTCTTTTGTTTCCATGGATCTTAGTTATCGTTGTAGAAAGATTCAACACAATACCATAATCATTGAGGCATTGTTCAATATTACGTGTTAATCCACCTTCTGTTTTCATGATTTCATAGACGCCTTCAACCTTAATGCCCTCTAGCGTCATTCTTCTAGCCATAATGAGTCCAATATCACCAGATCCCAGAATTACAGCTTTTTTACCCGGTAAAAACCCTTCCATATTGATATATCTTTGTACTGCACCTGCTGTAAATACACCTGCTGGTCTAGCACCATTAATAAATACTTGCGCTCTCGTTCGTTCTCTACACCCCATAGCCAAAATAATGGCTTTAGCACTGATCTCTAGCAATCCATCTTCTTCATTTACGGCGTAAACCTTTTTATCACTTGTGATTTCTAACACCATTGTATTTAACTTTACTTGAATGCCTTTTGCTTCAACTTGATTGATGTAACGTTGTGCATATTGGCCACCCGTTAATCGTTCTTTGAAGCTAATAAGCCCAAAGCCATCATGTATACATTGTTGAAGAATCCCACCTAACTCGCAATCTCTTTCAATAATCAACACTTTCTCTAATCCATTATCATTCGCTTGTGTAGCTGCCGCCATTCCAGCAGGTCCTCCGCCAATAATAATCAAATCTATATTTAATTTTTTCATGTTTCCCTCCTTATCTTAAAAAAAAGCTAAGATTATTTTCTCGAATGACTTATCAAAACATTTGAAGTATTTCCTTTTAAGGTAACCTCTGTTGGATCAATCCCAAGCTCTCTTGAAATAATTTCTACAACTCTTGGCCCACAAAATCCACCTTGACATCTTCCCATACCTGCTCTTGTTCTTCTTTTTACTGCATCTAACGTTCTGGCAGGTATCTTGCCTCTAATTGCACGAATAATTTCGGCTTCTGTTATCGTTTCACATCTACAAATAACATGGGCGTATTTAGGATCTTTTTTAATCAATTCATCCTTTTCTTTGAAAGTACATTCCCTGAAGTGGATTGGTTTTTCTCGAATTGGATTAAAATTTTCTTTTTTACCTGTTGATGGGTTTAATTCGATAAATATATTCTCAACTCGTTGGGCTATAGCTGGTGCAGAAGCTAATCCCGGAGATTGAATGCCAGAAACATGTATAAAACCTTTAACCTTTTCAGATGCTTCAATAATAAAATCTTCTGTATATGTACAGGCTCTAAGTCCACTAAAAAATGTAATAACGCTTTGTCTACTAATTCCTTCTACTAAATGAGCGGATTTGTTAATAATAAAATCTAAATCTTGTTGATCTACATCAACATTTTCTTTATCTGGCACTTCAATGGCTGATGGTCCCCAAATTGGATTTCCTTCTGGCGTTTGCATCGGACCTCCGCCTTTGGTAAAATTCTTAGGTGGTGTTCCAATAAACCTTTCAATAATGCCTTTGTTACTTTTATCAAATAAGACTAGAGTTCCTCTTCTTGGATGAATGGTATAAAAGCAATCCCCTACCATTTCAGCAATTTCATCTGCATAAAGCCCTGCTGCGTTAATGACCCAACTTGTTTGAATAATCCCCTTGTTCGTAACAACACTTTGAACGTTATTTTCTTTTGTTATAATATTTAATACTTCCGTTGAAAGCATAATTGAAACACCATTATCAACTGCATTTTCTGCTAATGCTTCAGTAACTTCATAGGGTTCAACATAACCTGCACTTGGTGTCCATAATAGCTTTGTAATTGTATGATGTAAATTGGGTTCAAATTCTCTTGCCTTTTGGGCACTGATTATTTCTATGCCTGGAACGCCGTTTGCTTTACCTCTTTCATAATACATTTCTAGATATTCATCATCTTCTTCACTAAAACCAGCGACAAATGAACCTGTTCGATTAAAGGGAAAGTTTAATTCCTCTGCCCACTTAGAATACATTGCATTTCCTTTGACATTCATTTCAGCTTTCAAAGTTCCTGTTTTAGAGTCATAGCCCGAGTGAATCATACCATTATTCGCTTTTGTTGTTCCTTCAGAAATATCTGAGTTCTTTTCTATAAGTGCAATTTTCAGATCATACTTAGCAAGCTCCCTTGCAATACCTGTCCCTATAACACCAGCACCAACAATTACAACATCCATCGTATCGATGATACCAATTTGTTTTGCTCCTGAAATAAGTGATGCGTTATCTTTCTTTTGTGGTTTAATATTTTGAGCAGTTATATGATTGACGACACCTTTAATACCTTTAATACTCCCTGCAATGTGTCCAATATCAATTACATGCTGCCAAACATCTACTTCTCCACTCAAATGAATAACATTTTGATCTGTTCGTTCTGCATTAATTTCATATTTTTTTAGTTCATTATTTTCATTTATTAAGGAATAAAAATGATTTAACATTGTAACCTCCTACATCTTTTCTTAAAAACAATTTTTAAAGGGAGTCTTAACCACACTTTGAAGCGTAACACTGCATTCATTTGTACCGCATTGTTTCCTCTTCACCCTAAAGCAAAAAGTATGGTTAAGATAGTTCATGATCTTCAAATATTTGATCATACATGAAACATGCTTAATAAAAGGTACATTTTCATTAAGGTTGGATCTATCAAAAAACCAAAGGAATTTTAAAAGGAACTAATTTACTACACAATAAAATTATACATTTACCTTAATCCATCCTGAAGATCTCTTTACAGCTTCTTGCCAGTTACTATATAGAAGTTCTCTTTTGCCTGCTTCAAGCATTGGATTGAAGATTCTTTCATTCACTACAGTATTATTCAAATCTTCCATATTCCAAAAGCCTGTGTACAAGCCTGCCATTTGAGCCGCACCCAAGCTCGTTGCTTCTATAGATACTGGCCTTTGTACCGTCGCATTTATCATGTCAGATAGGAATTGTGCCAAGAAGTTGTTTTTTGAAGCACCACCATCTATATTGATGGATTTCATTTTCACTCCAGCCTCATCTGTAATTGCATCAAATATATCTTTACTTAAATACGCGATTGCTTCTAAAGTTGCTCTTACTATATGCGCACTTGTAGTACCTCTTGTGATTCCAATAATCATACCTCTAGCAAATGCATCCCAATAAGGTGCACTAAGACCCGCTAACGCTGGTACAAAATATACACCATTAGAATCCTCTACAGAATTCGCCATATTTTCAGTTTCTTCTGAGCTTTTTATGATACCAAGTCCATCTCTAAGCCATTGTATGGCAGAACCTGTTACAGCTGAATACCCTTCAACAGCATATGTAATGTCTTTTCCAATTTTCCATGCAATAACAGTACTTAATCCCTTTTCTGATATAACACACTTATTACCTATATTAACATCAATAAAAGTACCTGTTCCATTTGTACATTTTCCCATACCTGCTTCAATACAACCTTGAGCAAATAATGCAGCATGTTGATCTGCAATTACACCTGTAATAGGAATACTAGCGCCAAATATCTCAGAAGCGGTTGCTCCAAAATCACCTGAGTCTTCAATAACATTTGGATAAATTGTCACTGGAACGCCTAAATAATCCAAGAATTCTTCGTACCATTTTCCTGTTTTTAAATCTAAACTACCCATAACAGATGCATTAGAAAAACTTGTAGCGTGCACTTTTCTATTCGTCAATTTCCATATTAACCAAGTATCAATTGTTCCAAATAACGCTTCACCGCTATCAATTTTTTCTTTTATTGTTGGTACATTTTCAATATACCAATTAAGCATTAGCGAAGAGTATACAGGTGCAACTGTCCACCCCGTTGCTTGTCTCGCCTTTTGCCCCCATTCACAGGAGTTAATTTTTTGCGCGAGATCAGCCGTTCTATTGTCTTGCCAAACAATAGCGTTATATAGAGGTTCTCCGGTATTCTTATCCCAAACAAGGCAAGTTGCTCTTTGATTCGTTATTCCAATAGTATCAATTTCATCCGCAGTAACATTTGCCTGTTTTAGTGCAAACTTACACATCTCAATGCTCTTATCATATATTTCATTCGCATCATGTTCTACTTTGTCTTCACTCGGTGTATATTGCGTGAACTCGCTATAGCTTTGAGATACAATATTAAAATTTTTGTCAAATATGAGCGCTCTTGTTCCGGTAGTCCCCTCATCAATAACCATTATATAATTCTTCATCTTATTGCCTCCTTCAGTCTATGACTGCAAACTTTTCTTATTAATCCAATTATACTCTAAAAAGCTATAAACAAGTGCAATTGCAATAACAGGAAGTACAATTATTGCTGGTTGAAGATTAAATATTCCTGTATTAGGTAATATACCCAGTAGGATAAGTGACGTTGCAGCAATTGACATTGCTGGTGGATCTATATGTACATCTCCATAACAACAGAATAACCTTGCAAGAAAATCTCCTAAAAATGCAGCAATGATTGCAGCTGCAATACCCCATAATATATTACCACCACTAGCTACTACTCCATAAGCTGCACATAATGTTATATGATGTGTAACTGGTACCGCTGTTCCAAATTGAAGAAAAATCAAAGACGTAGCAGAAATACAAAATCCGAAAAATACTGCTGCTGCAGCTGTTTGTTCATTGAGCAACATTAGGTGTGTAATATATGCTGATAGTCCACCAAATGCTACGGCAAGAATCGTTTTTTGCGCTGCTGTTGTCATATAATCTACCCATGCACTTTTAGCTAATGGGCTAAATCTTCCACCCAACTTCTTGTCTTCCTCGCCGACTTTTCCAAATAATTCGCCTGTAAACACCAATTTAGCTATAATAGCTGAAATCATAACTGTTAGTGCAACTCCATCAATCCTACCAGGTAATATTTTCCCAATCACAAACGCACATACGTAGCCAAATGCGCCAAATACTCCACCCACAAGTAGTACGCTGATCTTTTTGATACTGATCAGCGCTGTAACAGTATCTTTCCCCGTTTCTAGTACCTTAATTTTCTTTGCAAAGGCTGCCGCCCCAACTCCACCCGCAAAGGCTATGTGTGGACCAAACACTGGACCAAAGGATACGATCCCTAGCCAGTCAAATTGCACGCCTGCACTTGATAGAGCAATTCCAATCAACCCTGCTACACCACATAAAATAAATGATGCTAATCCACCGATAGCTGCCCCTAGTATTCCACCACAAAAAGACAAAAATAACACTAATAGATCCATCGTAAATCCTCCTTAAATTTTGTTCTAAACCCATTCCATCATTTATTTGAAGGACTTCGGTTTAGCATTTATTAAACAATCCATTATGGTCTGTGTTACATAATCAACCTCCTTATTAATTATTTTTTTGATAATGGATTCATTTACACCCAATAAATATGTATGTATATTCACATCGAAATCCTTTAATTGAGTCCATGATCGTTTTGTATAACATTTTTATTCACTTCGTATTATGTTTATGACTATATTATAATACTTTTCTGACAAATGTCAATCCTTTTTCAAATTATATGTGTACATTATATTCAATTCGTATTCACTTCATGTTATATTTATGGTGTTATTTGTTTTTTTGTGTAACTGATATCCAAAACTAAGTTAAGCTTTTTTCAAAATATAAAACAAAATTTCCAAAATAAAAACAAAAAAAGGTTTGTATGAAAGAATTTACTTTCATACAAACCTTTTTCACATATGTTTACTAAATAATTTTAATATCATTCAACTCGGCGTAACTTTTATATACTTCTTGTAGTTCATCATCTGTAATAAAAATATCGAAGGCATCTAAATCCATCATTTTTATTAACGACACCTTATCAAATTTGGAACTATCTGCAACCAAATAATTGTTTCTACTAATCTGTGATAGCACCTTATTGATATGCACCTCTTCAAGTACAGGATGAGTAATACCATTCTTAACACAGGCTGCAACAACTCCAAAAAAAGCCTTGTCAACACTAAACTTTTCCAAAAACGCCTCCGCGTCAGATCCATAAAAAGCGCCAGATACGCTTCTTAGCTTTCCTCCAGGCATATAAACATCTATAAATGGCTTTGCAGACGCCTTCGCCGCTACGTTTAAAGACAAAGTAATTACATTAAGCGACTTAAAATCTTCAAGATAATCGATAATAAGTTCTACTGTACTTCCAGCATTTAAGGCAATCGTATCTCCATCTTCAATTAAGCTTGCTGCTTTTCTTGCAATTATTTTTTTTGCTTCAAGATTCAAAGTACGTTTTTTAGTTAAATCTGTCTCAATAATACTTTTATAGCCACCAATATCTCCTGCTAAAGCACCCCCATAGGTCAATTGAATGCCATAATTTTGAGCAAGATATTTAAGATCTCTTCTTATGGTTACTTCACCGACATCATATTTCTGAGATAATTCAATAACCTTGACAGATCCATTTCTCATAATTAAATCTAATATTTCTTTACGCCTATCTATGTAAATCATGCTATTCCTCCTAACCTAATAATTACTTGTACTTATTATATAGCAATTAACAAAAAATTACTATAATCAATTAACATACGCAGTTATTATATGCAAATAACAAAACACTCAACTTGAACTTACAAATATAGTTAAATCTGTAATATTTTTCAGAAGATCCTAATAAAAATTCCTGCATAGTCTCATTATTAGACTTGCAGGAACCATTCAAAAAAGAGGAATTAACCTTTGTATAGTTTTTTATAAGTAGTTATAAGGATTTTGTGGATTTCCATTTTTGCGAATTTCAAAGTGTAAGTGGGGACCGGTACTGTTTCCGGTGCTTCCTACAGCAGCTATCACTTCGCCCTTTGCAACTTTCTGACCAACTTCAACTAAAAGCTTACTGTTATGCGCATAGTATGTAACAAATCCTTTTCCATGATCAACTTTTACTAAGTATCCATACCCACCATTATTCCAACCAGAATATATTACTGTACCTCCATCAGCTGCACTTATTCGAGTGCCCGTTGGTGCAGCAATGTCAAGCCCTTCATGAAACGTTCCCCACCTTGGACCAAATGTGGATGTAATCACACCCTTTACAGGCATTTGATAACTACCTGTTGCCTGCTTAAGTGGTATTTTTTTTGTTCCAACTACAATAATTATGTTAAGCGGTTCTTCTAACACTTTCTCTGCATCGATATCTATTCTCTCTTCTAAGCCATTAATGCGCGTAACCGTAGCTGTAACTTCTTTTACACCCTCTTTTCCCTGCTGAATAGTATCACTATAATTTGTATACTGGTTGGCATCATATTGATATTCTACTGCTTTTTCAATGGGCTCCACATATACAGTTGTTTCTTTTGTACGAACAGATACCTTAGATTTTGGTATCATTAAGTTTATTTCTTGTCCAATTTTCAAAACATTATCGTCCTTCAGTTCAGGGTTTAACTTCAATAATTCTTCTAATTGTATTTTATTCGCATACGCAATCTCGGACAAAGTATCTCCTTCATTTATGGCATACACTTTTTTTTCCTCTGTGGTTTCAAGTAGCTTCGTTTTAGCCTCGTCTTTAGTCATAATATCAGCTTTTAATGCATATTCGGGCGTCTTTGTTACGCTTTCTATAATACTTACTTCCTGAATATTTTCTTTGTTTTCAGTTGGTATATATGAATCTTTTATTTCTTCTAGAACTAGCGTAGCTGTCACTTGATCATTAACAATAACTTTTGTGGCATTATCAATTAATATCTCATACGCTTGTATCTTATAATAATCCTCATTCGCTAATAACGTGTTGAACAATTTATCTGCTAATTCTTTATCATCTTTAAGGTTGTGTTGAATCTGTTGAATCGGCTCAATCATAAGTTTACTCTCTATTAAAATCTTAGTTCCCAACTTATCTTCTAGCTGATCTATTGCATCCTGTACTGCTAATTCAATTATATCTTGATTTTTTACATAACCTATTTCTTTATTTCCTAAATAAATTCCATATATCGTCTTATCTTTGGAAGCGTTTACGCTTATTCCTACAAATACCACTAGAATTATTGTAAGGAAAAGGATGCCAACTCCAATATGCACCTTTTTGCTATTGTTTAAAATTGATGACCCAAAACTTATCATTGTTATTTCCTCCGCAAGTCTATGTTTGATGCTGTACTTTCATCTTTATTTATCATTTCGTAATCATTTGTAAATACTATCGAAACACTTTTGTAACAACTTGATTAAGTTTACCAAAATTCATAATATTTGTAAAGTAATTTCCAAGAAATTATTATGGCATTTGTGTGACAGTTTCTCCATTAATAGGATATATACTAATTTCACTGTCAAAAAAGAGACTATACAATGTGTTCTCTTGCCTCAGACGCGCGTTTTGCGCGTAATTCGGGTCGCTTCGCATCCTGCTGCGTTAGTGAACACATGGTATAGCCTCTAAGAAAAACAATGAATATACTTATGATCTAGGATTATTACTCACATATAATTTGAAACTCCATACCCATGAGGTCTGCCACCTTTTCAAAAAGTCTACCATTTTTCCCAATAGACATTGCGCAGTGATGGGTTGGCGCTTCCTTAAACCATTTATTCATAAATAATCTTGGTCCAAGGGAGAACTGAACAGGTGTCATGGTGTTCCCAATTCTCATAACGGGTCCATGAGTTGCTACACCTTGACTCACGATCATCTTGAGTTTACCTTCATTTGTCTGTGTAATACCTAAGGTGGTGATATCTCCTTTTTTAACCGTTGCCTCTATGGAAATGCCTGATCCACTTTTACCATGGAATAAACCGAGTCCTCGAAGTACTGGCTTTCCATCTGATATGGCAATATGAAAAGGTCCATCATGTCCTAATAATATTGTTTGGTCCTTAAAGTCACCTACAACAATTTCACAGAAGCTACCACCTACATCTAGTATGTCACATATTTTCATAGCAATAGCCGTTTTCATATCGCCTTCCCCTGCGCAAGGAATACCTTGTGCTGTCA
Organism: Firmicutes bacterium HGW-Firmicutes-7; assembly: GCA_002841375.1. Lineage (GTDB taxonomy): Bacteria > Bacillota > Clostridia > Lachnospirales > Vallitaleaceae > HGW-1. The sequence goes on along the minus strand of PGZO01000017.1, from coordinate 53,681 downwards.
GAAGTGAATGACCTAGTATAAAACCTTCTTGAATATGTTGAAGATTGTTTCCATCTAAACCTCTATAATAATAAGTGAGGGCATCTAGATTAAATTTTCGAACCATTTTTTCTTGTGCTACTGCCATTGTGCAGGCCCAATCTAATTGCTTCTCCGTTGGTTTCTTTGCCAAAGGATCTGCTGGAGAATCCTCACTGATAATGAACATCTTTTTGACTTCATCTAGTTTCTTTGCCCTTTCTTCCACTGTTACTTCTTTAACTAATTTTTCCAAATCACACATTTCAAGAATTTCTACATGCATACCTGTTTGCCCCTGAAGCATCGTAAAGTCACTGTACATATCCAACATGCCAGGGTAGGTATGACCTATAAAGCCCATTTTACTATATTGTAAAGTCCTCATAACCGACGCTGCTCTCAACCACTCTTCAATTTCATGCCATGCTTCTATAGCATCAGGATGATTATAAGTGACTTCATCTGCTAAAGAAATTTCTGGCGTTTCTTTCAGGCCAAGTAGTCCTGACACCACTCTAAAATCAATACCCGTTCTTTCAAATGCATTGGAGATCTCGGGAACACAGCATGCGCCACAATTCGCTAACCATTCTCCTGTTGTCGTCTTCTCATAATTAATGCTTGCAGCTGGCTGTAAATTAAGAACAATGACTGGCTTTTTACATATTTGCGGTGTCGCAATGTGATCTGCACTCATGGCGTAGGTTCCAGCAAAGCAAATGAGTAAGTCTACATTGTTCTCGTTGAACCATCTACCTGCCGCCTCACTTTTATCTCTACTATCGATCATGCCATAATTGAACACCTCACCCCACTGACTGAGTTGTGTTTCAATAAATTTTCCATATTGAATTAATCGATCCTCTAAACCATCAAATTGAACCCAATAGGTTGGATGTCCAATTGTATATAAACCTACTTTTGCTTTATGCAATGCCTTAATAGATTCAAAAATTCTTTCTACCATTTGATTGCCTCCTTTAGACTGTAATACGATTATTTTAAGTTTACCTAATCTTTATTAGCAGCCTTTTTTGTATCGCTCTATACTTTAAACCTTTGTACCATTTGATTCAGCTTTTCTGCCAGGTCCGCTTGGTTTAGCGCCATCTTTGCCATCTCATCGACAGCTATAGTTGTTTCTTTTATGCCGAGTACAATACCATCTGAACCAGCAGCAGATTCTCCCGCTGTAGCAGATACACTTTGCATTGCTGCAGCAACTTGATTGATTGTTTCCATCATTGTTTTTGTGGAAACTTCAATTTCTTCGGTCATATTGTTAATAAAACGGGCATCTTTTTCATATTGTAGCCCCGTTTCCATGAGCAATTGATAGTCAGGCTTTACACTTTTCTCAATAAAGTTCAATATCTCATGGGCATTATCCGATAAATGATTAAAGGCCAACTGAACCTGTTGAACAATATTCGTGATGCGTGTAACTGCTGTAGTAGATTGTTCAGCTAGCTTTCTAATCTCATCTGCTACTACTGAAAACCCTTTGCCATATTCGCCAGCTCGGGCTGCTTCTATCGTTGCATTGAGAGCCAATAAATTGGTTTGATCTGCTATTGAACCAATAGATAATGCCATCGTCTGAACTTCTCCAACAATTTCACCTGCTTTTATAGCTTCAATAATCTTACGATGTCTTTCTATGTAAATACTATTAGCGCGTTCAAATGAACTTGCGCCTCTATCCTTAGTTTCCTTAGCACGTATTGCTATCTGTTCTGCTGATTTACTTCCATCTTTTGCTTTAAGATCTAATTGGGAGGTGGTTGTATTGATTTCTTCAGCAGCAGCGCTAACCTCTTCAGTCGTGATGCTCAAATCTTGGGCACCTTTCGATATTTCAATGGCGGATATATGAATTGTTTCCATTGTAGAGGCAACTTCTTCTATTGTCGAAGATAGTTCTTGACTTGAAGCACTGATATCTTCAGAACCCATTATGATTTCCGATAGAAGATCTCTGTTATTAGTAATTGCTTTATTCATGGCTGACCCGAGCTCAGTCAGTTCATCCTTACCTGCAAATTTCAGCTGATGCGACAAATCTCCATCCCCAAAGGTATGTGCAAACCGTACAAGTTGTTTCAATCTTTTTGAAGTATTAAAGGAAATAATTAAACCAAGTGAAATACCTAGAATAAGCGAAAAAACACTAATCATTATCATTATTTTTGAGGAACTCTTGTATGTTGTTTTATTCATTTCGTTAGAATCATAGGCTTCTTGCACGCTATAGTTTAAGAGCTCATCTAGAGCTATATACATCTTTTCACTATTCTTAGCGGTTCTCGGATACATACCCTTCGCTTCATAATATCTACCGTCTCGAACTAAAGAAGAAATCTGTTCATGAATAGCTTGATATTCATCCATATTCGTTTTAAGATCATTAATAATTTCTCTTGATGATGTACTAAGCTGCATATCCTCAAGCTGTGTCATATCCTTAGCATTATCAGTAAAACCTTGAAGAATTCGATCTGTAGTTTCTTTTACTGAAGACTTGTTTCCTTCATCAATTAATGTAAGTAAATCGAATTTCACACTTGTTACACTTCCTCTGATCATATGGATTTTATCTACTGCAAGTAGATTTTGCTCATACATCCTGATCGCATTGTTATTGATTTTATTCATATTCAAGATACCAATCACGCTAATAACTGCAATAAGAATGGAAATTAATATAAACGCACTAAGTAGTTTTTGTATCATCTTAAAATTATTTAACCATTTCATAGACCCTATACTTCCTTGTGCGTCTTGTACCATGCTTTTTTTCTTCATGTTTTCCTCCATCTTTATCAGTTATACCCCTTCAGCCAAAACCCAAACAAAGAGGCTAGCAGACTAAATCCTTCTTTTATGACGACTTTATTAGGCTAAGTAGAATATTTCTTTCATTGGTTTAATTGATTCTGCTTCATTAAAATCAAAAGAACCTTCAACCATTTTTGAAGTAATGGCATTCCACCTATTACAAGCCTCACTTTTTTCAATATAGGTAAAGGCACTTGGAACATCATCACACTCAAAACAGTAAAAAAATTGATTGTCATTTCTAAAAATCGAGTAATTTTTTATACCGGCTTTGCTGTGCTCTACCATGATTTCATCCCAAGGATCTAAATGCATCTTCACATATTCCTCTAGGCATTCTTGTTTAACCTTCCAAGTCCAAGCAAATTTATTACTTCTATTCATAATTCAAGTCTCCAATCCATTAACATATTAGAGTCAAATACCCCCAGTAACAGCTGGAGGTATTTTCTTTCTATTAATAGTTATATCTTTATTTTAGTATACAGCTTTCCATTCTCCAATGTTACCTGCGTCGAATTTGAAAGGATCGCCTAACATGATTTCTGTACCGTCGCCAACTGTGATAATAGATTTTTCGCCTAGCGTACCAGCTTTAAATTTGTCGCCTTCAGCGCCGGTGATTGTTCCGTCTACAAGTGCAGCGGCTGCATAACCAGCAAGGTATCCTACATCAATTGGATTCCATAAGTACATCCATTCACAAACTCCACTTTCAATGTATTCAGCCATTTCACTTGGCAAACCAAGACCAGTTAATTGTACTGTGCCCTTAAGACCTTTGTCTGTTAATACTTTTCCAGCTGCAGCAACACCTACAGTTGTAGGAGCAACAATACCTTTAAGATTTGGGTATGATTGTAATAAAGCTTCTGTTTCGGAAACAGATTTGTCTCTTAAATCATCACCATAAGCTACTTTAACTAGTTCGATGTCGGGATAATTAACTAAGTCATCTTTCATAACTTCAATCCAAGCGTTTTGGTTAGTAGCTTGAGAAGTCGCACTTAAAATTGCAAATTGGCCTGTTCCACCCATCATTTCTGAAATACCAGCAACTAAGCTAGTTCCTATAGCTGTCGGATCAGCTTGGTTAACGTGTACCATTCTACTATCTGCATTAACTGCTGAGTCTAAAGATAATACTTTGATTCCTTTATCCATAGCTTTTTGTAGTGCAGGTTGTAATGCGTCTGGATCATTCGCAGCAATTGCGATAGCTGCTACATTTTGAGCAATTAATTCTTCGATCATTTGAATTTGAGCTTCAGCAGTTGGTTGATCAGGTGCCTTTAATATTACTTCGCCACCAAGTTCTTCAATTGCTTTTACAAAGCCTTCCATTTCTTTCTCATTGTATGGATTACCTGTGTTTTTAACGATAATTGCAAATTTTACTTTTTCCCCTTTTGTCTCCGTTTCAGTTTTTGTTTCTTTTTCAGTTGATGTTACTGGTTCTTCAACCTTTTTTTCCCCACAAGCAGTAATTAAAGTTGCTACAAGCATGAGTGATAATAACAATGATATTAATTTTTTCATTTCCATTCTCCTTTTATTTGTCGAAAGATTAATGAATCTATATAAAACAGTTCCCCGTTCTATAACATATATTAATTTATGACTTTACTTTACGAAGCGTTTGAAATCGACCCTTTAGATTTGGAATCATAACTGAAACAATTAATAAAAGTCCTAATATAATGAGCAGTGCTTGTGCTGGTATATTAATTAAGCCTAAGCCATATCTCAAAAATCCTATAATGAAGATGGCTAGAATGGCACCGATCATACGACCTTTTCCACCTGCAGTACTAACACCACCCAAAACAGCCATCGCAATAATATCTAGTTCATATCCCATTGCCACATTGGGTCTAGTGCTACCCATTCTAGAAGTTAAAAATATTGCGGTAACACCAGCCATTAAGCCCGTTAAGGTAAAAACGATAACCTTTATTTTATCTACTTGAACGCCTGAAAAACGGCAAGCTTCAATATTATTACCCATGGCAAAAATACGTCTACCAAATGTAGTTTTATGCAATAACAGACCAAAGATAATGGCCAAAATGACAAATACAATTAAGATAAAAGGTATTTTCCCCATATATCCCCAGCTTAAGAAGTTAAACCATTTCGGGAATTTTCCAGCTGCTTGATCTTCTAAAATGATGTAAGCAATCCCTCTGAAGATAATCATAGTTGAAAGTGTTACTATAACTGCTGAAAGCTCTTTGAATTTTGTCAATAAAATTCCATTGATATAACCACAAAGTGTTCCTACAAGTAGACAAAACAATATAGCTACTGGCATTGGTACACCGAGATTATAGAGCACTGCCATAACGACTGAAGATAACGCAATTGTCGAGGCAACAGATATATCAATATCACCTAGGACCAAGATAAAGACCATAGGAAGTACTAATAACGCTTTGTCTAAAAAGGTCATTGTTGCATCCAATAATAGTGTTGGATTCAAATAATAATCTGATATATTTGCATTCATTACGTTAATTAAGATAAATACAATAACAAGTAACCATTCCCATTGGAAGAAGAAGCTCTTTATGCTAAATTGTTTCTTAGCTAATATGTTTCTTTGTGCCATGGCTATATTTTCCTCCTCATGAGATTTTGTTTTGTAATGTTTCGTTTTACAAGTGCATTTACAAGAACCGCTATAAGGATAATAAACCCTTGAATGGCATTCTGCCAAAAAGGTGAAACCAGCATAAGTGGTAACGCATTATTTAAAATACCAAGAAGCAAAGTGCCTAAGATAATGCCAGAAATCTTACCGGAACCACCTGAAATACTTACACCCCCTAGCACACAAGCTGCAATGACATTCATTACATAACCTTCTGCTGTATCTCCCTGCGCAGAGGCGAATTTTGAAACCCACAAAACACCTGCCAAACCTGAAAGCGCACCCATAATGGCATAAACCATCCAAAGTATTTTATCAGTATTGATCCCACTAATTTTTGCAGACTCGGGATTACTACCTACCGCATAGATTTGTCGACCTGTCCGTGTATGATTAATGAAATAATAAGCTACTATGTAAGTCACGATCGCTATTACAATTAACGTATTAATACCTAATACTTTACTGGTTGCAATAGCCTTAAAACTAACCGGCATTTGATGGGCACTAATCCACTTTCCACCACTTGTCATAAAGGTAAGACCTCTAAAAATATTCATAAAACCTAACGACGCTATAATGGGTAAAATCCCGACCTTAGAAATTAATAAACCTACAACACTACCACATACAAGGCCAATCAAGGTGCCAAGTAATACCGCTAATATTGGATTCATATCGGGATACGTACTGACTGTGAGGGCAGTAATCATACCTGATAATGCTATTGTCGATCCAACGGATAGATCAATTCCCCTCGTAATGATAACCAACATCATGCCTACTGCCAAAATTCCTAAAATAGCCGTATTTGTTAACATGTCGTTCAGATTTTCAAGAGTTAAAAACCTTGGATTTCTTATTTGAACGGCAAGCGAAAGAATGATAATGAAGATGACTAAACCAAGCTCTCTAAATTTAGCAATGTCTAATCCTTTTATTTGCTTTATCACTTTATTTTCTGTCATATGCCTTCCCTTTCTTTGTTTTGTACTTCATATAATAGTTTTGTTGCTTATTTTACGAAAAACCGAATTTGCCTCATGGGATTTTTGTTATGAAAAATCTGCTTGATTCATCATAGCTGATTCAAGAATAAGTTCTTGTGTTGTTTGTTCGCGGTCCATAATGGCAGTCACTTTACCTTCCCGCATAATCACAACTTTATCACTCATACCAAGGATTTCAGGCATTTCTGATGAAATCATGATTACACCATAGCCTTTACAAGCTAAGTCATTAATGATTTCATGAATGGCTGACTTCGAACCTACATCCACACCTTTGGTAGGTTCATCTAAAATGATCACCTTTAAATCTGCTGATAGTAATTTTGCAACTACTACTTTTTGTTGGTTACCACCAGACAAAGAACTCGCTAAATCAAAAACACTATTAGCTTTTACTTCCACTTTTTCTAGCAACTCTTTCGCCATAACTGCCTCTACGCCTTCATTCATCCAGCCTTTGGTGCTACATCTATCAAGTGTTGGTAAGGTGATATTCCTACCTATTCCCCATTCTAAAATTAACCCTTGTTTTTGTCTGTCTTCTGGCAAATAACCAATTCCGAGTTGCATTGCAGTTAGAGGATTTTTAATTTCAACTTCTTTATTTTCAAAGTAAATTTTACCACTGTCATATGACATAAGCCCAGTCATCGCTTGAATAACTTCACTACGACCTGCGCCTACAAGTCCGGTTAAGCCTACAATCTCACCTTTTTTTACTGAAAAAGAGATATCCTTGAAGTACCCGGTTTTAGAAAGTCCTTCTAATCGAAGTATCTCTTCACCAATTATCGCTTCCTTTTTAGGATAGAGTTGAGTAATTTCACGACCCACCATTGCAACAATAAGATTTTCATTAGTGATTTCATTAACAAGCCAAGTGCCTATGTATTTGGCATCTCTAAAAACGGTTACTTCGCTTGCTAGGCGATACATATCTTCAAATCGATGAGATATAAATATGATGGCGGCACCCTGATCTCTTAGTTTTTCAGTAATTCTATAAAGCTCTTCGCTTTCTTTTTTTGTTAAAGCTGCTGTTGGTTCATCCATAATGATGATTTTAGCATTTGTAGATAATGCCTTAGCGATCTCAACAATTTGTTGCTGAGCAACACTCAATGAGCCCATTAGCACTTTAGGTTCAAAATTAGCACAAAGTTCATCAAGAAGCACCTTTGCTTCTTCATGCATTTCTTTCCACAAAATCCTTTTAGTTCTCTTTTGCACTTTCTCATGGCCCATAAAAATATTTTCAGTTACTGTTAAATCTGGATAACAGGTAACGTGTTGGTAAATAGCCGCAATACCCATATGTTGAGCTTCTTTTGGATTCTTAAAGCTGATCTTTTGGCCATCCAAGTAGATTTCACCTTCATTAGGCGTGAGTACTCCTGTAATAACCTTGATAAAGGTAGATTTGCCCGCACCGTTCTCACCCATTAAGGCATGGATTTGTCCACGTTTAAGCTTAAACTCTACACGATCAAGCGCTTTAACTCCGGGGAATATTTTTGTAATACCTTTAAGTTCTAATATGTATTCAGACACTTAATAAATCTCCCTTCTTAATCATAATTCGGCTTCTGCAATAATCTCTTATTATTGATTATATAAAAATTGTTCATATTCGTAATGCCTATACGTTTATTATACAAATATTCTTCCTCTTTTTCATTGACCAAATACGCTGTCTGTATTATCAAAAAAAGAGTTGTTTTCTTAAAATAACTGTGTATTGTATCCAAGCTTCATCATCAATGATTTCAATTAACCCACTTTTTTACCTAATACAGGTAATATTTTTCATCAATAATTGTCATTAATTCCATCTTGTACGAATAATCACGATATTCACAAATAATCAAAAGGTTTCTTGCTTCTTTCCTATTTCAAAGTAATAGGTGACTCTATCCCCGAGCATCGGATATTTTTCAATCATCTTATGACTAAACAATCCTTCTGATGCGTCTTCTGTTGAAGCAACTTCATGTCCAATCATCGCCCATGTCGCAGTAATTAAATTGTTAAATTCCTCCTTTAATAAGGCTTCACAAATAAAGGATTGTCTTGGTGAATTAATATCTTCCCCGCTAATTTCAAAGAACTTATGCTGATTACAAAGCTTTCTTACACGTTCTAGTTGCTCTGGCGTATTACGTGAAGGCATATAAGTAACGGCATTAAACCCGATTTTCTTAAGATAGTCAAACAACTCGTCGATATAATCGTCCTCGAACTGATCATCTCTCTTATCGCCTGTCACGGAGTTTTTTAAATCACCCAAATAAGCGTATGCAGATATCGCACCTACCTCTTTTGCCTTTGCAATAAACTCTGTCACATCTAAACATTCCTCATCCGCATCTATGTAGAATTTGGATACAAAATGACCCTTTAAAACGCCCAATAAGTCATAACTGTAATGTGGATTATCTAAATCAAGTAAATAATCAAGCGCTTTACCCTTTATTTCCAAGCCAAATTGTTCCACTAAAAAGGTGACCAAACCTTGTCCCTTACCATATTTTTTCATGAGATTGATGGAAAGCGCAAAAAGTAGATGACGTTCCGTAATACTGCCCCCCTCATGACTTTGCGAAATTGGTCTGACATCCGCATCAAAATCTACTATCTTTTCTGGAAATAGGGCATTGATTTTATCAATCATTTTTCTATTTCGTAGGTTTCTCTTTTCTAGATATGGCCTCATAAACACCTCAATCTCTTGAATCTTTGTGTGGGGAATGCCATGCATTGCAACATAAGCAATACCTGTTTGATCTGTATGATTGATTCTTCTGTTATGAAAGGGTGTATGCTTCATACTGACACGACACTCAATACCAATTGTAGTAGGCATATCCAAAAGCTTACCTGCCACTATAAATTCTTCTGCCCCATTGATGGAATCATGGTCGATGATGCCCGCAGTCCGCAGCCCTGCCAATTTTGCCATCCATATCGCTTTGGACGGTGAGTATGGGGAAAAGGAATAGATCGTATGAATATGGTTATTGACATAATCCTTACCTTCGTCAAAGGACATCTCTCCATTTTGAACATATTGGACGAGAGAAGTCAATGCTTTCAATCTTTCAATGGCAGTTCCTGCATTTAAATCCTGTATCAATTGTTTTATCATGATTACCTCCAGCTTATCTCATTTCCTGACCGCCAGTGACGTTTATAGCTTGACCCGTCATATAGTTGGATTGGTCAGAAGCTAAAAACACCATAACATTAGCCACATCGTCATATGTACATCCACGCTTCATTGGTACTTGATTAAGATACTTTTGTCTAACCTCTTCTTCAGTAATCCCTTGGTTTTTAGCATATTGTTTATAAAGGCTATTGACCCAAAGGGGAGAATCCAACAGATTTCCTGGGCAAATAGAATTAACACGAATGCCACTTTCTGCCATCTCAAGCGCAAGACTTTGTGTAAACCCTATGCCGCCAAACTTTGATGCTGCATAGGCAGAATTTTTGAAAGAACCTTTTTTACCTGATTTTGAGTTAATTTGAATGATGCTACCTTTTTTATTGGGTTGCATCGCAATACACGCATGTTTTGCAGATAAGAAATATCCTGTTAAATTGACATCGATCATTTTACGCCATTTTACTGCATCAAAATCTACCACAGCATCTGCTAGGAGAATGGCTGCATTAGAAACAAAAATATCCACCTTGCCAAAACAATCGAGAGCTGTTTTAAAAACATGCTTAACCTGCTCTTCGTCACACACATCTACAGATACTGCAATCGCATCTGTTAAGGTGCTTGCGACTATTTGTGCTGCCTCAAAATTAATATCACAAACTACTACTTTACAACCTTCTTGATCTAATCTATGGGCTAGCGCTTCTCCAAGTCCTTGTGCTGCTCCTGTGATCACAGCAACTTGACCTTCCAATGTTTTTATACGCATATTTCTTCCTCCATTCTTCTTCGTTAGGTTAAATACTTTTTGAATTCTCGAGCAAATATTGCTCAGCTTCAAGTGACCATAACCCATTATGCCTCGCCACAATTTCTGCGAGCATTTTGAATACTAGATTATCCTTACCTTTTTCCTCAAAATCATTAATAGCTGTTAAAGGCATAGATACATTTGTATAAATCAGCTTTTTCCCTCCTGGAATTTTAGGAAGATTCAAAGTAGTTTCTATGACACAATCTAATCCTCCCACATGCGTAATCATCGAAGCGGGATTAATCTTACCATTTGCCATAGCAGATAAAGAGAGTTTTAAGTCATTTGTATTTCCACCACTGGTGCCTACTATATGGGTTGCATTATAATGTACATTATAGAAATTGAAGCTAGCTGAAAATTCCGTATTGGTTGGACCTGCAAAGAAATTTAGACAACCATCATGACCCAGGATTTCATCCCCCAGCTCAACTACAGGTTTCACAGGTGCAAGAACAAAAACATCGTCATAACCTTTACCACCTGTCAACGCCTTGAGCGCTTGAACAGGGTTTTCTAATTCTGCTGTATTAATATATTTCAATGTAACACCATTCATCTCTGCATCTTCTACAGTATAGACTTCACTGGCTCTTTTTAATCTTGCATTATCAATATCCGTTACAACCAGCAAACTAGGCTTTCTATCTGCATGAATGGCATAATCAATTGCACCCAAACCCATAGGACCTGCCCCTGCGAGTATTGCCATGTTGCCCCCGGGGGCGATTCCCATTTTATGTACATATGAGCCTTGGGTTGTGTGATAGCTAGCATTAAAAGCACCTACGATACAAGACATAGGCTCTGAAATGGACCCATAAAAAAATGCATCCCCTGTGTACTCCAATAAGCAATCATTTTCCATAACTTCCTTAGGGATAATGATATATGTCGCATCACCACCAATATATTTAAAGCTATATCCTGGTGCTGCATACGGATCTTCCTTGAGATTCAGTGCAGGCTGAATAGAAAACTTCATACCAGCCTTAAACTGGTTCTTCCATTTGTCGCCGACCTCTACAAGTACACCGCAAAATTCATGTCCTATAATAGTTGGGTTTTGATCTACATCGTTTGGAACACGTTTGTGGTCACTGCCTTGTTCAGCTGCCTTATAAGAAGACATACAAATACTATCTGAAATAATATGAGCTAGAATTTCATCCTCCTTAATTGGAGGTAAGTCAAAAGTTTCAAGTCTTAAATCTTTTTTGCCGTATAATCTGACCGCACTTGTTTTCATGATTTTGCATTCCTTTCATCAACTTAAGTGGTTTATAGGATAGTTATTAACATCTTAATGATATTAAGTGACTTATAATCACATTATTTAGTCAAATCCTTCACTAGGCTTTTTCTATAAGCCTCACTTTCCCAATTGTTAATAAAATCAATTTCCTTAGCTGACATTGTTTTTAATGGTAATCCTGCCTCTTCAATATTATTAATAACATATAAATACCCTAATAAGGTTTCTTCAATGGTCAAGGCTTCTGCATAACTAGCATCATATATTATTTCTTTTGTTGTTGTATTTACATTTAGTTTATTCTTTGCCCCATTGATGGATATATTCTTATTTAAATAAACAAGTTGATCTGGATATAAGGCCACTTTATCTATGTAATCATTATCTATTTTACCCCTACTAAAGCTATCCAAAATATATCTTGTATTGCTTCTATAATGAGCTTCTCCTATGTTTTCAAGTTTTATTTCTGGAAATAAGGTTTTTATTTCAAGATAATTTTTAATTAAATCATTCACTTCATCATGGAGTGCCAAGGCGTACATATAATCGTCAGTCGTGACAACCAAGCCATGATTTTCCATAAAAATAACTTCCGGAAACACACCCGTATCGGTTATGCACTTCTCAATTCCTTCTTTTATTTTCAAAGTCAAACAAAATCCAGGATTAATATAGGGTATCCAAATACACTTGTATTTCATGTCTCTAAAAATTTCTTCAACTATGTCCTTGCCCTTAAAGCTGCAGCAAAGCATATTTGCATAAACTGGATGAGTATGTACCACGTACTTCTTCATAATTGAATGAAACCCCGCCTCAACTGAAGGTCTAAGTATTTTAAATCCTTCCATCTCTACTACATTATTCTTGGCAAATTCAACACTTTCTTTCTCAAAATCGGTGTGACTACTTATATCAACATTTTCATAATAGTTTTTAATGTTTTTATAATTAATAACAACATAACCCTCTTTAGAAGTAATCTGATTTAATTTAAAGCCTGAAGCTTTAACAGCCATTAACTCATCATTAAGTTTAACAGAGGTATTTCCTCCTCCACCCTGAACATATTCAGGTAGATTTCCTACCCCTTTAGATATGGTTTCTAATTCAAATAATTCCTTTTGAAACATCGATAATCCTCCTAATCTATGAATACTGGATAAAATATGATGCATTGCTTGTTTTTGTTTGTTTCTGTTTGTTTGTGTTTGTTTTATTGGTTTTCCTCTTCTATTTTAAACAATATCATAAATTTTTTAATGTGTCAACGGTATTTTCAACACTAACAAAGACAAATCAACACAATAAAAGATTTATCCCGTCTGATTTTAGAAGTAAGTTACCAGAAGCAGGGGACTTCCTTCGTTAGGTAAAAAAAGACGCTTCCGATTTCTCGAAAACGTCTTTTTATCTTTGTTCTTTTATTCTTCTATTACAATGACTTGAATATCATATTTTTCTAATTGACTCATCCATCGTTCATCTATTTTTAGATTTGTAATCAAAACATCAACTTTACAAAAGTCATCTATGCGCACTAGAGATGTTTTATCAAACTTACTTTGGTCGACTACAAGTATGACTTGCTTAGCCGATTGAATCATCCCTTGCTTAATTTCGGCAACATATTCGCTAGACTCCATAATACCTCTTTCAAAGTCTACGCCTTTACATGAGAAAATAACTTTGTCGGCGTAATAATTATTTAGATTTTTAACCGCTGCAGGTCCTTCAAAAGACATATTTCTCGTATTTAAAATACCACCTATTGAAATGATTTTCAAATGACTATTAGCAGAAAGCTCTAAACAAGCATTTAATGAATTGGTTATTATGGTGACCTGACGATCATCTTGAATCGTTTTTCCAACCTCAAGCGCTGTTGTACTGGAATCAAGCATGATTGTATCACCATCTTTGATAAACTCGGCCACATATTTAGCGAGCTTCTTCTTTTCATCCATATGCTCTCTAACACGTTCGAAAAAAGACAAGTCTTCTCCAGGTGTTTCAATAACGACAGCACCACCATATGTGCGTTTTAATATGTTCTCTTTTTCTAACTTTTCCAAGTCACGTCTGATGGTCTCTTCTGTTACGTTAAATAGCGAACTCATCTCATTGACCTTAATTGACTTATTATTTATAATGAGTTTTACAATTTCTTGCTTTCGCTCTAAGGGTAGCATTGACTCAAATCCTCTCCGTCTCTATTAGCATTGTTGTCACGATTCTACCACCTCACCCTTAAAATGTCAAATTGAAGTTATCTTTTTTTGACAATGGCTATAACGTCTAGGGTTAATGCTTTTTACGATATCCTTTCGTATACTATACTCAATAAGAGCGTACTACACGTACGCGTTTTGCGATAGCAAACTTATAAGGCTAGGAAAGTTCTTCAAAACTTTCTAAATGCCCCAATAAGAGCGTGCTACACGCACGCGTACTATAGCTAGCGAAAGGAGCCTTACCATGCCCAAGACTTGTATTGCCGTTGATATCGGCGCTTCCAGCGGTCGTCTAATAAGTAGTCATTTTGAAAAAGGCAAACTAATATTAAATGAAATTCACCGTTTTAAAAATCAAATTAAGTTAAAATACCACCATTATTATTGGGACATAGAAGCTTTATTCGAAGAAATCATTCTTGGATTATCTAAAATTGATTTCCCCTATGATAGTATAGGTATAGATACTTGGGCTGTAGATTATGTCATAATTGATGAGAATGGCAAGCGGATCTCCGATGTTTTTGCCTATAGGGATCATAGAACAGATGAGACCTTAGAAAAATTTGAACGTATTTATGAGAAAAGTAAAATTTATGCTAAAACAGGTATTCAGTTTTTACCGTTTAACACACTGTATCAACTCTATGAACACGTATTGGAATATCCCGAGCATTTTAAGCACGCAAGCAACCTCTTATTGGTTCCAGACTACTTGAATTACCGTTTAACAGGTCAAATAACCAATGAGTTTACCAATAGCACTTCTACACAGCTTCTAAATATTCATACGAAAGCTTGGGATGAAGATCTTATTACCTTATTACAAGTTCCATCTTCTCTTTTTTCAAAAGTGATTATGCCGGGAACGATTATTGGTGAATTAAAGGCAGAGATTAGCCTTAACCAAACCTATAGACCTCAAGTCATAGCACCTGGCACCCATGATACAGCTTCCGCCATAGCAGCTATTCCAGCAATCGATGAAGATTTTGTCTATATCAGCTCTGGCACTTGGTCTTTAATGGGTATTGAAAGTCAAATGCCTATTTGCACTGAAAAGTCTTTAGAATACAATTTCACCAACGAAGGTGGTGTATTTAATACCGTTAGGGTTCTTAAAAACATTATGGGCCTTTGGTTAATACAAGAGGTCCAAAGACTTTATGATGAGCACTACACCTTTGCTGAATTGGTTGATTTAGCCAATCAAGCAGAACCTTTTAAATACTTAATTAATCCCAACCATATCAGATTTATGAATCCACCCAATATGATTGAAGAAATTCAGTGTTATTGCGAGGAAACCAAACAAGGCGTACCTACAAAACCAGGTGAAATTGCACGTTGTATATTTGAAAGCTTGGCTTTCCAATATCGCGATGTCCTTGAAAAGCTTCGCGAAATCAGCTTGAAACCTCTTAGCAAAATACATATAGCTGGTGGCGGATGCCAAAACGAACTTCTTAACCAGCTATGTGCTGACCTCACTCAGTGTATGGTCTTTGCTGGACCGATTGAAGCCACCGCCATTGGCAACGTCTTATTACAACATATTGCCCTTGGAGATATTAGCAATCTGGAAGAAGGCAGAAAAATAGTTCTTCAATCCTTTGAAAACAAAACATACAAACCAAATCCTACACCATCGATGATATGTGAGTGGAAAAGATTCACTCAATTACCTTAAGGAGGCTATCTACATGTTTAAAAATATTGAACAGTCCTTTCAAATAGCAAAAGAAGCTTACACAAAACTTGGTGTAGATGTGGATCTTGCGCTAGAAAAACTGGATCTAATTCCAATCTCGTTACATTGCTGGCAGGGCGATGACGTTGGCGGTTTCGAAAGCGATTCCAAAGAGTTAACAGGTGGTATTGCCTCCACAGGTTCTTATCCTGGTAAAGCAAGAAATGCTCAGGAGCTTCGTCAAGATCTTGAAAAAGCCTTTTCATTAATTCCTGGCAAAATAAAAGTCAATCTACATGCCATCTATCTTGAAAATGAAGGGACTTTTGTAGATCGTGACCAAATTGAACCTAAACATTTTGCAAATTGGGTCGCATGGGCAAAAGAGCAGGGCATTGGTCTTGATTTTAACCCAACCATCTTCTCCCATAAAAACTTTGATGATGGTCTTTCTTTAAGTCATCCTGATGCATCTATTAGGAACTTTTGGATTGAACATGTGAAACGTTCAAGAAAAATTAGCGAATACTTTGGCAAGGAATTAGGCATTTCATCTATAATGAATATTTGGATTCCTGATGGGTTCAAAGACCTTCCAGCTGATCGCTTAGGCCCAAGAAAACGCTTAAAAGAATCCTTAGATGCTTGCCTAGAAGAAAGAATCGATCCCAAGTACCACAAAGACGCAGTTGAAAGCAAACTCTTTGGTATCGGCTCTGAAAGCTATGTAGTTGGATCCCATGAATTTTATATGGGTTATGCCCTAGAAAAGAAGACACTTCTTTGCTTAGATTCTGGACATTTCCATCCAACTGAAGTGATTTCAAATAAAATTTCTGCACTATCTCTTTATTTAGATGAATTACTACTTCACGTCAGTCGTCCTGTTCGTTGGGATAGTGATCACGTTGTTGTTTTAGATGATGAATTACTTGCTATTGCACAAGAAATCGTTCGCCATAACCTTTTCAATCGTATAAACATTGGCCTTGACTTTTTTGATGGCAGTATCAATCGAATAGCAGCCTGGGCTATTGGTACAAGAAATATGAGAAAGGCACTTCTTCTAGCACTACTCGAACCTACTAAGATATTAGTTGAAGCAGAACAAGCTTTTGATTTCACAACACGTCTTGCTCTATTAGAAGAACTGAAATCCTTCCCATGGCACGCAGTTTGGGATTATTATTGTCATAAAAACGGCATTCCCGTTGGTTTAAACTGGCTCGAAGAGGTTAAAACCTATGAAACCTTAGTACAAAAAACTCGATAAAATCCTCCTCCCAGATAGATTAATACTCACCATTACAAAAGCCCCGATTGCAGTTTTCATGCAATTCGGGGCTTTTGGCTATATTTATTATTCATAAGTCGTTTGAAACGCAGCCTTGTTACGGTACTCATCAGGAGTCACCCCATATTTTTGCTTAAATTGTTTATAGAAATAGCTCACATTGGAATATCCTGTATTATTGACTATCTCTGTAACGGAGTCCTGGCTGTGTCTAAGTAAGCAGCAGGCTTGTTCAAACTTTCTGTCTTTAATAAAACTTGTGAAGCTATTGCCTGTGATATTTTTGATCAATTTCCCCATGTAATCCACATTAAAGTTAAAATGTTCTGCTGTTTCTGCTAAAGTAATTGTTTTATAATTTTTATCAATAAAATTAACAACCTCGCTGTTAATGGTTATGTCAATCTGGCTAACAATCTTTTGATTCAGATTATGCCTATAATCTCTAAAAAGTTCTGTAAATAAAAGTGCTATATAGCTACGAATTGCTGTATCCATACCAATTTTTGGTTCATAGTACTCCATAAGAATTTTAATCATCATATCCCAAATAATGTTATTTTCCGAGGTTCTAAAGAGAAGGTACTGTTTTGTTTTTTTATTATCATATATAGCTTTAGCAATAAAGTCAAATATAATATCATTCTTTGAAAAATGAGACATAAAAACCCAATCAAAAAACTCCTTTTTTAGGAGAATATTAATAGCAATATCTTCTTCACCTGCTACTGAAATCTTATGTTTGACATTCATATCTAGTAGCAGTATTTCGCCCTTTTTAAGTTCAATATCTTTTCTTTCAATCACTTGTTTAATGGTACCAGAATAAACGAAAATCAGTTCTATGTAATCATGGCTATGCAAATCAAATTCCATAAAGCGGTCATGTCTATGGATGGAAACCAATTCATCTTCCTTGACCAGCTTATCAATATTGATAATCCAATTGGCATCTATAGCTTCTCGAGAAAAAACATCCTTCAAGGACTTTTGCGTGTCAGGCAAATTGGCGATATCTTTAAATTTTTCTTCAATTTCATTCAGTTGGTGCAGCATTCTATCTAATTGGTTTGCATTCATCCTATGGCCCCCCTAGTAGGAAAATGAACTTATTTTAATATTATATCATAAGATTGAATGTGAAACAATTGATTGATATTTGACGGAGCTAGTAAGTTATATATTCAAATTAAATGTTATGTTAACATTGAGATTGCTGGTATGAAATATTGGTTGTTGCAAAT
This sequence comes from Firmicutes bacterium HGW-Firmicutes-7, assembly GCA_002841375.1. Taxonomy (GTDB): domain Bacteria; phylum Bacillota; class Clostridia; order Lachnospirales; family Vallitaleaceae; genus HGW-1. The sequence goes on along the minus strand of PGZO01000017.1, from coordinate 35,456 downwards.
AATATTATTGCACCTTATTTATAGTCCACAAAAGAAGAGAGGAACAGACATATGAAGAGTATAAATCTTAATATCGATGGATTAGATCAAAAAGAGACACAAGATAAAGTTAGAAACCAATTAGAAGGCATGATCGGCGTACAAGATGTTTGTTTAAGTATGGATGAATCATCTGTAGCTGTATATTATGACGAGCATACATCAGAAGCAGAGATTAATAATCATTTGCAAAACAATGGATATAAAATAATGTAAGTTAATATAAGTAGATTATCCAGCTATCAACTAGACTTTGATAGCTTTTTTAAATTGATTTTATTTTATATCAACGAACTAAATTTCAAATCGGTTTAAGCTTCAATCAGAGATTGGATACTGGCTTATGGGCATTTTAATCTCTAATTGCGTTCATTATTTTATTAGTAAGTTCCATAGTTACATTAAGTAACCTAGAATTTCAACAACGATATTATGTATCCTTAACTTTTCCACCTATACTTTATCAAATAAACAATGCCAAACACTACAGCAAATAATATATTGGTTATGATCATTTCTTTGACAATGTTATTAAAAGTTGAATTCCTTCTATACATAAATATTCTTATAGTCAATGCAATTTCAAAAACTACAACAAATAAAATGTACTCGTTAATCACTTGCATGCTTGACCACCCTCCATGTAAAATTTGATAAAATCATTGGAACAGCAACAAGTTGTTAGTTTTCAATCCCTTGGTAAATAGCTCAAACCTTCCCCATGCTTGTATGCTCACAATATCATCCTTTCTTATTTAAATTGACATTTTTAAAGTATTCACTTTCTTTATATATTACTTCTACCATCTTTTGATATTATTACAGCATCTCCATTTGCTATATTAACATAATTTTGTCTAATTTCTTTATATTTTCCCCCATTCTTTATGACCTTCTTGAGTTAATTCGAACCAATACTCTTCTAAATTACTTATGTTTAATTTTTTAAGCGTTTTAAACTCCGGAGGGTATTCAATTTTAATTTTATTTTCATCCAACAATTGCTGTAATAGCTCAAGAACGCTGGTTCTACTAAAGTCAATCTTTAGATATGTTAAGTACTCTTCAATTTGAACTATACTTTCATCATCATCTACTAAAGCATCTAAAATTCCTTCTCGTAATTCTAACATTATTACCTCCTAAAATTAATTCAATAAGAGAAAAATTTAGTTTCTAATGTTTATTCAAATTTTAAACTCAAGTTATGTTTGGAATCGAATAATATGATATTCCTCAACTTTGTCTTCACTGTCAAAATTAAAATATATAGCCATGGCATCTTCCGGCCTCTCAAATTCAGTTATAAAATAAACATAGTAATTGGAATCATCCAAGTCAACTGGTTCTTTTTCCTTTCCTGCTAGATCAGTTGTTACTGCCATATTACTTGGAAGCTTCTTAGAAGGATTTCCTAATATGTTTTCAATTTCGTGTCTACTCATTCCTTCAAAATAATAACTTTCTAACAAACTCTCAATCATGCTTAGTCTTATAGAAATATCATTTACCCATAATTCTCTTTCAAACTCAAGTGAGACTTCCTTTTCATTAGTAAACGCAATGATTATTATACTTAAAACTACAAATATAGAACTCAATATATAATACTTAGCCTTCATATAATTATTATCTCCTAACTTCATCAATTATTTTAAAGTTCTTAACTTTTCAATGTTTTCCTTGATTATATTAACTAAATATGTGATTTAACTATAATCTAGATTGCCAGAAAAATATCCTTGTACCATCTTCATCCTATTATAGTCTTCACCTTCTAATAATGCCTTCGTCATAAACGATAAATACCATTTTTCTCAACTGCACTTCTTAATTCAAGGGCATTATAATAATTCTTTTTCCAACTACCCTCAGCATTTGGAGTCTCTTTTAGATGGTTAAAGCATCATAAATATTGGTAGTTATTTCACTCTCAGCAGTTTCTTTCATCATATTTCCATTAAGGTCATAAATATATGATGTCATTATATCATTTTCACTCGAACTTGTTAATTAATTTAAGAAATTATAGGTATAGGTGTTTGTTACATCCGAAACTGTTTTTTGCAACCTAATGTTTAGAATAGACTTTTACTCATTCGAATCTAGAGGAAATATCCTTGAAATTATCCTAATATTCAAAAATAAAAAAGACACATAATGAGGGTATTTAACCTCATATACGTGTCTTAGCGAATATCCTCATATAAAATAGTGAAAGGATTTATTAATTATATAGTATGAACACTATATAATAGCTCATCAACATAAATTTTCAGGAAGATTCAATTTTATAAAAACCTCATTTCATTAACAATCTTACAATGTCTAGAAATTTCACATCTCTAAAAAGTAACTATTTTATCAGCCCATTCAATCATCTCAACACAATCAAACATGGTTGACAAAGGACAAACATCAGTACCTTCCATATTTCGTGATTTGAGACAGGTACCACATGCCAAAACCTCTCCACCTGCTTCAATAAATAAATCAACTTGACTAGACACATCGAATTTCTCATGTGACAGTCCTTCTACCTCGACAGCTTCACCCATAAGGAACGCTTTTACTTCATGCCCTTTATTCTTTGCTGCATTAGCAAACCTAAAGGCATTCCATGATTTTTCAAACTCTTTTGTTTCAAGAATAATTCCAAGTTTCATAAATCCATCCTCCTATTTTCAAATTGATTGTGTCATAATCTAATGTGTATAATCGATAAATCGGATATTTTCACCAAGCTTTTTTGCAATTGCTTCCTTCATTAGTTGTACATGGGGACACGGAAACCCAATAGGTGCACCTTTAGTAATACAAGAAGCCATAGCAATTGTATCAGCTCCCCTTTTAACCATTTCGGCTGCTCTCGTCACAGTTTTTTTCCCTGGACAACCACCACATGAAATAAAACCTACCACTTCAACATCCTCAGAGATTTCCTTAAAAGCACACTTCTTTTCACTCATTACTTTAAGGCAGGTCTTTCCAGGACACATATCTTCAGTTTGCATACACCTAATTAATCCTACCTTCATGAACTATTCTCCTTTTTTACCTTCAATTTATTGCCATGCTTTTGAATCTATTAATAACAATGTTAATCTCGTCTTCAGTTGTATATCTACCAAGGCTAAATCTAATAGCTCCACGTCCAACGTCTTCTGAGACTTTCATAGCCTTTAAAACTGGAGATATAGCTATAGAACCGGAATGACACGCTGAGCCAGTTGAGGCAGCAACATCATCACCCAATCTAGCGAGTATTTCTGCACCCTGATACCCTAAAAAACTAACATTCAATGTATTTGGCAGTCTTTTGTCAGGATGTCCGTTCAATATAATCTGATCTCCAAACAAACTTTTTAGATTTAGATATAGATCATCAGTTAATTGTTTAACTCTTTCGATGGTAAGCGTTTCTTTTGCGATCTCACATGCTTTACCTAATGCAACATCAAAAATTACATTTTCAGTTCCTGCACGTTGACCACTTTCATGATTAGCACCGTGTATCAAAGGCTCAACTGCAATACCTTTTCTTATATACAGTGCGCCTATACCCTTTGGTGCATATAGTTTATGCCCCGCTATTGTTAAAAAGTCTACTCCAAGCTCTTCAACATTCGTAGGGATTTTACCTATTGATTGAGCTGCGTCTGTATGAAATAATATATTATTTTTACGACAAATTTTTGATATGTCCTCTATTGGTTGAATAGAACCTGTTTCATTATTAGCATGCATAATCGTCACTAATATGGTTTTGTTTGTAATAAGTTTTTCAAGTTCAGATATTATAACCACTCCATATTCATCTACTGGCAAATATGATATTTTATAACCGAGCTGTTCTAAATGCTTGCAAGGATTTAGAACAGCAGGATGTTCGATTTGAGACGTTATAATGTGATCTCCTTTGTATCTATAAGTATAAGCAACACCTTTTATTACGGTATTATTTGCTTCACTTCCTCCACTAGTAAATATAATTTCTTTGGCGTTACAATTTAATAGTTCTGCAATCTTTTCTCTAGCTTCTTCAACCGCACTTTTAGCTTTTGTTCCTAATTGATGACTACTAGACGGATTACCATAGTTTTCATAAATAAAGGGAAGCATTGCATCAGTAACTGCTTTATCTATCGGAGTTGTAGCATTATAATCTAAATATATCATTGCGATTCTCCTTTTTATTGAGTATAATTGCAATACGATGTTATAGTTATTAGGAATGTTTTGTCAATGAACAAAACCTCCACATTCGGTTAAATAAACAATTCCTTTGAAAACTAAGTTTACTTTTTAATATTATCACACTCACATTATATTAGTCAATAGATTAATTGAATGATTGAATACTAGGGAGGTCCTAACATGTTCCAAGAATCTAGAAATTTTAAAAATAGTACGTATACGCAACTTGCAAGAATTGGTAAGGCCATATCAAGCCCAAAAAGGTTGGAGATTTTAGATATTCTGACTCAAGGTCCCAAAACCGTTGAATCAATAGCAAGAGAAGCAGAAATGAGTGTGGCAAATACGTCCCAGCATCTTCAAACACTACTCGAATCTAAATTTGTAGAGTATCAAAAACAAGGAATTTATAGCTATTACAAGTTAGCTGATAAAACTGTGGTAAATTTCATCTTATCATTACAGCTTTTGGCAGAAAAGCGTATTGCAGAGATTCAAAAACTGAGAGAAGCGATGTATTCTTCAAAGGATAATATGGAACCCATTCCAATGCATCAGCTAATGGATCGAATAAAAAAAGAGAATATTACTTTAATTGATGTAAGACCTAAAGAAGAGTATGAACTTATGCACATTCCTGGTGCAAATTCAATACCAATAGAGGAATTAGAACAACACCTCGCATCTCTACCAATAAATCAAGAGATTGTTGCCTATTGTCGTGGGCGATATTGTTTGTTATCGGTGGACGCTGTCGAGCTATTAAGATCACATGGATTTAAAGCAGTTCGATTAGAGGAAAGTGTACAAGACTGGTTTTCATTGAATGGTAATGATTAAAAGCCTAGGTTAAGTGAGTAACATAAAAAAGATTGGCCAATCTATATATAGTTTGGCCAATCTTTTTTTTAATCCCACATATTCTTTTTTCTACAACTACCCGTTACTCCACAGTCACGCTTTTCGCCAAGTTCCTTGGTTTATCAACGTCATGGCCCAACCCACAAGCAATGTAATAAGCAAATAACTGTTGAGGTATATTTTCAAGTACAGATGTGAACATCCAATGAGTGCTTGGGACATAAATCACATCATCTGCAACCTTTTCAATCTCTGTATTTCCTTCAAGGGCAATTGCTAGAATACTTGCACCTCTTGATTTTACTTCCTTAATATTACTTACGGTTTTGTCAAATAACTCTTCTTGCGCCACTAATCCAACCAATAATGAACCTTTTTCAATTAATGCAATCGGTCCATGTTTCAACTCACCAGCTGCATATGGTTCAGCATGTAAATAAGCAATTTCTTTAATCTTTAAGGCACCTTCCATCGCTACTGCAAAGTCCATGCCTCTTCCAATGTAGAACACGTTCTTCATGTTAATATACTTATTTGCTAAGGACTTAATATAATCTGCCTGTTGTAAGATAGACTCTACTTTTGATGGCAAGCTATATAGTTCTTCTTTAATTTCAGAAAATTCTTCGTCAGTGATTTCCCCAAGCTCCATGGCAATCTTAGTAGAGATCAAATACATAGCACATAACTGTGCAGAATAAGCCTTCGTAGATGCAACGGCAATTTCAGGACCAGCCCAAGTATAGAGTACTTCTGTAGCCTCTCTAGCAATTGTTGAGCCTACTACATTTACTACACCAATAACATGCGCCCCTGCCTTCTTACCCATTCTAAGCGCTGCAACCGTATCAGCAGTTTCTCCTGATTGAGATACTACTATAAGTAGCGTATTTTTATCTATGATTGGTTCTCTATATCTAAACTCGGAAGCTGTTTCAGCTACTACTGGGATTCTAGATATTCGTTCAATCAAATACTTGCCTACAAATCCACTATAAAAGGCAGTACCACAAGCAATAATATAGATTTTATTGATATTAGCTAACTCTTTTTTTGATAGCTTAATCTGATCTAGCTCAATTACATCTTGATTTAAAGGCAATCTTGGAATTAATGTATCTTTAATAACCTTAGGTTGTTCAAAAATCTCTTTTAACATAAAATGTTCATAGCCGCCTTTTTCAGCTGCTGCAATATCCCAGGTTACTTTAAATATATCTCTATTAATGACTTCTTTCTTTTCATTTAAAATCGTAACACCATCTTTTGTTACAACTGCTATTTCAGCGTCTTCAAGCAAATAAATATCTCTTGTATATTTTAATATTGCTGGAATATCTGATGCAACAAAATTTTCGCCATTTCCAAGTCCAATAATTAATGGACTATCTTTTCTTGTTGCAATAATTTGCGTAGGATCATCTTTACAAACTACTGCAAGTGCGTAGGAACCTTCTATTCTATCTGTAGCCATTATTACCGCGTCGAGTAAGTTCCCAACTTGATTATAATAATAATCAACCAGCATAAGACCTACTTCAGTATCTGTTTCTGATAAGAATGTATACCCTTCAAATTCTAGTTCATCTTTTAAAGATAAATAATTTTCTATAATTCCATTATGCACCAATGCGATCGTATTGCTTTCATTCATATGAGGATGTGAATTCACATCGGAAGGTTCTCCGTGGGTAGCCCATCTCGTATGCCCGATTCCCATCAATCCAGTTGAAGCATTATCAACTAATTTTTCTTCAAGATTAGCAAGTCTTCCCTTTGCCTTTACAAGATTTAATCCATCCTTAAATACTGCAACGCCTGCTGAATCATAACCTCTATACTCTAAGCTTCTTAGCCCTTCAATAAGAATAGGCGTAGCTTCTTGCTGACCAATATAACCAACTATTCCACACATAATAATTGCCTCCTAATTTAATCTGTCTTCCATTAATTTTGCTAACCCTGTCGCTTCAATTAATAACTCTTGTTGATTTTTCCCTTCAATCATCACTCTAACAAGTGGCTCAGTGCCTGATGGTCTAATAAGTACTCTCCCATGACCTGAGAACTTTGCCTCTACATCTTTGATTGCTTTAACAATGACTTCATCTGTTTCATATAAATCTTTTTTCTCATTCTTAATTTTTGCATTTACAAGTACTTGTGGTAAAACTTCCATTACAGAAGTAAGCTCTGATAAGCTTTTACCCGTCATTTTTATTACTTCAAGTAGATGAAGCGCGGTGAGCAATCCATCTCCTGTCGTATTTTCATCTAAAAATATAATATGTCCAGATTGTTCTCCACCGAGATTGTAACCCTCTTCGAGCATTTTCTCTAAAACATACCTGTCACCAACTTTTGTTTGCTCAATGTTTAATCCTTGTTCTTTTCCCATAATGAAAAATCCTAGGTTGCTCATTACGGTTGCAACTACTGTATCTTTTTTAAGGCGTCCTTGCTCTTTCATATATAGCCCACAAATAGCCATAATTTGATCTCCATCTACCAAATTACCTTTTTCATCAACTGCAAGACATCTATCTGCATCACCATCAAAGGCGATCCCAATATTCGCTTCTACCTGTTGAACATATTGTTGTAAATCCTTCATATGCGTTGAACCACATTTTTTATTAATATTGGTTCCATCAGGTTCGTTGTGGATTATAATTACCTCAGCCCCAAGCTGTCTTAACGCTTCAGGAGCAGACACATAAGATGCCCCATTCGCACAATCAATAACAACCTTTAATCCTTCTAGCTTCGTATTAATTTGTCTTTTTGCATATCGTATATAATCGTAAATACATTCTGTTCTATATATAACTCTACCAATATCTGTACCTACTGGTAGTTCAATATCTTTGTTGTTATTTGCTAGTAATTCTTCAATCTCTTCCTCTAAGGCATCTGATAGCTTGTAACCATCCTTATTGAAGAATTTAATTCCATTGTATTCTACTGGATTATGTGAAGCTGAAATGACTACCCCAGCATCTGCACCATATTCTCTTGTTAAATAAGAAACTGCCGGCGTTGGCACTACGCCTACTGATACGGTATCTGCCCCTACTGAGCAAATTCCAGCAAGCATTGCTGCTGTTAGCATTTCTCCTGATAACCTTGTATCTCTACCAATTAAAATTGTTGGTTTATGCTTGTTCTCTTTTGTAAGCACATATGCACCTGCTTGACCTAATCTGTACGCTAGTTCTACTGTTAATTCCTTGTTGGCAATACCTCTAACACCATCTGTTCCAAATAAATTCCCCATTACGAACTCCTTCCAAACTTTATGTAATATGAAGCTTTTGTCGTGCTATTACTTTACTAAGGCAGTATGATTCACATGCTGTCTGGATTGATTATATCATTAGGGCATTGGGGCATCAATGAAAAATAAGTAAAAATATGACTTTTTTCACTTCTGGTATATACCAATTTAGAAACTGGTATATAGCGTTGAACGAAACAGGCACCTAGATGGTTGGTAATATATTGAAAACGATGTATAATAATGCTATAATATTGAGTACAAGCGCATATATATTAACCTGCTGTGAGGTGACCCTATGAAAAAGAACTATCAGATCCTCCTATTAACTTTAGTGTTATTATCTATTATTGGTTCTTCAATAAAAGTTGTACATGCCGATGATGATTCTTCGGAAATGAAAACTGTCTTATTTCTTAATTCTTATCATAAAGGTTACAAATGGAGCGATGATATATACGATGGTATTAAATCAATACTTAACTCTAATGATATAAATCTTGAACTTCAAGTTGAATTTATGGATACACAACGCGTAACTGATAATCAATACCTTCAATCGCTTTTTGATACCTATAAGTATAAATTCAAAAATAGACATTTTGATTTAATTATATCCTCTGACGAACCTGCGTTTAATTTTCTTTTAGCGTATGGTGAAGTATTGTTTCCAGATACTCCTGTTGTATTTTGTGGTGTTAATTATTTTGAACAGAATATGCTTAACGAAAATAAGTTGTTTACTGGAGTCGTAGAGGGTTTTGATATTAGTGCCACAATTGATATTGCTTTGGAACATCAGCCAAATACGAACACGATATACTACGTTAATGATGATACGACCACAGGCACTTCTATTATGAAAGAATTCTCAAAGGTAATGCCCGAATATAAAGATCAATTGAACTTTATAAAGTTAGATGGCGTTAACCTTGATGAAATCACTAAAAAAGCGCAAAATCTACCAGCTGGTAGTATTATTTTATATCTGGTTTACTTCAAAGATAATGAAGGCAATCATTATGAATATAACCAAGCCTCCTCCATAATAAGTTATACTAGTTTGACACCTATTTATGGTGTATGGGATTTCACTTTAGGATATGGAATCATTGGTGGTAAACTTACAAGTGGTTTTTATCAAGGTGAAACTGCTGCAACCATTGCTGTTAGCGTATTAAATGGCGTAGCCCCTTCTCAAATACCTGTTATAACCGAAAAAACTACCCACTATCAATTTGATTACGTCCAACTAAAAAAATTTGGAATTAAAGTAGACGAGCTTCCTCTCAACAGTATAATCATAAATCTTGAAAAAACGTCAAAAAGGCAAATTTTAATTTTAAACTCTTATAATAAAGGTTTAAAGTGGACTGATGACTTAGAAATAGGAATTAAGTCTGCACTAAAAGATAATCTTGATAATATTGAATTTACTTATGAATTCATGGATGTACAAAAAAATACCGACCCGGTGTATCTACAAAATTTATATGAACTACTCGTTAGGAAATACAAAAATAAGCACTTTGATTTAATCATTACTACTGATGATGTTGCTTTTAATTTTATTAAAACATATCATAATACTATTTATGCGACTGTTCCAACAATCTTCTGCGGGGTTAATTTTTTTGAAGAATCAATGCTTGCGCACAAAGAAAATTTTACTGGTGTTGTAGAATCTTATGATTTAAGGGGAACAATAGACGTTGCCATTAAGATCAATCCTTCCATTAATAAAATTATAGTTATAAATGATACTTCTGTGACTGGACAAGCAAACATAAAAAATCTTCATTTACTCATACCCGATTATAGCGATAGGGTGATCTTTGAAATTTGGGATGATATAAATATGTCCGAGGTTCAAAAAAAGGTTGAGACACTCAAGGATGACAGCATTATATTGCTTTTATCCTTCAACAGAGATAAATCAAATAATAACTTTTCCTATGATGAAAGCATACAAATGATCTCAGCCCATGCTAGTGTACCAATCTATGGCGTATGGGACTTTTATCTTGGAAAAGGTCTCTTAGGAGGTGTACTTACTTCTGGTGTTACGCATGGTGAGACAGTAGGGCAAATGGCATTACAAATACTTGAAGGGAAAAACCCGTCAGATATACCCGTAGTAATAAACAGTCCAAATATATATATGTTTGATTATAATATGTTAAAAAAGTTCAATATAAATAGCAACAGTTTACCAATAGGAAGCAACATCATTAATACCCCTAGCACCATCTCGGATTTTTATAATAATAACAAAAAACTATTGATCGCCTTTATTTACATATTTTCTGCGCTATGTATCATTGTATCCCTAATGTATAAGAACATTAGAATCAGAAAAGTCGCTGAGGAAAAAGAACGACTCTATGCATTAACGGATCCGCTAACTAAAATTCCGAATAGACGCGCTGGAATGGAACATTTAGCTGCACTTTTAGAGAACCCAAGTAACGATAAGTCGCAAGTAACGGTTTGTTTTATTGATATTAATAATCTTAAAATGATTAATGACACGTTTGGTCATAGATCAGGAGATGATGTAATTAAAGAAATATGTCGACTTGTAACGTCAAGTCTGCGTAGCGTGGATATGTTATGTAGATTTGGTGGAGATGAATTTTTAATTATATTTAACAATATTAGTATGGAAGAAGTCACACAAACATTAAATAAAATTAATGAAGCCATTACGCTATATAATCAACATAGCAATAAACCTTATGTGATTGGAATTAGTTCTGGATTTTCACAATATAATAAGGAAAACTGTAACAACATTGATGCTTTAATTGAACAAGCGGACATAGAAATGTATAAAAATAAAAGGCTGTATAGAGAAAAGGACAATTAGCTTGCTACATCATTTAACTAATAAAAAGACAACTATTTACACACAATAGTTGTCTTTTCTATTAATAGATCTATTAATTCTTAAATTACCGAAACATACTTTTTATCCGATATGCAAATATGATTAACCAACCAATTATACAAAAACAAAAAAATCTCTTCATTTAAAGTGCTATTTTCAGCTGAAATATTATTCTTAAATTCATTAATTTTTGAAATAAATTCGCTATGCTGTTTTTTGTGATTTTCTAATTCCGCGTAACCTACATTCTTCATTATCTTCTCTTCTTCATAAAAATGAAAAATTGAATAGGTTGTTAACTCACTAAGAATTTTATTTGTTTCTGTAAATGGCTTGTTTTCTTTTATCGTTTCATATGCATCATTAAAAAGTTTAATTAAATTACGATGGTGTTGGTCAAGTATTTCATTACCAACCGAATAATCATTACTCCATGCGTATTTTGACATAATATACCATCCTTTCCTTAATAGCTCAGGACAAAGGGGACTGTCCCCTATTTCCACAGGACAAAAGTGCCTGTCCCCTATTTCTCCCCTATTTCGCACCATATTGGTTGTAGTATTCAACAATTCTTTCTTTTATTTCATCATCGATATAACATATCCCATCAATTTTACGGTTATATAAATATCCAATTACTTCCTCCATCGTTACAATTGAACAGGTTTTAAACTTGAAGGTTTCTGCTAATTCATTTAATGCGCTTATTTCTGCCTTACCTTTTTCCATTCTATCTACTGAAATAATAAGTCCCAACACCTCTACGTTTGCAGCTTCTTTTAACAATGGCATCGTTTCATAAATAGAAGTTCCTGCTGTAGTTACGTCTTCTATTATAATTACCCTGTCACCATCTTTAAGCTTGCTTCCTAAAAGCACACCCGTTTCGCCATGGTCCTTTGCTTCTTTTCTATTAGAACAGTACGCAACATCAGCACCATAGGAATTAGCTAATGCAATTGAAGTAGCAACGCTTAATGGTATTCCTTTATAAGCTGGGCCGTAAAGCACTTCAAAATCTGTACCGAAGTTTTCTTTGATCGCCTTTGCATAATAGTCGCCAAGTTGGCTTAATTGTCTTCCTGTTTTATAGTTTCCTGTGTTTACAAAAAAAGGTGTTTTCCTCCCACTTTTTGTTGTGAAATCACCAAAAGTAAGAACTTGACACCCTACCATAAACTCAATAAAATCTTTCTTGTATTGCTCCATTTTAACATTCCCTTTCTTCAATTAGTTTAATCCTCTATGTATCTCTATAATGCGCCCCCACGCATATGTCACTATTCTATTATACCAATTATTTCTTTAATGTCACGAATTTTTTTAGTTTTCATAAAAGTTTCTATCTCATCTAATATGTTCATTGTAGCTCTAGGATTCAACAGATTAGCTGTACCAACGGCAATTGCTGATGCACCAACCATTAAAAATTCAATCGCATCTTCACCTGTCATTATGCCGCCCAAGCCGATAATTGGAATACGTATAGCCTTAGCAACTTGATATACCATTCTAACTGCAACAGGCTTAATAGCAGGTCCTGATAAGCCAGCAATCTTATTTGCTATAACCGGTTGTCTCTTATGAACATCAACTTTCATGCCTATTAAGGTATTAATTAATGAAACAGCATCTGCACCTCCAGCTTCAACAGCTCTTGCAATTTCTGCTATATCTGTAACATTAGGACTTAACTTAACTATTAATGGTTGCTTGGCATATTTCTTTACTTCGTTCGTTATCTTCTCAGCCATTTGTGGGCTAATCCCAAAGGCCACGCCGCCCTCTTTTACATTTGGGCAGGAAATATTTAACTCTAATAAATCAACATCTTCATTTTGTAGCCTCTCAGCGACCTCACAATAATCCGAAATCGTTCTACCAACAACATTTACGATAATTTTCGTGTCAAATTTTCTTAAAAAAGGAATATCCTCCTTAATAAATACTTCCATTCCAGGGTTTTGCAGCCCAACTGCATTTAGCATTCCACCGTAGGTTTCGGCAATTCTTGGAGACGGATTACCTAGCCACTCTTTATTTGCCACGCCCTTTACAATCACTCCGCCTAACCTATTTATATCAATATATTGTTCAAATTCTTTTCCAGAACCGAAGGTACCGGATGCCGTCATAACAGGATTCTTCAGTTCCACTCCTGCAATATTTACACTTAAATTCATCAAAAGAGCACCTCCTTAGCATCAAATACGGGTCCATCCTTACAAACCTTTTTATAAGTATACCCCAGCTCATTTTTAGCTTTAATTTTACAAACACAACCAACACAAGCGCCAAATCCACATCCCATTCTTTCTTCCAAAGAAAGCTGCGCCCGGATATTTCTTTCTCCTGCCCATTGTTGAAGTGCTTTTAGCATTGGCTTTGGCCCACATGCATAAATTCTTTGACCATCGGCATTATTTTGGTTCATCAGCGTGATCACTGTACCATGATGACCTTCACTTCCATCGTCAGTAGCGACTTGAACTTCTCCATATTTCTTAAACTCTTCTACAAGATAGGACCCCGTTCTGAAACCAAGATATATTAACTTTTTGCCCTCTATCCTCTTTGCAAGCTCAAGTAGCGGTGGCGTTCCTACCCCTCCACCAACTAAAATACTCGTCTCGCAAGCCTCTACCTCATATCCATTACCTACAGGCCCTAACACATCAATTGTCTGACCCTTTCCTAGCATTGAAAATTCCTTGGTGCCATCTCCAACCACTGCATAAACAAGCTTTACCCATTGTTCCTTCGTATTAACTTCACATATACTTATTGGTCTAGGCAGCAACCTACTACCTATACTACTATATAAGTTTACAAATTGCCCTGGCTGAGCTAGTGACGAAATAGATGCGCTTTCAAATACTATTTCGTATACGCCTTCAGCTATTTGATTATTATAAATTATTTTACAACTTGACCTACCCACATTTTTATCTACGCACATTTTAATACCCCTCTTTATGAATACCCAAATTATATATATCTGTGTCTTCTTCCGTCATATTTGTACATATAATCCCAAGCATACCTTTAGCAGTATCTAAGGAGGTGAGTACTGGCACCGAAGCCTCAATTGCAGCTCGTCTTATTATAAAACCATCTCTTGTAACATCATTCACCTTTGTTGGTGTATTGATAACCATATCTATAAGACCACTTCTAATCATATCTAATATATTGGGAACACCTTCACTAATTTTCTTAACTTGTTGCACTTTTATTCCATTTTCATTAAGCATTTTTGCTGTGCCTTCCGTTGCAACGAATCTATAGCCCATTTCAATAAACCTTTTAGCGATCGGCAAAAATTCTGCTTGGTCATAAGGCTTAATGGTAGCGAGAATTGTTCCGCCGCCTTTAAGAACACCCATTCCTGATGCTATAAACCCTTTATATAGCGCCTCTTCAAAGGTTTTTCCCACCCCTAAAACTTCTCCAGTCGATCTCATTTCTGGGCCTAAGCTCACTTCTACATCAGGTAGCTTTTGTGTTGAAAATACGGGCACCTTAATGGCAACTAGTTCTGATTCCTTGTAAGTTCCAGTTCCATAACCTAGATTTACAAGCTTCTCACCTAACATAATTCTTGTAGCTAATTCAATCATTGGAACACCAGTTACCTTACTAATATAAGGTACTGTTCTTGAGGATCTAGGGTTTACCTCGATAATATAAAGTTCCCCTTCAAACTCAATATATTGTATATTAATCATGCCAATGACCTTTAAGGCGACTGCTATTTTTTCTGTCTGAACTAAAATTTTATCCTTAATTTCCTGAGAAATATTTTGAGATGGATAAATTGATATGCTATCTCCCGAGTGAATTCCAGCTCGTTCTAAATGTTCCATTATTCCAGGTATTAGAATGTTTTCGCCATCACAAATCGCATCTACTTCAATTTCTTTTCCAGTTAAGTAACGGTCAATTAGAACTGGGTTTTTGCGGTCTCTTTCAAACGCTTGAACCAAATATCTTTCTAACTCAATTTCATTATAAGTAATTTCCATTCCTTGCCCGCCAAGTACATAAGAGGGTCTTACGAGCACAGGATAGCCAAGATTTTTCGCTTCCTGTAAGCCTTCTTCAAGATTCCAAACAGCTTTCCCCTTCGGTCTCTTTATATCTAACCTTTCCATTAGGTCATCGAATTTTTCTCTATCTTCAGCTTCATCTATTTGCTCAGGCTTTGTTCCAAGTATTGGAACCTTCATTTCACTTAGGAAACTTGCCAATTTTATTGCTGTTTGCCCACCAAATTGTAATATTACGCCACTAGGGTTTTCTTTTTCAATAATGTTAAGGACATCTTCTTCCGTTAATGGCTCAAAATACAACTTATCTGCTATATCAAAGTCAGTACTTACAGTTTCAGGGTTGTTATTAACAATGATTGTTTCAAGCCCTGCTTTTTTCAGTGCCATAATACCGTGTACTGAACAATAATCAAATTCTATACCTTGACCAATTCGAATGGGTCCTGAACCTATAACCATAACTTTCTTTTTATCTGTTACCTCAACCTCATCGTATTCATCATAAGTTGAGTAGTAGTAAGGAGAAACTGCTTCAAATTCACCACCACAAGTGTCTACCATTTTAAACACGGCTTTTATTTGATAAGCTCTTCTAAGATTGTATACTTCAACTGGAAGGCATCCTACAAAATCGGCTATTGCTTTGTCAGAAAAGCCCTTCTTTTTAAGATCTAACATCCATTCTCTATTTACATCTGTTATGGAAACTGCTCTTAATCGTTCCTCTTCATCAACAATACCTTTGATCTTGTCTACAAAAAAAGGATCCATTCCGGTTATTCTACATACTTTGTCAATTCTATAATTTCTTCTAAGCATTTCTGCAAGATCAAATAATCTTTCATCATCTGGCACTTGAACACGTCTCTTTAGCTCGTCCATATCTCTTAGAACAGCCTTTGGATGGTATAAGGAGTATTGTCCAATTTCCAAAGATCGTACTGCCTTTAAAAGCGCTGCTTCAAAAGTGTTTCCTATAGCCATTACCTCGCCAGTAGCCATCATTTTTGTTCCAAGGGTTTTTTTAGCTCTTCTAAACTTATCAAAGGGCCACTTAGGAATTTTAACTACACAATAGTCTAATGTAGGCTCAAAACACGCGGTAGTTTTCTTTGTTACGGCATTTTGAATTTCATCAAGTCCGTACCCAAGTGCAATTTTTGTTGCCACCTTTGCAATTGGATATCCTGTTGCCTTTGATGCAAGTGCCGAGGATCGACTCACTCTTGGGTTAATTTCAATGACTGCATATTCAAAAGATTGTGGATGAAGTGCAAGCTGTACATTACAGCCTCCTTCGATTTTAATTGCATTTATAATGTCAATGGATGCTTTTCTAAGCATTTGATATTCTACATCAGAAAGCGTTTGAGATGGGGCTACAACAATGCTATCTCCAGTATGTACCCCTACAGGATCGATATTTTCCATATTACAAACCGTAATACAATTACCGAAGCTATCTCTCATTACTTCGTATTCAACTTCTTTCCAGCCTTTGATTGATTTTTCAAGTAATACTTGACCGACTCGACTTAACTGTAAACCTTGTGCTAAAATTTGTTTGAGTTCTTCACGGTCTTCTGCAATTCCACCACCTGAACCACCAAGGGTATAAGCTGGCCTTACAACGACTGGATATCCAATCTGCGCTGCAAACTCAACGCCTTCTTCCATCGTTATTACAATCTTACTTTCTATAACAGGTTGACCAATTCTTTCCATAAGCTTTTTAAAATCTTCACGGTCTTCCCCTTCTTTAATTGCTTCAATTTGCGTTCCGATTACTCTTACATTATATTTCTCTAAAACACCTTCATCGTGTAGCTCAACGGCTAAGTTAAGACCTGTTTGTCCACCCATGCCTGCTATTAAGCTATCTGGTCGTTCCTTTGCAATTACTTTTTCCAAATACTTAATCGTTAATGGTTCAATATATATTTGATCCGCAATTTCTTTATCTGTCATAATGGTTGCAGGATTGCTATTTATAAGAACTGTTTCCACGCCTTCTTCTCTTAACGCTTGACAACACTGTGTTCCAGAATAATCAAATTCGGCTGCCTGTCCTATTACTATTGGCCCTGAACCAATTACCAAAACCTTTTTTATACTATTATCTCTTGGCACTTAGGTCACCTTCCTTTTTAATCGTCTATTTTTCTCTATTTCATCGCCTCTATAAATTCATCGAATATACCGTCTGTATCATGTGGTCCAGGGCTCGCCTCTGGATGAAATTGAATGCTATAAATTCGATATTCATTATGTCTCATACCTTCAACTGTATGATCATTCAAATTAATATGGGTTACTTCTAGCTCTTTTGGTAGTCCATCTTCTTTAACCACATAACCATGATTTTGTGATGTAATCATCACACGATTGGTTTTCAAATCCTTTACCGGATGATTCGCACCTCTGTGACCAAATTTTAATTTTTCTGTATCTCCGCCTAAGGCAAGGGCTAATAATTGATGGCCCAAACATATACCAGTAATTGGCTTTTGGCCGATTAATTTTTTAAGCTCATTGATTACTTCTCCAAGATCCTTTGGATCACCTGGTCCATTTGAAAGGAAAATTCCATCAGGGTTACTTGCTAGTATTTCTTCTGACTTGGCCATGGCTGGGAAAATAGTAAGTTTACAACCTCTTTTTTTAAAAGATCTAATAATATTGTTTTTAATTCCAAAATCCATTACTGCTATATGTTGTCCAGCACCTTCATGCACCTTAACTTCTTTGGTTGATACTTCTTTCACTGCAAAGGTGTTATTGAAGCTGTCTAATTTACTCTTTATTTGACTTTCAGTTAAATCTCTAACGGCGATTATGCCTCTCATCGTACCATAATTTCTAATTATTTTTGTCAATGCCCTTGTATCGATACCCTCTAGTCCAATAATTCTATTTTTTTGTAAATACTCTTCAAGTTCAAATTCACAACGCCAATTGTTGGGATTGTTGCATTTTTCTCTAACTATAAAGCCTCTTACCTTTGCTTGATCTGACTCTAAATCATCTAAATTAATACCATAATTACCGATTAATGGATACGTCATTGTTACGATTTGACCATAATACGATGGATCTGTTAAAACTTCTTGGTAACCCGTCATGCTTGTATTAAATACGACTTCTCCAACAGTTTCTTTTAGATGTCCAAAAGCTTTTCCTTCAAAAATTATTCCATTTTCAAGGATGAGTTTTGCTTTCATTTATATTGTCCTCCTATTGCGTGTTTTAACGTGATTATTTGAAGCATTTACCTAAATCCTCTCTCATGTCAATTACGGCTTGTCTTGCTGCTTGTGCAAATTCTTTCTCTGTAAAGTTTTCCTTATACGCTTTAAGTGTATAAGCTGCTATAATGCCTCTGGAAGAATTCACGATTGCGCCAAGCCCATCTTTATTAAAACAGCCTGCAAGATCACTCGCTGTTGCACCCTGCGCACCATAGCCTGGTACTAGAAAATAAGTTTTTGGCATTAGCGCTCTAAGTCTAATTCCTTGCTCCTTATGTGTTGCGCCTACTACAGCACCTATTCTACTATATCCTTCATTTCCCATAACTTCCTCGCCCCATTTGGCGACTAACCTACCCATATATTCGTATAACCTTTCACCCTTTTCGCCAACAAGGATATCTTGAACTTCACCACTGTTTGGGTTAGAGGTCTTAACTAGTACAAACATCCCCTTATCATACTGTGTGCAGTTGTTCATATAAGGCGCTATAGAATCATACCCAAGGTATGGATTCAGCGTAACAAAGTCTTCTTTATATACTTCAATTTTTTCGCCTTCAATCTCTACTCTACCAATGTGGCCGTCAGAATACGATGTTGCAGTTGATGCGATATCACTTCTTTTTATATCTCCAATGATTACTAAACCTTTTGATTTTGCATAGGCAATAGAATCAATATAAGCTTGCATTCCTACTGAGCCATATTGCTCATACATTGCAACTTGAGGCTTAACTGCTGGAATCAAATCATAGGTGGCATCGATAATTGCTTTGTTAAAGGCTAAAAACGCTTTTGATGCGCCCTCTAGCGTTTTACCATATAAATCAAATGCTTCTTCTTTTATATGACTAGGTACAAAATCCAATCTTGGATCAAGACCTACTACTGTTGGATTACTTGTTGCTTTTATTTTACTGATTAAAGAATCTATCATGCTTTCCCTCCTGTGGTATGCTCATTTATTGATTTAATTTTGTTATGGTTGTAGTGTGACACTATAACCATGTTATAACTGATATTTTATAACGCCATTTACGATTGTGTACTTGACTTGTCCTTTCACTTCTCTACCATCAAAAGGTGTATTTTTACTCTTAGATAGAAATGTACTTGCATCTACCTTATATACCTTCTCAGGATCAATTATGGTTATATCTGCAACCTTGCCTATATCAAGGTTTCCTTTATCTATCCCTATTAGCTTGGCTGGGTTATAGCTCATTTTTTCTATCATTTCCATTGGTGTCAAAAACCCTTTATCGACTAACTCTGTTATCGTTAAGGCGACTGAAGTTTCAAAACCGACAATGCCATTTGCAGCCTTTTCAAATTCACAATTTTTCTCATCAATATGATGGGGTGCATGGTCCGTTGCAATAATATCTATTGTACCATCTTTAAGTGCACTTTTCATTATCTCAACATCTTTTTTCGTTCTAAGGGGTGGGTTCATCTTTGCATTTGCATCAAAACCTTTTACGGCTTCTTCCGTAAGGGTAAAGTGATGGGGCGTGACCTCTGCTGTTACATGAATGTTTTTTTCCTTTGCCCTTTTAATTATTTCCACACTACCTGCTGTACTTACATGACATATATGAAGCTTTGCACCTGTTTTTTCAGCAAGCATGATATCTCTAGCAACAATAATCTCCTCTGCTTCATCTGGGATACCTTTAAGCCCAAGAATTGTTGCTGTTTCACCAGCATTCATGCTACCACTTCCTGCTAAAGAATCATCTTCGCAATGAGATAGTATGGGTAGGTCAAACATTTTAGAATAAATCATTGCTTTTTTTAATAAGGATGCGTTTAACACAGATCGTCCATCTTCACTGATAGCACATATACCCGCCTCTTTCATTTTTCCAATATTAGCAAGTTCTTCACCTTTTTGGCCCTTCGTAATGGCTCCGACTGGTAACACATTTATTACAGCTTGCTTTTCTGCTTTTAGCAGGATATATTCCACAAGAATTTCATTATCAACTACTGGATTCGTGTTTGGCATTGGGCATATCGTTGTAAATCCACCCTTTGCTGCACTTCTAGAACCAGATGCTATTGTTTCTTTATATTCATAACCTGGTTCTCTTAAATGTACATGTACATCAATTAACCCAGGAACGACCCAACAGTTATTTGCATCAATTATTTGCACATCTTTTTTATCAATTGTATCCTCTATTTGTGTAATGATCCCCTCTTCAACATAAAGATCTTGTATCTGATCTTTTTTTGTTGCTGGATTGATAATTCGTCCATTTTTTATTAGTAGTTTCATCTTAATATCCTCCTTATTCATCTCATATTATATTTTTCTTGCCTGAGCTAGTAAAGTGAGCAGCGCCATTCTTACTGCGACACCGTTTTTAACTTGGATATTTATAGCTGACTGTTTACCATCGATAATTTCTGAGGTTAGTTCTACACCTCTATTTACTGGGCCTGGATGCATCAACAATGCATCTTCCTTAGCAAGATCAAGTACCTTTTTGTCAACCCCAAAGAGTTGCGCATATTCTCTAAGATCTGGAAACATGCCGCCCTTTTGTCGCTCAAGCTGCACTCTAAGACCCATTACTACGTCCGCGTCCTTCACTGCTGCTTTTACATTGTTATTAACTTCTGCTCCGAGAACTTCAAGGCCTTTTGATACTAACGTTGTTGGTCCTGACAGTACAACCTTGGCTCCAAGCTTCGTAAGACCAAATATATTGCTTCTAGCAACTCTACTGTGCATAATGTCTCCAATAATTGCTACTTTTAAGCCTTCAAAGTTTTTCTTACTCTCCATGATTGTAAATAAATCTAGTAGCCCTTGTGTCGGATGCTCATTTGTTCCATCTCCTCCACTTACAACTGAAGCCTTCACGTTTTTTGCTAATATATGTGGTGCACCCGTCATACCATGTCGCATAATAATAATATCTGTTCCCATTTGATCAAGTGTAACACCTGTATCAATTAAGCTTTCACCTTTAGCTACACTACTTGTATTTATTCCAAGATCTGAAAATGTCGCACCTAAATATTTACTTGCTAGGGCAAAGGACATTTTTGTTCTTGTTGAGTTTTCATAGAACAGGGATACGATACTAGTGTCCTTTAATGAATTGGTACTTAGCGCTCTATTATCAATAATTGGTTTCATTTCATTAGCAAGTGTTAGTATTTGCAATATTTCTTCTTTTGTTAAATCATTAAGTCCTAGCATATCTTTTCTTGTCCACATTGCTTTTCCTCCTAATGGCTTTGCCATTTATAGTATACACGAAAATCTTATTTCAAATTATAACATCTTCATTCGTTAAGTTAAAAAAAGCAACAAATACATTAACTATCCCAAATAGTTAATTGTACTTATTGCTTTTAAATTATGGTTGCTTTTTTTAATAATCACGAAGGCGGACAAATGTTTCTTGCGCATTAGTCCTATTGAATTTCTTATATTCTTATAGTGCTTTTTTACATAATAAAAGAACTCATAAATGTGTCCCATGATAAATCCTCCCTTGCTGGTCTCTCTGAACCAATTTAAAGGTCGCTATGTTTGCGGAAATATTGTTGCTCAAATTGTTATGATTTTACCATAGATTATGACCGGTGTCAAATGATATTTGTTTAAAAAACATCTTTATTTTATTTGTTTTAATTTCATCTCTCAGGAATCATTTCTTGTAATTTGTAATACCATTCTCATCCATCCATTTCTTTTTATGCGCCATTAAATAATCTAAGTCTACATCTCTTTCACCCTTAATTCTTTGTAAATCTAGCTGCACATTGAATAAATCATTATAGGTAAGATAAGGATAGTCAACCAATCCCATGGTTCCATTAGGCATATAGGCATATTCTAGGTTGTTATTACTCATGACCCATAGCTCTTTCGTGTTTTTTATTCCTTGGAGCATTAAATTAGCAATGTATAAATATTGATTATCTTGTTCAGTCTCATACAATAGGTAAAACCAATGAATCGCCTGTAATTGATGATTGAGGGCAACATGGTTATCTATAGCTTGGGGATGTGCAAAGTCTTGAACAAGCCAACCCTTCTTTAAGCCTGGTGACCTGATTGTATAGTGATTGCTAAGAGCATGGTATATATAATAATCAGCCATCTTTATATATATCTCCCTAAAAATAGGGTTGTTAAATTCTCGATAAGCTAATAGATATGTTTCGCCGGTATCTGCATTAAATCGCGTATCAAAGTAACCACTACTAATGTCGTAGTCCTTTTTAAGCCAATCATTTTGAGGAAGTGTCGGGAAAAATCCTTGTTCATTTAAATTATCAGAAGCAATAACCAACATAGCATTTGAAATCACTTCAGAGGCTAAGCTTCCTCCCGTCTTAACAAAAGCATTAATAAGATACATCGATGGAATTCTCCAAAAGGCATCCGGCCCTGTTGGGCTATATACGCTAGGGCTTTTATAGTAGTATCCATCTTCGCAAAATCTAGCATTGTTACATAAATCATAACCAGCCCATATTTTAACCAAGCTTTCATTAGAGAAATCTATTAGTTGATCTTTTGAACCTGCCCCCCACAAAATACCATGATGTGCTTCATTTTGCTTATAGGTGTAAGTAATTAACCATTTATCACCCTCTTTTTTAATATTAAGAGGAGCTCTATCTTTTTCGATACTTGTTCTAGTACCCTTTCCCATGTCCTTATAGTTATATGCTTGTCCAAGTAGAAAACTATATTCTTCCGTTTGTATATAAAGGTTAGAGTTCATCGGTAGATTTCCAGCTGTAAGCTCAGAAGTAATGAGCTGCTTTTTGCTATCAAACCACTGAATGCTACCACTTTCTCCAGGTATGTAAAAACTGGTAACATAATAGTCCTTGTTGCACTTATAATCAATTCTACGAACAAAAAAATAGCTATCGTCACCATAAATAATATTCTTTTGGTTCACAGAAAAATCGTCTCTATTTTGTGTAAATGTTTGCATTTGACTTTCTGTGTTGGCCACTTTTTCTTCTGCAAATACAGAATTAAATAATATTGATACTACAATAAATATAACCGTTATTCTTTTCATGAATGGAATTTTTCCTTTCTTCTCTTTCTCATTTAATTCTGTATTTAATAATTTATTACTCGTTTTCATTATTTTCAAATCTTATTAAGTCGACTAATATATACTTTACTATACATGAACTTTTTCTTTATGACAACTGTTCTTATAAAGAAGCTTATACGAATATTGTGATATCCAAAATTAATAATGTCCATTGTTTTCTCCTCTCAATGCTGTTATATTAATATATAAGAAAAAGCAGTCAATCCAATAAGAAAGAGGTGTATTTATGCTATACGGTGCTATTGAAGCTGGCGGAACAAAAATTATTTGTGCAGTTGGAAATGAAGAAGGCGAAATTCTGGATCTTATTAGAATTGACACATTAACACCAGATGTGACTATGCCTAAAATCATTGAATATTTTAAGGAAAATTCTGTTGAAAGTATAGGCATCGGAACCTTTGGTCCCGCAGGTGTGAATCCTGAAGCTACAAATTATGGTTATATTTTAGATACCCCAAAGCTCCCTTGGGCGCATTTCAACTTCCTGGGTACACTTCAGGAGCAATTTTCTATACCCATGAACTTTGATACAGATGTAAATGGTGCTGCGCTAGCCGAACATCAATGGGGCAGTGCGAAAGATGTTCATTCTTGTATTTATATTACGGTAGGAACAGGTATTGGTGGTGGCGCCTTTGTTAACGGAAAATTGCTTCACGGCTTACTACATCCAGAAATGGGACATATCCTAGTACCACGTCATCCTGATGATCAATTTGAAGGCGTATGTCCTTTCCATGGTAATTGTCTTGAAGGCATGGCAGCAGGTCCAGCCATTGAAAAACGCTGGGGTCAAAAAGCTTATCTTCTTGATCCTTCTCACCCTGCATGGGAAATGGAAGCCTATTACTTAGCCCAAGGTATTCTTAATTACATTATGATCCTATCTCCTGAAAGAATCATATTAGGTGGGGGCGTAATGGGGCAAAAGCATTTATACCCTATGATAAGAAAAAAAGTCCAAGAATTGTTGAAGGAATATATTAAAGTGCCTGCATTGGAAATAGATATTGATCACTTCATTGTAAGCCCTCAGCTTGGTGAAAATGCCGGAACATATGGTGCCTTAGCATTAGCACTACAAGCACTAAATAAATAAGTCTAAAAATCAGAAGCGACGATTCACGTATGTGAAAAGTCGTTTTTTATATATTATAATATATCTTTCACCTTAGTAAATCATTGGCTTCTTAATTAATATTATCTTTTTATTATGCTTGTTTATCCTGCTTAATTTCGTGTTATACTAACACTATCTTAATGAATGGGAGATGTTCCAATGCATTATATTATTTTTGACCTTGAATACAATCAGGTGTGTCCACCCAAAACAGAAGAAATCAAAGAAAAGGCCTTAAAATGCCCATTTGAAATAATTCAAATAGGTGCAGTTAAAGTCGATAGTTCTTTTGAAACGATTTCTACCTTCAATCGTATGGTGAAGCCTACTATTTATCATACGATGAATCCATTTGTATCTAGGCTTACTCGAATTACAATGGAGCAATTAGAAAAAGAACAACTTTTCACTGAAGTGGTAAGCGATTTTATAGATTTTATTGGTACGGAAGATGCCATTTTATGTGTTTGGGGAATGTCCGATATGAAGGAATTATTTAGGAATCTACATTTTCATGAAATGGATACCTTGCAGGTGCCAAAAAGTTATATTAATCTACAGCCTTATGCATCTTTATTTTTAGACCTTCCAAAAGGTATTAACTTAAGCCTACGTAATAGTATCGATTTTTTAAACATACCCTTTATTCAGCCTATACACGATGCTTTTAATGATGCGTATTACACTACTGAAATATTCAAAAAAATCTATTCCCAAACGATGCAATCTGAACTATATAACTTGAATTTTAATCAACCAAATCATACTAGTAGACCAAAGAAAAAAAGAACAGATATCAAAAGTTTAATTCAACAATTCGAAAAAATGTATGACAGAGAATTTACGCTCGAAGAACAGGCTATAATTAAACTAGCTTATGTAATGGGAAAAACTTGTCAATTCGAAGTGGAAGTAGGTCAAGAAAAATTAAATACTTAAAAACCAAAAGATACCTTACATAAAAGGACATTCATCTTTTGATTAGTAAGTTATTAAGAGATGCTATTAATATCATTGCAACTGCTATACCACCTGCAATTTGCAAGCTTTCATACAAATAGTAAGTCGATAAGGTATAATCTTCATTAACAATATAGTAAAGGGTTTTATACATGCCTGCACCTGGGACTAAAGGGAATATACCCCCTATCTGATAAATAGTAACCGGATTTTTTCGTACTCTTGAGAGAATATGAGAAATAACACTAATGACAATTGCAGCAAAAAAGCATGAAAATATGCTGTCATGAATGAATGCATTTACGAAAAGATAAACAGTCCAACTAATGCCTCCAACTGTACCACAAAATAATAGTTCTCTTTTTGATACATTATAAAAAACCGAAAAAGCTAGCGTTCCAACAAAAGCTGCTAATACTTCAATAATCATATAGGTGCACCTCCTAAATATAAATAAAATAACTTAAGGATGCTTCCTACGCCAACAGCAACAGAGGCTGCAATAATAAAGGCATCTGCAGCTCTAGACATGCCTGAAATAAAATCTCCTTGAATAATATCTCTAATTGCGTTGGTTATCGCAACACCTGGAACCAACGGCATGATAGAACCAATCACAATTAAGTCAAAGTTTGACCCGATCTTCAAATAATAAAAGGAGACAATTGCGATCGTTGCAATTAATGAACCTCCAATAATATCTTCGAAAAATTTCAAAGTATCTAGTTTCCTTAAAAATACTTGTATCATTGCAAGGGCAAATCCAATGATCATCGTAACACACATATCTATAACGTCCCCGCCAAAAACCACTGCGAAGCTGCCAGCCCCTATACCCTTAGCTAACACCATTATCCAATTAGGATAGGATGGCACATCCTTAATAGCTTCAAGTTGGTTATACGCATCTTCAAGTTCTATTACTCCTGCACAAAATCTTCTAGATAAATCATTCGCCATTGCTACACGATTTAAATGAATTTCTCTTCTATGCACTCTTTTGACAAAGCTTATCATATCAATTGTATCATCATCTAAAGTTGCAAATATTCCTGTAGGTGTAACAAACGACTCGACTGTTGTAAACTTCGTGGTAGCTAGTATTCTATTAATTGTATCTTCAACTCTAGATGTTTCTGCCCCACTCCTCAACATAATTTCGCCTGTTAAAATAGCATAATTAAATAATTTTTTGTGATCCATAACTTCTCCTAAACAAATTCTAGAAACATTCAGTTCGTATCAAACCAACTATTTCTTCTAAATACATTTTATCTATTTCATCAAACTTGCTGATTTTAATACTATCAATATCTAATACCCCAATAAGTTGTCCATCAACAAGCATCGGCACAACTATTTCTGATAGTGTTTCCCCATCGCAGGCAATATGCCCTTCAAATTCATGAACATTTTCAACAAATATTGTTTGTTTTTTAATAGCTGCTGTACCACACACACCTTTTCCCAGTGTAATCCGTATACATGCAGGCTTTCCGTTGAAAGGTCCTAATACCAATTGGTTCTCTTTATACAAATAGAACCCCGCCCAATTTATGTCTTCCATACTATTGAAAATTAATGATGAAATATTCGCTAGGTTTGCTATAAGGTCCTTTTCACCACCAATCAGTCCTTTTACATGTTGTATTAACTGTATATACAGTTCCTCTTTTTTCTGATATTTAACTTTTGGTAAATCAAACATACTGCCTCCATAATAATAACTTTTTTTATCTTAATGATTATTGTGTCAAAATCTAAGTTGCTACGTAGAATAATTAACATTTTCTGAAACGATTGCTTTAGTACTTAACTTTTTATTTACTCCGATGAACACTGTCATCAAAATTAGTGCAATTAGTATCGTGAATAAAACACCTCTTACACCTGAATACTCAGAAACGATCCCACTAATATATGGAACCGCAACAGAACCCAAAGCGCCACCAGAAGTAATCACAGCCCCTACCAATCCAGAGCCTTTAATAATAGGATTTGCACTTGCAAATGCAAGTGGATAGATACCTGAAAGCATTAATCCAAGTAAAGCAATTATAAGTACAATTAGAATAGGATTTGTGCTATTAATAAAAGCTATAATCATTACTACAGTCCCAATACTTGAGCACAATAGTATATCTTCTTTTTGAAATTTCTGGCTAATAATGCTGTTAATGAATCTACCAAACATCATTATAATCCAAAATACTGATAATGCGTTATTTGCAAAACTCTTAGATAACTCAAGACCATCTATTAAATAAGTTACAATCCAACCATTAATTGAGTTTTCTGCGCCAACATAAAAAAATAAGATTGCTGCAAAAATATAGATCGTTTTATTTTTAAAAATTTTCTTATTCAAAATCTTATTCTCAGAAGTTTTGCGATGAAAGTGTATTTTCATATTTAAAGATAATACCAAGCTCACTAATTCTAAAACAATAAGTAAAATCAAAACACTCTTCCAATTTAAGCCTAATTCCAGTGCTTTATTTGAAATGATTGGTATAATAAATGCCCCAACTCCAAAGCTCATATGCAACAAACTCATAATCCTACCGTCGCCATGAATAAAATCATTTACAATGAGATTTACGCTTGTTCCAAATGCCCCACCACCTGAACCAATAATAAAAACACCTAAATATAGAAATATAACTGAGCTACTCAAGGCAACTATTAACATACCAATAACATACAAACAATTAGAAATTACTAGAACCCGTTTCATTCCAATTGCATCCCCCATCACACCACTGATAAACCCACAAATCAAAGCCCCGGCTGCAAAAAAGGACAGTACTAGTCCACTTTGCGCATATGAAAGCTTATACAACTCACTAATATTAGGCATATTTGATCCTAAAAAAAGCGTAATCATCCCCATAACAAAAAACCCGTAAAAATTTCCCCATAACAAACAATTGCTTCTTATTTTCACCATTTCCTCCTACCTATGCTGTCAATTTTAAGTTCTTTTCGTTTACATATTATACCATACTTTTATTATAATACATATTCGATTTGAACATACCAATTCATAATTATTTATGGTACACTATATAAGAAGGTTTTACCTATTTAACCGAGCTCGCAACCAAGACGGAGAGCAAGTACCCTTTTGATTAGACGGCGAAAAGCTGGAATGACTAAGGAGGTAAAAACGTGATAAACAATAACTCACTTCCACAAGATCCATATATTTTATTAAGTACGATTAACATGAAGCTTAGAAACCAATTTAAGGATATTTATAAGTTGTGTCAGTACTATAATCTAGATATTAACATCTTGTATAAACAGCTTAAATCTATTGGTTATGTTTATGATCCACATTTAAATCAATTTAAATGACTTGACAAGTCGCAGAAAATTTAGTTTAATAGTTGATAGAATTATACAGGAGTGGCTCAGTTGGTAGAGCACTAGGCTGGGGGTCTAGGGGTCGAGGGTTCGAGTCCCTTCTCTTGTGTTCAGTATTTAAAGGGCTTTAGCATATATTACATGACTCTCAAAAAAACAATATTGTCCAATAATTGTCCAAAATATAGGATAGCTCAAAAGCTATCCTATATTTATTCTTACACCCAATCATTTAATTAAACATTTCTCACAATTCTAATCCGTCGATTCCAAATACCATTTATACCTTTCACGAAAGGCGTGACAGAAATCATATATTGGGGACACATTATTATTTGACTTTCATATGTTTTCTGTTGCTATTTGGACACTATACGTACAAAATAATGAACCTTGCTTATAATACTCAAGCAAAATATTCATGGTTGCGAAATCAACTTCATAGTAAATCCCTAGCATATATCTGCAGACATGTTCTGGTAAAGTTGTCCCATCATATGACCAAATATTATCAAAACTGTCACTAGTAAGAAGCTTTAATCTCATTCGATCACTTTCTTTTTCTTCTTGAGGTCTCGTTGACTTTTTCATTTCCACAGCAATTAAATTATCAAGACTAACATTTTTCCCTCGACTATGTACTATTAAATCACAGGTGATTGGAATTATATTCTCTTCTGGTCCTAAAACAGTCTTTTGAATAGTTTTAAGCTTGTCTCCTTTGTTTCTGTTGTATTCAACGTCTACTTTATAATTACTAAACCTGGTTTTACAAATTTCATCCTTTAGATGCATCATTAGCGAACCACATAAGGCTCTTTCAGATACTTTTGAATGAAATAGATCAATTTCTTGAGCTAGAAAGTCTCTATTAGCTTTTTCAAATATCTCTATCAATTCATTTCTCATAATTATCCCTCTCTTAGATTACACATTATTTGTTAGCTTATGTTTTGTGAATCCCATAATTTAATAACGATACAAAAATCGCTTTTTTCAATGGTATTATGTTTATTGAATCACTTTTAACTCCTTTTTTAATGATATTTTTTTAAATATACTACTTTCTTAAATATTCTTATTTAAGGGTTTGAATTCAAAAGATTCTTTAACTAACTCATAAATCAATTTAATTGGTAATTTATTTACAATGCACATTTTAACAAATTCCTCATGAATGTTTCTATAATGTATAATTGAATAACTATCAAGAATATTATTATAAATCTCTTTAAGCTTTTCTAATTGTATATCCCTAGTTTTTTGATCTTTAATAGATAATATCCATTGATAAAATTCGTATATTATTAATGCATTTATTGAATACAGATAATTACATCTAACAAGTTTTAAAATAATATCTATTAGCTCTTCTAATGTTGCTAAACCTTCAGAAACGATAAAGCCAATACTATTTGTATTATTTAATGTTTCAGTAACAGTGTGATGCAGTTTCCTAATAAATAAGTCATCGCAAACAAGTATTTCCCCATTTTTTTTACTTAATTCAATAGATGACAAATCCTCATCAAGTATATATTCAGCCAGAATTTCATACATTTTATTATCATCAATTTCAACTTCAACTTTATTAATTTTTGATATTGCATGAAAGATATTTGTCCAAAATATTTTTTTATTCCACTTATCTTTTTCATTGTAAAAATAGCCACTCAAATTGCCATCTTCATTTAGTGTCATAATTGCCGAGTTTATTTTTGCATGTTTCTGAGATTCTTTCATACCTTTTTTAATACTCTTTTCAACATCACAAGTTATCATACATTTTTGTTTTATACGTTCAATTTTATCTAGTAATCCAAAAGTAGCTAAAATAACAATAGCACTTAATGAAAGAATATACTTCTTGTTTTTATACAAGGATATTTCGCCAGCATAAAGATATTGATTCTTATGATTTAAAAGAGAAATTATCATCTCAGAATAACTGTCGATATTTTTGCCTGATAAGTAAGAAATTGGTAATCCAATCTCAACTCCAAAATTATACATTTCTAATTGTTTATACTTGTTTTCATTAAGCGATGCCATTGTTTCTTTCATTTCTACAAGGGGATCCTCATCGTTTATTTGAATGGTATTAGTAATCAAATATCCATTGTCTGGAAAGTCTGCAAGCAATTTTGAATAACAAAAATTAAGGAAATATGCATATAAATTCCCTATATTTATAACTTCATATTCTTCTTCATCAATCTTAATTTTTTCCCCTTTAGTTCCTAATGATAATAAAATAAGGCTTATTGAATCATTGGAGCCAAAATTCTCACAATCAAATTTCACTTCTCCTGATTCATTTATAATGTTACTATTATGGATTGCTATATTTCTTACTTTATCATTACGCTTTAATGTTATAACAGAATTTAAAATTGCACTATCTACGGTATTTTCATCTTGTTCCTTATCAATATTTGACAAAAATATTGATATATAATTTATTAAGTTTTCTTTTCCTAAATTTTCATGTGAAAGATACAAGGCTCTTAATGCAAGTCTCTTAGCCTCTTCCCAATTTCCTTGGTTAGCTCTAAGAACAGCAACAAGGTGATGAAGAGAAGTATTTTGAGAGCTTAATAAACATTCAGCCTCGTTTTCAATTCCTTCATACTCATTTTTTTCTAACTTGTATAAAACATAGTGATAAGCAAAGTATTCATCACTTCCATATTTTTTTCTATATTCTTCAAGTGTTGATATTACTTTTCTTGGCATCTTTAATAAAATTTCTAATTGTATTTTAAATTTCAATAAATTTTTGTATCTACACCCATTATCAAAAAAAAACTTAACTTTTTCGTATGCATATCTGGTATATTCCGATCGTTCATCAAGTTCTTCGAATGACTGAATATATATATTTAGCAGCGATTCATTTTCTTGAATTTTATTTTCAATTAAATTTCTAGATTCTTCAAACTTCCTGTATTTATTTAAAACTTCTGCATGTAATTTCAATTCATAATCATACATTTCATTTTTGTTTAATTTTATGTAATCAAATATTATTGTGAATGATTCAGAATCTCTATTTTCTAAAACTATTGAAAGCGCATCTCTAGTATATACTATTTCAGTGCTGTAAATTTCAAAAAATCGAATAATATCCTCACGTACACTTTTATACCCATTAATTATATTTTGAGCTTTAATATATAGTATAATAATTCTAGGATGTTTTTTACATTCTTGGTCAACTATTTGTTCGAATTTTGAAATTATGCCATGCCAATTTTCTTCTTTAGTGTAAATAGTAAATAAATTTATGATATTAACTGGTATATCATCCAATAATTCTTCTAGAATTTCTTTAGCTTCATTATCCATATAATTCTTAAAATAAACATCTGCTTTTATACTTTTTATTAATCTATTACTATCTAACTTTCTATCAATTTCAGTAATTTCATATAGGGCTTGTTTTGGATCAACCAATGAAATTAGATTTATTACTGATATCCAATAACCAACAATATTTTCTTCTGGAAGATATTCTATTAAATATTTTATTTCTTTCAGCTCATCAATAGTGCTTTTAACTAGATCAAAAAATTCTTTCGTGCCTGATATAAAATTCTTGTTATTAAAAATATAATAAAAAAAAGAAATAAGCGAATTGTACTTATAAATAATATTCTTATCTAATTCAAATGCAATATTAAATTGTTCATATGCCTTTTCAAATTCACCCTTATTAAAAAATACATTGCCAAAATAAAAGTGTGCTTCTGGATACTCAAGTAATTCTTCTTTTAACGCGCCTCCGTCAGTAATCATTTCAATAACTTTATGAAAATCCCCTGATAACATAATAAAATTAGTATGTTTTAAAAATATCTTATCAGCTGAATATTTATGTACTTTGAAGTTATCAAGTACCTCATATAATAACTTATCATCTCTTCTTGCACATGCTATATGATAATTAATTTCAGAAATAAATTTCGAACTATTATTTATACCTTTGATTTTCATTGATACCATTTCTAGCTCTGAATGTCTTCCCGTATTTATAAAAATTCTCGCCCTCTGATAATAAACTAATTCTCTTTGCGATTTGCTTAGTTGGGTTTGCGCCTCAAGTATTTCAGAAATTTCTTTCTCTGCTTCAGAAAATCTATAAAGACTAACCAAATCTATTATCCTATTTATTCTATCCTCAGCAAAAACATTATCTTCCCTCATCTTTTCAAATTCAGCTTTCATTTCTTCCATAAGTTCAAGTTTTGTAATATCAATCTTTTCAGTTATTATAGCTAATTGAATCGAATCTTTAAGAGTTAGCAAAGATTCTCTAATAATTAGTAAAGCGTCCACTAAGTCAGAAAAATATTCAAAAAATACAGTTTCATCTTGTATGCTTCTATTATACTGTGAGTAAAATTCATTTATCTCATCTACAGCATATGTAACAATATCCTTTTTAAAATCGTATATTGATGTTGCATCTACCATATAAGTCTTAAAAACTCTAGTATATATTTTATCTATAACATCAGATGAATCAAAAAACTCTTTAAAAGCGTTTGTATCTACTTCTGTGTTATCATAGTTCCGATTAAATTCGCTAATTTGAAGTTTGATTTTTTCAATAAGTTCTTTATTATCACGTTTAATTTTTCCATCCCAAATCAAGCTTGTAGCGATATTCAAACTTAGGCTAGTAACTATTGCTCCTAAAAATGTAAGCATAAAATACTTCTCCTCTCACCACACTATCCTCAAATAATGGGATTTCAAGTTGCATCATGTTGTTAAGAAAGTACATAAAGTACAATATTATACTATATCATAACGTCACATATGACAAGTAAATCCTAAAAATTATACCTTATTCTATAACTAGACCCAAGGTTATTTTTATTATATCAATATTTTTCTAACTAATTTTTAAAACAAATCAAAATCAGATGTATTCTTGTTTATTTTTTCTTGTAATATCCCAATATACATTAGCGTATCTGCTTGATTTGCATGATTTAATATCGTTTGAAGCTCCGCTATATCTTTTGTTTTCATGTAGTAATGATATGCAAATGTTTTTCTTAATGTATGGGTTCCCACATTCTCAATTTTAAATTCTTTGGAAACATTCTGTATGATCTGATAAGCTTGGTTTCTAGTTATTGGACTATTGAAACCAGTCCTAGATTTTATTAAATATTCGGCATTATATTTTCCAGCTGCATATTCTTTAATATCCTTTTGGAGTCTCTTATTAAGGGAAAACTCTTTAGGCTTTTGAGTCTTCTTTTCTTTTATGATTACTTTATCTCGGTTTAATACATCCCCTATCTTGAATGTTAGTATATCGCTTATCCTTAGCCCAGTATGTACACCCATAGAGAACATAATATAATTTCTCATATTGGTTTCTCTTAGATTATTTAAAATGTCTTTTAATAGGTTTAAATCTCTTATAGGATCAACTTTGGCCATTACAATCCCATCCTTTTTTCAGTTCTTTCCATCTCATTAATGAGTGCCTTGTACCCTTTTTCACCTTTATTAAAATAATAAATGTGCTTCGCTAAACAATGGATAACTTCTCTTGCATTTATTTGATTATAAGGAGCTTTAATTAATTCAGAAATTTCCTTAGATTCATACTTTTTTGTCTTGAAACATGTATCGGTTTTTAAATTGTACCCTTGATCATTCATATACTCCGCTGTATTTTTTTGGTTTTGAGTCTTTATGTATTGGATTAAAGCTACTTCTTCAATACTTCGGGGTTGTTCTTTTTCATATTTTTCAAAGATTATTTTTATTTTTTTATATCAGCTAACACTTTTCTAGATCGTTTTTTCTAATACTATTTAGCTTCATTGCATTGTAGCTCACGTAATTACCTCACTTTCATTTGCATATTTATTCTTAATCACTGTTTTTTTCTGTTGCACTTAAATGCGGCTTAATTTTCTCTGCATTACCCTCTTTTTCAGCCTTATTTCATAAAACGGAAATGAACGGAAATCACCATGGAAATGGAAACATCCTATAAAATTATTTTGCAACTAGAAAAGCCTTGGGCGTCTGAGCACCCGCAGTCAAAAAAATCGCCCAAAAGAACCTATTCAAATATATACCTCTATAGAACGAGTCCCTTCTCTTGTGTTGATAACCAAGGGTTTAATACGCTTTGTCCTAATGCTTGACAGCCATTTTGAAAGCCATTTTATTTATATGTTATTATTGCAATAAGCAAAGGGGCTGTTGCACAACGCAAGTTGTGTAGCAGTTCCTTTTTTGGACTTACAGTCAATTTTTCGGGTATAGGTTACATCACACTGTCAGACTAAAGG
>PGZO01000045.1 GCA_002841375.1 Firmicutes bacterium HGW-Firmicutes-7 | reverse complement strand
AAGCGCCCGACTTTGCACAGGACGTGCAACGGAAGGGCAGAATGAATCCCCTTTAGTCTGACAGTGTGATGTAACCTATACCCGAAAAATTGACTGTAATTCAAAAAAAGGAACTGCTACACAACTTGCATTGTGCAACAGCCCCTTAATTTTTTATTTATTCAACTTTTTCAAATTCATCCTTTGAGACTCCGCAAAGTGGGCAAACCCAATCATCCGGAATATCTGCAAAACTAGTTCCTGGAGCTATTCCACCATCTGGATCTCCTTCTGCTGGGTCATAAACATAACCACATACTAAACATACATATTTGTCCATCTTAAATTCCTCCTCTTTATTTTTTATTTAGGAATCGTAAAACCCTTAACAATCTGCTAGAGTTTTGCCGAACTCTCTACACTTTTCTAACGCTTCTTCATCTGGATTCCATAGGGCTTTAATGCCTTCATTAACAACTGTTAATCCTGCCTTTTCAAGCTCTTGGTTTATCACTTTTACAGATTCACCACTCCAACCATAAGTACCAAATGCTGCACCTTTCTTATTCTTAAACTCAAGCCCTTTCATCATTTCAAAAATCAAAGGTAAAGATGAGGCAATGCCTTTATTGATGGTCGGCGATCCAAATACAACCATTTTAGATTTAAATACATCCGTAATAATGTCATTCTTATCATGTTTTCCCGAGTGATGAAGCTTAATCTCTACCGCTTGATCTACTGACTTAATACCTTCTGCGATAGCTTCTGCCATTCTACGCGTACCTTTCCACATCGTATCGTATATAATGGTGATTTGATTTTCTTGATAATCCTTCGCCCAGTCCATATAGTAATTTACAATTTGCAAAGGATTCTCTCTCCATATTATACCATGACTTGGACAGATCATGTCAACAGGAAGATTAAAACTTACCACCTCTTCTATTTTCTTTACAACAAACTTACTAAATGGTGTTAATATATTCGCATAGTACTTGATAGCTTCATTGTAAAGCTCTGTTTGGTCTACTTCATCATTAAACATCATCTCCGAAGCATAATGTTGACCAAAAGCATCGTTACTAAATAAGATATTTTCACCAGTCAAATAAACAAACATAGAATCTGGCCAGTGAAGCATTCTCGCCTCAACAAAAACAAGCTTATTTTTCCCAATATCTAAAGTATCACCTGTCTTAACTTCAATAAAATTCCAATCTTGATGATAGTGCCCCTTCAAACTCTTAACACCATTCTTCGTACAATAAATAGGCGTATTAGGTATCTCTCTCATTAACTCTAACATTGCGCCACTATGATCAATCTCAGCATGATTTAAAACAATATAGTCAATTGTAGTAAGGTCTACTTCTTTTTTTAAGTTCGTAATAAATTCCTTTGAAAAAGGTTCCCAAACCGTATCAATCAAAACCGTCTTCTCATCCTTAATTAAATAAGAATTATAAGAAGTCCCCTTATGTGTGGAGTACTCTTCTCCGTGAAAAGATTCTAGCTCCCAATCAATCTTACCTACCCATGTCACTTTATCTGTTATTTTATAACTCATATAAATACCTCCAATCATTCTATTCCATTTTAAAAGCAACCCTTAAACAACATAAGTTCCTTTCAGTTATTGCTACTATACCATATTTTAACCTTGTTTTCTGTATCCTCAATCACAATTTCTTACAATAGTGTTACCAAAATACTTTTTCTTACACCGTATAAGCTTATTCAATCTCTAATCAGCATTTTTTTATACCCTTTTCTTTACAGAAGTATTTTATGGAATAATTAAGATTAATATCCGCAATTATGATATGGGGGGCATTCTAAACGTGCAGGAGCGAGTGGCCCACAATTTGCGCATGGACGCGCAACTTGTGGGTAGAGTGCCCCCCATATCATAATTGCAAGAACCAACGTCCCAATAAAATACTGACCGTCTTACAATTCTTTACCACCCACAATCCAAAAAAAATAAGCCACCTCAATCTAAAAGCAGCTCATCAAAACATTCCATATTCCATTCAACTTCTAAACTCTTGAAAACACCATATCATATCCATCGTTCCCATAATTCAATGAACGATTAACTCTACTGATTGTTGCAGTCGAAGCACCTGTTTTTTCAGCAATTTCTAAATAGGTGTTTTGTTCTCTAAGCATCTTCGCTACGTGCAATCTCTGAGCTAATGCATGCAACTCATTTACTGTACAAATATCTTCAAAAAAATCATAACACTCCTTAACGTTCTCTAGCGTTAAAATTACTTCAAAAAGCTTATCTATTTCGTGACTCTTTATATTCTTGCTCATTTTCACAACTCCTTTACCTATATTTCTATTCGCACCCCAATTAATTTCTCATATAAGATGATATTAACATTTTAGAGCGCTAACGTAAAGAACTATTTTATGAATTATACCAAACAGGGATACATAATAACTATAATGTTTTTTTATACGCTAAAAATTTCAATAATGCCTCCGTTGACCTATTCACAATTAACTCCTTAGGAAATTCAATCTCTGCAAGGACAGGTAAACAATATTCAAAATTACCAACATCATAAGATATATGCGCATCGCTCCCAAGAATAACTGGATGATTGAACCGCATACATAACGCTAATATCTGTCTTGTGGCAACCACTGCATTGCCTCTAAAGCCGATTGGATTAAGGGATGCATTATTAATTTCTAGTAACACATTATTCTCCTTGGCGGCAACAACTATTTCCTCATAATCCATCGGATATCTGCTATCATCTGGATGTCCAATAATATTAACATATTGATTTTCCATTGTCTTAATAAGCGCTCGGGTATTATTTCTTTTAGTTGAAGCTTTAATACATGGCGGATGCATACTTGCGATCACATAGTCAAGCTGTTTTAATTCATTGACACTCATATCTATCCTTCCTTGATAATCAATGATATTCGCCTCAACACCTTTTAAAACCTTAACGCCATCTATTTCTTTTGGCACTACTCTTAAGTTTTGAAAATAGTAAATATATGTGCTTCCAGGCATACCTGGTGCATGATCTGAAATACCCACTAGCTCTAAGCCTTTTTGCTTTGCCATAGCAACCATTTCTTGAAGACTACTATACGCGTGACCACTAGCTATCGTATGAGTATGTACATCTAAACAGTACTGCATAAAAAATCCTCCTTTTTATTACCATAAAAACAACCCAATAATACCTGCCGGTACGATATAATAAATTGGATGTTTCTTAAATTTTATAGATAAAAATATCAAGATACTAAAAACAATTAAAGATTTTAACTCTACTAAATCCCAAAAATAACGAGTAACTAAATAAGCATCAATATTAACAATAGATACATACGCGATATTTAAAATTGCCGTAGCAATCATACCAATTACAATAGCCCTTAAACCTTTTAATATAGCTTTAACAACAGGTTTTTCATTAAATTTATCCATAAATTTTGCCACAATAATTGATATGATCGTACCTGGTAAAATCACTGCTATAGAAGCTATAAACGATCCAAGAATGCTACCTTGTGTATAACCAACAAAAGTCGCAAGGTTAATTGCAATCGGCCCTGGCGTTGATTGAGAAATCGCTACAATATCAGCAAACTGAGCTTGAGTAAGCCACCTAAGTTCTATTGCCTTTTCTTGTAGTAACACCAAAATGGCAAGTCCTCCACCATAGCTAAATATCCCTAAGCTAAAAAATTCAACAAATAATTTAAGAAGTACTTGCGTCATGATCTTGACCTCTCTTATAATAAATCAATATACTAACAACTACGCCCACTATAATTACTATAATTGGCGACACCTTTAAAAAGCTAATTACAATAAATGAAATAAGGGCTAAACCAACACCCCAATAATCTTTAATAGATTTTTTGATTAGATTTATTAATGTTGCAATGAGTAGTGCAAGAACTGCAATTCTTACGCCTTTCAAAAAATTTGCAATATGTGCATTTTGCGCAAATTTTTCATATCCATTTGCTATAATCAAAATGATTACGATGGAGGGCGAAATCACACCTAAGCACGCGGCGATTGCCCCTCTTATATTATCCAACTTATATCCTAATAATACAGATGTATTAACTGCAATAATCCCTGGAATAGATTGGGCTAAGGCAAATCTGTTAATTAGCAGCTCATGATCCAGCCACATCTTACCTTCTACCATTTCTTTTTCCATAGTAGGAAGCATAGCATACCCCCCACCAATTGTTAATAATCCAACTTTAAAGAATACATAATACATTTCAAAAAATCCAATTCGTTTTTCCAAGCTACCACCTCCTACTGTCTATAAACCAATGATTAAAGGCACAAGCAACGGTACAAGAGACGACAAAATTGCACCCGAAACAAATGCCATTACAGCAATCTTAGAATCTGTATACTTCGTAATGATTGGTAATGTTGTATCCATCGCTGTTGCACCTGCTGGCGCGACTGCTTCCATATATCCAGCCCATTTCGCAACAAAAGGTATACTGACAATGGCCAGTAGTTCTCTTATAACATTGGTCAAAAATGCTAGTGCAGATAACTGCGCGGAGTAATCCGATAAAATCACTGCGGATAAAGAATACCAACCAAAACCAGCTCCAACTGCTCCAGCC
This sequence comes from Firmicutes bacterium HGW-Firmicutes-7, assembly GCA_002841375.1. Lineage (GTDB taxonomy): Bacteria > Bacillota > Clostridia > Lachnospirales > Vallitaleaceae > HGW-1. The sequence continues at coordinate 7,204 of PGZO01000045.1, read as the reverse complement.
TCATGAATTGGTAATCCAATAATAGCCCCACCAATAAGCGCTCCGAAAATACTTCCAGCCGCAATCATTATTGGCACAAATACAATTGATAATCCCATTTTCTTAATTTCCAATAGAACATTCTTTTGCTTTCCAATATCTATTCCAACCAATAATAGCAGTAAACATAATCCACCATCCATTATATAGTCAGTTGCATTAAACCAAGTACTTGGAAACAGCCCATACCCGACGAATACACCAAGTACAACAGTAATAATAAGAATAAATGTCATTGTCTTTCGCCTTTCTTATTAAAATGCATTACTTTTCTAATTATATATACTGCTAGTACACTCGTTAATACAGAAAAACTAGCAAGTACAAAAGCTTGAATCCCAAGTGTGCCTAATACATTAACTACACTCTGATCAGCTCCAATTCTTATGCCCATAACAAATAATAAGGCAATAAGCGCCCCCATTTGCAAGTGGTTCAGCCTTGCCAACAATTTTTTATGTGAAATTTCTTTATATCCAATGAATATGCCAATAGCTAAAATGCTTAAATATAATACTAGACGAAATCCCATAATAAACCACCTTTCAACAAAACTATCATATATCTTTTTAATTTAAAATGCAAGCCTTCTAAGTCGATAAGTCCTATTTTTTTATGGATTCGATTGACTTTTATTTCCTTATATAGTATCATAACTATACACAAATGGCGATGGAGCTTTTGTACCCACTGGGGTGCATCTGCTCTTTTTTTGTTTACTTCTTTTTAATTAAATAAACCGGTAAATAAAAACTCGTCACGCTAAATCTAATTACTTCATTCCAAGAAAGGGGCATAATAATATGAAAAAATCTATTAAGGCATTAACTGAAAAAACAACTTCTATAGCAAGTGGCAATTACTTCGAAGAAATGAAGCCTCATGAATATCGATTAAATCTCAGTACCATTGCATCGTCATTTGAAGATTTACAAAAGCAAATACTTTCACATATTTTTGAAATGCAAGTCGTATCCTCACAAATTGATTCCTCAACAAAAGAAATTAGTAGTGTATTAATAAATCAAAAAGAACTTTCTGAGCAAATTTTTGAAAGCTCGGAAAATCTAATGCTAGCCAATGAAAGAAGCTATGCAAATGTTTCCGAGAGTGTAAGTATTTCAAAGGAAATGGCTGAAAACACTGAAGCATTACAACAATATGCTCGTACACTACAAACCTCTAGTACTCATTCCAAAGAAATCATCTCCTCTCAACTTGATTCAATCGTAAAAATCATTGAGTTAATAGAAAACATATCTATTACAAGTCAAGCCTCTATGACCTACATAAACAAGTTATTTGGTTCAACCACAAAGATATCTGAAATACTTAAAACTGTTCAGCACTTTTATAAGCAAACACAATTGTTATCCCTCAATGCTTCCATTGAGTCTGCCCGTGCAGGGGAAGCTGGTGCAGGATTTTCGGTAGTAGCAAATCAAATTAGAACATTGGCACAAAACAGCTCACATTCTGTCGACCAAATATCGGCCATTATTGGAGAAATTGATTACGACATTAACAATGTTATAGAACAATCAAACCTTACTCAGACCAGCGTCTCAACAGCTGTTGAAAATACGACAATTATCCAACAAGGTCTTAAAAAGATCGATGAAACCTACTCAGACGTAGACGAACATATCCATGGAATGCGCAAAAAAATAGACGCTAATCTTAAATTGTTTGATACACTGAACTCCACTATATCAGAAAGTTCTACCTCCTCTTCTCTTGTCGCTACAGAGATTGAGCGCATTACTTCTCATATTAATACACTTTATGAAAAAACAAATAATATTTCCAAGCTTGAAGTAAATCTAAAGGACACGTCAAGAAGCTTACATGCCCTTACAGGTAAAATTCAAATTGATTTATTATCTGATGCAACTGATAAAATAAAAAAACAAGTCTCTGACTTAATTGAACAACTAGACGACCTTTTAAAGGATAATACTTGCTTAAAAAGTGTAGATATCAAATCTCACAAAAAAATACTTGACCTAGTTCTATCCAGTTCCAAGCAAATCGAAGCTATTTGGACCAATGACTTGAGGGGTAATTTTATCTATTCCAACCCTCCAGCTGGTATTACGAATGCCACAGTCAGGAACTGGTTTAATGAAAGTATAAAAGGCACTACTTACGTCTCTGATATTTATATATCAGCAATTTCAAAACACTCTTGCATCACAATAAGCTTACCAATCTACGACACCTCAAAAAAAATAATTGGTGTCATAGGTGCAGATATCGGTATACATTATGCTTAATTAGCACAGCAAAAGGAGTATCAATAGCAAATCAATGATAAATAACCTCCACGTTTATTAGGTTAACTCTCTCTGCTTTTTGATACTCCATTTGATTTCATCTCACCGCTCAACTATTATAAAACAACTTAAATACACTCAAACTATCCACAAAATCATCAATTCCAATTACCTCTCTGGCAGAGTGCATTGCCCACATAGGTATACCCACATCGACTGTTCTAATTGGCAAATACTTGCTTGTAATAGGGCCTAAAGTCTTCCCTCCGACTAGGTCCGACCGATTAACGAACCGCTGAACCTTAATCCCTGCCTTTTCGCATAGCTGTAAGAATACTGCTGCTGATTCACAATCCGTAGAATAGTGTTTTTTAGCGCTACTTTTTATCGTAACGCCTTCGTTTAATCGCACTTCGTTCGTTGGATCTCCTTTTTCAGGGGCATTAGGATGTGTTCCATGTGCGCCATCAGCCGATATCATAAAGGAATTGTTTAGTATTCTATAAAATTGTTCGGTTGATCTATTAAAGGCCATCATAATTCTTTGCGTAATAATAGAAAGAAGACTAGAATCAGCTCCTTCTAAAGTTGTGCTTCCTATTTCTTCATGATTAAAGCACACTGCCATTTGAATTCCATTCATATTCCTTGAATTAATAAGTGCTTCAAAGCTTGTATATACCATTGCTAGATTATCCAATCTTGGCGCAGAAATCAATTGCTCATCTGCACCTATAACAGCTCCTTTTTCCGCAATATATAAATATAAGTCAAAGTCAAGTATATCCGTCGGCTGAACCAAAAGGGCTTCAGAAATTAACTGAATTAGGTAATCTTTCTTATTATTATCTTTATCCCAAAGTCCTAAAACCGGTAGAAGATCTACTTGTCGATTCAACTCAAGTCCCTCATTTACTTTTTTATTCATATGAATGGCGATATTCGGTATGGTTAATAATATCTTATTCAAATCAACATAACGAATGCATGGTTGAAAAAGATCTTGGGACTTTAATCCAACCTTACCTGCAATAGACAGCGTACGATCCATCCAGGTGTTTAGTATAGGGCCTCCATAGACCTCTGTGTTTAGTTTAAGAATATTTCCATCTAACATTTCCGGATTAGGCTTAATCTTAAAACAAGGACTATCATTATGAGATGCAATAATTTTAATTCTATCTAAATTATGCATTTCATTCGCAACCGTGAACGCTACAAGAACCGAATCATATGGAATAACATAATATCTGCCCATTGGACTCATACTCCAACTTTCTTCCATATTCAATCGTACAAATCCAGCATTGATTAGGCGTCTTTCATATTCTAATACTGTTTGATAGGGTGTTGTTGCCTTTTCAAGAAACGCTAAAAAATCCTTGGTAATTTTCTGTTTCATCTTTAAATCCTCCATTACAATTTAGCATATATATTATTGTTGCAGATAAAACCGATATAAATAATCTTTTGCTTCCTCCGCATAATCTATATTAATCCGCTTACCAGAATGAATGAACGCCTCGTCAATAGGTGGCGCATCAATTATATATAACTCGCCCCCTAACAAATCCAATCCATTATGGCTTTTATTTAAATTAAGCGCTTTGCACACTTTGCCTGGCCCATTTGCTATGTCAGTAATTTGCCTTTTTGTCAGTTGATGATAAAGCTTTTGATACCTATTGATGCTGATTATATCTAATGGACTCTCTGGCGCTACACCTCTTAATAAAACAGCGCAGGGACTTCCTTCATTTTCTGCTACTATATTTAACATATAATACATTCCATAAATCAAGTAAATATATGCATGCCCTGCTTCACCCCATAGAATTTCAGTCCTATTTGTTCTTCTTCCTCCAAATGAATGACATGCACGATCATTAACACCTGTGTAAGCTTCGACATCTGTAATTTTACAACGTATTTCCCCTTCATCAATTACATGGATTAATGTTTTCCCCAATAATTGCTTAGCGACTAAAATTGTATCTTGATTATAAAAATCTCTCGTTAGCTTTTTCATCTCATCTCCAAATAAATAAAAATAGTATACCATATATTACCCAATATTTGCACCTGTAAAGCATAATTGTATAAATATTAGAATGGTACTTACCTAGCTAAAGACATGCTATGATACAATATATTCAAGTTCGTTAGATTAAAAATAAGTTGCATGTTTAAAGTACTTTATGTAATATAATACTAGATGCTATTGAAAAGTTGGTGATAAAGTGATTGCACTACAAGTAGAAGATGTTAAGAATTTTATGAACAAGCTCTTTAAAGATGTGACCTTTGATGAATTTGAGGTCGTCTCTGTTGACCTTCAGCAAGGCATTAGCTATACGATTGATGGAGCGCTCCAACTACAGTTTTATGATAGCCTAGAAAAAGAGTTGTTAAATGATCAAAAGTATATCAAATGGTCTGAATTAAAGGGAACTGTTTTTTCAATCATTAAAGGAAACAAAACCCCCTCTACAATGAAAATCGTCTTTGTGGTATCTCAAAAAAGCAAGTTAAATCTTGTAAATAAAAGCAGCTCTGTTTATCAACCTGAAGATGTTAATGGTTTTTACTTAAATATCATCTTTGATGCTAGTGGTCTTAAGATCGTTACAGGTATTAATTACAAGCTATTTTCCCTTGATAAATCAATAGAAAATTATTACGATGATTCAATTCTTCGTTTCTTTTCGAAAAACGATATCCTCATTATCTCGTAACAACATACATATAACTCTAGCGCTAATACGCTCAAGGTTTTGTTAGCACTCCTTCGGTGTGAGTGCTAATTTTTTCTTGACAAGTAGGCTATCAAGTTGTATTATACTTTTAAAGAAGACTATAGTCTCAGAAAATTTGCAATTAATTAAGGAGGTTTTATTAAAAATGAGTAAAGAAAAAGGTAGCTTATCCATCCACAGCGAGAACATATTCCCAATTATTAAAAAATGGCTATATTCAGACCATGACATTTTCATTAGAGAATTAATTTCTAATGCTTGTGATGCGATAACAAAGCTAAACAAATTAAATACCTTAGGAGAAGTAAGCATTAGTGAAGACACAGCTTACAAGATTGAAGTAATTGTTGATGACAAAAACAACACATTATCTTTTGTTGATAACGGCCTTGGTATGACAGATGATGAAATAAAAAAATATATTAATCAAATAGCCTTTTCAGGTGCAGAAGATTTCTTAAATCAATATAAAGATAAGGCAAATGATGATCAAATTATTGGCCACTTTGGTCTTGGATTCTATTCTGCTTTTATGGTTGCTGATAGAGTAGAAATCAATACGAAATCCTATAAAGAAGATTATACTCCAGTAAAATGGACCTGTGAAGGTGGTACCGATTTTGAAATGGAGAAGGGTACTCGTGAGCAACGTGGTACTGAAATCATTTTATACATTGGAGACGATGGAAAAGAGTTCTTAAACGAATATACTGTTCGATCAACCATAGAAAAATATTGCTCCTTTATGCCCTATGAAATATATTTATCTAATCCAAATACAGAACCTAAAAAAGATGATGAAGGAAATCTTATTGTTGAAGAACCAAAACCACTTAATACAACTACCCCACTATATACTAAAAAACCTAATGAATGTAGTGATGATGAATATAAGGAATTTTACAGAAAAACCTTTATGGATTTTAAAGAACCACTATTTTGGATTCATTTAAATATGGATTATCCATTTAATCTAAAAGGTATTTTATACTTCCCTCGTTTTAACCATGAGTTTGATAACATGGAGGGACAAATTAAGCTTTATAACAACCAAGTTTTTGTTGCCGATAATATTAAGGAAGTAATCCCTGAATTCTTACTGTTATTAAAGGGGGTTATTGATTGTCCTGATTTACCTTTGAATGTTTCAAGAAGCTTTTTACAAAATGATGGTTTTGTTAAGAAAATCTCTGGCTATATTTCCAAAAAGGTTGCTGATAAGCTTAATTCTCTATTTAACACTGATAAACCAGCTTATGAAAACTTCTGGGGGGATATTAATCCATTTATTAAATTTGGTTGCTTAAAAGATGAAACCTTCTACGATAAACTCAAAGATATTATGCTTTACAAATCTACTACAGAAGGGCATTCAACTTTATCTGAGTACCTTGAAAGAAACAAAGATAAACATGAAAATAAAATTTATTATGTAACCGATGAAAAGCAACAAGCTCAATATATTAAAATGTTTAAAGACCATGATATGGAAGCTGTTATCCTTGAACATAATATAGATCAACCTTTTATTTCTCATCTAGAAATGAAAGAGGCCAATATCAAATTTGTTAGAATTGATGCAGACCTTACGGAAACAATGAAAGATAGTTCAGAAGTTGTTAATGAGGAAGAAGACAAAGCACTTCTTGAAGACCTTGAAAAGATATTTAAAGCTTCTTTAGGCAAGGCTGAATTAAACGTAAAAATTGAAAACCTTAAGGCTGAAGAAATATCAGCAATGATTATTTTGCCTGAAGAATCACGAAGAATGCAAGAAATGTCTAAAATGTACAGCATGTATGGAATGGATCCAAGTATGTTTAAAACAGAAGAAACACTCCTTCTTAACAAGAAAAATGAACTTGTTAAGTATATTGTTGAACACAAAGAAAATGAAGATAAAAAAGAAGATATCAAACTATTCTGCGAACAAATTTATGACTTGGCTATGTTAAGCCATAAACCTTTAACACCTGATGCAATGACTAAATTCATAAGTAGAAGCAACTTAATTCTTAAAAAATTAATTTAACCTAACGAAGGAAGGGGCTGTTGCACAACGCAAGTTGTGTAGCAGTTCCTTTTTTTGACTTACAGTCAATTTTTCGGGTATAGGTTACATCACACTGTCAG
>PGZO01000068.1 GCA_002841375.1 Firmicutes bacterium HGW-Firmicutes-7 | reverse complement strand
TTCATGTAAAAAAGGCTGTCTTTTTAACTAGATAAACTAAATAAGATTTTTGCATAAAAAAAAAGGAGAAAAAACAATGAAAAAGGAAAGAGCAATAGCACTTGTTGATGGGGAGCATTACTTCCCAGTAATTAAAGATGGACTTGAGGTTCTTGCTCGCCAATATAAAGTTGTGGGAGCAGTCTTTTTGGGGGGAACAGAGAAGATCGGAAACATGGAGGATCTTAATAAACTGGGAGTCCCGGTTATCCTAAAAGATAATCTTTATAGCGCGATCAGAAGTGCCATCGAGAAGTTTTCTCCAGATGTGGCTGTAGACCTTTCAGATGAGCCAGTAGTCGGCTATTATGAGAGATTTGAGATTGCTAATCTCCTGCTCAATGCCGGGGTAAGTTATAAAGGAATAGATTTTGATTTTTCCCTACCGAAGTTGGTGAAAGTAGCTTTACCCAGTCTCAGTGTTGCTGGTACTGGAAAGCGTATAGGAAAAACCTCCGTTGCAGGATATATCGCTTTATTGCTTAAGCAGAGTTATAAAGTTTGTATCGTGACTATGGGGCGTGGCGGACCAGCGGAACCGGAGATCCTGCACGGGGAAAAAATCGATCTTTCTCCTGAACGCCTTGTTAAGCTGGCTGAACAAGGTAGGCACGCTGCTTCAGATCACTTTGAAGATGCTCTAATGGCACGGGTACTTACCATTGGTTGCCGAAGGTGTGGAGGGGGGATGAGTGGTAGAATCCCCTTTACAAGCAATGTTCTTCAGGGAAAAGAGCTAGCGGAAAACTTCAATCCGGATATTATTATCTTTGAGGGTAGTGGGAGCACTTTCCCCCCCGTGGAAACAGATCAGACTATTCTAATCGTAGGGGCTCATCAACCTCTGGATTACATTCAGCGGTATTTTGGCCCTTATCGTATCTTACAAAGCGATCTCGTTATACTAACAATGTGCGAGGTTCCTGATGCCAATGAAGAAAAAATACAACAAATGGTAGATGCCATAAAGAAGGTTAAGGATATTCCGATTATCAAAACGATTTTTCGGCCTAAACCATTAGAAGATATAACAGGAGAGAAGATATTTTTGGCAACTACTGCGCCCAAAAAATCATTATCCAAATTGATTGAGTATCTGGAAAGTAAATATTCTTGTAAGGTAGAGGGAGCCAGTTCCTCACTTTCTAATCGTCCCATACTCCGGGAAGATATCAATGCGAGTAATTATAATTTTGATACAATGTTGGTAGAGTTAAAAGCCGCTGGGGTTGATGTTGCAGCTAAATTGGCTCTAAACAAGGGTAAACGAGTAGTATTTATCGATAATATACCGCTGGCTTTAGAAGGAAATTTAAATAAGCTAATTCTGGACATAACTCAGAGGGCAATTTCTAAAAAATAAAAAGGGATTTTTTAATGTTAATAACGCAAGAGGATAAACCCATAATAGAATCTATAAAAAGGTTTTATAAGCAAGGATTAACCGATTATCATTTTGGACCCGTTGTTTTAGTTGATAGCCAGGGAAAACCCATTGGAAAGGTTAAGGATGGCGATGCAGTAATCTTCTGTTGCCGTCGAGGTGAAAGAGAGATTCAGTTGACCAGAGCCTTTGTAGACAAGAGTTTTAATGAGTTTTCTACGAAGAATTTCAAAGAACTTGATTTTGTAATTATGAAACTATATCACGAGATGTTCAAAAACCTCCCTTTAGCATTCAAATCCGTAAGCCTTAAGAATACTCTGGGAGAAGTTATTAGTAAATCAGGATTGAAGCAGGCCAGGATAACTGAATCCGAAAAGTTTGCTCATGTTACATATTTTTTTAATGGTGGGGAGAATAGGCTTTTCCCTGGGGAGGTTGATATAGAAATTCCCTCTCCTAAGGGGGGTTCTTTCGAAGAAAAACCGGAGCTAAACATCTCTAAGGTTACCCAAAAGCTCAGCAAACTGCTTAATCAAGGAGAACATGCTCTGATAGCAGTCAACTTTGCTAATGGAGATATAATTGGGCATCTGGATAATCGCCATGCTAATATAAAATGTGCTGAAGCTATAGATAAGCATTTAGGAATAACCTTACAAGCATCCCGAAGTCAAGGATATATGACGATGATTACAGCTGATCATGGAATCTTAGAAAAGATGGTTAGTTCTGATGGGAGTCCAAGTGTCAGTCATACTACAAATCTCGTACCCTTTATCTTAATACCTCCTAAGGGAGGATCTGAGATGCCAACCTTAAAAGATGGAGGGAAATTGGCTGATGTGGCTCCTACAATATTAGAAGTAATAGGGCTGCCTAAACCACAAGAAATGAC